>ONDF01000061.1 GCA_900316525.1 uncultured Bacteroidales bacterium
CGGCGCCGTGTCGAAATAGTTCACGCCGTGGGCGATGGCGTAGTCCACCATCGCGTTGACGGCCTCCTGGTCCAGGGGCGCGTTGCGGCCGAAGCCGCCGCCACCGCCGCCCAGCGTGGGCAGGCGCATGCAGCCGAGGCCGAGCATGCCCAGGGTCTCCCCCATCTTGCTCCAGGTCCTCGTGTCGATCTTGGTGCCGGCCGGCGCCTCTTTCCAGGGGCCGGGCAGGCCGGCGGGCGCGCCGGGACGGGTGGCCGCCCGGGCGGACTCACAGAGCATCGGACCGCAGAAAGCGAGTCCCATGCCGGCGAGGAACATCCCTCTCAGGGCCTCGCGGCGGGTCATTTTGTCGTCCATAGTCGTATCCTTTTATTGTGTTATTGCCGGGGTCAGGTGGCCCGTAGGGACGGGATAGTTGGCATAGTTGCCGGCCGTGAGCTCCATATGGGAGAGGAGTTCCTCACGGGAGGTCTGTGCGCCCGCCGTCCATCCCAGGACGAGCAGGCCCAGCAAGGCGAGTCCGATTCGTTTCATATACTTTACAGGGTTTCCAAGTCTTCGTCGGAGAGGCCGAAACGGGCGGCCACATCGTCGGGAATGTCATTGAAGTCGATGGCATCCCAGGCATCCTCGATCTCGCGGCGGTCCTTCTTGGTGGGACGGCCCGCCCCGCGGTCGCGGGTGATGAAGAAGGTTTCCACCGGGGCGCGGAGCTTTTCCAGCTCGGCCGCCGGGGTCAGGTTCAGCGCGTACTCGGGGACGAGTTTCGCCCCCACGCGGCGCTCCAGGGGCTGCAGCACCTTGTAGGTGTAGGTGACGGACCCTTTCTTGACCGTCAGGACGTCGCCAGGCTTCACCTCCTTGGAGGGCTTGGCGTTGACCCCGGCGATCTTCACCTTGCCGCCCTTGCAGGCGTCGGTGGCGTCCGTCCGGGTCTTGAAGGCCCGGATCGCCCAGAGGAACTTGTCAATGCGCGCGTCAGCCATGTCAGTACAATTCAGGATCAGGGAGTTCGTCGCCCTCGAGACCGTCGTACTCCTCCCCTTTCAGGTAGGGCTCGGCGTTCGGATCGATGTATTCGTCCTTGTCTTTCCGGGGCTCGAGCGTGACCTCCAGGAGGAGGGTGCCACGGGCCTCCGGCGTAAGTGTAAGCTGCTGGATTTCAGCCGGAACCACGATGGCGTCCCCGGCATGGAAATAGAGCGGGTCCATCCCTTCCACCGCCAGCGAGCCGGCGCCTTTCACGCAGGCGTACAGCAGGAAACTCCCGTTGTTCTCGGCGCCGATGCGCACGGGGTTCATCAGGCGGATCTCCGACACGGAGAACTGCGGGGTGACGGCGATCTTCTCCGTCACGGCCTCGGGATCGCCCTTCGCCGGGGCGACGCGGTAAGGCTTGAAATCGATCAGGTCGAAGGCCTCCTCCAGGTGGAGTTCGGCCTCCGGATCGTCCCAGGCGTGGAGCCGGAACCAGAGTTCGGAGGACTCGGCGACTTCCAGGAGCCGGACGTCCTGCGCGGCGTGGACCATGCCCGGGGTGACGAGGTAGTGCTCCCCGACCTTGGGCTTCACGACGTTCAGGAGTTCCTCCACCGTGCCGTCCTGGCACTTGCGCCAGAACTCCTCGGCGGTCACTTCCCGCTTGAAGCCCAGGAAGAGCTTCGCATCGGCCCCGGCCTCGGCCACGTACCACAGGGCCGTCTTGCCGAAGGCGTCATAGCGCTGCTCGGCCGCCTCGTCGTCCGGATTCACGTGGAGCGAGGTGCGGCCCTTGATGTCCAGCCACTTGACCATCACCGGGAACTGCGTCCCGTAGTATTCGAAGGGGACCTCCCCGGTAAAACGCTCCAGGTAGGTCTGCATGATGTCGCTGATCGAGTTGCCGGACAGCCAGCCGTCCAGGGCCACCGAGTCGATGTACCCGAGGTCGGCGATCCGGTATTCGGCGATTCCCCACTTGCGTTCCACCTTCTCGGGGCGGAACCGCATGGGCGTCAGTTTCTTTTCGTCCATTCGCTAACGGATTTCGATGTCGTACGGAAGACGGGCATACACCTGCGTGGGCTCGTTCTCGCGGAGGCGGCCAAGGGTCTTGCCCAGCTCCTCGAACGGCGTGTCGGCGAGGATGGAAGGCTCCTGGCGGCCGCCGGAAATCATGTCCAGGAGCATCTCCGTCTGGGTAAGCTGGGCCGGATAGGTGACCACGTGGTAGTCGCCCTTGGACAGGTAGCCGGCCAGCGAGGCGGCGTAATCCACCGCCTGGCGCAGGCCGCCGATCTCATCGACCAGGCCGAGGCCGAGCGCGTCGGTTCCCACCCACACGCGGCCCTGGGCCATGTCGTCCACTTTCTGCGTCTCCAGGGAGCGGCCTTCGGCCACCAGGCCCACGAAACGCTCGTAGACGTCATCGACATACAACTGCAGGCTGGCGGTCTCCTCCGCGTCGAAGGGACGCATCAGGGAGTACATGTCGCTGTGCTTGTTGGAGCCCACGGTGACGAAGTTCACGCCCACCTTGCCGACGGTCTTGGAGAACTCCGGAATCAGCGAGAACACGCCGATGGAGCCGGTGAGGCAGGTCGCGTCGGAGAAGATCTTCTGGACGCCGGCAGAGATCCAGTAGCCGCCCGAGGCCGCGTAGTTGCCGTAGGAAGCGACGACCGGCTTCTCGGCCATCAGGACCTTCAGCGCGGTGCGGATCTTCTCGGAGGCGACGACGCTGCCGCCCGGGGAGTTGACGCGGAGGACGACGGCCTTGACAGTCTTGTCCTTGCGGATCTTGTCGATCTCGGCGACGAAACGGTCGGAGGCGATCTCCTGGTAGTCCCGGCCGTCCACGATCTCGCCGTCGGCGAACAGGATGGCGACGTTCTCCTTGCCGCGGAGGCGGTTCACCTTCACATCGACATAGTCCATCAAGGGAATGAGGTGCAGGTCCTCCACCTTCTCCACCTGGGCGAGGGCGCAGAGCTTCGCGACCAGGCCCTCATGGTCCAGGAGTTCGTCCACGAGGCCGTTCTCCAGGAAGTCCTCCGGGAAGTTGAGCTTGAGGTTGTCGATGAGGTCGTTGTACATGTCCACCGGGATGCCGCGGGATTCGGCGGTCCGGCAGGAGATGGTCTCCCACAGGGAATTGACCATCACCTGGTACTGCTCGCGGTTCTCGGCGGAGGGAGCGTTCTTGATGTACATCTCGCCGGCGGACTTGTACTTGCCGTGGCGGATGAGCTGGTAGTTCACGCCCACCTTGTCCAGCAGGTCCTTCAGGAAGATCATCTGGCTGGCGACGCCCGTCATCTGCGCGGAGCCGCCGTGGTAGGAGGTCATATAGATCTTGTCCGCCACCGAGGCGAGGTAATACGAGCCGCAGGAGGGGTTCTCCGTATAGGCCACCACGGCCTTGCCGCTCTTGCGGAACTCGGCGAGGGCGGCGCGCAGCTCCTCGATGGAGGAGGTGCCGCCGGAAGCGGCGTCCGCGCGGAGGAGGATATACTTGATGCCGGGGTCCGCCGCGGCGGCCTCGATGGCCTGCACGGCGTCCCAGAGGCCCACGGTCGGGCCGCCGGCGGACAGTCCGAGCAGCGAGACGCTCGGGCTGAAGGACTCGTCCATCGTCTGTTCGCCCAAAGTGAACTGCTCCATGTCGATGTCCAGCACGCCTTCGCGCGGGAGGACCGTCTTGCTGCTGCCGAGACTCATCGCGCCGACCATCGCGAACAGCAGGAAAAAGCCGACGAGCTGCATCACGATGAACGCGCAGATCACGGCCAGCATCATTTTGACAAAATCTTTCATCTCATTGAATTCTTTATGAATAACAAATATAGACAAATTTCCGCGAAATAGCGTATCTTTGCATTCCTATCCGAAAAGACCATGGCACAGAAACCGTCCATCCCCAAGGGAACCCGTGACTTCGGCCAGCGCGAGATGGCCGAGCGCAATTACATATTCGACACCATCCGGAGCGTGTTCCGGACCTATGGCTACCAGCAGATCGAAACGCCCGCGATGGAGAACCTCTCCACACTCCTGGGCAAGTACGGCGACGAGGGCGACAAGCTCCTGTTCCGCATCCAGAACAGCGGCGAGAAGGCCGAGCTGCCGCCCGAGAAGGGCCTGCGGTACGACCTGACGGTCCCGTTCGCCCGCTACGTGGTCCAGCACCAGAACGAGATTTCCTTCCCGTTCAAGCGGTACCAGATTCAGCCCGTCTGGCGGGCGGACCGGCCGCAGAAGGGCCGCTACCGCGAGTTCTACCAGTGCGACGTGGACGTGATCGGCTCCACCTCGCAGGTCAATGAGCTCGAGCTGGTGGAGATGGTGGACCGCGTGTTCACCCTCCTGGGCATCCGCGTGGGCATCAAGATCAACAACCGCAAGGTTCTCACCGGCCTCGCGGAGATCTGCGGCTTCCCGGAGCGGGTGGTGGACATCACCGTCGCCATCGACAAGCTGGACAAGATCGGGCTCGAGAGCGTCGAGGCCGAGATGCTGGAGAAGGGCCTGACGGCCGACGCCGTCGCCGTCCTGCGGCCCGTCCTCCTGCTCTCCGGCACCACTTCCGAAAAACTGGCCACCATGCGCGGCCTGTTCAACGGCGGCTCCGCCTCCGGCCTGGTTTCCGCCACCGGCCTCAAGGGCCTGGACGAGCTGGAGGAGCTGTTCGGCTTCATCGGCACGGCCGGCGTGTCACAGCCCGTGGAGATCGACCTTTCCCTCGCCCGCGGCCTCAACTACTACACCGGCGCGATCTTCGAGGTGAAGGCGCTGGACTTCCCCATCGGCAGCATCTGCGGCGGCGGCCGCTACGACAACCTCACTGGCATCTTCGGCCTCCCGAACGTCTCCGGCGTGGGCATCTCCTTTGGCGCGGACCGCATCTACGACGTCCTCAAGGGCCTGGAGAAGTTCCCCGCCGATCTGGGCAGCTCGACGCGGCTCCTGTTCGCGGTGATGGGCGCCGAGGAACTGCGGTATGTCCTGCCGCTGGCGAAGGCCCTCCGCGAAGCCGGCGTCTCCGTCGAAGTCTACCCCGAACCGGGCAAGCTCAAGAAGCAGTTCGACTACGCCGCCAAGAAGGCCATCCCCTTCATCTCCATCAACGGCACCTCCGAAATCGAGGCCGCCACGGTGAATCTGAAGAACCTCGAAACCGGCGACCAGCAGGCCTTC
>ONDF01000045.1 GCA_900316525.1 uncultured Bacteroidales bacterium
CGACTACGGCGTGGCATCCCTGTGCGAGGACGTGGGCATCAGCCGCGTGCACCTGAACCGCAAGCTCAAGGCCTTCGGCAAGGACTCCCCCGGCGTGCTGATCAAGACGTTCCGGATGAAGCAGGCCGCCTACCTGCTCGCGAACAACAGGGTCAATGTATCCGAGGTCGCGTACCGGGTGGGCTTCTCCTCGCACTCCTATTTTTCCAACGCTTTCCGGGAGTATTTCGGGATGTCGCCGCGCGAATTCGTGACGCGCATCCAGGAAAACCCGGACGATGCGTCCTTGAAACAAATGTTTGAATAGGAGCGTGTTTTCGCGTTCCGGCTCAAAAACAGGTAACATTTTCAACAACGATTGTAACCAAATCGTTGGGGCGCCGCTTTCGTTTTTGTTACATTTGCACTCGAAATAACGAAGCTTCCGCCCATGAACAAGCCGTATTCGTTCCTCCTCGCGGCCTGCCTGCTGCTCAGCCTGCCGGCCGCCGCCCTCGACCATCCGGGCCTCGCCGAACGCCGCCCGGCCCCCGGCCGGTTCTCCCTCGTGGAAAACGGCGTCCCCGCCGCCGTCGTCACGGACCCTGCCGACAAGCGGGGCGTCCTCATCGCAGCGGAGACGCTGCGCGAGGACTTCGCCCGCGTGTGCGGCGTCAAGGCGCCGGCGCAGGGCGCCCGCGTCCTCTACGCCGGCACGAAGGACAGTCCGCTCATCAAGCGCCTCGCGGCGGAAGGGCGCATCGACACGACCCCTTTGAACGGGCAGTACGAGACGTACATCCTGCAGGTGACCGGCGACGCGGTCATCATCGCGGGCGCGGACATGCGCGGAACCATTTACGGCATCTACGAGATCTCGGAGCAGATGGGCGTCTCTCCCTGGTATGACTGGGCCGACGTACCAGTCCCCCATAGCACGGACATCTCCCTGACTGCCGGGACCTACACGGTCCCCCAGCCCGGCGTCCGCTACCGCGGCATCTTCCTCAACGACGAAGCCCCGTGCCTGACCTCCTGGGTGAAGAACACCTACGGGACAGACTTCGGCGACCACCGCTTCTACGCGCGCGTTTTCGAGCTCCTACTGCGCCTCAGGGCCAATTTCATGTGGCCGGCGATGTGGGGCTGGGCCTTCTACGCCGACGATCCGGAAAACAGCCGAACGGCCGACGAGATGGGGATCGTCATGGGCACGTCCCACCACGAGCCGATGGCGCGGAACCACCAGGAATGGGCCCGCCGGCGGCGTTCCAGCGGTCCCTGGGACTACACGACCAACAAGAAGGTCCTCACGCAGTTCTTCACGGAAGGGATTGAGCGTGCGAAAGATACGGAAGACCTCATCACCATCGGCATGCGCGGGGACGGCGACGCCGCCCTGGGCAAGGAAGGCGAGGAAGCGAACTACATCAAGCTCCTGGAGACCATCATCAAGGACCAGCGGAAGATCATCCGCAAGGTGACCGGAAAGCCCGCCGAGCAGCGGCCGCAGGTATGGGCCCTGTACAAGGAGGTCCAGCAGTACTATGACCTCGGGCTCCGCGTCCCGGACGACGTGACCATCCTCCTGAGCGACGACAACTGGGGCGACGTCCGCAAGCTTCCCACCGCGGCCGAACGGGCGCGGAAGGGCGGCTGGGGCCTGTACTACCACGTGGACTACGTGGGCGCCCCGCGGAACTCCAAGTGGCTGAATGTCACGCCCATCCAGAACATGTGGGAGCAGCTCCAGCTCACCTGGGCCTACGGTGTGGACAAGATCTGGGTCCTGAACGTCGGCGACCTCAAGCCGATGGAATATCCCATCGACCTGTTCCTCGCGATGGCGCGGAATCCCGAATCGATCACGGTGGACAACCTCGCGGATCACACGCGCACGTTCTGCGCGGCGGCATTCGGCGACGACCAGGCCGACGAGGCCGCGCGCATCCTCAACCTGTACTGCAAGTACAGCGGCCGGACGACGGCGGAGATGATGGATGCGCGGACCTACGACCTGCCTTCGGGCGAATTCCGCCAGGTGCGGGACGATTTCGTCCGCCTGGAGGCGGAGGCCCTGCGGCAGTTCCTCACGCTGAAGCCGGAATGCAAGGACGCCTACCGGGAACTCATCCTCTTCCCCGTCCAGGCCCTCGCCAATATCTATGAGATGTATTACGCGCAGGCGATGAACCTGGCCCTGGCCGGCCGCAAGGACCCGGCCGCGAACGCCTGGGCCGACGAGGTCGAGCGCGCCTTCGCCCGCGACGCCGCCCTGATGAAGGAATACAACAAGGACATCGCCGGCGGCAAATGGGACGGGATGATGACGCAGAAGCATATCGGCTACCGCAGCTGGAGCGACAACTTCCCGGCGGACCGCCTGCCGCGGGTGGAGCGCGTCGAGGACACCGCCCCGGGCGGCTACGCCTTCGAGGCCGATCCGCGCGGCTTCACGGCCATCGAGGCGGAACACTGGAACCAGGCCTCAGCGGCCTCCGGCGCGGCCTGGACCGTGATTCCGGACATGGGCCGCACCCTGAGCGGCGTCGCCTTGATGCCCTACACGGTGCCCACGGAGGGCGCTTCCCTCACCTACCGCGTATGCATCCCCGAAGGCGTGACGGGCGTCAAGGTCCATGTCGTCACGAAATCGACCCTGGCCTTCAACAACACCGGCCACCGCTACGAAGTGGACCTCGCGGGACAGAAGCGGACGCACCTCTTCAACGAGCGCCTGAACGAGGATCCGAAGAACATCCATTCGGTCTACTACCCCACCGTCGCCCGACGCGTCGTGGAGACGGTCTCCGACCTCCCCGCCGCCCCCGGCTGGCAGGACCTCGTCCTGCGTCCCCTGGACCCGGGCATCGTCTTCGAGAAAATCGTCCTCGACTACGGCGGCTACACGCCCCGCTTCCTCTTCGGAAACGAGTCTCCCGCCAATAAATAACGGAACAAGAATAGGGCTCGAAAGGGCCCTATTCTTTGTACGGATCCAACCCCGCAACCTCGCAGAGGTACAGGTAGAGGGTTTCCCAGGCGGGCTTGCGGGCGTAATTGACGCCCTGGTACAGGAGCGGCATATTCTGCCTGCCGTCCTGCTCCTGCTTCACCCAGGAGTCCTTGTCGTTGATGCCCCAGATGGTGATGCCGCCGCGCTGGGCCGCCGGGACGATTTCCAGGTACTTCTGGAAGATGAACTTGTACAGGTCGGCCTGGTCGGTCAGACTGGTGCACTTGATGTCCAGCTCGGAGATGCGGACCATCCGGCCGGTGTTCTTGAGGTCCGTCAGGCTGGCGACGACCTTGTTCTTGAGGTCGGGCGTGGCCATGTCCAGATGCATCTGCGTGCCGACGCCGGTCACCTGCGGATTGCCCTTCACGTAGTCGCAGTAGGCTTTCCGCTTCTCGGAACTCGTCTCCAGGTTGTAGTCGTTCAGGTACAGGATGGCGGTCTTGCCCTTGCGGGCCAGGGCGTCCGTGGCATAGGCGAACGCCTTGTCCACCCAGTCCTTGGTGCTCTTGAAATACTGGCCCCAGACGAAGACTTCGCCGGAGGTGTTCTGGGGCGTGCGGAACGCGCCGGCGGGCCAGTCGCTGAACGTCTCGTTCACGACGTCCCAGCCGTACGCGTCGAAGTGCTCCACCATCGTGTACACCCAGTCACGGTACACATAGCCGATGACGTCGTTCACGAGTTCGCCGTCCAGGCTGAACAGCGTATTGAAGGCGGGCGGCACGCCGCGGCGCGGCGCGGAAGCCGCCGACGAGGCCGGTTCGAGCCGGATGTCGTCGAGATAATAGGTCACTGCCTCCACGCCGCCGTAGAAGGCGAAGGAAAGCTCGGTGCCCGACGCCACGGTGAATTCCACGCTCTGGTACGTCCAGTCGGTGCCCATCTTCGGGAAATCGTTATACGTAGAACTCCGGTACTTGACGTCTCCGTCACCGCGGACGTCGATCTGGAAGTTGGCGGCCTTGCTCGCCTTGGCATACCAGGAGAGCCGGTAGGTCGTTCCGGGCGTGACGGCGAAGGACTTGGTCAACACCTGGATGCTCCAGGGGTCCTGCGCATACCCCGAGGAATTGTCCATTTTCAGCGACAGCGAGCCGCCGTGGGCCGTCTCGTCCGTCACGCGCACATAATCAGGGCCGTTGATCGCGGAAATGTCCGGCGAATTCAGCGGACCTGCGGTAAGGCCCTCGAAATCGATCACTTCGGCGGTCGGCTCCTGGCCGCCACCGCCTTCCCCGAGGATGCGGACATTGTCGACGACCACGTCCTTCGACGCGGTGATCCGGAAGGCGAAATCGCCCAGGGATTCCAGCGTGAAGGGAACGCTGTACTTGTGCCATTGATTGGTGACGCGCGTCTGCAGCGACTGGCCGTCGCCGGCGGCGACTTGGAGGGATCCCTCCTTCGCGAGGGTCTTGGCCCAGAAAGAAAAGGTGTACGGCTTTTCCGCCTCGAGGGAGGCATTGACCGTCAGGGTGGCGCCGTCCGCGCCGGCCTTCGCGGCGTAGTCGCCCGCGAAGACATCGTACAGACTCTGGAAAATCTCGAACCCGTCGGCCTGGAAACCGTCCAGGGTGCCGGCCTCGAAGTTCCAGTTCTGCTTCAGTAGCGACGCGTTGTTGTTCCTGGAAGCCTTTGAAATCAAGTTGTTCAGGTATGTGCGCTGCTGCTGGCTATGCCAGCCCAGCGTGTGCCCGAACAGCTCGGTCCCGCAATCGTTCGCCCAGCCGGCCATCTGGTCGGCGTTCGTGAAGTTGTAGGCGCCGCCCTGCTGGACGATGGCGTCGTGCTTCATCTCATTGCCGAAGGTGACGGCGGCGAAATCGCGCTTGAGGATGTTCGCGACCTGGGTATTGTTCCGATACTCCCAATACGTGAACGAGACGCCCAGCTTGAGGCCGGCCTTCGCGGCGACCTCCTTCAGGGCATACTTGTCAAAGTCCACGACCTTGGGCTGGGGCGGGTCCGGGGTCACGGGTTTCTCATCGGGTTTCTCCGGGGTGACGGGGGTCGGTTCGTCCTTGCCGCAGGAGGAAGCGGCGGCCGCCGTCAGGACGGCCAGCAGGACAAAGGTCCATATCCTTTTCATTCTCATCATTCGTTTCCAACCCTGCAAAATTAGAAAAAAAGCGCGGATTTATAATTTTCTGACCTATTTATCGCCTTGTTTTCTGAAGGGAAATCGTATATTTGTATTCGGTAAAAACTACAATAACCCGAAATAACACCTTAAACGATATGGCAAACAACGAATCCAAAGGTTTCTACAAGCTGAGCTGGGCCCAGCGCATCGGCTTCGGCGCCGGTGACATGGCGCAGAACCTCATCTACCAGACCATCTCCATCTGGCTGCTGTTCTTCTACACGAACGTGTTCGGACTGGATCCGGGCGCGGCCGCCCTGATGTTCCTCATCGTCCGCCTCGTGGACGTCCTGTGGGACCCGATCGTGGGCACCATCGTGGACAAGGGCAACCCGAAGTGGGGCAAATACCGCTCCTGGCTCATCCTCGGCGGCATTCCGCTCGTGGGCCTCGCCATCCTGTGCTTCTACAACGGATTCAGCGGCTCGCTGGTGTACGCCTACATCACCTATGTGGGCATGTCCATGTGCTACACCCTCGTGAACGTCCCGTACGGCGCCCTGAACGCCTCCCTCACCCGTGACACGAACGAAATCACCATCCTCACCAGCACCCGCATGTTCATGGCGAACCTCGGCGCCCTGTGCGTGAAGTCCCTCCCGCTGATCATCGCCCTCTTCGCCCCGAAGGTGCTGAACCCCGAGACCGGCAAGATGACCGCCGTCTACAACACGCCCGACGCCGCCCACGCCTGGTTCATCACGATGACCATCTTCGCCCTCGCCGGCCTCGCCCTCCTGATCTTCTGCTTCTTCCAGTGCAAGGAGCGCGTCGTGATGGACGAGAAAGAGTCCGCCAATGTGAAAGTGAGCGACCTCTGGATGGAGTTCGGCCGCAACAAGCCTCTCCGCGTCGTCGCCTTCTTCTTCATCACCGCCTTCGCGATGATGAGCGTGAGCAATGCCGCCGACGCCTACTTCATGACCTTCAACGTGGGCGCCACCCCGCTCCTGACCACCCTGTTCATGTGGCTCGGCACCATCCCGGCCTTCATCTTCATGCCGCTCGTGCCCGCCATCAAGCGCAAGATCGGCAAGAAGGGGATGTTCTACCTGTTCCTCGGCGTCGCCATCATCGGCATGATCCTGATGTACACCTTCGTGTCCATCCCGGCCACGAAGTCCAACTTCGTCCTCCTGTGCATCGCCCAGTTCGTCAAGTCCACCGGCATCATCACCGCGACGGGCTACATGTGGGCCCTGGTCCCGGAGGTCATCGCCTACGGCGAATACACCACCGGCAAGCGCATCGCCGGCATCGTGAACGCCCTCACCGGCATCTTCTTCAAGGCCGGCATGGCCCTCGGCGGCGTCGTCCCGGGCCTCGTCCTCGCCTGGGTGGGCTTCAACGCCGACGCCACCACGCAGACCCCGCTCGCCCTCCAGGGCATCCTCTGGCTCGTGTGCGTGATCCCCGCCATCCTCCTGCTCCTCGCCATCTGGATCATCTCCAAGTACGACCTCTCCGACGAGAAGATGGACGAAATCAACCGCGAAATCGAAGCAAGACACCTCAACGCATAATTCATTGACAACCATGGCCAAGAAAGTTCAGAAACGCTACCTGCTCCCCGCCGACTACATGGCGGACCCGTCCGTGCACGTGTTCGACGGCAAGATCCATATCTATCCTTCCCACGACTGGGAGTCCGCCGCGCCGGACGACGACTTCGGCAGCGAATACGACATGAAGGACTACCACGTCCTCACCATCGAGGGCGACGACCCGATGACCTCCCCCGTCGTGGACCACGGCGTCGCGCTGGACATCAAGGATGTCCCGTGGGCGCGCCGCCAGCTCTGGGACAACGAGGTGGTGAAGGGCCGCGACGGCAAGTACTACATGTACTTCCCGGCCAAGGACAAGACCGACATCTTCCGGGCGGGCGTCGCCGTCAGCGACTCCCCCACCGGCCCGTTCAAGGCCATGCCGGACCCCATCCGCGGCAGCTATTCCATCGACTACGCCATCCTGCACGACGATGACGACGAGTACTACATGTACTTCGGCGGCATCTGGGGCGGCCAGCTCCAGCGCTACGAGGACAACCTCGCCAAGGACTGCGGCACCTCCTACCCGGCCGACGGCCAGCCCGCCATCCCGGCCCGCGTGGTGAAGCTCTCCAAGGACATGCTCCAGTTCGGCGAGGAGCCGAAGCCGGTCGTTCTCCTGGACGAGGACGGCACCCCGATCAAGGTCGAGGACAACGAGCGCCGCTTCTTCGAGGCCAGCTGGATGCACAAGTACAACGGCAAGTACTACTTCAGCTACTCCACCGGCGACACGCACAAGCTCTGCTACGCCATCGGCGACAATCCTTACGGCCCGTTCACCTACAAGGGCGTGATCCTCACCCCGGTCTTCGGCTGGACCACGCACCACTGCATCGTGGAATTCAAGGGCAAATGGTACCTCTTCCACCACGACAGCGGTCCCTCCAAGGGCATCAACCGCCTCCGCAGCCTGAAGGTGTGCGAACTCACCTACAACGAGGATGGCACCATCCAGACCATCGAAGGTCTGGACGACTAGTTCCAGATTGACATCATAAAAGAAGGTGGCCCAGACTTGGACCACCTTCTGTGTTTATTGGACGATCACGAAGCCGCCGTTGCAGGGGATGGTGACTTTCACGGGACCGCCTTTGTGGGTGCGGGATTCGCGGGCGCCGAGGAAGGTAGCAGCGGTGGTCTGGCGCGGTTCCAGCGTCAGGGGCGCCTTCTTGCCGTGGAGCTTGCGGGCGGCCTTCGCCGTGGCGGGTTCGACCGTATCGGAATACAGCGTATAATCGCCGGCAGGGAGGTCGACCTCCACGGTACGGGATTCCGCCGATGCGTTGATGCCCACATAATACCATTTAGCGCCAGCGCGACGCGCGAGGACGACGTACTGGCCGGGGTAACCGTCGATAAACTTGACCTCGTCCCACTTCGTCGGCACCTCCTTCATGAAGTCGACGGCCCAGGCGGGGGCGTCGGTGAGGTTCTCGGGCGTCATCGCGAAGTGCTGGACGTAGCTCTGGAAGAGCACGGCCGTGGCGAGGGCGAAGACGTCGGAGGTGCGGCGGATGGAACCGCGGCGGGCGGTATCGTTGAAGGGATTGTAGACCTTGTTCAGGGTGCTGCCGCCGAAGTCCATCGCCGCGACGGTGTTGCGGATGAACGGGTGCAGGGTGGCGCTGAAGGCCTCGCGGTCGCAGCGGTACTGGCCGAAATAGAGGTTCTCGCTGGCGACGACGGCTTCGGCCGAGGCAAAATTGGGATACATCCGCTCCCAGCCGCGCGGCAGGGTGCAGCCGTGGAAGACGCACTGGAGGCCGTATTCGTTGGCATCGACCAGGATGTCCTCGTAGAGCTGGAGCATCACCTGCTTGTCGGAGCCGAAGAAATCGACCTTGATGCCCTTGACGCCGAGTTTCTGCAGCCAGGCCATCTCCGCGCGGCGGGTGACGCTGCGGTTCATGATGTTCCGCGGGCCCTGCGGGGCGTCGTTCCAATAGCCGTTGGAGTTGTACCAGACGAAGAGCCGGACGCCCTTCTCCTTCGCGTACGCGGCGAGCTTTTCCATGTTCTCGCGGCCGATCTGGGTGTCCCAGAGGGCGTCCACGAGGATGGTTTCCCAGCCCATCGCGGCGCTGAAGTCGATGTACTGCAGCTGCACGGGATAGGTGGTGTTGCTGTCCATCTTCAGGATCCAGCTCCATGAGCCGCGGGAAGGCTCATAGACCTGGGAAGCCTCGTACTGCGGTTCCACGACGTCCCAGGCGACGGTGGTCTCCACGATGGGCTTCAGGTCGCGGGCGACGGTGATGGTGCGCCAGGGCGTGCAGCCCGGGATGGCCAGGCCCACGGTGCTCGTGCCGTTGCCGCCGATTTCCTCCGGCATCGGGAAGGCGAGGCGGTAGGAGCCGTCGGCGTTGCCGATGAGCCGCCCGCCGCAGTACGTCCCGTTCACGCCGGTCTCGCTGAGGAGCGCCCAGCCGTCGTTCCCGTTGCGGAACAGCGCCGGGAACACGTAGCCGTGGCCGTCGCCGTTCTTGCCCAGGGGCTCGTCGGCCCGGTAGTCCGTCTCATAGCTGGGCGTGGTGCGCGCAAAGCCCGACATGGGCCCCATCATCGGGCTCAGGAAGGACGTCGTCCCGTCCGGGAACACGTACCCCGTCGCCTCCTCCGTGATGACGCAAACCTTCGTATCCGGCTTCGGCGCGTATATCCGATAGCGGAAAGCGATGTCGTTCGCGCTCACCTGGAAGATCACGTCCATGACGGGCTTTCCGTCCTTCGCGAAGGTGAAAACGCCCTTGTTCGCGCGGTAATGGACCGTCGAGGTCTTAATGGTCGGGACGCTGTAGTCGTCGGCCACCGCTTCCTGGTCGAAGCCGGTCAGGGCGAGGCCGGCGGTAAAGTCGCCGATGTCGGCCTTCAGGCCGAGCGGCGACGGCGCCAGGAACGCCGCCCCGTCATACGCTACGCTGTACGTGGGCTTTCCGCCATTGTCCGACACGGTCACCACCAGCCGCCCGTCCGGGCCGGCCACGCGCTCCTCCTTCGCCGCCGCCGGCAGCGCGAGGAGCGTCAAGCTGAGAATCAAGGCTATTTTTTTCATCATGTCCAAAGATACAAACTTTTTTCTAAAAAGTGTTGCACGTACACTTTTATTTCCCTATCTTTGTAAGTGTAGTTTGAACACTTGCTAAAGCCAATGGCCGAACAAGCCTATTACAGCGTACATCCCAAGTTCCACGCGGCCGTGGACTGCATCATCTTCGGATTCGAGGAAGGTGAGCTCAGCCTGCTGCTGCTCCAGCGGAATTTCGAGCCGGCGAAGGGCGAATGGTCCCTCGCGGGCGGGTTCGTCGAGGACGGCGAGGACATCGACGACGCCGCCCGGCGGATCGTGGCCGAACTGACCGGCCTCGACGACCTGTACATGCGCCAGGTCCATACCTACGGCGAGGTGGAGCGCGACCCCGGCGAGCGCGTGCTCTCCACCGCGTACTACGCCCTCGTGGACATCAAGAAATACGACCGGGAGCTGGTCCGGGCCCATAACGCCTTCTGGATCAAGCTTCCCGCCATCCCCCGCCTCATCTTCGACCACGACCGGATGGTGCAGGACGCCCTCCGCTTCATGCGCTACCAGGCCACGGTGAAACCCGTGGGCATCAACCTCCTCCCGGAGGAATTCACCCTCACGCAGCTCCAGGCCCTCTACGAGGCCATCCTCGGCGAGCGCATCGACAAGCGGAACTTCCGCAAGCGGATCGCCCAGATGGACTACATCGAGAAGACGGGCCGCATCGACAAGACCCTCTCCCGCAAGGGCGCGGCCCTGTACCGCTTCAACCGGGAGAAATACGACGGCAATTTCAAAATCTAA
>ONDF01000060.1 GCA_900316525.1 uncultured Bacteroidales bacterium
CTTCCGCGTCTTTGAACGGGACGATGGGCAGCAGGGGGCAGAACAGTTCGTGCTGGACGATGTGCTCGTCGATGCCCACGGGATAGATCATCGTAGGGGCGTAGCGGCGGGTTTCCTTGTTGCCGACACCGCCGAAGACGATACGGTCGCGGTACTCGTCGGCCAGGCGGGCGCACTTGTCGTAGGCGCCGCTGGTGATGAGCTTGGGATACTCGGGATTCTCCTCGGCGCGCTCCCCGATCTGGGAGACGAACGCTTGCTTCAGCTCCGCGAGGAACGGCTCCGCCACCTCTTCGGCCACGGCGATCTGGTTGATGTTGATGCAGATCTGGCCGGCGTTGGTGAGCTTGAAGAAGGCGATCTTGCGGGCGGCGTCCTTCAGGTCGGCGTCCTTCCGGACGACGCACCAGTTGCCCGTTTCGCCGCCGAGTTCCAGCGCAACGGGTGTGAGGTTTTTGGCCGCCTCGGCGAGGACGTGCTTGCCCACGGCCGGGGAGCCGGTGTAGAAAATCTTGTCGAAGTGCTGCGCCAGGCACAGGTCGGCCACATCGTGCCCGCCGTCGATGAGGGTGACGTATTCCGGCGGGAACACCTCGGCGAAGAACTTCTTGAGCGCGGCCGTCGAGGCCGCGGACTTGCTGCTGGACTTGATGACCACGGTGTTGCCGCCCGCCATCGCGGCCGCCACCACGCCGATGGTGAGGAGGATGGGGAAGTTGAACGGGCTGATGACCAGCGAGACGCCGTACGGCATCTTGTAGACCTTCGTGACCGTGCTCGGGAAGCACATCAGGCCGCTGAAATGGCACTCCGGGCGCGCCCAGCGGCGCAGGCCGGCGAGCATCTCGTTGATCTCGACGATGATGGGGCCGATGTCGCAGAGGTAGGCCTCCACGGTGCTGCGGCCGAGGTCTTCGGCCAGGGCGTCCTCGAATTCCTTCTCGTGGGCGAGGACGGCGTCTTTCAGCCGCTTGAGCTGCTTGATGCGCCAGCGGATGGGGAGCGTCTCCCCGGTGCGGAAGAACCGCCGCTGGGCCGCGACAATCTCGCGGATGCTGCCTTCGGTGTACCCGTCCGTCGCCGTCTGCACGGCGGTGACGGTGTCGAGGACCTGCTTGATCTGGTCGTTGTCCAGGGTGACGGGGGAGGAGTAGTTGATGGAATCGGCGGCGATCATCGGAATGAGTTCCTCGTGGTCGCACAGGCGCACGGGCGAGGCGATGGCGTCCAAGCCGCACTGCGCCAGCAGCTGCCGGATGGCGGCGAGGAAGCGCTCGGCCGCGTCCGCATCGGCCGTGTCCTCGCCCGCCAGGGCGCAGTACCGCGCGATCTTCGCGTATTTTTCCAGGCAGGCCGCCTTCTGGAATTCCAGCACGGGCAGGAGCATCAGGGAGATCGCCTTTCCGTGGGGCAGGTGGTATTTTGCGCCGATGCTGTGGGCGAAGGCGTGGACATAGCCCGCCAGCTGCGTGTTGATGGCGTTGCCGCCGTACATTGCCGCCCGGCACATCCCGAGGCGCGCTTCGACGTCCTGCGGGTTTTCCATCACGGTGGGCAGATGCTGCAGGATCAGCCGGATGCCGTCCAGGGAGAGCTTCATGTCCTCCTCGTCCACTTCCGTGTCGCTGACGGCCCCCTCGATGCAATGGCTGAGGGCGTCGATGCCGCAGGCGGCCGTCACCTCGCGGGGTGCATTGACGGTAAGTTCGCTGTCCAGGATGACGTGGGGCACTTTCAGGCCGATCAGCACGGTGCTGCCCTTCACGCCGCGCTCGTCCAGCACCACGGCGCCCACGGTCACTTCGGCGCCGGTGCCGGCCGTCGAGGGAACCATAATGAGCGGCAGCGTGCCGCCCCGGACGGGCAGGAACTTCAGGAGCAGGGCCTTGACCGGCAGATGGGGCATCTTCACGCCGGCCGCCACCATCTTGCAGGTGTCCATCACCGAGCCGCCGCCGAGGGCGACGATGCAGTCGGCGCCGCACGCCAGCGCCTGCTGGCGGCCCGCCTCGATCGTGGCGATGGAAGGCTCGGAGTGGATGTCGTCGAACACGGTGCAGCCCACCCCGGCCGCCTCCAGCGAGGCGACGACGGGCTGCTCGAAACCCAGTGCGTGGAGCGTCCGGTCCGTGACCAGCAGCACCTGCTTATAGCCGTTTTCGCGGCAGATTTCACCGATCCGCCCGCGGGCGCCGTGCCCTTCCGTCACGTCCGGTTCCGGCAGCGGAATCGCGTGAATGACCTTTCCGGGCAGCTTGTGTATCTGTTTCCTGAAGCGATAGGTATCCATAGTTCTCGTTTTTTCTGTTCGGCTGTACAAAGGTACGATTATTTCTTCTTCCGCTGAAAACCCGTATCTTTGTTTCTATGAAAAGAAGGGCATTTCTGAAGGGCGTGGCGGCCGCCGGCGCGACGGCGCTGGTGCCGGCCGGCGCGGTCGGGACCGCGCTGACGGCCTGCGCCCCGCGCCGCGAGGCCGCGGAAGGCTGGGATTTCGATGAGGTCATCAACCGGGCCGGCACCTGGAGCATCAAGTATGGACGGGCCACGGACGGGGAGATTCCGATGTGGATCGCCGACATGGATTTCCGGACGGACCCGTTTGTCCGCGCGGCGCTGCAGAAGCGGCTGGACCGGGATGTCCTGGGCTATACGTCCACGCCGGAAGCGTTCGTGGAGGCCGTCGCCGCCTGGGAGCGGCAGGCCCATGGCTACGCGCCGGACAAGGCGTGGGTCGGCTATGCCCCCGGCGTCATCACGTCCATCAACCAGGCCTATCTCACCTTTACCGAGCCGGGCGACAAGATCATCATCCAGCCGCCGGTGTATGACCATTTCCGCCTGTACATCGAGCGGCTCGGCCGGGTGGCCGTGGACAACCCTCTCCTCTTCGAGAACGGCCGTTACCGGATGGATTTCGAGGGGTTGGAAAAGCTGTTCGACGCGAAGACGAAGGCCCTGGTCCTGTGCAATCCGCACAACCCCATCGGCCTCCTCTGGGACCGGGAAACCCTGGTGAAGCTGGCTGAAATCTGCGAGCGGCACGGCGTCATCGTCATCTCCGACGAGATCCACGGCGACCTGGCCCTCTACGGCCGCACTCATACGCCCTTCTGCAGCGTGAGCGAGGCGGCTGCCCGCGTGGGCCTCATCTTCGCCGGCCCCACGAAGGCCTTCAACCTCGCCGGCCTTTCCGGCACCGCTTTCTGCATCATCCCCGACCGGGAAAAACGGGAAAAGTATCTGGGCGCGCTCCGGAACGCCAAGCTGGACGAGGCGTCCATCCCCACCATCGAGGCCGTCCTTGCCGCCTATCGCAAAGACACGGCATGGCTGGAATCCCTGAAACGCTATATCGAAGGAAACATCGCCCGCGTGGAGCGGTTCTTTGCCGACAATGAACTCGGCATCAAGCCTTTGCGGCCGGAAGCCTCCTTTCTGGTTTGGCTGGACTGCCGCGCCCTCGGCCTACCGCAGGACGAACTGATGGACCTGTTCCGGACTCGGGCGAAAATCATCCCCTCCAACGGCGCCTCCTACGGTCCCGGCGGCGAAGGTTTCGTCCGCCTGAACATCGGCTGCCCCGCCTCCGTCCTGGACGAAGCCCTCTCCCGCATCCGTCGGGCCTTGGGGGAATAAAACCCAAAGAGCTTTAGACGCCACCTTTGTCTCACACACCTTTTCTGCTCGTCCCGAACAGAATGTTGCAAAATCGGCCTCTTATGGCTCCATTTGCAACATCCCCCACCTCGTGAAGTGGTGTATGTTGCGTAATAAGGCGTGGAAGGATGATTCTGCAACCGAGACATCGGGAGGTTCTGGTTTTTCTTTGGCAGGATCAGGAGCAGGCCGGAATCTTACGGGAGCGTTTTACGCAAAAATCTGGCGTTTTTGTTGAAATGGCGAGGACGAAATCGCCCTTATAAGGCTTTCTACGGCCATTTTTTAACTTTATCCGTTTCCCTATTTTTGAAAACGGTTAGGTTGCGGTACCTTGCGCAAAAAAGAGATGGACGAACCGATCGATGACATTTGGCATGTCTTTTCTGACGGCACGCGGGCGGACATTCCGTTCGACACGGTGGAGGACAAGGTATTTGGATGGAACAGTGTGGCCATCTGCGCTGAAATTGCCGGGGTGCGGGTCTGGGTGGTTACGGTGAACGATACCCATTTCCATTCTCTGGTGAAGGGCACGGAAGAACGGGTGGAGCGCTACAGGAGTCTGCTCCAGCAGCGGTTGCAAAGACATTTCCCGGATGATAATGTACATGTTGCGAGCAAGCCGGTCGTTATCCGGGAAAAAGCATTGTCCCGATTCATGTATGCCTATCGGAACTGCATGGACTTTTACCGGAAACTGCCGGGTGAGTATCCCTGGGGGTGCGGCCACATCTATTTCTCCGAGAAGCGAAGTTTCTTTAAAGGACGCCGGATTGACAGTTTGACCTGGCGGGAACGCATGGCACTGTTTCGAACGAAGCATCCGCTTCCGCCCCAATGGCAGATGGATGAAAACGGACGCATTTTACCGGAATGTTTTGTGGATTATGGGGCCGTGGAGCGCTTCTTTAGGAGCCCCCGGGCTTTCATCGCTTTCCTGTATGTGCGCAAGGAGGACGAGGCGGCCATCAAGCAGGAAATCTATCAAGACTACTTGGAATCCCGGAGTATTCAGGAACTTCGAAAGACGGGAAACAAATACAGTGTCAATTATTGTGGAAAGACCTTGGTCAACGCCCCGTTTGAAGTTCGACTGAAAGTGGCTGGTCGTATGCTTGCCGAGCATCTGTCCGGCCGGAACGCCAGCTTGGCCAAGTCGCTGTTTCTCCAGCCGGACGATCTCAAGTTTTTGGTATGAAACGCGGCGCAGTTTTCCCGATAGTGATGTTGCAAAAACGTCATTCTACGGCCCCGATCGCAACATATACCCCTTCGCGAGATGGGGTATGTTGCATCCCGGTGCATAGGAAGCCTTTTTTGCAACCTTGGCCTCGGCTTACCGCGACCCCAGGTACAGAAAGACCATGCTCAAGAGCAGGAGGCAGAGGTCCAGGGCCTTGGATTTGAGGTTTTTCTCGCGGAGGAGGAGGGCGCCGATGGCGAAGCTCACGAGAACGCTGCCGCGGCGGATCATCGACACGACCGCGATGAGGGCTTCGGGCTGGGAGAGGGCTTCCATATAGACATAATCGGCCCCGCAGAGGAAGAGGCTGATGAGCGGGATGGACCAGGACCAGCGGAAGGGCGTCGTCTTCTTCCGCACCGGATACCACATGAAACCCGTCATGACGGCCATCATCAGCGCCTGATAGAACGTGTACCAGCCGAGGACCTGCCGGCGGTCCAGGCCCAGGTATTCCGGTGACATCAAGTATTTGTCATACAGTCCGCTGGCCGCGCCCAGGATGACCGCGAGGATCAGGCACACAAGCCATTTGTCGCCCGTGCGGATGCCTTCCTTCTTTCCTGAGAGCCGCAGCATCACATAGGCGGCCATGGCCAAGCCCACGCCTATCCACTGGAGCAGGTTCAGCCGTTCCCCGAACAGGAAAATCGCGCCGAGGA
>ONDF01000003.1 GCA_900316525.1 uncultured Bacteroidales bacterium
ATAGGATTACATTTCCGATTGATTCTCAAATATGCATTATTAACTGATAATCCTAATATGATAATGCTGAAGCGGGAAATGATAATCGGATAGCAGCGTCTTTTGACAACTTAGTTTTGGGACTAATAGGATACCGCTGATAAACACGTTCCGGATTGCTGGGTGTCAGTTGGCGGAGAACATAATCAGGTCCTCCTTTAGGACAGGGATCAAGTTGAGGTGTCTTCGTGATGGAGTATTGCCTATAACTATCGAAACAACAGTTCTGTTCGTTTTCGATATAGTGAAATATAAAAACACGTGTTTTATTCGTGGCTAAGTACTCCCATTGTGCTTCCGTTATGAGCCTGATAGGAAGATTTGCTTGCTGTGCAATTGCTGATGCTATGTGATCCGCATCCGATCTTGAAGATGGATGATAAAAACTAGACGCTTTTCCTGAGCTCTTCATCTTCCCATTGATATAATTAACAAGATCTTTATCGATTGGAGCACTATTTACATAAAAGTCGCTTAGTTCAACATTATGAACGGGCTCGCTTCGCATAGACCTGCTGCCCTTGCCATCATACCCCATCGAGAAGATAGACCCTTTGACAAGAACCATGTTTATCTTGTATGGCCCTATCTCTATCGAATAGTTCTCGGGAAAAGCCGATTCTTTCTTTTCTTCTATTGCAACTGAAGAAGGTGTTTGTGAATCGTCTGAATATGTTGATTTCACAGAGGAATCTTCAATGGACTCTACATCACTAATTTCTATTCTCGTTTCAATTCCAGCAATAAGGAGGGTAATATGTGATTGAGGATTAAGCTCGACTACTCTACCAGAATACGTAGTCCCATTTTTCAGGATAACTCTCGCCGTATTGCTTTGAGCATAGCACAAAAGAGCGAAAAATGAAGCAATCAGTAGAACAAGAAAGCGTCTCATAGCGGAAGGAAAAACAACTAATTAATCCAAACAAATATAGTCATGTCTTCTCAGTTTTCCAATTTCCTATTACTGAATACTGCTCAATCTCTACTCATTCCTTGTATATAGCAAAACCCCGTTTTCCATTCTTAAGAACTACCCCACATTATCGGCAACCAGGACTTTTCCCGGCGGCTTTGGCTCTCTTTAGGGCTTCTTCAAGAGAATGACAGTAGTAAGTGGTCATATCGGAGGCGAAGATAACCTGAGATATAGCCAAAGGGTGGTACAAGTAAAAAGACCTTCACCGACAAAGTGAAGGTCCTGAATTCACAGTTAATTGTGTTAGTCGCAGACGGGACGGACCGAGAACCCGTAGAAACGGTCGTCTTCGTACATTATAATGACATTGTTGGAATCGAAGATCACGCCCAACGCGTAGACTGGGTAGCCCGTACAGAGAGAGGAAGACCAGTAGTTGCCGATGGAGCCCACATCGCCGAGGTTGGTTCCGTTCCAGAGGCCAGCAACGGGGAGGAAAATGCTGTTACCGTTGTTGGCGGTGACCAGCCTTCCGTTCACTCCGTTCTGCGTGGTCCAGGTCCAGGTGCAATTCTCCCTCAGCTCCATCCACTCAGCATCCGTCGGCATCCGCCAATTACCACCGAGGATCACGTGAGCGGCATCATCTTCCGGGTCAAGGACGACCTTCGTATCTGTAAAACCTTCATAACCGTAATAGGAGTTGCTGCAATACTTTGTCAGACTGGTATTAGAGCCATTGCACCACTTATAAGAAGCCCAACCATAACCTGCTTCTTTACCCTCTTTCCAAGTCAACGGGTCTTGACTGCTATAATACGGCGCCATCTCTCCCCAGGCATAGTAATCCCCATACTCTTCAGGCTTCGATGCTCCAAGATTGAATGACGCCCACTTCAAACCGGAAGGAAGGCCAAGATCGACAGCTTCGGGAATAGGGATGGGGTCGAAGGGAATGGAGAAGACGCGGATTGTGTTAGCCTTGACCTCAATGTCTTTGGGAAATAGTAAGTTTTTGACTACATTACCGTAGGCGTCGCATAAACTGAATTGAGCCTTCTCGGCGGGCAGATTTCCTATTGGGACGAAGAACCAGTAAGTCAGGGTAGTATTGGGCTCAGCTGGAGCGCCCACGGAAATCAACTTCTTGCCACCGCCGATGAGGGCATTCATGGTTACGATGCCGTCTTCAGGAATGGATGTGAGTTCGCCCCACAAAGAGGGTGCATCCTCGCCGATAGTCTCTAATACTGCGTATGCCGCATTAAGAGGAACGTTCCTCACGTTGAACTTAAAGACTCCGGTTGAGGCATGGAACAGATATCGGTTATCACTGGCATCAGTGCCGATAAGTGGGACGCTGGAGAGAGGATTATCTGGGTCCACGGTTACGCTGGACGGGATAATCCAAGCGTTCTTTTCTATATCAAAGATCATCGCATAGGTAGCCACACCCATAAGGTAAAAACCTTCTTCCACTTCTCCCGTGAACTGGACCTCATGTCCACTTTCGGCAGTGATAAAAGTCACTTGTTTCTGGATGGAGCCGTCAGTGACCAGCACGTTGATCTGATCCCCAGCCTCCCATTTTAATGAGCCATCGTTGGACGTCCTCGTCTCTTCACCCAGGACAGCTGTAATGGTAACCGTTCTCTTCGGCTCGACAACCACCTCTATCGGTGACATCCTAGTCAGTATATTTCTCTCAATGGCAACACTCTTGGTAGTCGACTTTTTAAAGGTTCCACCATACGAATCGTTCACGGTGATTGTGAAGCCTTTGCTGAACGTCACCTGCGGCACCACGAACCAGAACTGCGTGCTTTCCGCTGCGGACGCACCCAACTGAACCGGGGTCTCGCAGGTCAAGGTGATTTCCGTCGATGCGTCCGATGCCATCGACACCGAAGGTAGACCATCAGCAGGCATCGTCACCGTCGCATTTCCGGCCAGCTTCTCTCCATTGTTACCTTTCAGAGTGATGGAAGACACCGAAACGCCCTCACCATACAGTTTGAGCATCAGATATCCACCGACATTCTTGTACTGGAGGACATTGTCGGAAGAAACGGAGACCATCGCGTTGTCACCGAGCCCGAAGGTGTTTTCAGCATAGTGCTGTTCGGCGGGAAGCATGAGGTAAATCTCTTCACTCTCGGAAATGGTCGTTGATTCTTGATAAGGATAAACAGAAACCACATGAGAAATGGCATTGCCGGTCACAAATTCATCATTGTCAACCTTCTTAAATCCACCAGCATTGGCACCAGTCTGTCCGGTAAACCTATATTCCTGATTATAGGTAATTCTGTTGAAAATGCTTACTCGGTCATCAGCAGTCCAACGAAGAAGAAGGTCTTCATTGGCATAGACTCTCGTACCATCTTCGGCAGGTTGCTCAAAAGACGCATAAAAGATTACATCATCCTGAAGCGGAGTATTGAAATCTTCTTCCTGGGTGGAACAGGATGCCACCATCGCAGTGGCAATTCCAAGGTATAATGCAAAACGTTTCATATCGTGTCTGTGTTTTTACCAGTCAATATCAGGATCATCCCCGCCACCAATGGGTTCGAGGTTGGATTGGAGAAATGATGTCTCCAGATTTGTTTCAATGAATCTCAAGGAAGGAATTTGATAGTCTTTCCTTGATTCGTTAGAAGTGGTGTTCTTCATATGCGGATAGCGTTGACTTGCAAAATTACTGAAAAATCAGAGAAAACACTGTATCCGAGCGACGAATAATACAACTTAGCCTTAATTCTGCTACGTTTGGGAATTTGGAATACACGGTTACGCCACATCTTCTCAATCCTATTACAACCCGGCATCCTGAAAAAAGCGACAATGCCATCTTGGAATCCTCAGGGAGATTGACGACCTTTGTTATCGACAAACACAAGAACCAGAGATACTGGTAACACGAGCAAACGGCAGTTTTTTTGGGCATTGTTTACAGTATGTTTACAGCCGGGACGTAAGTGATTGATTTTCACGCCCGTCTCGCCGCCGCCCAGGCCGAGATCAAGCAGAACCCGAACGCGTAAGCGAAAGCGCGACACAACCAAAAGCCAGCCTCGTTGGGGGCTGGCTTTTTTTCGTGTGCTAGACCACTTATTTCACAATCCTGTAGTAGTTCTCCTTGCGGGGCTTGGGGTCGCGGGGAGGGGCGGCGGGGTAGCCGAGGGAGAGGGCGCCGATGCCGATGAGGCCTTCCGGGAGGCCGAGTTCCTGCATCAGGGCCTTGCCTTCGGGGGTGGCGAACATTTCGCGTTCGCGGTTAATCCAGCAGGAGCCGAGGCCGATGGCGTGGGCGGCGTTCATCATATTGCCGAGCACGAGCGAGCCGTCGGGGACGGAGTTCGCCCAGACGGCCGGGTCGGAGCCGAACACCAGCACGTAGGTGGGCGCGCCGTAGAAGGGGTCGATGTCCCGGCCCCAGACCGCGGCGTTCATCCGGGAAATCTTCTTCAGGAGTTCCGGGTTCTGCACGGCCACGATCCAGGGGTCCTGGAGCCCCTTCGCGGTCGGAGCCCAGGTGCCGGCCTCGAGGACGGTCTTGAGTTCGTCGTCGGTAATCTGCTCCGGCTTGTAGCTCCGGCAGCTACGGCGCTCGCGCAGCGCCTTCAGTATTTCGTTGTCCATAAGGCTAGGGTTTGATGGTTTTCTCGAATTCCAGCCGGCCACTGGGATGGAAGGAGCGGAGGGTGAGGAAGCCGTGGGAGTAGACGACGTCCAGCCGGCGGGCTTCGTTGTTCACGAAGATCGGGAAGTCGTTGTGCATGGACCCGGGCTCGCAGTACATCTGCGTGTGCAGGTCCGCGCCGATCATGAGGTCCACGCCTGCCTTGTTCAGCATCGGCACCATATGCACGTTCAGCCAGCGCTGTAGGAGGTAGTCGTTCTTGTCGGGGTGGTCGATCATCGGCACGTGCAGGAGACAGATCTTGACGGGCGCCTTCCGGAATTCGGGCTCGCGCATCGCCTTTTTCGCCCATTCGATCTGCTCGTTCAGGTACTCTTCATACACATCCTTGCCGCTGTACAGCACCGACCGGCTCTGCCCGGTCTCGCCCGCATCGAAGACGATGAAGGCCACGGGGCCTTGCCGGAAAGTGTAATAGAACGGCGCCGGATCGGAGTTCGGGTACACGTCGGCGAACAGTTCCACGTTGTTGCCGCGGCCTTCGTGGTTTCCGCGCCCGAACAGCATCGGAATCCCGGCGGGAAGGTTCCCCAGCGGTTCGATGGCATAATGGACCAAGGTGTCCAGCACATAGTTTCCCGCCGAGGTGATGTCGCCGTTCAGGAACAGGAAATCCGTCGATGCGGAATCCACCTGCGCGGCGAGCGACTCGTACCACTGCGTCCGCATATGGATGTCATTGAACACGGAAAAACGGCACTCGGCGGCCTTCGGATCGAAGGTCCGGACCGTGTGCCATTCCCCCTCGTAGAAATCCCCGAACTCGGGATTCCGGGCGTTGGAATCGTCCACGAGCTCCTGCCCGCCGACGCGGTACCGGAGGACCTCCCCCGGCTGGAGCCCGTCGATGCGGACGCTATGCAGGCGGTGGAAGACGCGCCGGCCGGCATAGGTCTCCCAGACCTTGGTGCCGTCGGCCAGTTCGACATAGGCCATTCCCGGCACGTCGCTGGTCCAGAGGATCGTGATCCGGTCCGTCCGGGCCTCCGACACCCACGGCCCGGCCTTGACGCCGCCGGCGAGGCAATTGAGACAGAGCGTGACGCTCACGAGGAGAAGAAGATACTTTTTCATTGCTTGATGGTCTGGGCCAGTTTTTCGATGTTGAGACTGCGGGCGGAGGCGTCCACGATGTCCTTGTAGACACCGCCCTTGCGGTAGAGCTCGTCGGGGTCGCCGCTCTGCTGTACGCGCCCCTCCTGGAGGGCGTACACCATCTCGCTGTCGATGATCTGGGAAATGGAATGGGAGATGATGATGACGGTGCGGTCCTGCTTGATGGCGTCGATGGCGGACTTGATCTGCTCCGTGGCAATGGCGTCCAGCGAGGCCGTGGGCTCGTCCAGGAAGATGATGGGCGGGTTCTTGAGGAACATCCGCGCGATGGCGATGCGCTGCTGCTGGCCGCCGGAAAGGTGCGTCGCGGCCGTGTCGAAGCCCTTCGGCAGGGCGGCGATCTGGTCGTAGATGCTCGCCTTGCGGGCCGCCTCATAGACCTCTTCCAGGGTGGCGTCCGGCTTGCCGTACCGGATGTTCTCCACGACGGAGCCGTCGAAGATATGGTTCTTCTGCAGGACCAGGCCGATGTTCTCGCGCAGATAGTGCGTATCCCATTCCCGGAGGTCCACCCCGTCCAGGGTGATGGTGCCGCAATCCGGCTCGTAGAACTTGTCCAGCAGGTTCACGATGGTCGATTTCCCCGCGCCGCTGAGGCCGACGAGGGCCGTAATCTTCCCGCTGTCCACCTTGAGGGAGACGTCGTACAGGGCCTTGGTGCCGTTGGGATAGGTGAAATCGACGTTCTTCATCTCGAAGTTGCCCTCCACCTTCTCCGGCCGATAGCCGCCCGAGGGCTCCAGCTCGCCTTCCGCATCGACGATGTCGAAGTAGCCTTCGGCATAGACGAGGGCGTCGTTCAGGTCGTCGAAGATGCGCTGGAGGGAGGTAATCGGGGCCGTCACGTTGGAGAACAGCATGATGTGGTACATGATCTTGCCGATCGTCATCCCGGGATAGCCGCTGAGGACGAGGTAGGAGGTCAGGATGATGATCAGGACCGTGCCGGTCTGGCTCACGAAGCTTTTCAGCGCGTCGAACCCGAAGGAGGCGCGCCGGATGCTGAGCTGGTTGCCGTAGTAGCCCTCCTGGAGCTCCGTCTGTTTCCCGAGCTCGATCTCCTCGCGGTTGAAGGACTTCACGACGTTCATGCTCTCGAGGATGTTCATGATGCTGCCGCTCCGGCGCTCGTTGAAGCCGCGCATGTTCTTGCGGGAGCTCTTCAGCTTCTTCCCCTGCAGGGAGGTAATCCAGAAATAGATGGGGACGATAGCCAGCGCCGTCAGGCCCACGTACACATTGGCCGCGAAAATGAGGATGAGCGCCAGGACGGAGCTCACGATCATCGGCAGCAGGTTGATGAAGAAATTCTGGATCGTGCGGGAGATGCTGCTGGCGCCCTGGTCGATGCGCGCCTGGAGCATGCCAGGGGCATTGTCGCTCCGGGCGAAGAAAGCCATCCGGTACTGGAGGATCCGCTCCACGACGCCCAGGGACAGCCGCTGCGAGATGTTGATCCGGAGCTTCTCGCCGAAGATGCTCTGCCCGAAGGAGATGCCGGCCCGGAGCACTTCCTTCCCGAGCAGGACGATGCTCACGATGGTGAGTATCTTCACCGCCTTTGCCCATGTGAAGTCGGGCGAGCCCACGAGGGCGTTGATGGCGTCCACGGTGCGGTCCAGCACGACGGCGTTCACCTGCGCCAGCAGGGAGCCGAGGAGGGTCAGCGACAGCGTGGCGAGCAGCAGGAAGCGGTGCGGCTTCACATACGGGACGATTCTCTTGAACAGTTGGGCGAGCGTCATAGTGCGGGGATCTTCAACAGACACAAAGATAATAAATCTGTCGAAAACGCTGATACTCAGCGCACCATCTCCCAGAGGACGACACCCACGCTGACGGAGACGTTCAGCGAATGCTTGGTGCCGTACTGGGGAATTTCCAGGGACAGGTCGCAGGCATCGACCACATCCTGCCGGACGCCGTAGACTTCGTTGCCGAAGACCAGGGCGTACTTGCGGCCGGGCTCGCGGCGGAAGTCCTTGCCGAGCTTCTGCGAATGGACCGTCTGCTCCACCGCCACCAGCGTGTAGCCTTCGGCCCGCAGGGCGGCGACGGCGTCCATCGTGTCGTCGTAATGCTGCCATGGCACGGCGTCCTCGGCGCCGAGGGCCGACTTGCGGATCTCCGCGGAGGGCGGGACAGCGGAAATGCCGCACAGGAGGACCCGGTCGATGCCGAAGGCGTCGGCGGTCCGGAAGGCGGAGCCGACGTTGTGCGCGCTGCGGATGTTGTCCAGGACCACGACGAGGCCCGAGGGGGGAAGTTCCTTGTACTCGGCGGGGGTGACACGGCCCAGTTCGATGTTCAGCAATTTTCTGTCGCTCATGTCCACAAAGTTAAGAAAAAAAGGTTTATCTTTGTGTTTCTAACTAAAGCAACTGTATGAAACAGGATCTTCAGGTCTTCGACCTTATCAAGAAAGAAAAAGAGCGCCAGTCTTCCGGCCTCGAACTCATTGCCTCCGAGAACTATGTCTCCGACCAGGTCATGGCCGCGATGGGCTCCGTCTGCACCAACAAGTACGCCGAGGGTTATCCCGGCAAGCGCTACTACGGCGGCTGCGAAGTGGTGGACCAGATCGAGCAGATTGCCATCGACCGGCTCTGCAAGCTCTACGACGCGGAATATGCCAATGTCCAGCCGCACTCCGGCGCCCAGGCGAACATGGCCGTCACGATGGCCTGCCTGCGTCCCGGCGACGTCTTCATGGGCCTGGACCTCTCCATGGGCGGCCACCTCACCCACGGCTCTCCCGTGAACGCCTCCGGCATCCTGTACAAGCCGGTCGCCTACGGCCTGAACCCCGAAACCGGCCGCGTGGACTATGACGAGATGGAGCGCAAGGCCCTCGAGTGCAAGCCCAAGATGATCATCGGCGGCGCCTCCGCCTATTCCCGCGAGTGGGACTACGAGCGGATGCGGAAGATTGCCGACGAGGTGGGCGCCATCCTCTGGATCGACATGGCCCATACCGCCGGCCTGATCGCCGCCGGTCTCCTGAAGAACCCGGTCAAATACGCGCACATCGTCACCTCCACCACCCACAAGACCCTCCGCGGACCGCGCGGTGGCATCATCCTGATGGGCAAGGACTTCGACAACCCGTGGGGCCTCACCACCCCGAAGGGCGAGATCAAGAAGATGAGCGCCATCCTGAATTCCAGCGTGTTCCCGGGCATCCAGGGCGGACCGCTCGAGCACGTGATCGCCGCCAAGGCCGTGGCCTTCTACGAGGCCTCCCAGCCGGAATATGTCGACTACCAGAAGCAGGTCATCGCCAACGCCGCCGCCATGTGCGCCGAATTCGTCCGCAGGGGCTACAAGATCATCTCCGGCGGCACCGACAACCATCTGATGCTCATCGACCTCCGCACCAAGTTCCCGGACCTGACCGGCCGTCTCGCCGAGAACCAGCTCGTCAAGGCCGACATCACCGTGAACAAGAACATGGTCCCGTTCGACAGCCGCAGCCCGTTCCAGACCTCCGGTCTCCGCATCGGCACCCCGGCCATCACCTCCCGCGGCTTCGTGGAGAAGGACATGCTGGACATCGTCGAGCTCATCGACACGGTCCTCGCTTCCTCCAACGAGCACTACGCCGCCCTCACCGCCAAGGAACCCACCGAGGAGCAGCTCGCCGAGCGCGCCGCGCACGGCAAGGTCCTCGAGGACGTCATCCGCAAGGTCCACATGATGACCGCCGGCCGCCCGCTGAACCGGTACTAGCCGTCCGGATCCATCCACCAAAACAGCCAGCCTCGGTGACGGGGCTGGCTGCTTTTTGGGGTCGTGCCGGGCCTAGTGGCTGCCGACGGTATTGATGATGATCACGCCATTGGCGCCCCGCATGCCGTAGATGGCGGAGGAGCCGTCCTTGATGACATCCACGGACTGGACATCGGCCGGGTTGATGCCGGAGAGGTCCGTCGTTTCGACGCCGTCCACGAGGATGAGCGGGTCGGTGGCGTCGGAGTTCGTGCCGATACCCCGGATGAAGATCCGCTTGTCCGAAGTCACCGTCACGCCGGCGACACGGCCCCGCAGGTAATCATACATGTCCGTGTAGGTCTGGGCGTCGGTCTTCTTGACCTTGACCTTGGAAACGGAGTTCGTGACATGGTCCGGGTCCTGGGTTCCATAGCCGATTTCGATGGCATCGCCGCTCTTGGAAGCGACGCGTGAAGAGGAGCCACAAGCCACCAGCAGGGCGGCCACAAAGCAGAGGGTGAGAATCTTTTTCATATCGTCCGTTTTAAATCCTTTCAATATCGTTGGTGGCGATCCAGCCGCGGCGGCCGTCCGAGAGTTCGATGTCCGTGAAGCCGGAGACTTCGTCCAGCACCTTCACCTTCGTTCCTTCGTGCAGGATGAACAGGGACTTGGCCGCGTCGCTGGAAGGAGAGCTCGTGACCGAAGTCACGGGACGCATCACGATGGCAGTGTCATGACGCTCGGCGGCCGCTTTCTGGCTGCGGGCGAAGCCCCAGGCCGCGAGGGCGAGGAGGAGCGCCGCGATGCCGGTGAAGAAGCCGGTCCGGCGGGCGCCGGGCGTGGGCCCGAGCAGGAAGAGCAGGCAAAGCCCCAGCGCGAGGGCCAGCAGGAACAGGGATAGCCCCGCCCATACGTTGGATGGGAGCAGGTAGTTCACCTTCCGCACCCAGGTCTTGAGGATGAATTCCGGAACCTCGTCGATGCGGTCCTGCGTCAGGTTCCGCGCGAATTCCAGGTTGTAGCGGATGTCGGCGTCGGACGGGTCCAGGCGGAGGGCGCGCTCATAGAAGAGGACGGCCTTCGCGATCTCCCCTCCCTTGTAATACGCGTTGCCCAGGTTGAAATACAGTTCCTTGGAGCGGAGGCCCGTGGCGGCGACATCCGACCAGTCCGCGGCGGCCTGGTTCCAGTCGCCGGCCGCATAGGCCTCGACACCCGCCTTGAACAGGGAATCGGGATAGCTTTCGGCGGCCTGCGCGCCCAGCGGGAGCATCAGCAGGAGGGCCAGCAGAGTGGCGGCCGGGGCCGCGGAAACACCTTTCTTCATGGATGCGTCGATGGCGGTGATGACGGAGATGGCCTGCTGGTAATGGGCGTTCATCGCCTCGTGGCCGGAATCCGGCGCATAGCGGGCATACTCGCAGGCGTCCAGCAGGTCCGTGAAGGCGGTGACCGTCTCGGGAGCGACGCCCCGGGCGGAAAGCGCCGCGGCGATGTTGTCCTTGTTCTGGTCGGCCACGTCCATCGTGAGTTTGTCGGCCACGAAGCCCACGAGGGCGCGATGGAGCTCCTCGTAGAAGGCCGTATAGAGGTTCTTGCCCAGGAAGTCCCCGGCCAGTTTGAGGCGCTTGAGGGCCTCGCGGGTGGCCTTGCGGTTGCGGTTGCCGGCGACGTCGGCGCGACGGGCGGCCAGCTTCCGCAGGGACAGCCACACGGCCGCGGCGCCGAGGAGCAGCAGGGCCACGAGGATCCAGTACCCCGGCTTGCCCACGAAGAAGCCCTTGTCCTCGGACAGGGAAGTCTTCGTCTTGATGAAGCGGATGTCCTCGCCCAGGTTCTTCACGCCCTTGCGGTCCACCGTCAGCGTGCCGGCGCCGTCCGGGGCAGGCTGCGCCGCGCCACCGGCGCCCCGCTCCACGGTCAGGCGCAGGGAATCCGTCTGTGCCGTCGCATAGCGGCGGGACTTCACGTCATAGTAGGAGAAGCGCACCGGCGGGAGGACGAAGTCTCCCGGGCTGCGCGGAATGAACGGATACTCGAAGGACTTGGAGCCGTTGGTGCCGCTCTTGTCCGTCGCGGACGTGGCCTTCACGTCATACACTTCGAAATCCGGCGGGAAATCCAGCTTCGGGGCCTCCACCAGGGAGACGTTGCCCTTGCCGGTGACCGTGACGACAAGCGAGGCCGCATCATGCGTCTTTAGGGCGTCCTTGCTCAGTTTCGCGCTCACGGAATACTCGCCCACGGCGCCGGAGAAGCCAGCCGGGGCGCCGCCCGGCAAGGCCGTCACCTTGACGGTCATCGCCGGGGTGGACACGCGCTGCCGCTGCGTCACATAGTCGTTCTCGAAGAAATCGTCGAAGATGGAGCCGGTGCGGGGCCGCTGCGTGCGGACGTTCACCAGGCACACGATCTCGGACGGGTCGATGGTCAGGTTGCCCGCCTTCTGCGGGATGAGCACCCACCGGCGCAGGACGGCGGCGTTGTACATCTTGTCGCCCACCTGCTCCCGCTGGAACTCGATGCTCTGCGGGGTGTCCACCTCCTGGCTCCAGAACCCGTTGAACTTCGGGAACTTGGCATCCTCGAAGCCCGTGAGGTTCGCCCGCTGGTAGATCTTGAGGGTGGCCGTGATGGGCTCGCCCACCATGGCGTCCCGCTTGGACAGGTACAGCCGCATGAACAGCTCGCCGGTGTCGTTCGAAGCGGACGGCCGGGCCTGCTGCTGTCCCCCGCCCTGCGCGGAACCGCCCTGGCCCTGCGCCGCTCCGGCGCCGTCTTCCCGACCTTCCACGACCGTGATCTGGACGGTCTTGGACCGGATCTGGTCCCCCTTGACGGTGGCCGTCGCCGGCGCGAAGGTGAACGTGCCGGTCTTCTTGGCCTGGAGGATGTAGGTATAGGAGGTCTGCGATGAACGGGTGGTCTTGCCGTTCACGATGGAAATGCTGGTGGAAGTGCCCTTCTGGGGGCCCCAGACGAGGGTGAAATCATCGCCCGGGCTCCATTGGAAATCGGAAGGGGCATGCTCGCCCTCGACGACGAAGACGACGTTGAATCGTTCCGACAGCTCCACGATATTGTGCACGTCCACCCGGATGGTCGACTGGGCCCATCCGGTGAAAGCCACCCACAGCGCCACGAAGGCTGCAATCCATCTTTTCATAACGCGACTACCAATTCTTCTCTTTCTGGCGGGACTTCAGCACGGCCGCCTTTTCCTTGTTCACCTTGTCCTGGGTCTCCTTCTCCTTGGCCTGGATGGCCTGGAGCATCTGCTGGGCCTGCTGGGGCGAGATCTCCGAGCCGTTGTACGGCTTGGGCTGCTGCCCCTGGTCCTGCTGGTCCTGGTTCTGGTCCTGATCCTGATTCTGGTCCTGATTCTGCTGATCCTGGTTCTGGTCCTGATTCTGGTCCTGGTTCTGGTCCTGGTTCTGCTGGTCATTCCCACCACCGCCGCCGTCGGGGTTGTTCTCCAGCATCTTCCGGGCATAGACATAGTTCTCTTTCGCCTCCAGGTCGTCCGGATTGATGAGCAGCGCCTGCACGAAGGCTTCCATCGCGGCGCGGTACTGCTTCTGCTGCAGGGCGGCGTCGCCGAGGTTGAAGTACGTGTCGAAACCCTGCTGGCTCTGCTTTTTCAGGCTCCGGGTCTCGGGAACGTGCCGCAGCGCCTGCTGGTAGAACTTGCCGGCCTCGGCATAATTGCCCTGGCGGTACAGGTTGTTGCCCAGGTTGTAGGCCGATGCGACGGAGGTGCTGTCCGCATTCAGGCCCTTGCGGTAGGAGATGTCGGCATCGCCGTACTTCTCCTTCGCGAACTGGCGGTTCCCCCGGCGGACGTCTTTCTTGTCCACCTGGGCGGAAGCCAGCACGCTGACCAGCAATAAGAATATGAGCGTCAACGACTTTCTCATTGGTCAAACCATTTCTTCTTCGGACGGCGCTCGCCGACGAGCATCTCGATCACCAGCAGCGCCAGCGCGATTCCGAAGAAATACATGTACTGTTCGTCGTACTCCTCGAACACCAGCGAGCCGAACTCCTCGTCCTCCATCCGGCGGATGTCGTCGATGATGGGGTTCAGGCCGAACTCGTCGTTCCCGGCATGGACATACGCCCCGTTGCCGGCCTTGGCGACCTGCCGGAGCACGTCCTCGTCGAGTTTCGTGACGACGATCTCGCCGTCCTTGTCCTTCATCAGGGAACCCTCGTACGGGATGGGCTGTCCCTCGGCGGAGCCCACACCCACGGTGTACACCCGGATGCCGTTCTCCGCGGCTTCCTTCGCGGCGGCCACGGGGTCGTCCTCGTGGTTCTCGCCGTCGGAGATGACGATGATCACCCGGCTCTTCTCGCTCTGGGCGCTGAAGCTCTTGATGGCCGTGAAGATGGCGTCGCCCATCGCGGTGCCCTGGACCGGGACCGAGCCCGTGTCGATACTGCCGAGGAACATCTTGGCGGACACGTAGTCCGTCGTCACCGGCAGCTGCACGAAGGAGGTGCCGGCGAAGATGATGAGGCCGATGCGGTCCTCCTTCAGCTTGTCCGTCAGGCGGGAAATCGCCAGTTTGGCGCGGTCCAGCCGGTTCGGGGAGTAATCCTCCGCCAGCATCGAGTTGGACACGTCCAGGCAGATGACGATCTCCGCCCCGCGCGTGGTGCGCTCGGACAGCTTGGCGCCGATCTGCGGCCGGGCCAGGCCGATGGCGAAGAACGCGAAGGCCAGGCTGAACAGCACCATCTTCACCCAGCCCTTGGGGCCGGACCACGACGGCATCAGCGCCTTCACGAGCGCCTCGTCGCCGAACTTCCGCAACCGCCGCGTACGCAGCGTCCGCCAGACCCCGTATCCGACGAGGAACAGGGGAACCAGCAGGAGCAGGTACAAGAACCGATATTGTGCGAAACCGAACATATCCTAAGGCAGTCTTCTAAGCAGGAACCGGATCAAAATCTCAAGCAGCAAACACACGAGCGCCCAGATCGCGAAACGCGGGAACAGGTCCTTGTAGATGGGGAAGCTGTCCACGGTGGTGCGGGTCTTCTCCATCCGGTCGATCTCGCTGTAGATCTCCGCCAGCTTGGTGTTGTCGTTGGCGCGGAAATACTTGCCGCCCGTCTCCGCCGCGATCTGCTTGAGGAGGGGTTCGTCGATCTCGACCTTCATGTTCTGCACGTCCGGGCCCCAGGGAGTCATCACCGGATACGGGGCCTCCCCTTCCTTGCCCACGCCGATGGTGTAGACGCGGATCCCGTAGGTCTTGGCGATCTCGGCGGCCATCGCCGGATCCACCTCGCCCCGGTTGTTCACGCCGTCGGTGAGGAGGATGATCACCCGGCTCTTGGCGTCGGAATCCTTCATCCGCGCCACGGCGGTCGCGAGGCCGTTGCCGATGGCGGTGCCGTCCTCGATGAGGTCCGTCTGAACCTCCTTCATCAGGTTGATGAGGGTGGCCCGGTCGGTCGTGAGCGGGCACTGCGTATAGCTCTCGCCCGCGAACACCACGATACCCATCCGGTCGGAGGGGCGCTGGGCGATGAATTCGATGGAGATGTCCTTGGCGGCGGACAGGCGGTCCGGCTTGAAGTCCTGGGCCAGCATCGACGTGGACACGTCCACCGTGAGGACGATGTCGATGCCCTCGGTGTCCACCCGTTCCACCTCGCTCTTGGAGCGCGGACGGGCGATGCAGACGATGATCAGGCACAGGGCGGCGAGGCGCAAGGCCTCCGGCAGATGCCGGACGATGCCCAGGATGGATTTCCCGCCCTTCTCCCACGGCGTCACGGTGGACACCCGGAGATGCGGCCGGCGTTCCTTCAGTTCCCGGTACAGATACAGCGCCAGGAGCAGGACCGGAAGGACCAGCAGCCAGAGCAGATATGGATACTCGAAGAACATGGCTTACTTGGGCATATAATCTTCATCCTTTTCCACGTGGGGAGCCTGTTTCGGTTCCTCCTCCTGGCCGGACTGGTCGGCCATCTCGGATTCCTCCTCCACCTCCGTCTGGTAGGTGGACGTCACGAACCGGACGGCCTGCGGCAGGACGGTCGCGTTGTCCTCGGGCGTGGCGATGTACTTCGCGAACTTCACGAAGTCCGCCCGCTCGAAGAGGTTCTTCATCTCCTCGTACAGGTCCACGGGGATGTCGGTCCCGCGGAGGCCGTCGAAGATTTCGGCGGTGGTCATCTCCATCGCGCCCACGCCGTAGCGGGAGACGATGTATTCGCGGAGGGCGTCGGTCACGCCGGAGTAGAACTGCTTCTGCTTGTCGGGCGCCCAGAACTTGTCGCCGCGGTACTTGTCCAGCTTGCGGAGGGCGGTGATGTGGGCGGGTTCCTTGAAAGCGGGGCCGTCGGCGTCCCGGCGGCGGCTCGTGAGCCAGGCCACGAGGCCGATCACCAGCAGCGCCAGCGCCCAGAAGCCCATCAGCCACGGCATCACTTCCGCGAAGGTGAGGGGATACTTGATCTGCCCGCGCAAGTCGTGCGGGACGTAGGTGGCGGTGTCCACGGGCATCGTGAACACTTCGATGGTCTGCCGGTTGAACTGGATGGTGTCGACGGTGCCGTCGGTATGGATCCGCTGCACGAACAGGGGCGGCAGCTCGTAGGTGCCTTCCTCGAAGGGCTGGATGGCGATGGACGCCCGGATGTTCAGGAGACGGGTGTTGTTCGCCTTGATCTTCTGGACCTTGACGGTGTCCACCTGCCACATCGGCAGGGCCAGGACATCCTGCATGTAGGGGTTCGCGACCTGCGGGTAAGCGAGGACCGTGCTGTCGGGCACATTGTCCAGCTCGAAGCCGTACAGGAGCCGGTCCGCCACGAGGATGGAATCCCGCGGGGTGACGGGCTGGATGAACGAGGTCTCCTTGAGGATGACCCGTCCACCGGTGTCTTTCGCGGTGGTGTCGCGCCAGGCTTCCTGGGCCGATGCGGACGCAGCGGTCAGGAAGAGGGCGGCTATGAGACAATATCCTTTCATCGCCTGTGGAACAAGGCTATCAGGTTCTTGACATAATCCTGGTCCGTCGCGGTGTCCACGCTGTCCACCTGGTAGCGGTTGAACAGCTTCGCGGCGCTTTCGGACGCGGTGCGGAACCACTGCTCGTAGGCGGCGCGGGTGCTTCGGGAGGAGGTGTTGATCCAGGCCCCCTTGCCGGTCTCGGAGTCCTTGACATGGACCAGGCCCACGTCCGGAATGGTCCGTTCACGGGGGTCGTAGACGCGGATGACGGAGATGTCGTGGCGGTTCACGGCCACCTTCAGGGCGTCCTCGTAGCGCGGGGCGCCGTCCTCGTCCACGTCCAGCATATCGCTGAGGACGAAGGCGGTGCAGCGCCGCTTGATGGCGTTCGTCAGGTAGCGGAGGGCCTCGCCGATGTCCGTCCCGTCGTGCTCGGGGGTGTATTCCAGGATTTCGCGGATGATGTGGAGCAGGTGGCTGCGGCCTTTCTTGGGCGGGATGAACTTCTCCACCGTGTCGCTGAAGAAGAGGGCGCCCACCTTGTCGTTGTTGAGCATCGCGGAGAAGGCCAGGGTGGCGGCGATCTCGGCCACCAGTTCCCGCTTGGTCTCCCCCACCGTGCCGAACAGGCCGGAACGGCTGATGTCGATGAGCAGCACCACCGTCAGTTCGCGCTCCTCCTCGAACACCTTCACGTACGGCGCGCTCATGCGGGCCGTCACGTTCCAGTCCATGTTCCGCACATCGTCCCCGTACTGGTACTCGCGCACCTCGCTGAACGCCATGCCACGGCCCTTGAAGGCCGAGTGGTATTCACCGGCGAAGATCTGGTGGGACAAGGCTTTCGTCTTGATCTCGATCTTGCGGACGCGCTTGAGTAACTCTTGGGGTGTCATCGGTTTACGGAACGATTACCGCGTTGATGATCTTTTCGATGATTTCCTCGGTGGTGACGTTCTCCGCCTCGGCCTCGTAGGTCAGGCCGATACGGTGACGGAGCACCTCGTTGCACACGGCGCGGACGTCCTCCGGAATCACGTAGCCGCGGCGCTTGATGAAGGCGTAGGCCTTCGCCGCCATCGCGAGGGAGATGGACGCACGCGGGGAGGCTCCGTAGGAAATCAGGTCCTTGAGGCCCTTCAGGCCGTATTCGTCCGGGGTGCGGGTGGCATAGACGATGTCCACGATGTAGCGCTCGATCTTCTCGTCCATGTACACGTCGCGGACGACTTCGCGGGCGCGGAGGATGTCTTCGGGCTTCACGACGGCATTGGCCTTCGGGAAGGCGCCGCTGTTGTTCATCCGGATGATCTGGCGCTCCTCGTCCTTCTTGGGGTAGCTCACGACGACCTTCAGCATGAAACGGTCCACCTGGGCCTCCGGGAGCGGATAGGTGCCTTCCTGCTCGATCGGGTTCTGGGTGGCCATCACCAGGAACGGCTCGGGAAGCTTGTAGGTTTCCTCGCCGATGGTGACCTGGTGCTCCTGCATCGCCTCGAGGAGGGCGGACTGGACCTTCGCCGGGGAACGGTTGATTTCATCGGCCAGGACGAAGTTCGCGAAGATGGGGCCCTTGTGGACCTCGAAGTCCTCCTTCTTCTGGGAGTAGACGAGGGTGCCGACGACGTCGGCCGGGAGGAGGTCCGGGGTGAACTGGATGCGGTTGAACTTGGCGTCGACGGCCTGGGCCAACGTGTTGATGGCGAGGGTCTTCGCCAGGCCCGGAACGCCTTCCAGCAGGATGTGGCCGCCGGAGAGGAGGCCGATGAGGAGGTTGTCCACGAGGGCCTTCTGGCCGACGATGACCTTGCCCATCTCCAGGGTGAGGAGATCGACGAAGGAGCTCTCCTTCTGGATGCGTTCGTTCAGTTCCTTGATGTTTACGCTTTCCATATATTTTGTTACATTTGCATATGCGTTATATCCTCAGCCTCTCCTACGACGGTTCCGCCTTCTGCGGCTGGCAAATCCAGCCTTCCTCCCCTTCCGTGCAGGAGTGCCTGGAGGAAGCCCTCGCAAAGCTCTGCGGCGGTCCCGTTGCGGTCACAGGCGCGGGCCGGACGGACACCGGGGTCCACGCGGCAGACTACGTCTGCCATTTCGACCTGACAGGTCCCCTGCCCTTCGAGGCATCCGATTTTTGCTACAAATTAAATGCCATCCTGCCCCGTTCGGTCGTAGTCCACGCGGTCCTTCCGACCACCGAGGATTTCCACGCCCGCTTCAGCGCGACGCAGCGTTCCTATACCTATTTCATCCACAGGAAGAAAGACCCTTTCGTGGCCGCCTATTCCTGGCAGTGCGGCTTCCCGGGCCTGGATTTCGACGCGATGAACGAGGCCTGTCAGTACCTCCTGGGCACGCATGACTTCTCCTGCTTCGAAAAGGTCGGCGGCGCGAACAAGACCTCCCTCTGCACCATCACCGAAGCCTTCTGGAAACCGTACACCCCCACCTACATCTCCATTATGGATTCTTGTCATTTCGAGCGGAGCCCGGAGGGCGGAGTCGAGAAATCTGTCTACTGGTACTTCCGCGTCAGCGCGGACCGGTTCCTTCGGAATATGGTCCGGGCGATCGTGGGGACCCTCATCGAGGTGGGACGCGGGAAGCATGATCCGGCGTGGGTGAAGGAGCTCATCGAGACGGGTACGCGGGGGGATGCCGGGGAGTCGGTGCCCGGGCATGCGCTGTTCCTGAGCAAAGTGAAGTATTGACATAAAAAGGGCCGCCCCGAACCCTTTCGTGCCCGGAGAGCCGTAAAAGAGCCCTGTAAGGTATAGCCAAGCTTAGGTTAACTAGTTATTGCGCGGTTTCAAAGGCAAATATATAATTTTCCTTATTGTTGTTCTTACAAAATTAATTTTTTCGCGAAAATATTGATTATTATTAAAATGCATAGCCGTCCAACCCGGGGAACACCCTCATTTTTTCATATTCAACGGGCAAAATATTAGAAAAAAATCTCACCTTTATGCGCCGCCCCGTAGCCAAGAGGAACGGCGACGTCCGCTTCGAGGTGTCCCAAGGCCAATGGCAGGGTCTCCCCCGCCGGCGTTCCCGCACCGTCGACACCCGGGCCCAGGAAATCCGGGTGGTCCAGAGCACCAAGGACATCGACTGGAACGCCGTCAAGCGCGTCAAATACTAGAATTATTCGTATATTTGCAGGTTGATGAAAAACCTGTGGTCCGAAATACTGGTCCCGGCGGTCATCGCGGGGCTCACGGTCATCGGGACGGTCGGGGTGGAATCCGCCCGGACCGTGCGGCCGGAAACCCGGGTGCGGCTCCTGCGGGAGGTGCGCCTGGACACGCTGCGCCGAGACACCGTGCCGCAGGATACCGGGAAGAAGGCCGCCCCCGTGAAGAAGGACACCGTGCTGAAGAACCTCTCGGACGAGAATTTCGACTTCTTCGGCGTCAGCGTCCAGGATGCCGACACCACGCCCAAGGTGTCCGCGCGGGACACGATGAAGGTCCCTGACAGCCTCCGGACCAGGAATCCCTTCCTGTACCGCTGGTACGTGGCCATCAAGGACTCCCTCACCCACCGCACCGTCGTCGACTCCTTGAAGGCTGCCGGCGACAGCCTGGACTGGCCGCGCATCGACTCCCTGTACTTCGTCGATTCCACGGCCGCCGCGAAAGAGCGCTTCCGCCGCTGGTACGAGGGCCTTTCCAGGAAGGAACGGAAAAAGTACGACACCGAGCAGAAGATCCAGCGGACCATCCGGCGCCAGGACTCCATCCAGCACATCAAGGACAGCGTCAAGCACATCAAGGACAGCATCGTCCAGAACACCCCGCGCATCCTGGAGACCGCCTGGCTGCCGGACAGCCTGTACTACAAGCGCCTCGTCGCCTGGAAGCACGACCGGCATTTCAACCGGGTGGATCCCTACGTCTGGGACACGACCGCGAACTACCATTTCCACGACTATCCCTACTTGAAGGAGGACATCGGCGGCACCTTCCTGGGCATGGCCGGATCGGCCGTCCAGACCTACAACTTCTTCAAGCGGGAGGACCCGCGGTCGACCGTCAGCTACTACGCCCCGTACGAGAGCTGGACCTACACGGCCTCCTCCATCCCGATGTTCAACACGAAGACCCCGTACACGGAGCTCGCCTACTACGGCAACATCCTGAACTCCGAGACCACGTCCAACGACGACATCCGGATCTTCACGACGCAGAACATCCTCCCCGCGCTGAACATCGCGCTGGAGTACAAGACCTACGGCGGCGCGGGCATCCTCAAGAACCAGAAGGCGCGCAACAAGACCGCCTTCGCCACGGCCAACTGGCTGGGCAAGCGATACCTCGCCCACGGCGGCATCATCTGGAACAGCATCAACCGGGTGGAGAACGGCGGCGTGCAGGACAACGGGCAGGTCCGGGACACGGTGCTCCAGGACATCCGCGAGGTGGACGTCTTCCTGTCCAACGCCACGAACAAATACTCCAAGCGGACGGTCTTCTTCGACCAGTCCGTCCGGCTCCCCCTCTCCTTCATCGAGGATTTCAAGCACCGGAATGACACGAGTTACGTCCGGAAGGACACCCTGAACAAGGACCTGACCTCCGTGTTCCTGGGAACGGCAACCGAGTGGTCGGTCTACAACAAGAACTACACGGACGCCGTCAGCGCCTCGGACGCGATCGGATCGGCCTTCTACCGCAACCAGTTCTACATCAACCCCGCCAAGAGCGCCGACTCCCTGCACACGATGCGGCTGGACAACCGCGTCTTCCTGCGCTTCCAGCCCTGGCACGAGGACGCCGTCGTCTCCAAGGTCGAAGGCGGCGTGGGCGACCGGTATCAGACGCATTACAACTTCCGGAACGGAAGCTACCTGTACAAGCGCAACGCGGAGAAATGGAATTCGCTCTACACCTACGCCGGCGCGGAAGGCCGGCTCGGGCGGTATTTCGAGTGGGACGCCCTGGGACAGCTGAACTTCGCCGGCCATGACGCCGGGGACTTCTTCATCCGGGGCAAGGCGAAACTCAGCGTCTTCCCCTTCCGCCGCGACTCCCTGAGTCCGATCAGCCTTACGGCCCGCTTCGAGACGGACCTCAAGGAACCGGACTTCTACGAGCAGCACATGTACGCGAACCACTACATGTGGGACAACGATTTCTCCAAGACGTCCACGACCCGCTTCCAGGCCGCCCTGGACTTCCCGAAGTGGAAGATCCACGCGTCGGCCGGCTACGCCCTGCTGGCGAACAACATCTACTACGATTCCCTCGGCGTCATCCGGCAGAACCCGGAGCCGATGAGCGTCCTGACGGCCGCCCTGCGGAAAGATTTCCACCTGGGCGTCCTCCGGCTCGAGAATACCGCCCTCTTCCAGCTTTCCTCCGACGAGAAGGTGCTCCCGCTGCCGAAGCTGGCCGTGAACCTCCGCTGGTACCTCCAGTTCCCGATCGTCAGCGAGGACGTGCTCAAGATGCAGATCGGCGTGGACGCCCGCTACAACACGAAGTGGTACGCCCCGGGCTTCAACCCGGTCTCCGGCACGTTCTATAACCAGCGGGAGGAGCAGTACGGGGATACGCCGTACTTCGACGCCTTCATGAACCTGCAGTGGAAACAGGCCTGCATCTTCCTGAAGATGGAGAACGTGGGCGAAGGCTGGCCCACCAAGAAACACGACTATTTCAGCGCCCATCACTATATCCATCCGCCGCGGATCTTCAAGTTCGGCATCACATGGCCGTTCTACCCGACACTCGGCACCCAGCGGAAGATGTCCGAACGGGCCGGCGCCGGCATGAGCGGCGGCGGTGGAGGCGGCGGAGGCGGCCGTGGCGGCGGCCTCGGCGGCATGATGGGCGGCATGATGGGCGGCAGAAACTGACGATTCCATGCGCCACCCCTTCTGGAAATACCTGCTGGTCACCGCGCTCCTGGCCGCTGTGGCGCTTTCGATGCCCCTGACCACGCGGCAGCTGGCCCTGGAATACCCCCCGCAGACGCTCCGGTGCGTCATCGACCTGAAAGGCGAGCCCGTCCGCGGACTGACGGTCGGGATGAACAAGATCATCCTCCGGGAGTTCGCCGACGACCACGGGCTGCGGCTCGAGTTCATCACCCCGGCCGACACCGCCGACTACCTGGACTCCCTCCTGGAGGGGGCGGTGGACCTGCTGGTGATGTACCGGGCGGACAGTCTCCACGCCGACGGGTTCATCAGCACGATCCCCTTCCGCGACAGCACCGTCTGGGTCCTCCGGGACGACCGGCACGCCGAAACCCGACGGCTCAACGCCTGGATCGGGGTGATGAACGGGAACGGCGGCATCCGGAAGATGGACCGGAACTACCGGCGCCGCGTAGGCACGAGCCTCACCTCCATCAGCCCCTATGACGACATCGTCAAGAAGAATGCGGACGAGAACGGCTGGGACTGGCGCCTCCTCAGCGCGATCATCTACCACGAATCCAAGTTCATCAACGAGTCCTGCTCCGACCGCGGCGCCGTGGGCCTGATGCAGATCCGCAACGAGCGCTACAGCGTGGACACCCTGCTGGACCCGGCGGTGAACGTGTCCATCGGCACGAAATACCTGACCTACCTGTCCGGGATGTTCGCGGAGCACGGGGCCGATTCGGTGGAATGCCTGAAATTCGCCCTGGCCGCCTACAACTGCGGCGAGGGGAACCTCCTCAAGTGCATCCGGACGGCCGAGGAGCTGGGCGTGGACCCCACCCGCTGGGACCACATCGTCTCCGTCATCCCGGAAGTCCCCGGCTTCCACGGCAAGCAGACGATCGCCTACGTGCGCGAGGTGCTCGACACGTACGAAGAGTATTCGGAAGTTTATCCCCGATAGAGATTTCTCAGCTTCGCTCGAAATGACAAGCCCTATTCGGCCTTGACGGTCTGGGCCGGGTCCACCCGCGCGATGAAGAGCGTCGGGATGAGCAGGAGCAGCATGATTGCCACGAAGGCCACGAAGTCGGCGGCCAGGATCCAGGGGATGTCCACGTGGACCGGGACATAGGAGACGAAATAGTTGGTCGGATCCAGTTTCAGCAGATGGGTCGCCTGCTGGAAGAAGCAGAAAAGCAGGCCGACGGCATTCCCGATGAGCATCCCTTTCAGGACGACGCCCGCCGCCACGCGCAGGAACACCTTGCCGATGGCGCGGTCGCCCATGCCCAGGGTCTTGAGCGTGCCGATGGTCGCGATGTTCCGGAACAGGACGATCAGCAGGCCCGAGATCATGTTCACGCCCGCCACGACGATCATCAGGATGAGGATCACCAGCACGTTGAAATCCAGCAGGTCCAGCCAGTCGAAGATCTGGCCGTAGGTGCGGACGGAGGAGGTGGCCACCAGGTTGTCCTCCCCTTCCGCGCCGCTCAGCAGCAGGCGCATCCCGATCTCGTCGGTGAGGTCGTTGACCCACACGTTGGCGCGGTGGGCCGGGTCCACGGACACTTCCAAGGCGGAAGCCTGGTCCCCGGTCCAGCCGTTCAGGCGCTGGATGTCCGCGAGGTTCGCGTAGACGACCAGGTTGTCGTCCATCTCCAGCATGTCGCGGTGGACGGCGGTCACGTGGAACTTGCGCACGCGGACCTTTTCCCCGACGAAATAGGTGGTCATGTCATCCCCTTCCTTGAGGCCCGTGATGGCCGCGAGGCGGGTGGGGATGGACACGCACAGGCTGGAGTCGGGACGGTCGGGAACGCCCTTCACCAGCACGCCGTGGATGATATCGCCGCTGCGGACGATGCCCGCGCGGACGGCGACCGGCCGGATCGACTGCACGCCGGGAATGCCCAGGATGGCCTCCTCCGACGGCAGGTGGACGGGGACCGGGTCCCCCTCCGCGGCGACGGCGGACGACGGCGCGATCCGGATGTCGCCGGTCAGCCGCGCGACCCCGTCCCGTACGGACTGCCTGAATCCGGACGAGACGGCGACGGCGACGATAATGACGAGGAAACTCACGGCGATGGAAGCCGCCGCGAGTTTCCCCTGAAACTTGAGTTTCCGCGCTATGAAGCGGTCGGGACTCATTTACCAGATGTGGACACGCTCCTCTTCCGGACGGAACATCGGGTCGCCCTCGTGGATGTCGAAGGCGTCGAAGAAGGTCTGGAAGTTGCGCACGGACACGTTCACGCGGTTCACGGCCAGCGAGTGCGGGTCGAGGTTCGTCAGACGGGCCTTCTCCTGGTCGGTGATGTTCTGCGCCCAGATGTTGCCGTAGGAGAGGTAGAAGCGCTGCTGGGGCGTGAACCCGTCGATGACAGGCTTGTCCATCTTGCCCTTCAGGGCGTTCTCCAGGGCGGAGTAGGCGATGGAAAGACCGCCGTGGTCGCCGATGTTCTCGCCGAGGGTGTAACGGCCGTTGGCGTGGACGCCCGGGAGGACCTCCACCACGTCGAACTGCGCGGCGAGCTTGTCGCCGAGGGCGTCGAACTTGGCCTTGTCCTCCGCGGTCCACCAGTTCTCCATGTTGCCCTTCGCGTCGAACATGGAACCCTGGTCGTCGAAACCGTGGGACATCTCGTGGCCGATCACCACGCCGATGCCGCCGTAGTTCACCGCCTCGTCGGCCTCCGGATCGAAGAACGGCTTCTGCAGGATGCCGGCCGGGAAGCAGATCTCGTTGGTGGTGGGGTTGTAGTAGGCGTTCACCGTCTGCGGCGTCATGCCCCATTCGGTCCTGTCCGTGGGCTTGCCCAGCTTGGAGAGGTTGTCCTGCACGTACCAGGCGCTGGCGTTGCGGAGGTTCTCATAGTAGGTGTTCGCCGGGTCGATGGTGAGGGTGCTGTAGTCCTTCCACTTGTCGGGATAGCCGATCTTCACGGTGAAGGCGGCGAGCTTCTCGCGGGCCTTGGCCTTGGTCTCGTCGCTCATCCACTCCAGGGCGTCGATGTGCTGGCCCAGGGCGGTGCGGAGGTTCTCCACGAGCTCGACCATCTGCTTCTTGGAAGACTCCGGGAAGTAGCGCTCGACATACATCTGGCCGACGGCCTCGCCGAGGAGGCTGTTCGGCACGCTCATCGCGCGCTTCCAGCGGGGCTGCTGCTCCTGCGTGCCGGCCATTTGGTGGGAGAAGAACTCCCAGGAGGCGGTGTAGAAGTCGTCGGACAGGGCGCCGCACTGGCCGGAGACGAACTGGCAGAGCAGGTAGGCCTTGAGGGTCTCGAGGTCGCACTCCTTGAAGAGCTTGTTCAGGCCGTCGAAGTAGGAGGGCTGCTGGACGATGACCTTGTCCTGGGCGGGGATGTTCGCGGCGGCGCAGACGCGGCCGAAGCGGAGCTCGGGCCAGGCGGCGTCGATCTCGGCGGAGGACATCGGGTTGTAGATGGCCGCCATGTCGCGGTTCTGTTCGCGGGTCCAGGACACCTGGGCCATCGCATCCTCGACCTGCAGGTCCTTGGCGGCGAGCTGCGCGGCGTTCTCCACGCCGGCGAGCGTCAGGGCCTTCTCCAGGAAAGCCCGGTAGCCGGCCTTGAGGGCGGCGTTGGTCTCGAGGAGGTAGTAGTCGCGGTCGCCCATGCCCAGGCCGCCCTGGCCCAGGTAGAGGATCTGCATATCGCTATTGGTGAGGTCAGCCTCCACGCCGGCGCCGAAGAAGCCGCCTTCCCCGTAGAGGTTCATCTTGCCGAGCAGGTCGGCGAGGGCGTCCTTCGAGGCGACCGCCTGGATCTCGGCGATGTAAGGCTGGATGGGCTGCGCGCCCAGGGCGTTGCGGGTGGTGGAGTCGAGGGCCATCTTGTACAGGTCCGCGATCTTCTGGTCCACGGTGCCGGGCTCGGTCTGGAGCGTGGCCATGGACTCGAACAGTTCGTTCAGGTTCTTCCGGGTGGTTTCTGCGATGGCGTCGAAGGAGCCGAAGCGGGAGAATTCGGGCTTGAGGGGATTCTTGACCTGCCAGCCGCCGGTGGCGTACTGGTAGAAATCCACTTTCGGAGAGGTGGAAGGATCCAGGTCCGTGAGGTCCAGGGCTCCCTTTCCACGCTGGTTGCAGGCCGCGAGGGCGCAAAGCATCATCATAAGAATCGGTAACTTTTTCATATCTTGATATATATACGTTCCAAAAGGCGCAAGTTTGCAAATTTACACATTATTATGCATCTTTGTATTCCTTTTGAAAAGATTTTTATGGCCAAGAAACATATCGCCGCGCGCTGGCTGGTCGGCACTTTGGGCCTCGTCCTGATCGCTTTCGGCGTCGCGCTTTCCCTGAAATCCAACCTGGGCACCGCGCCCCCGTCCTGCCCGCCCGCGGTCCTCAACCTGAAATGGACCGCCATCTCCTTCGGCACCTTCACCTGGATGATGCACCTGCTGTTCATCGCCGCGCAGATGGCGATGCGCCGCAAGGTGCTGGACGTCCACTACCTCGTCCAGCTGGCCGCCGCCTTCGTGTTCGGCTACCTGTGCGACGCCTGCATCTGGGTCCTCCACGGCGTGGAAATCACCTCCTACCTGATGAAGATCGTCCTCATCCTCGTGGCCGTCCTCCTCACCGCCGTGGGCATCAGGCTCGAGGTCATCGGAAAGACCTGGATCCTCGCCGGCGACCAGGTCGTGGACACCTTCTCCGAGGTGACGGGCATCAAGTTCAGCAACGCCAAGATCGGCGAGGACATCCTCCTGGTGGCCCTCTCCGCCGGTTTCGCCTGGATCTGCTTCGGCTCCCCCTTCGGCCACGGCGAAGAGATTGTCATCCGCGAGGGAACGCTCATCCTGGCCGCCCTCACCGGCCTGTGCATGAAGCTCACGGACCCGGTCGTGGACAAGGTCTTTAACCCCCTGCTGCATGAATAAGGCCATTCAGTTCTTCAAAGACTGGATGCTCCCCCTCGCCATTACGACGGGCATCAGCCTGTATCTGTTCTATCATTTCACGCCCCTGCTGAAGCCGTACGGAGCCGTCCTGCACAAGGTGGCGTCCGAAGGTCAGCGGCTGGTGATCGCCGTGCTGCTGTTCTTCCAGTTCGTGCAGATCTCTCCCCACGATGTCCGGCTGCGCCGCTGGCATCTGGGCGCCCTGCTCGTCCAGGTGCTCGGCTTCTTCCTGTTCGCGGGCCTGTCGGCGATCCTGCCGGAAGGCGCGGGCCGCATGCTGCTGGAATGCGCGATGATCTGCCTCATCTGCCCCTGCGCCGCCGCGGCCGGGGTCATCACCCGGAAACTGGACGGCGACCTCGCCGCCACCGTGAGCTACCTGTGCCTGACGAACCTCGCCGCCACCTTCCTCATCCCGATGGTCATCCCGATGATCCGGCCCGCCTCCGACCTGGGGTTCTGGACCTATGTCTTCCAGATCGCCATGAAGGTGTTCCCGGTGCTGGTCCTCCCGGGCCTCCTGGCCTGGCTCATCCGCTACACGACGCACAAGCTGCAGCGCCGGCTGATGCGCTTCGCGCCGAATTCCTTCTACATCTGGTTCATCGGACTCACGCTCGCGATGGTGCTCGCCACCCACGCGCTCTTCATGAACTATCCGGGCGGCTGGGCCCTCGCCGGCATCGTCGCCGTGTCGGTGGCCACCTGCGCCCTGCAGTTCTTCCTCGGACGCCGCATCGGGAAGGGCCGCGTGAACTCCATCACCGCCGGCCAGGGCCTCGGCCAGAAGAACACCGGCTTCCTCATCTGGCTGGGATACAACTATTTAACCCCCGTGACTTCCGTCGCCGGGGGTCTCTATGCCATCTGGCAGAACCTGTTCAACAGCTGGGAGCTCTACCAGCACGAACACAGGAAATAGCTATTTTTTCTGGTTCAGCGCCTGGAGACGCGCGGAGGCGGAGGCCTTGTCCGTCTCGGTGGCGCCGTGCTGGGCCATCATCGCCAGGTATTTCTTCTCCAGTTTCACGTCCTTCTTCTGGCGGGCGAGGAGGATGCCGTTGCGGATGGCGGTGATGTCGTCCGGATGCTTCTTGAGCACCTGGTCATAGTATTTCTGGGCCTTCTTGTAGTCTTTCTTGGACACCAGCCAGTAGGAACCGAGGTTGTCCAGGAAGAGCGGGTCGTCCTTGCTGTACGTGAGCATGTGCTCCGAAAGGTTCTTGAAGGCTTCGGCCGAGGAATCGGTCCCCAGGCGGAAGAAAGTGAAGCAGTAGTCCTGGATAAGGGCGTTGAACACTTCGTTGTCGACCTTCTCCAGGGACTCGTGCGTCCAGGCGGGATGCCGCTTGTAGTTCTCGTCCACGAGGGCCTTGAGGGCGGAAAGGGCCATGTCCGGGCTGCCTTTCTCGTAGGCGGTGAGGGCGTCGATGCGGAGCAGGCGGAAGTCCAGTTTCTCCGGTTCCAGCGCGACGGCCTTGTCCAGGGCTTCCAGCGCCTGCCCGAACAGTTCGTCGTCATACTCCGTATCCTCGAAGAAATTGTTCTTCCGGCCCAGGGAATCCTTCATGTTCAGCAGGGGTTCGCGGCCCAGGTAGCGGTCCTGGGGCAGCTGGATGACCTTCGTGGTCTGCGCCTTGGTGAACCAGAGGGAGAAGCGGGCCAGCAGCTGCTGGGTGTCGTCCGGATACTCTTCGGCCCAGCGGTCCAGCAGGGTTTCCACGCCCACGCCGGCGGGGCCGACGCGGCTGACGAGGTTGTTGTATCGACGGACATAGTCCTCCTGCGGGGTCTGGGCGAGGAGGGTCAGGGGCAGCGCAAGCGCCAGGAGGAAGGTGAGGATTCTTTTCATCGGATATCCATTCTGATTCTGCGGTCTTTGGGATAGAGGTTGTTGCACCGGCTGCCGAGGTTCTTCCCGGGGCCGAGCGGATGGCCTTGGTAGGTCAATGTCAAAAGCCCCAGGGGGGCGTCCGGGATGCGGATGGCATCGCCGTGGAGGTACTGCAGCGCGGTTTCCCGGTCCAGGTCGAAGCAAGGGTACGGGTCCGGCGGCGGGACGGGCAGGTCGGCCTTGAAGAGGGAGAAGACATCGGCCGTCCGGACGCTGTCCGGCTCTCCGCGCTTGCGGAGGACGGCGGCGTACTGGCCCTCGCCGGGAACGAATCCCGGCAGCAGGGCGTAGCCGCGCTCCGTCCGCGCGACGGGCGGGAAGTCCCCGCAGTCCACGATGTCGGCCCCGAGCTCGGACGCGATCCAGGCCACGGTGCCGTCGTTCTCCTGCCGATTGAAGGTGCAGGTAGAATAAATGAGGACGCCGCCCGGCTTCAGGGCCGACCAAACGTCCGAAAGGATGCGGCGGGAGCGGGCCGCGCAGAAGTCCACCGTCTCGGGCGACCAGTCCTCCACGGCCTTCTCGTCCTTGCGGAACATCCCCTCGCCGGAGCAAGGGACGTCCGTGACGATAAGGTCGAAGACGGGTTTCCCGGAAAAGGCCGACGGGTCGCGCGAGACGACGCCCACGCGGGGGTCGCCCCAGGTGCGGACGTTCGAGCGCAGGATGCCGAAGCGGTTCCGCATCACTTCGTTGGCCAGGAGGGAAAAGCGGTCGCCGAAGCGCTCGCGGAGCGAAGCGGCGAGGTCGGTGGTCTTGCCGCCGGGGGCGGCGCAGAGGTCCAGGACGGTCACGCCCGGGCCGAAGCCGTCCAGCGCCCGGCGGAACAGTTCGCCGACGAACATCGCCGACGAATCCTGCACGTAATAGCACCCGGCATGGAAAAGCGGGTCCAGCGTAAAGATGGGGCGTTCCTTCAGGAGGTAGCCGTACGGGCTCCACGGAACGCGCTCCGCGTCCGGGAAAGGGCAGGCTGTCAATTTGGCCGGGTTCAGGCGGACGGAGACGGAAGGCTCGCCGGACAGCGCGTCCAGCACCGTCCGCGCCCGGTCGGGGCCGAGCTCCTCCGAAAGATTCCGGATGAACGCCTCGGGAAGCATCAGAACTTGAACTGGGAAGGGTCGAAGCCCTCGGGCATCTTGCCGTTGGACGCGTCCACGAGGCCGTCCACGACCTTGTCCAGGCCGGCCTTGATCTTGCCGCCCAGCATCATCTTCATCATCAGGTTCAGGTCCGCCTCCAGCTTCACCCAGAACTCGGTCTGGTAAGGGTTGGCGGGCGCCGGGTCGAAGTGCAGTTCGATGTGGAAGGCGAAGGGGGCGCCGTAGTCCACCAGCTCGATGCGGGAATAGGGCACGCGCTCATGGACCTTCACGCCGATGTTGAAGCCCTGCACCGTCGCGGTGATGGTGTCGTAATCGGCCTGGACGTCCTTCTTCTTGTCCTCGGGGAGCATCTGCAGGAAGTTGCGCATGTCCACGAACGACATGTACAGCTCGTATGGCTGGCGGGAAACGATCCCGTGCTTGCTTTCAATTTCGGTCATAATAAACTATCTTTGCAGCACGCAAATATAGCAAATATTATGCACAAGATATATTTCGGGAAAAGAAGCATCGTCATCTGCGCCCCGGACGACGAGGCGCTTTCGGATCCGAATTCGGTCGAATTCCACCTCGGGGACAAGCTGGACATCCACGCCCTCGTGCGGATGTTCGAGGTCCAGGATTCCCTCCAGCGCATCTACATCCCCTCGGACGACGCCCAGAAGACCTACCGCCGCCTCTGCGCCGAATTCAAGGAGGTCAATGCGGCCGGCGGCCTGGTGTCCAACCGCCGCGGCGACTACCTCCTGATCTCCCGCAGCGGCCTCTGGGACCTGCCCAAGGGCCACCAGGAGGCCGGCGAGGACATCGAGGTGACCGCCCTCCGCGAGGTCCAGGAGGAAACCGGCGTGGACCAGCTCCAGCTGCGGCGCCTCATCTGCATCACCGACCACTGCTACTTCCGCGACAACCTGTGGCACCTCAAGCATACTTGGTGGTACGATATGCTCTACACGGATCCCACCAACCTCACCCCCCAGCGCGAAGAAGACATCACCAAGGCCGCCTGGGTGGCGAAATCGAGCCTCCCGCCCTTCCTGAAGAACACCTATCCGTCCATCGTGGAGGTGTTCCGCGAGGCGCGGATCTGACAAAGTGAAACTTTTTTCCGTCGGGAGACGTATTATAGGAGTATCGCATAAGACAAGTACTTCAACCATGAAACTATCGCAATTCGCATTTGAGCTGCCGCAGGACCGCATCGCCCAGGAGCCGGTCCGCTGGCGGGACGAGGCCCGCATGATGGTCCTCCACAAGGACACCGGAGAAATCGAGCACCGGATATTCAAGGACATCGTGGACTATTTCGGCAAGGGCGACACCTTCGTCCTCAACGACACCAAAGTCTTTCCCGCGCGCCTGTACGGCAAGAAGGAGAAGACGGGGGCCGACATCATCGTCTTCCTGCTCCGCGAGCTCAACCGCGAACAGCGCCTGTGGGACGTGATCGTGGACCCGGCCCGCAAGATCCGCATCGGCAACAAGCTGTATTTCGGCGACGACGAGTCCCTCGTGGCCGAGGTCATCGACAACACCACCTCCCGCGGCCGCACCCTGCGTTTCCTGTACGACGGCCCGTACGAGGACTTCAAGGAAGCCCTGTTCGCCCTCGGCGAGACGCCGGTTCCCCAGTGGGTGAAGCCCAAGGTCACCCCGGAGGACGCGGAAAACTTCCAGACCATCTTCGCCGCGCACGAAGGCGCCGTCTCCGCCCCGGCGGCCGGCCTGCACTTCAGCCGCGAGCTCTTCAACCGCATGATCCTCAAGGACATCGAGAAGACCTTCATCACCGTCCATATGGGCATCGGCCACTTCCGCCGCGTGGATGTGGAGGACCTCTCCAAGCACCGGATGGACTCCGAGCGCCTGATCATCGGCGAGGAGGCCGCCGCGGCCATCAACAAGGCCAAGCGCACCGGCAAGAAGGTCGTCGCCGTGGGCGTGACCGTGATGCGCGGCCTGGAGACCTACGTCACCACCACGCACGAAGTGAACGTGTTCGACGGCTGGACCAACAAGTTCATCTTCCCGCCGTACCAGTATTCCGTCCCGGACGCGGCCGTCTCCAACTTCCACCTCCCGCAGTCCACGATGCTGATGTGCGTCGCGGCCTTCGGCGGTTACGACAACGTGATGAACGCGTACAAGGTGGCCCTCGAGGAAGGGTACCGGTTCGGCCCTTACGGCGACGCGCTCCTCATCCTGTAGCGTAAGAAACACATAAAATACATATTGAAACAACACCTGTTATCCACAACGGGTGTTGTTTTTTTATGCGTTTTCCTACCTTGGCGGAAAAAACGCCATGTCACGCACAGACGAAAGAACCGCCCTCTGCGCCCTCAACAAGGCGCTGGGCTACGTGCCCGCCGCCGGGCACGCCCTGCTGCAGCGCTTCGGGGCGGCGGCCCCCGTCTTCGACCTCGAGGGCTCTGCCCTCCGGGAGGCCCTGGGGCCGTACCGGGAATTCGGGGACCAGCTGGACGGCCGGCTCCTGGAATGGGCGGCCGGGGAGCTGGACCGCATCCGGTCCGGGGGCTTCCGCATGATCGCCTATGGCGAGGAGGACTACCCCACCCTCCTCGCCGAATGCGAGGATCCACCGCTCGCCCTGTATTTCAACGCATCCTCTCCCCCGGCCGCCGTCTTCGAGATGCGCCCCTGCATCGCCGTGGTGGGCACCCGCGACCTCAGCCCGTACGGGCGGGACTGGTGCCGGCGGCTGGTGCTCGCCATGGGCGAGGCGTCCGTGCCGCCGTGCATCGTCAGCGGGCTCGCCTTCGGGGCCGACGGAATCGCCCACCGGACGGCCCTGGAATGCGGACTCACGACCGTCGGCGTGATGGCGACGGGCATCGAGAAGGTGTATCCCTGGCAGCACACGGAGCTGGCCGGGGAGATGGTCCGGACGCCCGGCTGCGCCGTGGTGACGGACTATCCCACCGGGAGCGCCCCCGTCGCGCTGAACTTCATCCGGCGCAACCGGATCATCGCCGGCCTGTCGCGGGCGACGGTCGTCATCGAGTCCAAGACCAAGGGCGGCAGCCTCATCACCGCGAAGTACGCCTGCGACTACAACCGGGACGTGTACGCCCTTCCCGGCCGGGCCGACGACGTCCGCTCCGCCGGCTGCAACTCCCTCATCCGCCAGCGGATGGCGGACATCGTCACGGACCCGGAGGACCTGGTGGAGCGGCTCGGGCTCGGGAAGACGGCCCGGCGGCGGAAAGCGGGCCTGGAGGCCCTCCTGGGGCGGAAATACGGGACGGACAGCCCGCTGATCCGGCTGGCACTCGTGGTCAAGGGGCATCCGGGCATCTCCCTGGACGAGATCGTCCGGGAGACCGGCTGGTCCTGGCCCGAGGTCCAGGAGCGCGCCGCCATCCTGGAGACGGACGGTTTTTTGGAGACGGACCTGCTCCGCCGGTGTACCATTCCCGCGAAAATTGTGTAAATTTGTGGGTTGAACCGCAAATAACGCCATTTTGCTCATCGACTCCCATACCCATTTCTACGACGAATGGCTCCTGCCGGACGCCGACGCCGCCGTGGCGCGCGCCCTGGCCGCCGGGGTGGGCAAGATGGTCCAGGCCGACGTGGACAGCCGCGAGCGGGACGCCCTCTGGGCGGTCAACGACCGGTATCCCGGCGTGCTGTACCCGATGGTAGGCCTGTATCCCTGCTCGGTGGGCCCGGACTGGAAGGAGGAGATCGACAAGATGCTCCCCTACCGGGAACGGGGCGTCGTCGCCGTGGGCGAGATCGGCCTCGACTACCACGAAGGCGACGAGGACCGCGCCCTCCAGAAGGAGGCTCTCCGCGTCCAGCTGGAACTCGCCTCGCAGTGGGACCTTCCGGTCAATATCCACCTCCGGGACGCCTGGGGCGACCTTTTCACCATCCTCGAAGACTGCCGGCACCTGCACCTGCGGGGCATCCTGCACTGCTTCTCGGGCAGTTTCGAGGTCTATGAGCGCGCCCGCCGCTGCGGCAATTTCTCCGTGGGCATCGGCGGGGTCGTCACCTTCAAGAAAGCCTCGCTCGCGGAGACGGTGAAGCGCATTCCGCTCGAGCACATCGTCCTGGAAACCGACGCGCCCTATCTCGCGCCCGTCCCGCACCGCGGGCAGCGCAACGAGAGCGCCTTCCTTCCCCTGGTCGCCGCCAAGGTCGCCGAACTCAAGGGCCTTTCCTTCGAGGAGGTGGAAGCGGCCACCACCCACAACGCTGAAACCCTGTACAGGATATGAAAGCATCCTCCATCCTCATCATCTACACCGGCGGCACCATCGGCATGAAGCAGGACCCGGTGGACCAGGCCCTGAAACCCTTCGACTTCAGCCAGATCGCCGAGGAGGTCCCCGAGCTGCGCAAGTTCGCCGTCCGGATCGACTCCTACACCTTCGACCCGCTCATCGACTCCTCTGACGTGGAACCGTCCCTCTGGGTGCGGCTCGCGCACCTGATCCGGGACCGGTACGACGACTACGACGGCTTCGTCATCCTGCACGGGACCGACACGATGGCCTATTCGGCCTCGGCCCTGAGTTTTATGCTGGAGGGACTCCGGAAACCCGTCATCTTCACTGGAAGCCAGCTGCCCATCGGCGTACCCCGCACGGACGGAAAGGAAAACCTGATTTCGGCTGTGGAAATCGCCGCCGCGATGGACGAGGAGGGGCACCCGATGGTGCCGGAGGTGTCCATCTACTTCGACTCCATCCTCATCCGGGGCAACCGGGCCACCAAGCTCAGCGCCGAAGCCTTCGACGCCTTCGCCTCCCCGGACTGCCCGCCCCTCGCCGAGGCCGGCATCCGGATCCGGTACAATACCCGTATCATCCGCTACCCGGCGGACTGGTCGCAGCCCCTGAAGGTCCACGACCGGCTGGACACCCGCGTGTCCATCCTCAAGATCCATCCGGGCATCACGCCCGAGGTCGTGACCGTGTTCCTGCTCGCGCCGGAGATCCGCGCGGTCATCCTGGAGACCTACGGATCGGGCAACGCCATCACCCGTCCCTGGTTCCTGTCGCTCGTCCGCACGGCCAGCCAGTCCAAGGTGGTCGTGAACGTAACCCAATGTAAATCAGGTACTGTCAACATGGACCTGTACGCCACGGGCAAGACTCTGAAGATTGCCGGCGTGGTGTCGGGATACGACATCACCACCGAGGCCGCCCTCGGAAAACTGTTCGTCTTGCAGGGCCAGAGCGAGGATCCGGAGTGGGTCAAGAACCGCTTCGGAGAGGACCTGTTTGGCGAAATAAGCAAATAAATCCTTGTCATTTGAATATTTTTTGCTAAATTGCACGGACTTTTGAAGTATAGCACCTGACACTGAGAATTTATTAACTAACTCAATTCAATTTATAACTAACAACACAAAAACGATTATGAAAAAGTTTTTCATGTTTTTGGCAGTTGCCGGTCTCATGACCTTCACTGCGAACATCGCTTCCGCCCAGGACGAGGCCGCCCCTGCTGCTACCGAGCAGGTCGCCGCTGACGAGCCGGTCACCGACCTTTTCGCCGGTTCCGGTGAGGAAGTTCCCCTCCACCAGGCCCTCAAGACCAAGTTCATCGAAGGTGGCGCCGGCTTCATGAGCCTCGTGCTCATCTGCCTCATCCTCGGTCTCGCCCTCGCCATCGAGAGAATCCTGTATCTCTCCTTCTCCAAGACGAACACCACCAAGCTCCTCGACAAGGTTGAGGCTGCGCTCAAGGAAGGTGGCGTCGAGAAGGCCAAGGAGGTCTGCCGCAACACCCGCGGCCCGGTCGCTTCCATCTTCTACCAGGGTCTCCTCCGTGCCGACCAGGGCGTCGATGTCGTCGAAAAGACCATCGTCTCCTACGGTTCCGTGCAGATGAGCCTCATGGAGAAGGGCCTCGGCTGGATCTCCCTGTTCATCGCCATCGCCCCGTCCCTCGGATTCCTTGGTACCGTTATCGGTATGATCCAGGCCTTCGACGCCATCCAGGCTGCCGGTGACATCTCCCCGAACGTTGTTGCGGGTGGTATGAAGGTCGCTCTGATCACCACCGTCGGCGGTCTTATCGTCGCGGTCATCCTCCAGCTCTTCTACAACTACATCCTGTCCAAGATCGACACCCTCACCATCGATATGGAGGACGCCTCCATCCGCTTCGTCGACACGATGGTCAAGTACAACAAGTAATTCATAACGAACCAGATAATCCAAGTAAAAATGGAAAATCCGTTATACGCAAAAATTTTCAAATGGGTTAGCTGGGCGCTCCTGATCATCAGCGTCGGCCTCGCTGTCTGGGCATTCACCCGGTTCAATGGCAGCGGTGAGGACGGAGCTGTGAACACGCTCCTCGTCTGGGCCTACATCATGCTGGGCATCGCCCTCGTTGCGGTCCTCTGCGTGGGCCTGTACATCTCCGCCACGACTGACCCCAAGAGCCTTGTGCGTATCGGTATCGGCCTTGGTGCCGCCGCGGTCCTGTGCCTGGTCGCCTACTTGCTGGCTTCCGGCGCTCCGGCCATCGGCTTCACCGGCGCGACTCCGCCTACCGCATCCGAACTCAAGCTCACTGATACCGTCCTGAACCTCACCCTGTTCCTTGGTGTCGGCGCTGTCGCCGCCATCATCGTCGGCGAGGTCATTTCCGCTATCCGCACTAAAAAAGCGTAAATCATGGCAAAGAAAACACCGGAAATCAACTCTAGCTCGACTGCGGACATCGCGTTCCTGCTGTTGTGCTACTTCCTGATGACCACCACGATGGGTGATCAGTCAGGTCTGCAGCGCCGTCTGCCTCCTATCCCTGATTCCAAGCAGGCCCAGGACCAGAAGGTGAACCGCCGTAACATCGTTATCGTGCGTATCAATTCTGCAGATAAGCTCTTTGCCGGTAACGAAGCCATGGATATCGCCTACTTGAAAGACAAGATGAAGGAGTTCCTTGCGAACCCGAACAACGACCCGAACCTCCCCGAAAAGGAGGAGAAGGAGATCGAGGGCAAGACCTACATGGTCTCCAAGGGCGTCATCTCCCTGCAGAACGACCGTGGTACCAGCTACCAGGCCTATCTCGCAGTGCAGAATGAGCTCGTGAAGGCCGTGAACGAACTCCGTGACGAATTCTCCATGCGCGAGTATGGAATGAAATTCGCCCGTCTTTCGGAAGCTCAGCAAGACGTCGTCAAGAAAGCCGTGCCTCAGAACATCTCCGAGGCCGAGCCGAAAGACACTGGTAAGAAATAATGGAGGATTGAATTATGTCTAAATTCGGAGGTTCAAGAAACAACAAGAGCGTTCCCGGCATTTCCTCGGGTTCCCTCTCCGATATCGTGTTCATGCTCCTGTTCTTCTTCATGGTGACGACCCAGATGCGTGAGACGGAGAACAAGGTCATCGTCAAGCTGCCCGTGGCTTCCGAAGCCGCGAAGCTCGAGCGCAAGGACCTGTCCGCCAACATCAACATCGGCTCGCCTACCCGCCAGTATCAGGCCATGTACGGTACCGACGCCCGTATCCAGCTGAACGATTCTTTCAAGACGATCGACGACATCCGCGACTTCATCGCTTCCGAGCGTGACGCCATGTCCGAGGCCGACCGTTCCATGATGACCGTCAACCTCCGCGTTGACGAGGACGTCAGAATGGGTATCGTGTCGGATGTCAAGCAGGAGCTGCGCCGCTGCTCCGCGCTGAAGATCATGTACGCTTCGAGAAAACCCGGCGGAGACAAATAATCCGCACGAGAATATTGCAAGAAAGCAGCCTTCCGGGGCTGCTTTTTTGTTATCTTCCCCTGCGCAGTAGGCAAATAGGGTTTTTTTCCGTATATTTGCATGATTTACAGGAATCCTATTATGAAAAGAAGCAAGATCAAGGAACTGCTCGGGATGCAGCCGGGCGCGGAAGTGCTGGCCAAAGGTTGGGTCAGGACGAAAAGAGGCAACAGACAGGTCAAATTCATCGCCCTCAACGACGGTTCCACCATCAATAACATCCAGGTAGTCGCGAATGCGGAACTCTTTGATGAAGAGCTCTTCAAGCGCATCACCACCGGCGCCTCCCTCGCCGTGAAGGGCGAGCTCGTCGCCTCCATCGGCAGCGGCCAGGCCGTGGAAATCCAGGCCAAGGAAATCGAGGTCATCGGCGAATGCGACCCGATGCGCTTCCCGCTCCAGAAGAAGGACACCTCGCTGGAGTACCTCCGCAGCGTCGCGCACATGCGCCTCAGGACGAACACCTTCGGCGCCGTCCTCCGCATCCGTCACGCCATGGCCTTCGCCATCCACAAGTTCTTCAACGACAAGGGCTTCGTCTACCTGCACACCCCGCTCATCACCGAATCCGACGCGGAGGGCGCCGGCGACATGTTCCAGGTCACCACGATGGACCTCAAGAACATCCCGCTGGACAAGAAGGGCAATGTCGATTTCTCCAAGGACTTCTTCGGCAAGAAGACGAGCCTCACCGTGAGCGGCCAGCTCGAGGGCGAGCTCGGCGCCACCGCCGTGGGCGAGATCTACACCTTCGGCCCCACCTTCCGGGCGGAGAACTCCAACACCCCGCGCCACCTCGCGGAGTTCTGGATGATCGAGCCGGAAATGGCCTTCTACGACATCAATGACGACATGGAACTCGCCGAAGAGTTCGTGAAATATCTCGTCCAGTACGCCCTGGACCACTGCATGGACGACCTGCAGTTCCTCAACGACAAGTATGACGACGGCCTGGTGGAGCGGCTCCGCAGCGTGCTGGGCATCGCCTTCCAGCGCGTCACCTACACGGAGGCCGTGGACATCCTCGAGAAGGCCGTCGCGAACGGCAAGCAGTTCGAGTACCCGGTCCACTGGGGCACCGACTTCCAGAGCGAGCACGAGCGCTACCTCGTGGAGCAGCACTTCGGCAAGCCGGTCATCCTGATCGACTTCCCCAAGGACATCAAGGCCTTCTACATGAAGCAGAACGAGGACGGCAAGACCGTCCGCGGCATGGACGTGCTCTTCCCGAAGATCGGCGAGATCATCGGCGGTTCCGAGCGCGAAGCGGACCTGCAGAAGCTCGAGACCCGCATCGACGAACTGGGCATGTCCCGCAAGAACCTCGAGTGGTACATCGACACCCGCCGCTACGGCACCGTGCCGCACGCGGGCTTCGGCCTCGGCTTCGAGCGCCTGCTCCTCTTCGTCACCGGCATGGCCAACATCCGCGACGTCATCCCGTTCCCGCGCACGCCTAAGAACGCTGAGTTTTAACGGAAACCTACTAACTAACCACAGGATATGCTCGTCATCGGTATCGCCGGAGGTTCCGGCTCAGGCAAGACCACGGTCGTCAAGGCCATCACCCGCCAGCTGCAGGGCCGGGTGGTCGTCATCCCCCAGGATTCCTACTACAAGGATTCCAGCCACGTTCCCGTGGAGGAACGGAAGAACATCAACTTCGACCATCCCGACGCCATCGACTGGAAACTGATGTGCCAGCAGATCCGGGAGCTCAAGCAGGGCAAGACCATCCAGCAGCCGGTGTACTCCTACATCACCTGCTCCCGCTCCACCACGGAAACCGTGACCGTGGAGCCGGCCGAGGTGATCATCGTGGAGGGCATCCTCATCTTCACCTGCAAGGAACTCCGGGACCAGCTGAACATCAAGATCTTCGTGGATGCCGACGACGACGACCGCGTCCTGCGGATCATCGTCCGCGACGTGGCCGAGCGCGGCCGTACCATCGACACCGCCATCGAGCACTACTGTGACACGGTGAAGCCGATGCACCTGCAGTTCATCGAACCTTCCAAGCGCTACGCCGACATCATCGTCCCGCAGGGCGGCCACAACCAGGTGGCGATCGACGTCCTCACCACGACGGTGGAGGAGGCGCTGGAGAAACGGAGCCGCCGCCACAAATGAAACTGACCCCCGACCAGAAGGCAGGACTTTATATCACCGCGATCGTTCATCTCGCGGTGATTATCGTTTTGCTGCTTTGCCAGATCGGGTATTCCGTCCAGCGGGAGAACTCCTTCGTGCTGGACTTCACCAAACAGGAGGAACAGGAGCGCATCGAGAAGCAGGAAGAGCTCTCGCGCACGGCGCTCGCGCAGCTGGAAGACCTCCTTGCCGCCGCCCGCACGCAGCCCGTGCGGAACGTGACGGTGAACCGCTCCCAGCTCAAGGACGACCGCAACACCGACGCGGACCAGCTGTACCGCGACGCCGAACGCCTGGCGCAGGACCTCAAGGACGGCCAGCACCGGCAGCAGGACAATCCGGACGATTACGTCCAGGATCCCGTCACGCCGCCGTCCGATCCGAAACCCCGCAAGCAGGAGACCTACAGCGGTCCTTCCGTGCTTTCCTGGTCCCTCGACGGCCGCAAGGCCTCCCGGCTTCCCATCCCCGCCTACCGCTGCGTCGGCGCGGGCGAAGTGACGGTCATCATCACCGTTAACAACCAAGGCACGGTCGTGGACGCCAAGGTCGACGACGGCGCCTCGTCCAAGGACGGCTGCCTGCGGAGCTTCGCCACCCGGGCCGCCCGCCTGTCGAAATTCAACGCCTCCGCGACCGCCCCCGCCCGTCAGATGGGGACGATCACGTATCTATTCATCGCGCAGTAGGAATTATTTCAGCGTTTCCAGCAGGAGCTTCTCCATCAGCTCGTAACCGGCCGCATTCGGGTGGACGGTGTCGCCGGAGTAGTCGGTCTTGATCTTGCCGTCGGGACCGGCGAGGACGCTGCCGTAGTCGATGTAGGTGACGCCGTGGCGCTCGCAGTAAGCCTTGAGGCGGGCGTTCAGGCTCAGCACTTTCTCATAGGTGTCCGTGACCTCGGGCCGCCAGCGAAGGTTGTAGGAAGGAAGCACCGAGCAGATGACCGGGCGGATGCCGTTCTGCCAGCAGAGGTCGATCATCGACAGGATATTGGCATAGGTCACATCCTCCACATACGGGTCGCCCATGTTCTGGGCGATGTCGTTGATGCCCGCGAGGAGAACCATCGTGGACGCGCCGATATTGATCACGTCGGCCCGGAAGCGAAGGAGCATCTGGGCGGTTTCCTCCCCGCTGATGCCGCGGCCGACGAAGCCGGTGGACGCGAAGAACTCCGGACGCTGACGGGCCCAGCCGTCGGTGATGGAATCACCGTACAGGACCACGCGCGGGCCGCTGGCGGCGGGAAGCGCGGCATTGGCTTCCGCATACCGGTTCAGATGGACGATCTTCTGCGCGCCGGCCCCGAAACCCAGGGTCAGCAGCAGCGTCAAAAGAGCAAGCCTTTTCATATTTCAGGATGGGTTAAATCAATTCGTCCCGCTCCCGCATATCCTTGAGCCGCAGCTGCAAGGTGGAGGAGCCGCGGTAGAAGTTCTCGACGATGGAGTAGCACACGTCGATGGGGTTGCCGGCCTTGATGTGGTCGTAGAAGTCGGCCATGTTGAAGCCGATGGCCGGGATCTGGCGGTAGGGCTGGGATTCCTGCATCAGGTCCAGCTTCAGGTGCACGCCGCCGGCGCCCACTTTCCGGCCGTTGCCGGCGTCGTAGACGTCCTCCGTGAGAAACACGGGGTTGGAGTTGCCGGGGCCGAAGGGCTGGAACTGCTTGAGGATGCGGAAGAACTTGGGAGTGATCTGCGAAAAGTCCAGGCGGGCGTCGATGTCCACCACCGGGGTGAGCTCCTGCTTGGTGATGTTGCCGGAGACGAAGCGGTTCATCCGCCGGCAGAACTCTTCCAGGTGCTCTTCCTTCATCGTCAGGCCGGCGGCGTAGACGTGGCCGCCGAAGTTCTCCAGCAGGTCCGCGCAGCTTTCGATGGAGGCGTACAGGTCGAAGCCGGCGACGCTGCGGGCGGAGCCGGTGATGAAGCCGTTGGACTTCGTGAGGACCACCGTGGGCTTGTAATAGGCCTCCACGAGGCGGGAGGCGACGATGCCCACGACGCCCTTGTTCCAGGTGGGATTGTAGACGATGGTCACGTTCTCCGTCTCCAGGGCGGTGCCGTTCTGGACCATCTCCAGGGCCTCCTGGGTGATTTCCCGGTCGATGTTCTTGCGCTCGTTGTTGTTGTCGTTGATCTTCTCGCCGATCTGGAAGGCGGAGCGGTCGTCCATCGCCGTGAGGAGCTCCACCGCGAGGCGGCCGGACTCCATGCGGCCGGCGGCGTTGATGCGCGGGCCGATCTTGAAGACGATGTCGTCGATGGTCACGTGACCGGGCTCCAGCTTCGCGAGGCTCAGCATCGCGAGGAGGCCCTTGCGGGGATTGTCGTTCAGCCGCTTGAGACCGAAGTGCGCGAGGACGCGGTTCTCCCCCACCATGGACACGAGGTCGGAGGCGATGGACACCACCTGCAGGTCCAGCAGGGGTTCCAGGGTCTCGAAGTCGATGTTGTATTTCTGGGAATAGCCCTGGACGAACTTGAAGCCGACGCCGCAGCCGCACAGGTCGTCGAAGGGGTAGTGGTCGTCCTCCCGCTTGGGGTCCAGCACCGCCACGGCGCCGGGGAGCTCGTCCTCCGGCAGGTGGTGGTCGCAGATGATCACGTCGATGCCCTTGCTGCGGGCGTATTCGACCTTTTCGATGGCCTTGATGCCGCAGTCCAGGGTGATGAGGAGGTTGATGCCGTTGTCCGAGGCCCAGTCCAGGCCCTTGTACGAGACACCGTAGCCCTCGTCATAGCGGTCGGGGATGTAGTATTCCACCCGCTTGGTGAAGCGGCGGACGAAGGAATAGACCAGGGCGACGGCCGTCGTGCCGTCCACGTCATAGTCGCCGTAAACCAGGATTTTCTGTCCCTTGGTGATGGCCTCGTGGAGCCGTTCCACGGCCTTGTCCATGTCCTTCATCAGGAACGGGTCGTGGAGGTCGTCCAGGCTGGGCCGGAAGAAGCGGCGGGCCTGCTCGAACGTTTCCACGCCACGCTGGACCAGCAGCTCCGCCAGAACCCGGTCCACGCCGAGCTCCGTCGCGAGTCGTCCCACCTTTTCCGGATCCCCGGATTCGTGGACAGTCCATTTACGTTCCGTGATGCCCATAGTCGTACAAAATTACGCAAATCTATCGGCAAAAGCAAGAAAGAAACCGGGCGATTCGCCTAGATTCCGTCGATGGCGATCCCGTCCTGGTCCGACCAGTCGGTATTGGGTTCGTTGAAGGGAAGCAGGAAGGGATTGGAAGCGGCTTCGCGGGCGATGGAAGTCGGGTGCCCATGGCCGGGAAGGACGTCCGTATCGCCCGGGAGGACCAGCAGCTTGTCCCGCAGGGACTTCATCAGCGCGTCGTAGTCGCCGCCGTCCAGGTCCGTCCGGCCGATGCTGCCGGCGAACAGGGTGTCGCCCGACAGGAGGACGCCCCACGCCTCACACAGGTAGCACACGCATCCCGGCGTGTGTCCCGGGGTCGCGATCACTTTCCAGTCGACGCCGCCGGCATGGATGACCGTTCCGTCCGCCGCGTCCTGGTAGTCGAACAGTTCGACGGTCTTTTCCAGATTGAGCCGGTCCAGCATCGCGGAATGATTCCGGAGAACCGGGTCGTCCGCCGCCGACATCCAGACCGGGCAGCCGCAGCGCCGGGCCACGGAGGCCGCGCTCCAGGCGTGGTCGAAGTGCGCGTGCGTCAGGAAGACGGCGTCGGGCCAGAGACCGTTCTCGGTGAGGAAGGTGAACACCATGTCCTCCTCGTCGGACCGGTAGAAACCGGGATCCACGACGATGCAGGCATGGCCTGCGTCCTCCCAGCACACATAGCAGTTGGCCCCCAGCGGGTTCACCGGAAAAATCTTGATCTGAAGCATGGCGTCATTCGGTTTACCTTGCAAAAATACGGAATATTTCCCTAACTTTGTAAAGATAACCCCTCTCTCCCATGCATATCGGAATCGCAGGCAACATCGGCAGCGGCAAGACGACGCTCACCACCCTCCTCGCCCGGCACTACGGCTGGACGCCGAAGTTCGAGTCGGTGACCTACAACCCCTACCTGGCGGACTACTACGCCGACATCAAGCGCTGGTCCTTCGCCCTGGAGATGTACTTCCTGAACAAGCGGCTGCACGACGTCATCGAGATCGGCAAGTCCAAGGACGTCATCATCCAGGACCGCACGGTGATGGAAGGCGTGAACATCTTCGTGGCGAACAACTACGCGCAGGGGAACCTGTCGGAACGGGACTACCACACGTTCATGGACTCCTACAACGTGATGATGGAAGTCGTGAAACAGCCGGACCTGCTGATCTACCTGAAAAGCTCCATCGAGCACCTCGTCGCGCAGATCGCCAAGCGCGGCCGCGACTACGAGCAGGGCATCTCCATCGAGTACCTCGCCGGCCTGAACGAGCGCTATGAGGAGTGGATCGGCAGCTACACCGGGCGCCTGATCACCATCGACGTGGACAACCTGGATTTCCTGAACCGTCCCGAGGACTTCGCCCTCATCACCGACCGCATCGACGCGGAACTGTATGGTTTGTTCTGAAATAATTGCTACTTTTGTACTGTCATCCTGAGCGAAGCCGAAGGATCTAAAACCTTATCATCATGCATATCGCCATCGCCGGAAATATCGGCAGCGGAAAGACCACGCTGACCAAGATGCTCGCCGCCCACTACGGGTGGACCCCGAAGTTCGAGTCCGTCGACTTCAACCCCTACCTCGCCGACTTCTACGAAGACATGGAGCGGTGGTCCTTCAACCTGCAGATCTACTTCCTGAACAAGCGTTTCCAGGACGTGGTGGAGATCTCCAAGCAGAAGGACATCATCATCCAGGACCGCACCATCTACGAGGACGCCCGCATCTTCGCCCCGAACCTCCACGCGATGGGCCTGATGAGCACCCGCGACTTCGAGAACTATTCCGACCTCTTCGACCTGATGATGTCCCTGGTGAACCCGCCGGACCTGCTGATCTACCTCCGCAGCTCCATCCCGAACCTCATCGCGCAGATCCAGAAGCGCGGCCGCGAGTACGAGCGCTCCATCCGCATCGACTACATCACCGGCCTGAACCAGCGCTACGAGGACTGGATCAAGGACTATAAGGCCCGCCTTCTCGTCATCGACGTGGACAAGGTCAAGTTCGAGAACAAGCCCGAGGACTTCCAGTACATCACGGACAAGATCGACGCCGAGCTCTTCGGCCTTTTCCCTGCCGAGTAACGGCGGGGTTTTTACGTTAAAACCAATACCTGATTATGACAGAAAGACCCACGATCATCGACTTTGTCGAGAAAAACACCCGACAGTTCGCCGACCACGTATATCTTCGCGAGAAAGTAAACGGCAAGTGGACGGAAATCACGCAGGAACAGACCCGGAACGAGGCCTACCGCATCGGCGCCGGCCTGATTTCCCTGGGCGTGAAGAAGGGCGACAAGATCGCCCTCCTGTCCGAGAGCCGCGCGATGTGGATCCTGGCGGAGATCGGCGCCCTGTACGCCGGCGCCGTCGACGTTCCCCTCTCCGTGAACCTCGGCGAAGGCAAGGACCTCGTCTTCCGCATCAACCACTCCGAATCCAAGTACATCTTCGTCTCGGGGAACCATCTCCCCCGGATCCGCGCCATCCTGGCCGAATGCCCGGACGTGGAGAAGGTCATCGTGTTCGACGACACCGCCTTCGACTATGACAAGCTCGAGCCCCGGGAGATCCGGATGTCCGAGATCCAGAAGATGGGCGACGAGTTCCTGAAGGCCCACCGCGACGAGTTCGAGGCCCGCTTCAAGTCCATCGGCCCGGACGACTATGCGAACATCTCCTACACCTCCGGCACGACGGCGGACCCGAAGGGCATCCTCCTGACGCATCGCAACTACACGGCCAACGTGGCCCAGGGCAACTCGGTCATCTCCATCGGCCCGGACTCCACGATGCTCATCATCCTCCCGCTGGACCACTGCTTCGCGCACGTGGCAGGCATGTACACGATGATGGGATACGCCGGCTCGATCGCTTTCGTGCCCATCGGCAAGAACGCCCTCGCCACCCTGCGCAACGTCCCGGCGGCCATCGCCGAAACGCGCCCGCACGTGATGCTGTCCGTCCCGGCCCTCGCCCGCAACTTCAAGAAGAACATCGAGGCCGGCATCAAGAAGAAGGGCCCGAAGGTGGAGAAACTCTTCAACTTCGCCGTCCAGAACGCCATCAAGTACAACAAGGAATATTACAACCGCGGCACGGGCGGCACCTTCTGGCGCAAGCCCCTCGTGGCCCTGTTCGACAAGATCCTCTTCAAGCAGGTGCGCGAGAGCTTCGGCGGCCGGATGCAGTTCTTCGTGGGCGGCGGCGCCCTGCTGGACATCGAGCTCCAGCGCTTCTTCTGCGCCGTGGGCATGCCCATGTTCCAGGGCTACGGCCTCACCGAGGCCACCCCGATCATCTGCGCGAACTCCGCGGGCCACGCCCGCTTCGGCTCCTCCGGCCGGCTGGTGAAGCCGATGGACATCGTCATCTTGGACGCCGAGGGCAAGGAAGTCCCGCACGGCACCCGCGGCGAGATCGTCATCCGCGGCGAGAACGTGATGGCGGGCTACTGGAAGAACCCCAAGGCTACGGCCGACACCATCATCGACGGCTGGCTCCATACCGGCGACATGGGCTACATCTGCCCGGAGGACCCGGAATTCCTGTATGTCGTGGGCCGCTTCAAGAGCCTCCTCATCTCCTCCGACGGCGAGAAGTACTCCCCGGAAGGCTTCGAGGACAACCTGACGGAAGTCTCCAAGTTCGTCAACGCATGCGTCCTGCACAACAACCAGAAGCCGTACTGCGTCGCCCTCATCGTGCCCGACAAGGCCGCGCTGAAGGAGGCCGTGGAGGCCAAGGGCCTCGATGCCGCCTCCGAGGAAGGCCGCAAGGCGATGCTGGACATCATCCAGCAGGAAGTGGACTCCTACAAGAAGGGCGGCAAGCACGAGGGAATGTTCCCTGAGCGCTGGCTCCCGACCGCCGTCGGCATCTGCGACGAGGAATTCACCATCGCCAACAAGATGATGAACTCCACGATGAAGATCGTCCGCGGCAAGGTGGAGGAACACTACGCTTCCCTGCTCGACTACCTCTACACGCCGGAAGGCAAGGACATCAAGAATCAGCGCAATCTCGAGGCGCTGAAATAGAATACTGACAGACAGTATTTTTTCATCGAATCGGCCAAATTTTTGCAAAAAGATTTGGCCGATTTCATTTTTCCGCTTATATTTGCAGTGTCATAGCATACTAATACACGACAAATGCTGATCGAACTCAAGGGAATCAACAAGACGTACGACAACGGACAGCCGCTGCACGTGCTCAAGGGCATCGACCTCGCCATCGAACGCGGGGAGTTCGTGTCCATCATGGGCGCCTCCGGCTCCGGCAAGTCCACCCTCCTCAATATCCTGGGCATCCTGGACAATTACGACACCGGCGAATACTGGCTGGACGGCAAGCTCATCAAGGACCTGACCGAAAAGCAGGCGGCGGACTACCGCAACCGGATGATCGGCTTCGTGTTCCAGAGCTTCAACCTCATCAACTTCAAGACGGCCGTCGAGAACGTGGAGCTCCCCCTCTACTACCAGGGCGTCCCGCGGAAGAAGCGGCACGAGATGGCGATGGAATACCTGGAGAAGCTCGGGCTCACGGCCTGGGCCTCCCACTTCCCCAACGAGATGTCCGGCGGCCAGAAGCAGCGCGTCGCGATCGCCCGCGCCCTCATCACCCGCCCGCAGATCATCCTCGCCGACGAGCCCACGGGCGCACTGGACTCCAAGACCAGCGTCGAGGTGATGCAGCTCCTGAAGCGCCTGAACCAGGAGGAGAACATCACCATCATCGTCGTCACCCACGAGAGCGGCGTCGCCAACGAGACCGACAAGATCATCCACATCAAGGACGGCATCATCGGCGAGATCGAAGAGAACAAGGCCCACACGGCCTGGGACGGAACCATGATGAAGTAGATTTCTCGACTTCGCTCGAAATGACAAGAACATGCGGGAACTTTTCCACGAAATAGCCAGCAACCTGAGGAACAACAAGCTCCGCACGGCCCTCACGGGCTTTGCGGTGAGCTGGGGCATCTTCCTGCTGATCTGCCTGCTGGGCGCCGGGAACGGCCTGATGAACTCGTTCATGGGCAACGTCTCGGACTTCATCTCCCAGAACATCACGGTGGAAGGCTGGCGCACCTCCAAGCCGTATGCCGGTTACCAGGAAGGGCGCGTGATCGAACTGGACGAGACGGACGTCACCTGGACGGAAGGGCCGCGCTGGACCCGCACCGTCGGGAACGTCACCCGCCAGACCGGATCCACGGGCGTCACTTTCACCCTGGACGGGTACTCCGTCGCCGGCCAGATTTCCGGCGTGCTGCCCGAATACCAGGAGCAGAACAAGATCAAGATGCATTCCGGCCGGTTCCTGAATCCCGACGACCTGAAAGAGCGCCGCAAGGTGTTGGTCCTGAGCCTCGCGCAGGCCAAGGAACTGTCCCCGAAAGACCCGAAAGCCCTCGTGGGCAAATGGGTGGGCGCAGGGACGGTTTCCTTCCAGGTGGTGGGCATCTACCATACCGACGAATCCAACATGTACCGCACCTGCCCCATCCCCTTCACCACCTACAAGGGGATCTACGACACCAGCAACATGATCGGAAGCATCACCTTCACGGTGGACGGCCCCGAGACCAAGGAAGAATACGAGGCCTTCGAAAAAGAATACGGCAGCGCCCTGCGCCTCCGGCACGATGTGGCGCCGGACGACCGGCGGGGCATCTGGATCAACAACGGCTACACGGACAACATGGAGATGAACGACGCCCAGCGGATCATCCGCACCTTCCTGTGGATCCTGGGCCTCCTGACCCTCGTGAGCGGCATCGTGGGCGTCTCCAACATCATGCTCATCGCCGTGAAGGAGCGCACCCACGAGTTCGGCATCCGGAAGGCCATCGGCGCCTCCCCGGCCGAAATCCTGAAGCTCATCATCGCCGAGAGCGTGACCATCACGGCCATCTTCGGCTACATCGGCATGTTCCTCGGGATGATCGCCTGCCAGATCATGGACAAGACCGTGGGACAGCGGACCGTGGACATCGGGATGGATATCGGAGATATCCGGATGCTGGTGAACCCGACCGTGGGCCTGGACGTGGCCCTGGAAGCGACCATCCTGCTGATCGTGGCCGGCACCATCGCGGGGGCCGTCCCCGCCTGGAAGGCCGCGCGTGTGAAACCCATTGAAGCCCTGCGTGCGGAATGAAGCCCCTGTTCGATACCGATACCTTCCGGGAGATCCTGGACAGCATTCTCCGCAACCGCAGCCGGAGCCTTCTCACCGGTTTCGGCGTGTTCTGGGGCGTGTTCATGCTGATGCTCCTCACCGGCGGCGGGCAGGGCCTGAAGGACCTGCTGGTGCAGAATTTCGAGGGCTTCGCCCAGAACACCTGCATCGTCGCCACCAGCGCCACCACCAAGCCCTACAAGGGCTTCAAGAAGGGCCGTACCTGGGACCTGGAATATGCCGACGTGGACCGGCTCAAGGCGATGGTGCCGGAACTGGAGACCGTCTCCCCGTCCGTGAGCCTGTGGGGTAAATCCGTCACCCGGGACGAGAACACCTCCTCCCGCGCCGTGGTGAAAGGCGCCCGGGCCGATTACGCCAATATCGAAACCCCAAAAATCAAGTACGGCCGCTGGCTCAACGACGCCGACAATCTGCAGGAGCGGAAAGTCTGCGTGATCGGCAAGCGCGTCTATGAGGAACTCTTCCCGGAAGGCGGCAGCCCGCTCGGGGAGCGGATCAGCATCGACGGCAGCTATTACACCGTCATCGGCGTGGACTGGCGGGACAGCAACGGCATCAGCATCAACGGCAGCGCCTCCGACGCGGTAACCATCCCCATCAACCAGGCTCGCAGGGCGTACAACCTGGGCAATACGGTCCATCTCCTCTGCTTCACGGCGAAGGAAGGGATTACGATGAGCGATGTCACGCCGCGCGTGCGGGATATTATCGCGCGCCAACACTATATCGACCCGACGGACGAGCAGGCGATGTTCCTGCTGAACACCCAGCTCATCTTCGGCATCGTGGACAACCTGTTCAAGGGCATCAACTTCCTGATCTGGCTCATCGGCCTCGGGACGCTCCTGGCCGGCGTTATCGGCGTGTCCAACATCATGATGGTGTCGGTGAAGGAGCGCACCACCGAGATCGGCATCCGCCGGGCCATCGGCGCCACCCCGAACCAGATCCTCGGGCAGATCATCTCCGAGAGCATCGTCCTCACCCTCGTGGCGGGCATGATCGGCATCGTATTCAGTGTCCTCATCCTCTCCGGCGTGGAGCTCGCGATGACCACGGACGGCGTCCTGAAGGCCGCCTTCCAGGTGCCCTTCGGCACCGCGGTCCTCGCCGCCCTCCTCCTCACCGTCCTCGGCGTCCTCGCGGGCCTGATGCCCGCCCTCCGCGCCATGCAGATCAAACCCGTGGACGCCATGCGTGATGAATAACCCCTTGTCATTCTGAACGAAGTGAAAGAATCTAGATATGAAAAAATTCGGTAGAATCCTGACCATCCTCCTCGTGGCTGCCGTGTTCATCGGCACCTTCGCGTACCTGTTCCAGCGTTCGCGTCCGAAGGAGATCAAGTACGAGGAACTGGCGCCCGAGATGGGCACCATCTCCAAATCCACCGTCGTCACGGGCAAGATCCAGCCCCGGGACGAGGTGAACGTGAAAGCCCAGATCAGCGGCATCGTGGCCGAGCTGTACAAGGAAGCCGGCCAGACGGTCGAGAAGAACGAGGTCATCGCGAAGCTCAAGGTCATCCCCGAGATGAGCCAGCTGAGCAGCGCCCAGAGCCGCGTCCGCCTGTCCGAGGTGAACCTCAAGCAGGCCCAGACCAACTACGACCGCCAGAAGAACCTGTTCGACCAGCAGCTCGTGAGCGCCGAGGCCTTCGAGCAGGTGGCCCAGGCCCTCAAGCAGGCCCAGGAAGAGTACGCCGCCTCCGTGGAATCCCTGGAAATCATCCGCGACGGCGTATCGTCCTCCAACAAGTCCGGGAGCTCTACCCTCGTGCGGTCCTCCGTGGCCGGCCTCATCCTGGACATCCCGGTGAAAGTCGGTAACACGGTCATCAACTCGAACACCTTCAACGACGGTACCACCATCGCCACGGTTGCGGACATGAACGACCTGATCTTCGACGGCAACATCGACGAGACGGAGGTGGGCCGGGTCCATATCGGCCTGCCCGTCCGCATCACCGTGGGCGCCCTGCAGGACGTCGCCATCGACGCGGCCCTGGAGTACATCTCCCCGAAGGCCACGGAGTCCGGCGGCACGAACCTGTTCGAGATCAAGGCCACCGTCAAGGTCCCGGACGGCGTCACCATCCGCTCCGGCTACAGCGCCAACGCCGAAATCGAGCTCCAGCGCGAAGAGAACGTGATGACCCTGCCCGAAAGCGCCATCCAGTTCGAGGGCGAGAAGACCTTCGTCTATGTGATGGGCGCCAATGGCTACGAGCGCCGCGACGTCAAGACCGGCATCTCCGACGGGGTGAACATCGAAATCAAGGAAGGCCTCTCCCTCGGCGAGAAGGTCCGCGGCATCCAGATCCTCGACGAAAAGAAGTAGCAGCGCCATGAAACGAATCTTCCTTGCTCTCGCGCTGCTCGCCCCCGCCCTGGCCGGGGCGCAGGACCTCAGCCACCCCTGGACCCTCCAGGAATGCCTGGACTGGGCCCTCGAGCACAACCTGAACGTGAAGCAGAGCGAGCTGAACGTAGCCCAGCGCGAAATCCAGCTGAACACGTCCAAGAACGCCTACTTCCCGAATGTCAGCAGCTCCGCGAACGAGAGCGTGAACTTCGGCCGCGGACTGACCGAGGACAACACCTATACCACCGGCGCGACCACGACGAACACGAGCTTCTCCATCGGCGCGGGTATGAACCTGTTCGACGGCATGGCCCGGCCGAACAATGTCAAGCTTTCCCAGCTGAACCTGGACGCCGCCCTGGCCGACCTCGAGCGCGCCCGGGACGACATCCGCGTCTCCGTGGCCAAGGCCTATGTGCAGGTGCTGTACGACTATGACATCGTGGACGTCGCCAAGGACCAGCTGAAACTGGACCAGGCCCAGGTGGAACGGCTGCAGGCGATGGTGGAGAACGGGAAGGCCTCACAGGCCGAACTGTCCCAGCAGAAAGCCACCCTCGCGCAGAGCAACTTCACCCTCGTGCAGGCGGAGAACAACCTCCGGAACGCCCTGCTGGACTTGTCGCAGCTGCTTGACTTCCCGAATGCGGACGGATTCACCATCGTCAAGCCGGAGATCGCCGTGGGCGACCATCTGCTAGCCCGTCCCGAGGACATTTATGCCGATGCCGTGGAGCAGCGCCCGGGCGTGAAGGCCGAGCAAATCCGGCTCAACGGCAGCGACCTGTCCATCAAGATCGCCAAGGCCGGCTTCTCCCCCACCCTGTCCCTGAGCGGCGGCATGGGCACCAGCTACTACACCAACACCCGGAGTCTCTACCCGCAGGACGGCTTCTGGCAGCAGCTCTCGCACAATTTCAGCCCATATGTGGGCCTCTCGCTGAGCGTGCCCATCTTCGACCGGTTCTCCGCGCGGAACAACGTCCGGACGGCCCGGCTGAACCGGACGCTCCAGCAGATCACCCTGGACAAGGCGAAACAGAGCCTGTACAAGGAGATCCAGCAGGCCCATGCGAACGCCCTCGCGGCGGAGGCCAAGTACCGCTCCGCCTCCGAAGCCGCCACGGCCTCCGAGGACGCCTTCATCCTGGCCCAGGCCAAGTACGAGAACGGCAAGGCCACCGTCACGGAATACAACGAAGCCCGCACCCGCCTCGCCAAAGCCCGCTCCGACAAGGCCCAGGCCGCTTGCGAATACCTCTTCCAGAGCCGCCTCCTGGACTTCTACCGCGGCTCCGCGCTGGAGCTGTAAAACGGGTCAAAATCTGTGTAGAAACGCCCATTTTACACATTTATCGGGCAAAATGACGGAAATCTGTGCGAAACGGCCCGTTTTGCACAGATTTTCTGTAATTTTGTGCTATGATTGCGCAAGAAACCATCGACGAGGCCGTGCGGCGGCTGTTTTCTACGATTGAGTTCACCCAGGAGCCGGAGGGGCTGTACGACCCGCTGCGATATATGGTCGCCATCGGCGGGAAAAGGCTGCGGCCGAAACTGTGCCTGACCGTGTACAGCCTGTTCAACGATTCGTTCGGCCCGGAGATCCTGGGGCCGGCGGCGGGCCTGGAGGTATTCCATACCTTCACCCTCATCCACGACGACATCATGGACCGTTCCCCGCTGCGGCGCGGGAAGGAGACCGTGTGGAAGAAGTGGTCGGCGGACACCGCGATCCTTTCCGGCGACGTGATGTGCATCGATGCGTACAAACGCATCGCGCAGGCGCCGGAAAACACCCTGGGCGACGTCCTGGAGCTGTTTTCCACCACCGCGGCGCAGGTGTGCGACGGGCAGCAGTATGACATGGACTTCGAGCATGTGAAGGCCGTGACCATGCGCGAGTACCTGAAGATGATCGGTCTCAAGACCGCCGTTCTCATTGCCTGCTCGGCCAAGATGGGCGCGCTCATCGCCCACGCCCCTTCGGAAATCGCCGACGGCCTGTACAACTACGGCTACAACCTGGGCCTCGCGTTCCAGGTGGCCGACGACTACCTCGACGCCTACGGCGACGAGAAAGTGTTCGGCAAGCCCATCGGCGGCGACATCGTGAACGGGAAGAAGTCCTGGCTCACGGTCCGCGCGATGGAAAAGGGCGCGAAGGGCATCGCCGAGGCCCTCGAGGCGGACCTGTCGCCCGCGGAGAAGATCGCCACCGTGATGGACCTCTACGATTCGGTCCATGTGGCCGAGGACGCCCGCGAGACCGTCGCCCGCTTCCACGAGAAGGCGCTCGCCGCCGCGGAGAAGGTGACCGGCATCGCCGGCTACACCGTCCTCAAGCGCTTTGCCGACGACCTGGTGGACCGCGTGAAATGAGGCCGGAGGAACTGGAAATCATGGCCCCGGCGGGGAGCTTCGAGAGCCTCGCCGCCGCCGTCGAAGGAGGCGCCGATTCGGTCTATTTCGGCATCGGCCACCTGAACATGCGCTCCCACTCCGCCAACAATTTCCAGGCGGAGGACCTCCCGGAGGTGATGCGCATCTGCCGCGCTTACGGGCTCAAGGCCTATCTCACCCTGAACATCACCCTGTACGGCGAGGAGCTCGACGAGGCCCGCCGCGTGCTGGACCTGGCGAAGGAAACCGGCGTGAACGCCGTCATCGCCTCCGACATGGCCTGCATCCTGTATGCCCGCCAGATCGGCCTGGAGGTCCATATTTCCACCCAGCTCAGCATCTCCAACGTGGAGGCGCTCCGCTTCTACGCGCAGTTCGCCGACGTCGTCGTCCTCGCGCGGGAGCTCCGGCTGGAGCAGGTCAAGGAAATCTACGAAACGATCGTGCGCGAGCGCATCACCGGCCCGTCGGGGAATCTCGTCCGCATCGAGATGTTCGCCCACGGGGCCTTCTGCATGGCTGTTTCCGGCAAATGCTACCTGTCCCTCGCCGCCTACGGCGAGAGCGCGAACCGCGGCGCCTGCATGCAGGTGTGTCGCCGCGGCTACCACGTCACCGACGAGGAAACCGGCTTCGACCTCGTGGTGGACAACAAGTACATCATGTCCCCGAAGGACCTGTGCACGATCGAGTTCATGGACAAGATCATCGACGCCGGCGTGAAGGTCTTCAAGATCGAGGGCCGCGCCCGCGCCGCCGATTATGTGAAGCGCGTCTCCTCCTGCTACCGCAGGGCCGCGGACGCCGTCTGCGACGGCACCTACACGCCCGAGCTCGCGGCCAGCCTGAAGCAGGAGCTCGCCGGCGTGTTCAACCGCGGCTTCTGGGACGGCTACTACCAGGGCGCCCGCCTGGGCGAATGGAGCGCCGTCTACGGCAGCCAGGCCACCCGGCGCCGGGAGTACATCGGCAAGGTCACCAACTGGTTCAACCGCATCGACGTGGCCGAGATCCGGGTCGAGACCGGCACCCTGCACGTCGGCGACGAAATCGCCTTCATCGGCAAGACCACCGGCTGCGTGGAGATCAAGGTCGATGATATGCGCGTGGACCTCAAACCCGTCTCCGAAGCCTCCAAGGGCGTTTTCTGCTCCGTCGCCGTCCCCGTGGCGGACCAGCCCGTGGACCATATCAACGACCACCCCGCGAAAGAGGCGGACGAACGCATCCACCCCCGTCGCGGGGACAAGGTGTTCAAGTGGGTCGAGGACTGACCCTTATTTCACCGCATCCAGGAAATACGCTTCCAGTTCCGGGTCGACGCTGCCGGGAACATGGGCCTTGTCCATCAGGAGATGTCCCTTTTCCAGCAGCAGGAGCCGGTCGCAGAGGTCGTTTATCGAAGTGAGGTTGTGGCTGGAGACGAGGACGGTGGCCCCGGTTTCCCGGTTCATCTCCCGGATGAGTTTGGCGACCACGATCTGCGAGCTCGGGTCCAGGTAGTTGAACGGCTCGTCCAGGATGAGGACGCGGGGGTTCACGAGCATCGCGCCGATGATGCCGATCTTCTGCCGGTTGCCGTTGGAATGGTCGTGGATGAGTTTTCCCTTGCCCAGGATCTCGCCGTTCATCAGCGTCTCGTAGGTCCGGAGCCGGTTCGCCAGCTCCTCATGGGAGAATCCATAGGCCTCCGCGATGAAATCGAAGAACTCCTCCGGCGTGTAGAAGTCGATCAGGAAAGAGCCGTCCAGGAAGGACCCGGTGAAGGCTTTCCAGCCCGGGTACAGGTCCACCCGCGTCCCGTCCAGGGTGACCGTTCCCCGGTCGGCCCGGATGAGGTCCAGGATCAGGCGCATCATCGTGGTCTTGCCGGCGCCGTTGTTGCCGACGAGGCCCACCACCTGGCCCGCTTCGATGGTCAGTTCGGGTATGTCCAGGGCCGTGACGCCGCCGTATGTCTTCTTGAGTCGAGAAAGGGTGATCATTGGGATTGGTATTTTTCCATGTATCGATATTTATCTTGCAAGAACCTCCGCTCCACCCGGCCGAACCAGGGCTTTTGGAAGAGGAAACCGAGAAGGCCCAGAGCGGACAGGATGAGATAGGAGGGCCATCCGGGAAGAAGACGGGGGAGGCCTATGCCCAAAGCCATGATGAGCAAGCTTCCCACAAAAGAACTGGCCTTGAAAGTCCCTTTGGTCCCCTGACTGTTGAAGAAAGTCTTTCCGAAGAGGTCGAAAGGAGTGGCATTGTAAGCATCTACCAACAGGATCGGGGCGCCGAATCCCGCGCCGAAAAGGGCATAGGAGACGGGCAGGAAGATGGATTGCTTGAACCAGAGGCAGAAAGGAAGGATGATCAGGAGCGCCATTCCGGACAGGAGGGAACACAACCGGAACTTGTCCCGCAGCAACCGCTTTACATCAACGGGACGGGTCCAGAGACCACCGAAGTATGTCGCCTCGATGCCGAATCCATATTGGGGGAGCGTGATGGCAGGAAAGGTGATGAAAAAGAAGAGCCATAAGTTCCCAAAACGGGTGTCGCCTGCGATCAAATAAAGGATTGTTTCCAGGAAGCTGAAGATGGAGAAGTACAGAATACTCCCTTTCAGCCGCTTGGAGCGGAGGAGACTCCTGGACTGCAAGCCGAAGATGGCGTGTCCGGACCGTCCGGACTTCACGGTACGGACAGCCGCTGTGGAAACCACCTTCTCGGAAGCGTAGGTTCCCCGCCGTTTCAGCAGCATCACCAGGCATCCGCCCAGGACCGAGGCGACGTAGAGCCCTATCCAGAGGGCAAGGCCCCGGAAAAACGGAAGGAACAGCAGGCATACCGGGAGCACCATGACCGGCATGGTCAGGTTGGACACGCTCCAGCACTGGGACAAGGTCAGGAACCGGTTCCATTGCGCCTGCAGGACCGGCCGGGTCTTGAGGAAGGCGTCCATCACCGTGTGGTCCCGGACGAAAATCAGCTTGTAAACGAAATCAAAGATCAGCAGTCCCGCGCAGGCGATGAGGAGGACCAGGAGCGGGATGTCGAGGTCGCCGATCTCTTCCTTGACCACGAAGAAGACAACGATTTCCAGGCCCCACATATAGACAAGCATAATGAGGGGCCCGATCAGGTCACGCTTCGTCTTCCCGGCGAGAAGCTGGCGCTTCTGCAGGCGGATGAGCGATTTCAACGAAAGGGAGAACGGCATGGATAAGCAATTGTCAATGAACAAATTTAGCAGATTCCCCGCTAGTTTCCAAATCTATGGGCAAGGTCCAACCCTGTTATGGGCAAGGTTTGTTTTTGGGGCGCAGACCTTGCCCGCTGAATCGGGCGTTCAGGGCGCTGGAGGGCATTATGAATGGGCACGGCCTGTCGGTTAAAAACAGACCATGCCCAAAAGATTGGTAGACCTTGCCCGTCGACCCGCCCTCAGAACTTCACCACCACCTTCACCGGGAAATGGTCGGAGAAGGATTCCGTGCTGGCGGTGAGGACTTCCGAGGAGAGCACTTCCACCGGGGCTGCTGCCTTGTAGGCAAAGACGTAGTCGATGCACTTGCGGGGGTTCTTGGTCGAGTAAGTGTTATCCACCCCGGAGAGCTGGGTCCAGCCCTGTCGCATCAGCTGGATCGCTTCGCTGTCCGGCTCGGCATTGAAGTCGCCGCACAGGAAGACGGGCTTCTTGGCGCCCGCGTAAACCGCTTTGAACCAATCGTTCAGCGCTTCCACCTGGTCGCGCTGGGAGTTTTCCCCGACATAGTCCAGATGCACTGACGCGAACACGCATCGGTCCGTCTCCACGACCGCGATACTGCGCGGTTCGGAGCCGTCGGATTTGGGCAGATGGACCTTGTACCGGGAAGTCACCTTGTCGCGGGAGACGACCCCGTTGCCGTAAGCTCCGTTCGCATAGGGGAAGGCCGATGCGAACTGGAAGGACCAGTCGCCCAGCTGGGCGGCGAGTTCCTTGAGCTGGTACGTCGCGTGGCGCCGGTTGCAGCTGTCGAGCTCATTGAGCGCCACCAGCGAAGCGCCAGTCTTGCGAATCAAGTCGGCCACCTGGGGTGTGGTATCGTCCTCGTACTTGGAGAAGACGCCTACATTGTAGGTAAGCAGCGTCATCGTCACGGGTTCCTTCGACTTTCCACAGGAAAGGAGGAGCACCGGAAGGAGAAGGAATGCGTAGATCTTATTCATGGACAAGGACAAAGTGGGAGGCCACCGTGCGCTCACCTTTCGCGTCGGTGGGCCGGTTCACGACGTGGGTTTTCGGGTCGCCTTCACCGGCGATGACGAGGGTGGAGGAACCGCCGCCGTCCATGTTCAGGGCGTAGCGGGGATTGAAATTCTTCTTCAGGAACCGGGTGAGCTCCCGGGCGGACATTCCTTCGCTCACCCCCGCCCGGCGGCCGTCCACGACCACCATCAGGAAATGGTTGTCCCCGGTCACGGCCACGGCGGTCCGGGGATGGCGGACGCCCTGGTGGCGGTGGAGATCCTCATACTCGTACTTGCTCACGTCCGTCTGGAAGCCCGCGAAGCTCTCGCCCACGGGGTCGTAGTCGTCGATGAGCATCGGGGCGCTGGAGAAGATGTTGGGCGCCGTGCTGTTGGAATAGAAGGTGCGCTGCTGATCGACCATCTTCCCTTTTCCGTCCGAGGAAATCCATACCTTGCTTCCGTCGGTATAGACAGCCCCCTCGTTCTTCCAGTTGGGGACGCCGGTGGACATGATCGTGTTGTTGGGCATGCAGGTCACATATTCCCCGTCCACCTTCAGGACGATGGAAGTCGATTCGTAGCAGGCGTTCATCGCCACCACGGCCCCGTCATGGGCCTTGAATACGTCGGAGGTGCGCACATCCGGCACCGAGGAGGTGAACTTGAGGGCGTAGCCCGGCGCCGACATGTCCCAGTCGGCGATGAAGACCCGCTGCGCGGCGCCGTCCACGTTGCCTTCGAACCGGCGGTAGGTCAGGCCGGGGGCCACTTCCTTGACGGTCCATCCTTTGTCCTCCGAACGGAACACGAACTGGTCTGTCCTCGCCTTCAGATAGGCCTTCACGTCATCCCAGCGGTAGTACGGGAAGCCTTCCAGGTCGCCCAAATGGGCCTCTTCCCCATTGAGGAGGACCTTCACGAGGGTGTCCCCGGACTTGCCTTTCTTAGGATTGAAGAAGATGAACTGGATGTTGGCGGCCATCGGGGAGCGGAAGGTCTGGAACCAGTACACCAGGTCGTCCTGATGGGCCGGAGCCCGGTCGAAGCCGTCCAGGTCCATGATCAGCTCGAGCGCCATCACCACGTGGTCGTGGCCGTAGCGCAGGTCGGCGCCGCGGCTGCCGGCGGCCAGGCGCTGGCTCGCCTTCTCCACCATGTCGTCCACGATGGACGAGCAAGGAGTCCGGTAGGCGTGGTACTCGCGGAAACGCTCGTAATTGTCCGTCTCCCAAAGGGTGGCGAACTCCTCCACCGTGAAGAAGTCCTTCACGTCGATGCGCACGTCCTGCGGCAGGCTGTTCATGCCGGCCACGAACATGTACAGGTGGAAGAACACGTTGTACGGATTGCGCTGTCCCAGGGCCTTGTCCGGATTCTTGAAGAAGCGGGCCAGGACATCCTTGTAGTTCGGGAAATGACGGAGGAAGAACCGCTCGGAGCTCTCCGCATACGGGAAGACCTCCTCGGGGCCCTGGTACTTGAACGGGTTCGATCCCTGGTTGGGCCGCGTCGCCTGCACGTCCGTGATGCCCTGGTGCTCATAGACGGAAGTCTCCGGCGCCAGGCGCGAAAGGGCCGCGCAGCAGGAGGACATGCTCATAATGGAGCGGACCGACGGCGAGGAGCACGCATCGACGGAACTCCCCTTCCCGAACACGGTCGGGTAGTTCTTCACCATCGTCCGGGCAATTTCCTGATGCTGGTTCCAGCCGATCTCGGTGAGGTCGCCCACCCGGTATTGCACATACTCCCAGAAGGGCTCCAGGTCGTTCAGCAGGCTTTCGCCGCGGGTGGTGAGGTTACCCTCGCGCCGGCCTTCGGCGAGCATGTTCAGGAGGATGGAATAGGCGTCTCCGGTATAGGCATACCGGGAACCGTGACGGCCATAATGGCTGATATACACGGCCTCATACCCCTTTGGAACGGGGGTCAACGCTTTCGGGGACAGGTCCAGCAGGCAGTCCAGTCCGGAGGACTTGTTCCAGTCCGCGCGGACCTCCTCCCGGACGCCGAGGCGCTGGGCGCCGGCGGTCACGCACAGGAGGAGCGAAAAGGCCACAATCAGGTATTTCTTCATCATTTCAAAGGTCAAAAGGTTTCATACAGGTCGATGGCCTCGACGAAACGGCGCTCGAGGTCTTCCAGCAGGTACAGGCCGTCGGCATTGGCCGCCAGGCCCTTAAAATGCAGTTGGAGCGACATCGGAGGATTCTCCGGGGCGAGGAGGGTCACCTCCCGGAGCTGGTCGGCGGAGGCGCAGACGAGCCAGAGGTCGGCATACAGCTTCCCGTCCCGGCCGCGGAACTTCTCGAAGAGAATCTTCCCGCCGATCGGGGTTTTCGTCTCGATGGCCTCGGGGGCGTCATAGGGTTCGACGCCGAGCGCCGCCAGGACGCTGCCGATGTTGGAGTCGTGCCCGCAGAGGAAGGCGAACTTGCGCCCGGGCGTCCGCAGCTCCGCAAGGAGCTCCTGGAGCATCGGATGCGCCACGTTCGCGGCCACGCTGGGCGCGGCGAACAGCACGTCCTGGTACCAGTCTTTCACGGAGGAGACGGCCGCCCATTCCTTCCGGGTCAGCTTGTGCCCGAATCCGGCTTTCACCGCGTCCGATTCCTCATAGTACTGGAGCGTCAAGGCGTCCGAGGCCGAGCAGGCCATTTTCAGGCCGCCGGTCATCATCGGCTCCTTGCCCACTTCGAAATGGACCGACGACGGGAACTGCCCGAAGGCGGTCGTGTCGTGGCGGGCCGCCGGGCTGGATTTGATGTCCAGGACCTTCTCGAGGAGCGCGTACTTCGCCTTCAGCGGCGCGTCCGGCCCGCCCATCGCCTCGATTTCCGCATAGGCTTTCGCCAGGAAACCGTCGGAAAGGCGGGTGATCTGCGGGTTGAACACCGGGTCCATCGTCCCCAGCGGGGAGTGCTGTTCCACGCCGATATCGGCCATCGGGAACATCCCGGTGGCGAAAGCGCGGGCCGTAGCGCGGGTGCGCTGGATGGAATTGGCATAGAAGCGGACGCTCCCCGCCTCCGGAACCCCATCCTTGGCGAAGAAACCTTCGCCCACGAGCCACTCCCGGAAGAACTGGCCCATCTCCATCTCCAGCGCGCCGCCGCGGAGCGACAGCTCGCCGGGAGCGGAGCTCCAGTCGAACCACTCGTGCGGCGTGATCCGCGACAGCACGGAACCCGGGCCGCTCAGCGGCGACCGGATGTTGTGCCGGCTCAGGATGACCATTTCCTCCCGGGTATAACGCTCGGCGAAGCCCTCCGGGCGCGGCATGAATGCCGTGCCCTCGGAGGACGCGCTCCCGGGCGCAAGCCGAGGGCTGCAGGCAACGATTGCCAGAACCGCCACCAGCAGGGAAAGCCGCCTGGTCATAGGCTACTGGGCTTCAAGGATCACGAAATGCGTATCCCGCGCGCGCTGCTTGTCCGCGCGGCCGCCGGTGTCGCAGGGCTTGTTGACGAGGTGCGTTTCCGCATTGCCCAAACCTTCAACACACATCGCCGTGGAACCGCCGCCGTCCATGTTGAGGGCGTACTGCGGGTTGAAGTACTTCACCAGGAACTGGGTCAGTTCCTTGGCCGACATGCCGTTGCTGATGGTGGTACGGCCGTCCACGACAAGCATGATCAGATGGTTGTCGTGCGTGAGGGCCACCGCCGTGCGGGGATGCCGCTTGCGCTGGTGATGCTGCGGATGCTCCGAGCTGAGGCTGCTCCAGTTGCTGACGGAGCTGTCGATGTAGGTTTCCCCGACGGGATTGTAGTCGTCGAGCAGCATCGGCGCACTGGAGATGATGTACTTGTCCTGGCGCTGCAGATAGAAGTTGCGCTGCTTCGTCACCAGGGCCTGGTATTCATCCGGGGCCTTATAGGGACGGATCAAGTCGCCGGCCTTCGCGATGCTGACATTCCGGACGCCGTCGCAGAAGAACGCGGCTTCGCTCTTCCAGTTGGGGACGCCGGTATTCGAGATCTGCGTGTTGGGAATGGCGGACTTGGTGGACCCGCCAATCTTGATGAAGATCGACCCGGCCTCATAGCCGGCGTTCATCGCCACGATCGCCTTGTTGTCCTTGTAGACATCGGACGTCACCGCCGCCGGAATCGTATAGGTCAGCGCGACGGTATAGTTCGGATTCGACAAGTCCAGGTCGATGGCGAAGGCTTCCTGGTTGACGCCGGTCACCGCATCCTTGCCGGAATAGGCATAGTAGGTGATGCCTTCCCGGACTGTGGAGACCGTCCAGCCGTTGCCGGCTTGAGGCCGGACCACCTTGCCGCGGTTCGCGTCCCAGGGGTTCGTGCCGCCGCCTCCGCCACCGCCGTCACCGCCACTTCCGCCGCTGCCGCCACCGCCCGGCTCGTTGCCGGAAGGGGTCGGGGGCGGGGGGATCAGGTCGGGGTTGTCCTTCCCCCCGCAGGACCAGACCAGCAGGGGGAGGAAAACCGCGATGAAATAGAGGTATCTGCGTTTCATGCTACTTCAGTTTAGGCATATCGGCGCTGAAGTCCCAGATGTCGGCGCTCCAGCCCATTTCGGTCGCCTTGGCGGAAAGGGTGCCTTCGGCGCCGGCATAGTTGTCCTTGACCTCGGCGGAGCCGTCCTTGACGGCGCCGGCGAAAGGCAGGGAGGCGTTCCAGCCGATGCAGGAAGAGATGGCCGCGGTGTTCACGTCCACGCTGCCGGCGAAGATGCCGGTCTTGGCGTCCGTGCCGGTCACTTCCCCGGCCGCGTAGCAGTTCTTCACGACGATCAGGCCCTTGGCGATGCCGATGAAGCCGCCGATGTTGGCCCGGCTGCCGCCCTCGACCTTCATGGTCGAATAGCAGTCAGTCATCTGGCACTTCACGGTGGCGTTGCCTTCCGGATAGCCGGCGAAACCGGCGACATTGGTATTCCCCGCCGTGATGGTACCGCCGATGACCGCGCACTTGTTGATGTTCGGGAAGTAGTTCACGCCCACGAAACCGGCCGAGTTCTGGCCGCCCTTCATCGTGACGTTCTCCACGACGCACTGGGTGATCTCGCAGCCGTCATAGCGGCCGGCCTGGCCGGCGAAGCCGCCCACGCGGTTGCTGCCGGCCGCGTCGATGGTGACGCCCTTCACCGTGCAGCGCTTGAAGTTGGCGCCCTTGTTGACGTTGGCCACGAAGCCGCCCACGTACCGGATGTTGGCCGAAGGGACGACCGAGCCGCCTTCGATGGCGCAATCCTCGAAGACCGCGCCGGTGTAGTCCGTGACACCGATGAAGCCGCCCAGGTTGTTGACGGAACCGGTCACGTGGGAGTTCTTCACGGTGACTCCGGTGACCGAGCAGCCGATGAGGTCGGTGGTCATGCCCACATAGCCGGCCACCACGCCGCCGACGTTGGCGCCCGCGTCGATGGAGGCGCCCTCGAAGGTGACGTTCTTGATGGAGCCGTACAGCACGCCGGCGAAGCTGGCGTACGGGGTCTCGCCCACCGTCAGGTTGGAGATGGTATGGCCGTCGCCGTCGAAGTCGATGAGCTTGTTGTACGGCTCGACATTGTTCAGCGGCGTCCAGTCGATGCCGTTCAGGTCGATGTCGGCATTCAGCTTCGCGTACCGGATCGAACCGGCCGCCAGGTCGCCGGCCAGGCAGGCCAGCTGTTCCGGCGTCTCGATGATCCAGGGGGCGACCTTCGTGCCCTTGCCGCCGGCATAGTGGGCGTTCTGGGCTTCATCGGCCCAGCCGCCGCCGGCGAGGGTGAACAGGTTCACCACGCCCGTCTCCAGGGTGGATGCCTTCGAGAACAGCACGTCGCGGCTCAAGAGCTTGTCGTTGCCGCCCAGGACGACGTAGAGCGTCGCGCCGGAAGGCACCTCGGCCGCGTTCCAGGAGGTGTTGAACCAGGCCGTCAGGATGCCGTCTTCCGGCGTGCAGTCGGTCAGGTTGAGCTGGAGCTTGTCCGTCTTCTCCTCCTCGCCGTTGCCCTTGTAGAAGAGGGGCGTGTCGGCGGTGACGGCGATCGACGTGGGTTCCGTAATCCCTTCGGGCACCTCGACCGAGAGCTTCAGGACACCGGTCTGCTTGAGGGTGCCGGCGTGCTCCGCGGCCCACGCAGGATCGAAGGCGAAGGTGAAGTAGTCGTCGACATTCTCGAGCGCCGCCTCATAGCGAAGGTGCGAGAGGCTGTTGTTGCCCTTCTGGGTCTGGACGCTCCAGTCCTGTTCGACGGCGTCCTGGCCGGGATAGAGGATCGTGAAGGTCTTGCCCTTCACGGGCTTGCCGACGAACTCGGCCTTCTTGGGCGAGAATCCTTCCTTGATCTTGAAGATCTCCGTGGTCTCACCGATGACGGTGATCTTGTCGCCGGAATTCCAGGTCCAGGAAAGCTTCGTCTCCAGACCGGCGCCGCGCGTGGCGGGCGCGTCGGGCAGGATGGCGCTGATGGTCACCAGATCGTCCGGACCGGGCATCTGGTCCTGGACTTCCTTGCCGCAGGAGAAGACGAGGGCAAGGAGCGAAAAGGCAAAGAAATATCTTGTTTTCATATCTGATGCATTTATTAGTTGAAGAAGTCGTGCTCGGGATAGTCCGGGAGCTGGCCGCCGGCGTTGACGTTCTCGTCGCCGCCGCCACCGGTGCCGGCCTTGAGGGTCGGGATCGGGGTGCTGAAATCCCACACGGTGTCGCTCCAGCCCAGGGAACGGGCCAGGGAGGTGACGGTGGCGTCCGCAGGGGCCGCCAGGCCGTGGTAGGCGAAGTCATAGGTGTTCGTGCCGACCACCAGCGGGGCGCCGGGACCGGCGTTCCCCTGGTTGGTGACCACGTAACCGAGTTCGGCATTCACGGGGCACTCCGAGAAGGCGATGTCCGCCTTGCGGAAGCACTTGGCGAGGTAATTCTGCGTCGCCGTGAAGCCGACGATGACACCGCTGCTGTAGTGCTCGGCGCCATCCGTCGCGCGGGACTTGATCTCGTCGTTCCAGGCGATGCAGCCCTCGATGTGGTTGTTCGGGGTGTTGGTCGTGTTGTTGCCCTTCGCGTCCAGGTTCGCGTGGCCGAGGATGCCCGCGTACTGGAAGGAACCTTCGACCGTCATCAGCGAGAAGCAGTTGTACATCTCGGAGTCGGCCTTGATGAAGCCGCCGCCGATGCCGCCCACCTTGGAGCCGGCCTTGACATGGCCCTTCGTCCAGCAGTCGCTGACCGTGGAGGCGCCCGTGTCATAGCCGAAGATGCCACCCACGTAGTCCTCGCCGCTCTCGATCTCCACATCGGCGGAGCAGGCAGTGATGTTCGCGCCCCAGATACGGCCGAAGAGGCCGCCCGTGCCGTTCTTGTTGCCGCCCGGGGAAGTCACCCGGCCCTGGACATGGACGCGGTGCGCCTCGCCGGGCATGTTGGTGGTGCCGCAGTAGCTGGCGATGATGCCGGTGGCGCCGCCGACGGCGCTCTCGATCACGGCGTTCGTGAAGGTCACGTCATGGCAGCTGCCGTACAGCACGCCGAAGAAGCTCGGGTAGTTGGCGAAGGTGGACGTGAAGTTGCTGATGGTATGTCCGTTGCCGTCGAAGTCGATGAGGTTCTCGTAGGGCGACGCGAAGTTGAGCGGGACCCAGTCGATGCCGGTCATGTCGATGTCGGCCTTCAGGCGGAAGTAGATCTTGGTCCCGGGGACCAGCAGTTCGGACATCTTCAGGAGGTCCGCCGTGTTGTAGATGTTGTACGGGTCGTTCTTGGTGCCGGTACCGGCGTCCGGGGCCACATAGGCCCGCTTCACCAGCACATAGGCATACGGGGAGGAGGAACGCTCCCAGTTGTCGGTGCCGATCACCTCGTCGATGTTGACGGGGACCACATAGACGACATCCTCTTCCAGGCCGGAGGCCGAGAGCTTAAGCTTCGCGGAGGTGGACGCCTTGCCATAGCGGGGCATCAGCACCTTGTTGGTCGTGAACTCATAGGCGGAACCCGGGCACATCGGATAGTCGGTGCCGTGGGCGCCGTTGTAGGCGGCGGCCCCGTCGGGATCGACCTTCAGCGTCAGGTTGAGGACGATGTCGGACACCTGGTCGGCATAGGCCTGCAGGTCCACGGTCTTGCTCTTGCCGGGCACGATTTCGATGACCTCTTCGAGCCCCGGGGCGCCGGCGTAGAACACGCCCTTCATCTGGGCGACGGTCGGCTGCTCCTTTTCGCGGCAGGCGGTGAAGGCCAGCGCGAAGGAGAGGAGAAGGAGATATGATGTGATTCTTTTCATGGTACAGTCCGTTTAGAATTTCAAACCGTCCTCCCAGCCCGGATTCTGGGTGAGCGCGCCCCCGGTGAGGTTGCGGTCGTCCGTCGGGATGGGATACAAGTAGTCTCTGTTTTCATTCCAGGAACGGGAGACGTCGCCGTGCAGCAGGATCATGCCGGATTCGCCGTCCTTGAGGATGACGTCGGAGCCCAGCTTCTTGGTGACTGCAGCCTTGGAAGTAGCGGCGGAGGCATAGACCTCGAAGTCGTCCGTGCCGTTGCCATCCAGGTCGTACACGCCCACGCCGGGGAGATACATGCCGTAGAAGGGGGCCTCGAAGACCTTTCCTTCCTTCCAGCGCATCAGGTCGTAGTAGCGGTGGCCTTCCTGGCAGAGCTCGATGCCGCGCTCGCGGCGGATTTCGAGGATGACGCCCTTGTTGGCGTCGGCGGCGAGCACGGAGCTCTGGTAGCCGCCGAAAGCGGGATTGGTGAGGAAAGCGTCCGGGTTGGCGTTGGCGGCGGCCATGTCCAGGTGAGGCATGCCCACGCGGTCACGCAGCTTGTTCACGGACAGGTCCAGGGCCTCCTGCGTCAGGGCGCCGGATTCGGCCAGGGCCTCGGCGTAGTTGAGGAGGATTTCCGCGGCGCGGAAGATGATCAGGTCGATGTCGGAGTTGTTGTAGGAGTCCTGGTCCAGGGTGGTCACGTACTTGTCCGGATGGTAGCCGGTAAAGGACACCTTCAGGTCAGGGGCCGTGAAGGTCTCCTCGCCCATGCGCTTGTAGCCGGGGGTGCGGATGCTCTGGGAAAGACGCGGGTCGCGGTCCTGGGTTTCCTCCTGGAAAGTCATGGTCTCCCAACCGGCCTTGTCGGTGAAGCGGGAGCCGTCCTTCATCAGGTAGCTGGCCACGAGCTTGCGGGTCATGGCCGGGCAGCCCATCGAACCGACGGTCATCGTGTTGCCGGAGCTGTGGATGGCGCCATAGGCCTTGTTGTAGTCGCGGGCGAGGATCACTTCGTCCGTCAGGTCGGTGGCGTTCATCGTGGTGAACAGCTCCCGGTAGCAGGTGTTCACTTCGCCGGTGTGCAGGCCGTAGCCGCTGGTCTGGATGAACTCCAGGGAGACCTTGGCGCACTCGTTCAGGTACCACTTGTAGTCCTTGGCATTGGCAGGCAGGGTGGCAAGGGCGGGATCCCCCGCGTGATACTTGCGGAAGGTGCCTTCGAACAGCAGGACACGGGATTTCAGGGCCATGGCCGTCCACTTCGTGACCTCGTACGCGCTCTTGGTGGAGGGGAGGTTCGCAATGGCGAAGTCCAGGTCCTCGATCATCTTCTCGAGAATCAGCTCGCGGCTGTCGCGGGGCTTGTTGAGTTCCTCGGTGTCCGTGGAGCCCAGGGGCTTGTCATACCACGGGACGTCGCCGAAGCGCTTGACCTTGGCGAAATAGAAGTAGGCGCGGAAGAACCGGGTGAGGGCCGTATATTTGACACGGACCTGCTCGTCCGGGCAGTTGCCGACGTTCTCCAGCAGGGTGTTGATATTGCGGAGGGCCGACCAGCTCCAGCCGCTGCCGCTGGCCGGGATCGTGCGCTTGCCCATGCCCTCGTTGGACATGTTGTTCTGGGTGAAGTGGTCGTCGTTGGCCACATACAGTTCCGAAGTCGGGAACAGTTCGTAGAAGCCGATGGAGAAGGCCTGGAGCTCACTCTCGCTCTTGAAGAACGTGTCGGCGGAAAGCCGGTCCTTGGGAACGGCGTCCAGCAGGTCGTCGCAGCCGGTGAAAGCGAATCCGGCCAGGAGCATCAGTACGGGAATGATTATCTTTTTCATAGCGGGATTCATTAAAGGGTGATGTCGATGCCGAAGACGTAGCTCTTCTGCCAGGGATAGATGCGCATGTTGCCGCCGGTCATGGCCATTTCAGGATCCACGTACTTGCCGTGCAGGCCGGGCGCCCAGTAGAACAGGTTCTCGCCGGTGAAATACAGGCGGAGCTTGGAGATGGAAATCTTCTTGGTCAGTTTCTCCGGAAGCGTGTAACCGAAGGTGAGGTTCTTCAGGCGGAGGTAGCCGATATTCTGGAGATACCGGTCGTTCACCACGCCCAGCGGACGGTTCGCATTCATCGCGATGTAGCCGCGGGGACGCGGGAAGAAGGCGTTCGGATTCTCTTCGCTCCAGCAGTCGTTCAGGAAGTCCTTGGGGATGAACGTCATATAAGGACGGGCGAACGGGCCCCAGAAGTTGCGGGCGTCCGCGGCCGGATACCAGTCCATCTTTCCGATGCCATGGAAGAAGACCGCGAGGTCGAAGCCGAACCAGGAGGCGTTCAGGTTCACGCCGTAGTTGTAGCGCGGCTTGCTGTTGCCGATGATCTGCCAGTCGCCGCTGTCGCCCACCTTCTCGGCGCCCTTGTTGATGGCGCCGTCACCGTCCAGGTCGGCGAACTTCATATCGCCGGCGAAGAGGCCGTTCGGGAAGATCTGCGCATCGTTCACCTTGCTCTGGTCCACGGCGTAGCTCTTGGCCTCCTCGTCGGTGGCGAACAGGCCGTCGATGTGGTAACCCCAGATGTCACCGTACTTCTGGCCCACCCAGTAGGTCTTGGCGAAAAGCTTGTCCGGATTGTTGAAGCGGGTGATGTGGGACACATAGTCGGAGAAGACGACGTTCATGCCGTAATGGAAGGCGTCAGGACCCAGCTTGAAGGAATCGCGCCAGCCCAGGGAGATCTCATAACCCTTGGTCCGGAGGTCTGCCGTGTTCTCCTGCGGGGTGGAAGCGCCGTACACGGCCGGGAGAGGCTCACCCGCGGTGAGCATGTCCTTGGTGTCACGGATATAGCCTTCGGCGCTGAATTCCAGGCGGTTGCCCAGGAAGGCCAGGTCCACGCCCAGGTTGCTCTGGATGGAGCGCTCCCAGGTGAGGCCGGAGGAAACCGGGGCCGACAGGGAGGCCTGCGGGAGGTTCGCGCCGCCCAGCAGATAGGAGGACTTGCCACTGGTGGAAACCGTGCGGATGGCCGGATAGTAGGAGCTCATCTGCTGGTTGCCCAGCTGACCGTAGGAGAAGCGGATCTTGAAGTTGTCCCACCAGGTACGCAGCGGCGAGAAGAACGGTTCTTCGGAGACTCTCCAACCCAGGGAAGCGGACGGGGAGAACACCCAGCGGCTGCCGCGGAGGAAGCGGGAGGAGCCGTCGTAACGGCCGTTCAGTTCGACGAGGTAGCGGCCCTTGTAGTCATAGTTCAGACGGGCGAAGTAACCGGCCAGCTTGTACTCGTTCTGGCCGCCGGAGGTTTCCATCCGCTTCTTGCCGTCGGGATCGTTGGGGTCGGCGCCGATCAGGTTCTGGTCGTTCAGTTCCGTCGAGTACAGGTAGTAACCGATGGCGCCCAAGTCCTTGATCCAGCGGGTCTCGTAGTTCACGCCGGCCATCAGCTTGAGGTTGTGGGCCTGGTTGAAGCTGTTCTCGTAGGTCGCGTACAGGTTGTAGGCCTGGTAGATGTTGGTGTTGGCGCTTTCCGAGAGCTTGTCCTGGAACGGGGACGCATCGTCCTTCGTCTTGATTTCGTTCGGATACTGGGAATAGTGGCCGGGCACCGCGCGGTTCATGTACCGGTTGTACTTGAGCGTATAGGTGTAGTCGCCCTTGATGGTGAAGCCCTTGAACGGCTTCAGGGTGAAGTCCACGGTCTCGCTCAGGTTGTCCACCTTGTCCTCGTTGAAGTTGTCCTCGGCAAGGAGCATCAGGAGGCCGTCCATGATCGTATAGCCGTTGTACTTGGTGTAGTACAGGGTCGATCCGTCCGGGTTCGTGGCGGGGAAGCTCGCCAGGCCGTGGCCGGAGCTCTTCGCAAAGTTGTTGTTGATGCCGCTCTGGCCCGGATAGAAGTAGGAGCTGTTGAAGTAGCTCGTGTTGGAGCCGATCCGCAGCCAGTCGGTCACGTCGAAGGAGATCTTCGCGCGCAGGTTCACGCGCGAATAGTTATCGGGCTTCTCCTTGAACATGCCCTGCTCGTAGGTGTAGCCGCCGGACACCAGGTAGCTCACGTGGTTCGTGGCGCCGCTGGCCGAGATGGTGTGGTTCGTGGTGGGCTTGACGTCGTTGTACAGGACGTGCCACCAGTCCGTGTTCGCGTAATAATTGTACACGTCGCGGCCGTTCTCCTGCGTGATCACCACCCAGGGGCGCTCGGGATTCTCCACGACGTCGCCGCGGCGGGCCCACAGCTCCTGCATGTCCGCATCGGAGTAGTTGGCATACTTGGTGCCCGGGCTGTAGGTGCCCCAGAAGAGGTTGTTCAGGTAGACGGAGTCATAGCCGCGGGACTCGTAGTCGGTCCGGGTGGTCGGGGCGGTGACGCCGAAGCGGCCGCTGTAGGTGACCTTGGCGCGGCCTTCCTTCTCGCGGCTGCCGCTCTTGGTGGTCACGAGGATCACGCCGGCCGAGCCACGGGCGCCGTAGATGGCGGCCGCGGCGGCGTCCTTGATGACGGAGATGCTCTCCACGTCCACCGGGTTGAGGTACTGGATGTCCCCTTCCACACCGTCGATGAGCACCAGCGGGCTGCCTCCGTTGATGGAGTTCCAACCGCGGATGTTGAGCGAGGCGGCCTGGCCGGGACGGCCGGAGCCCGACGTGATGTTCAGGCCCGGGACGGTACCCTGCAGCATGTGGCCCACGTCGAGGGCGGAACGGTCCTTGAGTTCATCGGCCTTCACCACGGACACGGCGCCCGTGAGATTGGCCTTCTTCTGGGTGCCGTAGCCCACGACCACGGCATCTTCCAGGATATTCTGGTCCTCTTCGAGCACCACCAGGATCTGGCGGCGTCCCTGGACGGGAACCTGCTGCGTCAGATAGCCGAGGCAGGAGACTTCGAGGACAGCGTCGGGGTCGACGCTGATGGAGAAGGATCCATCCGCGTCCGTGGTCACGCCGGTACTGCCGGAAAGCACGACGGCGCCGATGACGGGGCCGTTGGCATCCGAGACGGTACCGCGTACTGCGATCTTTTGGGCATAGGCTCCAAAAGAGACGGTCACACCGAAGAGTATGACCAGTACGCTGAGCAGTTTCTTGGATAACATATGAGTATGGTTAAAAGTGAATTTGCGGTCAGTACAAAGTTATAGATTCTAGGACAAATCTGGAGGGGTGCCCGGGAAATAGTAGAGACTACGACCGCTTCACTTCCAATAAATCATTGATACTCAAATAAAACTTGGCTTATGCCCATAGGTAAAATAGTAGATGGAACCGTTGGATGAAAAGGGAATTCTTCGTATTTTTGTCGCGGTATCCAGCGTTTTTTGCCATGCGTCCTGCGTTTCTCGCGCCGCTTGCGGCCTGTCTCCTTCTCCTCCTTCCCGCCTGCCGGGACGGAAGGGACCGCACCCCTGAATGGGAGAAGGCCCTGCGGGAACTGGACCGGTCTCTCGCCCAGGAAGCCGGCCTCAGCCAGAAGCACGTCGCGGACCTGGCGGACCTGAAGATCCAGTTCAAGCATACGACAGTCCCGCGCGCCCGCTACCGCTTCTGCGACCGGATCTTCGACGGATACCTCAAGTACGATGTGGATTCCGCGCTCCGGTATGCGCACCTGAAGGAGGACATCGTGGCCGGCACGGACGATGCCGAACTCCGCCTGGACGCCGCCCTGGACCTCGCGCAGCGCTACCTGATTTCCGGCATGTACCACACCGCGCTCGAGACGGTCAATGCCGCCGATACGGCTTCGGTCCGCTCCCCTGTCCTGCAGGCCACCTACTACCAGACCCTGAACTCCATCTACCACGGCATGGCCCTGGCGGCCAAGGACCCGGAAATGGCCACGCGGTTCCGCACGCAGGAGCTGCTCTACCAGCAGCGCAGCCGGGCGGCGCTCACGGAGGACATGCTGGACTATTACACGGTCAACGCCGGCATCGAAATCGAGAACGGGCATCCCGAGCGGGCCCGGCAGCTGATGGAAGAGCGGCTCGCCGACGAGCGCCTCTCCCTCCAGGACCGGGCCATCGTACACTACTGGATCGCCAAGACCTACCGCGAAGAAGGAGACCAGGAGAATGAGCTGAAGCATTACGCCATCAGCGCGAACTGCGACCAGCTGGCCCCGGTCAAGGCGTCCCGGTCCCTGATCCGCCTGTCCCGGATCCTGTACGAACGCGGCGACGTGGAGCGCGCGTACACCTACATCGTCCGGGCCTATGAGGACGCCACCCGCTCCGACGCCCGCACCGCCCTGGACGAGATCAACCAGTCGCAGCCCGGCATCATCGCCTCCTATGAAAAGCTGGAACAGCGCCGCCAGCGCCAGCTGAAGGCCTTCCTGGCCGTCACCATCCTCATCCTGACCGCCCTGGGCTTCGCCCTCCTGCGCCTCTACCGGAACCACAAGCGGATCGGACGGATGCAGCGGCAGATCCTGGAGAACGTGGAGCGGCTCAAGGAATCCAACCAGATCAAGGACACCTACCTGGGCCGTTACCTGTCCATGTTCTCCGAGCACATCGACGCCCTGGAGCGCTACCGGTCCAGGCTCCGGGTGACGGCCAAGTCCAAGGAGCTGGACGACATCCTCCGGGTCCTCAAGTCGGACGCGTACATCGACACGGAACGGAAAACCCTGTACGACGAGTTCGACGCCACTTTCCTGGGCGTGTTCCCGGACTTCGTGAACCAGCTGAACGGGCTCCTGCGGGAAGAGGACCGGATCGGGCAGGACCTGCCGGAAGGCAAGCTCTCCAACGAGCTCCGCATCTTCGCCCTCATCCGCCTGGGCGTCACCGAATCGGCCCAGATCGCCCGGTTCCTCAAGAAATCCCCCTCCACCGTCTACAACTACCGCGTCAAACTCAGAAACGCCGCGGCCTGCGACCGCGACGAATTCGAGAAAAGGCTGATGGAAATCGGGAACCCCGGTTAGCTTACCAGCTGATCGCGGGCTTCGTGAGCGCCTCCTTCAGCTGGTCGTCGGTGCGGAGGCGGACCTTGATGCCGGCCTCCTGGAACCAGTAGCGGACGGCGATCTCCTCCTCGATGAAGGGGACGATCTCGTCCTTCTTCAGCCGCAGGAAGGTTTCCTTGTCCATGTCCAGGGACTTCTCCAGCGCGGCGAGTTCGCCGGTCATCGTCTCGGAGAGACCGTCCTCGGCGAGGACTTTCTTCATCTCGTCGAACAGGGCTCGGGCGGAGGAACGGTAGTCGAACTCCTTGTCCTTCGCGAAGGCGACGAAGTCGTCATAGGCATCGAAATGGAAATCCTCCACCGAAGGAAGCGCCTCGTGCTCCCGGACATACTTCATGGAATACTGGTCCACGATGCCGTTCAGGACGATGGAATAGGTCAGGCGGGAATACTTGCGCCCCTTGACTTCGAAGTCGGGCGTGATGCCGCCGCCGTCGCGGACCGTGCGGCCGTGGAGGGTCTTGAACTCGTGCGTCAGGGAATCCGAGATGTGGCCCACGCTGCCGTCCTCGTTGCGGTGGCTGTAGTCAATGGCCTGCACGCAGCGGCCGGAGGGCGTATAGTACTTGGCGGTGGTCACTTTCAGCTGGCCGTCGTACGGCAGCGGGCGGATGCTCTGCACCAGGCCCTTCCCATAGGTGCGGGTGCCGATGATGGTGGCGCGGTCCAAGTCCTGCAGGGCGCCGGACACGATCTCGGAGGCCGACGCCGAACCGGAATCGACCAGCACGACGATCGGGATCTCCAGGTCGATGGGGTCGGTCGTGGTCTTGTACACCTGCTCCGCACCGGCCAGACGGCCCTTGGAGGTCACGACGACGGACCCCTTCGGGACGAACAGGGAGACGATATTCACCGCCTCGTTCATCAGGCCGCCGCCATTGCTGCGGAGGTCCAGGACGAGCCGCTTCATCCCCTTCTTTTTCAGAGTGTTGTACGCATCGCGGATGCCCTGGCCCACACCTTCGGTGAACTTGGTCATCAGGACATAGCCGTCCCGGTCGTTGAGCATGTCCACATACTCGATGGAAGGAAGCGCGATGCGCTCGCGCGTGACAGGGACCTCGATGACGTCGCCGGCCTTCCAGGTGGGGCCGCCACGCAGCTTCTTCACGCGGAAAACGACCGTCGTGCCGGGCTTGCCGCGCATCTTGTCGGAGCTCTGCTGGCTCGTGAGGCCGTGGGTGGTTTCCCCGTCGATGGCCTCGATCTCGTCGCCGCAGCGGAGGCCGGCCTTGGCGGCCGGGGAGCCCGCGTAGGGCTCGTTGATCTGCACGTTGCCGTTCACGTCGGGCTTGTAGATGACCGCGCCGATGCCGCCGTAGGTGTTGGACAGCATCATCTGGAAGTCTTCCTGCTCTTCCTCAGGGACATACACGGTATAGGGATCCAGCGCCTCCAGCATCGCGTCCACGCCTTCCCGCTCGATGCGGCCGACTTCCAGGGAGTCGACATAGGAGCGGTTCAGTTCCTTGAGGATGGCGTTGTGGAGTTCGACCCACTTGCCCAGGGTGAAACTCTTGGACTGGGCCGAGGCGGTGACGGAAACGGTAAGGGCGGCGAGGGCCGCGAGGAAATATCTCGTAATCTTCATATGCAATCAGTTCCAGGGACGCCATCGCACAAACGGCGTGCCAGCGGGGCAAAGTTACGAAAAAATGGAGTATCTTTGCGGCGTTAATTGCAACTGTTTATGAAGATTGTTTTTGCCACCGGCAATCCCGGCAAGCTGCGCGAGGCCGGCGAGATCCTCGGAGAAGGTTTCGAACTCGTCACCCCCGCCGAAGCCGGCATTCCGGAAGATATACCTGAAACGGGCGAAACCCTCAGGGCCAATTCCCTGCAGAAAGCCCAGTACATTTACGAAAAGACCGGCCTGGACTGCTTCGCCGACGACACCGGCCTGGAGGTCGAGATCCTGGGCGGCGCCCCGGGCGTCCACACCGCCCGCTACGGCGGCCCGCAGAAGAACCCGGCCGACAACATCGCCCGGCTCCTGCGGGAGATGGCCTGCCGCGAGCGCGAAGCCTCCGTCGCCCGCTCCTACGGCTTCAACACGCCCCACGCCACCCGCCGGGCCCGTTTCCGCACCTCCGTCACCCTCATCCTGAACGGGGAGAAGCACTTCTTCGACGGCATCATGGAAGGGAAGATCGCCCGCGTCAAGGCCGGCAAGGGCGGGTTCGGCTACGACCCCGTCTTCATCCCGGACGGCTACGACGTCACCGCCGCCGAAATCACGGAAGAAGAGAAAAACGCCATTTCCCACCGCGGCAAGGCCCTCCGGGCCATGGCGGACTACCTGAAGAGCCGATGACGGAGAACATCGAGGCGATCGTCCTGGGATACACGAAGTTCGGCGAGAATTCGGTCGTCGTGCATACGCTCTCGGAAGCGTACGGGCGGCGCGGGTTCCTCGTCCGCATCGGCAAGAAAGCGGGGATGGCCCTGCTCCTGCCCCTGAACATCCTGGAGATGGACATCGTCCCGAATCCGAAATCCACCCTCTGGAGCGCCCGCAACCTGACGGCGAAAGACCCCCTGAACGGCATCCGGAACAACCTCTACAAGAACACGATGAGCCTGTTCCTGTCGGAGGTGCTCCTGCGTGCCGTCAAGGACGGGCAGGCGGAGGACGGCCTGTACCCCTGGTGTGTCCGCAGCATCCTCACGCTGGACAGCCTGGACAGCGATTTCTCCAACTTCCACATCCGGTTCCTGCTGGAATTCGCCGGCGCCCTGGGCTTCAGCCCCACCTTCGACGACATCGCCCCCTTCGCGGAAAAGCACCTCGCGCAGCTCAAGCCCTTCCTGACCTCGACCTTCTCCGAGTCGATGCTCCTCCCCCTCCGGGGCGAAGAGCGCAACGCCCTGTGCGAAGACCTCCTCCGCTACCTGGAGTACCACACGGAATCCACCCTCCGGGTCCATTCCCTCGCGGTGCTGCGGGAAGTGTTCGGATAATAATTTTACATCATCTTGCGGTTTTTCGTTCGGATTTGTTATCTTTGATAGCCAAAACACTGAACTAACCGCATCAATATGTACAAAATCACGGAGCATCCCATCCTCTGCGTTCCGCAGGAGGACTTGCATTCGTTCATCTTCGAAGGACACACCGTCACCGGCCAGAAAGGACAGACCATCGCCGCCGCCCTGCACCAGGCGGGCTTTCCCGTCCATCACCACAGCCTGAAGGACCGCAACCGCACGATGGAGTGCGGCATCGGCAAGTGCGGCGCCTGCGAGATGGTCGTGGACGGCCACATCCGCCGCATCTGCATCACGAAAGTGGACGGCGTGAAGGAAGTCCACCGCGCCGGGACCGAAAGCTTCGCGGAGGTCCGGCCCGTAACGGCAGACGCGCCCAAGAAGATCTACAAGACCACGGTCGCCATCATCGGCGCGGGCCCGGCCGGCCTCGCCGTCCGCGAGGAACTCCGGGCGGCCGGGGTGGACTGCCTCGTGATCGACAACAACAGCGCCATCGGCGGGCAATTCCGGATGCAGACGCACCAGTTCTTCTTTTTCGAGAACCGGAAGAAATTCGGCGGCATGCGCGGCTTCGACATCGCCGAAACCCTCGCCGGCAATTCCCGGGAAGGGATTTTACTGGACAGCGTCGTGTGGGACATCCTGGAAGGCAAGCGCCTGGCTGTCAAGAATGTAGCCACGCAGGAAATCTTCTATGTCGATGCGGACCAGCTCGTTGTCGCCGCCGGCGCGCTCCCCTTCATGCCCGCCTTCAAGAACGACGACCTTCCGGGCGTCTATACCGCCGCCGTCGTGCAGCGGATGATGAACACGGAGTTCACCCTCCTCGGCAAGAACATCCTCACCGTGGGCGCCGGCAACATCGGCTATCTCACCTCCTACCAGGCCATGCAGGCCGGAGCGAAGGTCAAGGCCATCATCGAGGCCATGCCCGCCGAGGGCGGCTTCCCTGTCCAGGCGAACCGCGTCCGCCGGCTCGGCATCCCCATCCTCACGTCCTACACCCTCGTGGAAGCGATTCCGAACGCGGACCGCACCGGCATCACGGGCGCCGTGATCGCGAAATGCGAGAACTTCAAGCCCATTCCGGGAACGGAGGTGCGCATCGACGGAATCGACTGCATCAACATCTGCACGGGCCTGCTGCCCGACAACCAGCTCCTCCGCAAGGGAGCCGAGGTGTTCGGCCGCGCCTGCCACGGCGTGGGCGACGCCGTCCGGATCGGCGAGGGAACCTCCGCCGTCCTCCGCGGCCGCCAGTGCGCCTACGAGGTGATGATGGACCTCGGGAAGCGCGTGGACTACAGCGCCTACCTGACCATCTCCAAGGACTATGTCGACTCCCAGCAGCGGCCCGTCCGCCTGCTGGACAAGCCCGCGATGCCGTCCGGCGAAAGGAAGGCCAAGGGCTTCGTCATCGCGGACTGCCTGTACGGCTTCGCCTGCAACCCTTGCTCCTTCTCCTGCAAGCAGGGCGCAATCACCAAGAGTTCCACCTCCGTCACGCCGGTCATCGACTATGACAAGTGCATCGGCTGCATGGAATGCGTGGCGCAGTGCCCGGGCCTCGCCATCTTCGGCTACCGTCCGGACCGCAGCCAGGTCTTCCTCCCGCTGGAATTCAACCTCCCTGAAGGCGCCAAGGAAGTCTTCCTGGTCGACGACAACGGCAAGAAGGTGGGCGAAGGCGAGATCGAGCGCGTGATCCCCAAGCCCAACAAGACGAACATCGCCGTGGTCAAGGCCACCCGCCTGGAAGGCGGTTCCCTGACCGACGCCCGCGGCTTCATCCTCAAGGAAAACTATCCCGAGCCGCTGAAGCTGGCCCCCTGCCACGCCGACGGTTCCGAGACCTACGTCTGCCACTGCGAGGACGTGAGTCTCGAGGAGATCCTGGAAGCCCTGAAGGGCCGCACAAGCATCACCGCGCAGGAACTCAAGCACGTGACCCGGCTCGGCATGGGCCCGTGCCGCGGTTCCCGCTGCCTCCCGCGCGCCAAGCAGATCCTGCGGCAGCACGGCATCGAGGTGACCGGCGAGTTCACCCCGCGCGGGCCGATGGCGAACCTCGTGGAAATCGGCAACGTGAGCAATCTCTCCGGGGCCCATACCCTCGTGACTTCCCCGCAGTTCTCCGACGCGGCGGCCGAGGAAGTGGGCGCCTTCGTCGCCGGCGGCGGCATGGCCGGCACAGCCCTGTTCCGCTACTTCGCGGAAGCCGGCCTGAAGCCGGTCCTCGTGAACAAGGAGCACGGCAGCTCCTGGCGCTGCATCGCCGGCGGCCGCCCGGCCTTCTCCGTCCCCGCCCTCGCGGAAATCGCCAACGGCAACCTTCAGATATTCAGAGAATTGCAGAAGCAGCGCGACATCGACTTCAAGATGACGCGCTACGTGAACTTCGTCCACGACGAAGCCACTTACAAGAGCCTCGACGCCTCCCGCGCCTGGTCCGACGCCTACATGATCGACCGCAAGGACTTCGCCCGCGAGATCTCCCCGTACATCAATCCGAACCTGGACATCTACTCCCACGCCCTCATCTCCAACGACTGCTGGCAGGCCAGCCCCGGCAAGACCATCGACACGGTGCGCCGGATCGGCATCGGCCTCGGCGGCCGGGTGATGGAGGATACGGAACTCGTCGACGTGGCGAAAGACGGGAAGGACTATCTCGTCACCGTGCGGGCCGCCGACGGGCGCTACCGCCGGTTCAAGACGGCCGTCTTCGTGAACGCCCTCGGCGCCGGCGCGGAGAAGTTCGCCCGGATGCTGGGCCTGGACACCGGCCTCTTCCCGGTCCGCCACCAGGCGTTCATCACCAAGCGGCTGCCGCTCATCGGAAAGGACGGCGACTCGCTGGACATGCTCATCGACCGCCGCCATTACAAGGGCTTCTCCGCCGTGTACGGCCAGCAGCTCGCCGCCACCGGCCAGATCATCGGCTGCGCCTCCCCCGCCTCCGACGCCTCCGAGGCCGGCAAGAACCTGAAGGTCAATACGCAGGCCTTCTTGGAAATCGCCGCCGAGGTCTTCACCGAGTGGATCCCGCAGTTGAAGGGAATGAGCCTCCAGGCCACCTGGTGCGGCTATTACACGGAGCCGCGCTACATCGTGGACCCGGCCGCGGGCCTGTTCGTCGGCATGCGCGGCCACGGTTTCATGCTGTCGCAGTACATCGCCAAGCTGTACGTGGACACCCTCCTCGGCCGTCCCGTCCCCGCCTTCTTCGCCGACCTCGGCCTCGCCGGCTCCGGCCTCAGCGAAAACGCTTTCAAATAGATTATTTCCGGCCCTTCTTCAGTTTTTCCCGCTCGGCCTTCAACGCCCCCTTCCGGGGCGTCGAGGAGCCTTTCCTGGCCGCCCGGCCCGGCTTGCGCGGCCGGTTGGGCATCGGGGCCTCGGTGAGGGATTCGATGTATTCGTCCTCGGAGGGCACGGGTTCGTTTTCGTGTTCCGGTTCCACGAGCTCGTAGTCCAGGAGCTTCTGCTCCAGGTTGGTGCCCTTGACGCGGATGCGGAGCGGGTCGCCGAGCTTGATGACGCCGTGGTGGCGCCGGCCGACGGCGCGGTAGTGGTCCTCGTCGAAGTCGTAGAAGTCCGACCGGATGGTCCGGTACGGGATCATGCCCTCGATCTTGGTGGGCTCGATCTCCACGTAGATGCCCCACTGGGTGACGCCGGACACGTGGCCGTCGAATTCCTGGCCCACCTTGTCCTCCATGAACTCCACGAGCTTGTACTTGACGCTCTCGCGCTCGGCCTCCGCGGCGATGACTTCACGCTCGGAAGCGTGCTTGCACTGGGCCGTGTAGTAGTCCAGGGACTGGGAATCGGCCCCGTGGAGGTACATCGCGAGGAGGCGGTGCACCATCACGTCCGGATAGCGGCGGATCGGGGAGGTGAAATGCGTGTAGAACTTGAACGCCAGGCCGTAATGGCCGATGTTGTCGGTGCTGTAGCAGGCCTTCGCCATGGACCGGAGCGCCAGGATCTGGATGGCGCCCAGCTCCGGCTTCTCCTTGGCGTCGGCGAGGAGGTTGTTCAGCGAGAGGGCGATGTCCTTGCCGCTGCCGATGGGCCCCATCTTGAAGCCCAGGTTGCCGGCGAATTCGCGGAGGCCGGTGAGCTTCTCGAGGTTGGGCTCGTCGTGGACGCGGTAGACGAAGGTCTTGGGATTCGCCAGGGCCTTGCCGCCCATCTTGCCGCCCGAGGCGACGAACTCCGCCACGGAGCGGTTCGCCAGGAGCATGAACTCCTCGATGAGCCAGTTGGCTTCCTTCGAGAACTTCTGGTGCACGCCGACGGGCTTGCCGTTCTCGTCGATGTCGACCTTCATCTCGGGGCGGTCGAAATTGACGGCGCCGGCCGCAAAACGCCGCTTGCGCAGGATGAGGGCCAGCTTGTTGAGCCGGAGGACGGCTTCCTTCACCTCGTCCGGGACGATCCCGCACTCGGATCCGGCGCCGAAATCCTGCTTCATCGCCTCGTCGCCCGCGTCGATGATCTCCTGGGCCAGCTCATAGGAGAACCGGTAGTCGGAGGTGATCATCGTCCGGCCGAACCAGGGGTTGATGACCTTGGCCATCGGGGTGATCTCGAAGACGGCGGAGAAGGTGAGCTTCTCCTCGTGCGGACGGAGGGAGCAGAGCTTGTTGGAGAGCTTTTCCGGGAGCATGGGCACGGTGCGGTCCACCAGGTAGACGGAGGTGCCGCGGGCCTGGGCCTCGATGTCCACGGGAGTGCCCGGTTTCACGTAGTAGGTGACGTCGGCGATATGGACGCCCACCTCGAAGTTACCGTTGTCCAGCTTGCGGAAGGACAGGGCGTCGTCGTAGTCCTTGGCGTCGGCCGGGTCGATGGTGAAAGTGAGGGTCTTGCGGAAGTCCTTGCGGCCGGCGCGGTCCTTGTCGGTGATTTCGTCGGAAATCTGGTCCGCCGCGTTCTCCACGGCCTTGTCGAACTTGTACGGAAGGCCGAACTCCGCCAGGATGGCGTGCATTTCGGTGTCGTTCTCGCCCGGCATGCCCAGGATGTCCACGACGTGGCCGATGGGGCCGGCTTCGCCCCGCGGCCACTCGTCCACGACGGCCGCGACCTTCATGCCGCGCACGCCGCCTTCCGGGACGGGCACCGAGATGTCATAGGGCATCGTCTTGGAGGACATCAGCACCCAGGCCTGCTTCCCGACGATATGGAGGATGCCCACGAAGGGCTTCTTGGAACGTTCTACGATGGCGACGATCTCGCCGCTGCGGCGCCGCACGTTGCCTACCCGCTCCTGGGTGACGGCCACCCGCACGGTATCCCCGTGCAGGGCGCCCCGGGTCTTGGAGGCCTTGACGAAGACGTCTTCCTCCTGTCCTTCGATGCGGACGAACACGAATCCCTCTCGGGACATCATCGCAGTCCCCACGTATTCGGGGACGACTCGTACTTTCTTCTGCCGCTTCAGCCCCAGTTCTTTCCGGTTACGCGCCCGGTCGCCTCTTCTTTTGCTCATAGATTTTCCTTTCATTATGCAAATATAATCATTATCTTTGTGAGAATGACAACCGACTAAACCAATCGTTTCACTTATGTCCATGACCTTTTTCCGGCGGCTCTTCGTTTCCGCCATCGCCCTGGGCCTTTTCGCGGCGCTGCCCGCCCACGCCCAGCTGGACCTCTCATACCACAAGCCCGTCCTGGAGGACTACTTCGCCCCCGCGGGCGTCGCTCCCGCCACCCCGGACGCCGACGGCTTCATCCGCCGCTGGTCGCTCCTGGAGCCCATCGCCAAGCCGGAAATCCGCACCAACGCCATCTTCGACGACAGCTACCTGAACGACGAATTCGCGAAAATCCACTTCCCGGACCAGATGACCATCGTCCCGAAGGACGGACAGAAGGTCAAGCTGGACAAGAAGACCAGGCTCGCCTGGCACTGCTACGACAGCAAGCGCTACAACGTGAAGCTCTACCGCTTCGCCACCGGCCTCGGCCTGCATCCGACCGAGGCGCTCTACCTGGCCGTGACCGTGCTCAACATCCCCGAAGACGTCACCGTACGCCTTTCCGTCGGCTCCAATTCCGGTTCCAAGTGGTGGATCGACGGCGAGGAAGCCCTCCTCCTGTCCGGCGACCGCCGCATGGTGGTGGACGACTGCGTCTCCCGCCGGATTACCCTCAAGGCCGGCCGCCACGTCCTCCGGGGCGCCGTCATCAACGGCCCGGGCATGAGCGACTTCTGCGTCCGCTTCCTCGACGGAGCGGGCCGCCCGTACACGAACTTCACCGTCACCAACCAATAATCCGCACGCCATGAAAAAGATCGCTCTCTACCTCATCGCCTTCCTCCTGACGGCCCTGTATGCGATTCCCGCTGCGGCCCAGATCGGCAACGTCTACATCCACGACCCGTCCACGATCGTCAAGTGCGACGGCAAATACTATACTTTCGGCACAGGCGCCGGCGGCCTCATCTCGGAGGACGGCTGGACCTGGCATGACGGCGCCGTCCGCACCGGCGGCGGCGTGGCCCCGGACGTCATCAAGATCGGCGACCGCTACCTCGTGTCCTACAGCGCCGGCTATCCCGGCACCGAAGGCAAGACCCGCGGCAACGTCACCACCATGTGGACCAAGACCCTGGATCCCCAGTCCCCCGACTTCGGCTACACCGAACCCGAACTCGTGGCCTGGGCGGGGGATGACGAAGACTGCTGGGCCATCGACCCGGCCTTCCTGCTCGATCCCACCACCGGACGCCTCTGGTGCTCGTACGGCACCTACTTCGGCGCCATCCGCATCGTCGAGCTGGATCCCGGGACAGGCAAGCGGGTCGCCGGCAACAAGGCCGTCGACATCGCCATCGACTGCGAGGCCACGGCCCTGATGTACAAGGACGGCTGGTACTACCTGCTGGGCACCCACGGCACCTGCTGCGACGGCGTCAACTCCACCTACAACATCGTCTGCGGCCGTTCCCGCAGCGTGACCGGCCCGTATCTGGACAACATGGGCCGTGACATGCTCCAGGGCGGCGGCAAGATGGTCCTGTCCGCGGGCAACCGCGCCACCGGCCCCGGCCACTTCGGCTGGTACGTCGAGGAAGAGGGCGTGGAGAAGATGTCCTTCCACTACGAGGCGGACTACAACCGCAGCGGCCGCAGCGTCCTCGCCGTGCGCTCCCTGCTCTGGAAGAACGGCTGGCCGGTGGCGGCCGACCCGTTCAAGGAAGGAACCTACGAGATCGAGTCCGAGCGCCGCGGCTACGCGCTGGAGCTCGCCGTCGACTTCGTGCGCCAGCAGGGTGGAATGCGGGCCTTCCGCATCGATCCCAACGAACCCGTCGTCTCCCTGGCCGAGCAGACGCTCGAGGAGGTGGAGGACCGCTGGCCCGCCGGCGAGATTCCCGTCCGCGCGGGCGACTACATGTTCCGTCCGCACCAGCGCTGGACCGTCACGGCCGTGCCCGACAAGGGCGGCTACCTCGGCGCTCCGTACTACAAGATCACCATCGCCGGCACCGAGCGGGCCCTGGCCGTGGACGAGGACGGCGAACTCATGGCCGTTCCGGCCTACACCGGCGCCGACAACGAGCTCTGGCGCATCGAACAGCTCACCGACGGCACCTTCCGCATCCTGACCAAGGTGGCCTGCAAATGCGGGAAGCAGCGCTGCCTCCTGAGCACGGGCGACAGCACGGTCGCGATGGGCGACTTCGATTTCTCGAGCGACAACTGCAAGTGGAACTTCCGTGACAGATAAAGAAAGATGAGAAGACCGTTCATCCTCGCGGCAGCGGCCTGCCTTTCCGCCACCGTTGTCATCCTCGCCGGATGCAATGGCAAAACTCCGCTGTACAAAGATGCAAACCGCTCCGCGGAGGAGCGGGCCGACGACCTGCTGAAGCGGATGACTGTCGAGGAGAAGCTCGGGCAGCTCATCTGCCCGCTGGGCTGGCCGATGTACGAAAAGGTGTCGGCCGACAGCGTCACCATCTCCGACGCCTATCGGGATTTCATCCAGAACCAGCACGGAGGAATGCTCTGGGCCACGTTCCGGGCCGATCCGTGGACCAAGAAGACGCTGGAGACGGGACTGGATCCCACGCTCGCGGCGAAGGCGTACAACGCCTTGCAGCGCTACGCGATGGACTCGACCCGGCTCGGCATCCCCATCATCCTGGCCGAGGAGGCGCCGCACGGGCACATGGCCATCGGCACGACGGTGTTCCCCACCTCGATCGGCCTGGCGTCGACCTGGGACACGGAACTGGTGGAACTCGTGGGTGAAACCATCGGCACGGAACTGCAGGCGCAGGGGGCGACCATCGGCTACGGCCCGGTCATCGACCTGGCCCGCGAACCGCGCTGGTCCCGCGTGGAGGAAACCTACGGCGAGGACGTGCATCTCACCTCGGAAATGGCTTCCGCGATGGTGCGGGGCACCTCCTCGAAGGGCGTGATTTCCACCCTGAAGCATTTCGTGGCCTACGGCGTCCCGGAGGGCGGCCATAACGGAAACCCGTCCATCATCGGGATGCGCGACCTGAAGGAGAACGTCCTGCCCACTTTCAAGTCCGCCATCGACGCGGGCGCCCTGTCCGTGATGACGTCCTACAATTCTCTGGACGGCATTCCCACCACCTGCAACCCGGAGCTCCTGACCGGCGTCCTGCGCGACGAATGGGGCTTCAAGGGCTTCGTGGTCAGCGACCTGGAGAGCATCGACGGCCTCGCCCGGGACCACAAGGTCGCCGCGGACAAGCAGGAAGCCGGCGAGCTGTCGCTCAACGCCGGCGTGGACGTAGATCTGGGCGCGAACTGCTTCTCGCTCCTGAAGGAATCCGTGGAGAAAGGCCGCGTGAGCAAGGCCGTCCTGGACCGCGCCGTAAAGCGCGTCCTCGTCCGCAAGTTCGAAGCGGGCCTGTTCGACCACCCCTATGTCGATGAAACCGCGGCCGCGGGCCTCGTCCGCACCCCCGAGCACATCCAAGTGGCCGCGCAGGCCGCCCGGGAAGGCGTCGTCCTCCTCAAGAACAACGGCGTCCTGCCGCTGTCGAAGGGGATGACCGTCGCCCTCATCGGCCCGAACGCCGACAACCAGTACAACCAGCTGGGCGACTACACCGCCCCGCAGGCGGAGGACCACGTGGTCACGATGAAGGAAGGGCTCGAGGCCAAGGGCATCGACGTCCATTACGTGAAGGGCTGCGCCGTGCGTGACAAGGAGAACTCCACCATCGCGCAGGCGCTCGTCGCCACGATGCTGTCCGATGTCGCCGTGGTCGTGGTGGGAGGCTCCTCCGCCCGAGACTTCAAGACCAAGTACATCGACACCGGCGCCGCCGTCGTGGACGAGGAATCCGTCTCCGACATGGAGGCCGGCGAAGGCTTCGACCGGGCGTCGCTGGAGCTCCTGGGCCTCCAGAACGAGCTGCTGAAGGCCGTCCGGGCCGTCGGAAAGCCCGTCGTGGTGGTATATGTCGAAGGCCGTCCGCTGGATAAGAAATGGGCCGCGGAAAAGGCCGACGCCCTCCTGACGATGTGGTATCCCGGCGGCGAAGGCGGCACGGCCCTGGCCGATGTCCTGTTCGGCGACTACAACCCGGCCGGACGCCTCCCCGTGAGCGTTCCCCGCGACGCGGGCCAGCTTCCGGTCTATTACAACAAGAAGAATCCGCGCGGCCACGACTACGTGGAAATGTCCGCCGATCCGCTCTATCCTTTCGGCTACGGCCTGAGCTACACGACCTTCGAGTATTCCGGCCTCACCGTCTCCGGCCGCGTCCCCGATGTGGAAGTGACCGTCAACGTGAAGAACACCGGTTCCCGCGACGGCGACGAGGTGGTCCAGCTGTACGTCGTGGACCCGCTCGCCTCCACCGTCCGGCCGCGGAAGCAGCTCCGCGCCTTCGACCGCGTGTTCGTCAAGGCCGGCGAGACGGTTCCCGTCACCCTGAAGCTCGGGGCCGATGCGTTCTCGCTCGTGAATGCCGCCGGCGACACCGTCACCGAACGCGGCGACTTCCTTCTCCAGGTGGGCGCCTCCTCCGAGGACATCCGCCTCACTGAAACGATAACCTATTGACTATGAAAAATATATCGATATTTCTCGCCCTATTGCTCCCGGTCTTTGCCACCGCCCAGAACCTGCCTTGCTGGCAGGACGTGGACGTGACGAGCGTGAACGCCGAAACCCGGCGCACCGAAGCCGTCTGGTTCGCCAGCCGGGCCGACGCCCTGTCCAAGGGCTTCCGGGAGAGCGAGAACTACGTGGACCTGAACGGGACGTGGGACTTCAAGTATTTCGACGATTACCACGAGATGGAGAGATTTCTCGGCTCCGCTCGAAATGACAGCTGGGATTCGATCCAGGTGCCGGGGAACTGGGAGGTGCAAGGATACGGCGTCGCCATCTACACGAACATCCCGTACGATTTCTGCCCGAAGGATCCGCAGCCGCCCACGCTGCCGGAGGTCTTCCCCGCCGCCCTCTACCACCGGACGTTCACGGTGCCCGACGGCTGGAAGGGCCGGACGGTCTTCCTGAACCTCGCCGGCATCAAGTCCGGCACGTATGTCTATGTGAACGGGAAGGAGATCGGCTACTCCGAGGATTCCAAGAGCCTCGCCCGGTTCGACATTACCCAGGCCCTGAAGGAAGGCGACAACGAACTGATCCTCAAGGTATTCCGCTACACCACCGCCTCCTGGCTGGAGTGCCAGGATTTCTGGCGCATCAGCGGCATCGAGCGGGACGTGTACCTGTCCAGCGAGAAGACGCCGGTCCGCTTCGACTTCAGCGTCGTCTCCACCCTGGACCCCACGCTTTCCAAGGGCGTCTTCCAGCTGAAAATGCGCGCAGAGGCCCGGGCCGACGTGTCCTACGAACTCCTCGACCAGCACGGCGAAACGGTCGCCGACGCCCTCTACGACTTCACCGGCGAATTGACCACGGTGGCCGACACCATCCCGGACGTGCGGAAATGGTCGGCCGAAACCCCGGAACTGTACACGCTCCTCCTGAAAGTCAACGGGGAATACACCCGCTTCCACGTGGGCTTCCGCCGCATCGAGATCGCCACCGTCAAGGACGGGGAACGCGACGTGAAGGCCCTGCTCGTGAACGGGCAGCCCGTCAAGTTCAAGGGCGTGAACATGCACGAGCACAACCCCTACACCGGCCACTACCAGACCCGGGAGAACATCCTGGAGGACCTGAAACTCATGAAGATGGCCAACATCAACGCCATCCGCACCTGCCACTACCCGCAGCCGCGGGAGTTCTACGAGCTCTGCGACAGCCTCGGCTTCTATGTCTATGACGAGGCGAACATCGAGTCCCACGGCATGGGCTACAAGCTGGACCGCACCCTCGGCAACAACGCCGCCTGGCAGGCCAAACATCTGGACCGCGTCCTGAACATGTACCACCGCACGGCGAATTATCCGTGCGTGACCATCCTCTCCCTCGGCAACGAGGCCGGCAACGGCGTGAACTTCTACGAGGCCTACCGCGTGCTGAAAGCCCTGGAGAAGGACGGCCAGAACCGTCCCGTGTGCTACGAACGGGCGGAAAGGGAGTGGAACACGGACATGCTCGTCCCCCAGTACCCCGGCGCCGACTGGTTCGCCCGGATGGGCGAGAAGGAGAGCGGCCGACCGGTCGTCCCCTCCGAATACGCCCACGCGATGGGCAACTCCACCGGCTCCCTCGACCTCCAATGGGAACAGATCTACGCCCACACGCATCTGCAGGGCGGATTCATCTGGGACTGGGTGGACCAGGGCCTGTACGACGCCGAGAAGGGATGGACCTACGGCGGCGACTACGGCGTGGACGCTCCCTCCGACGCGAACTTCCTTTGCAACGGAATCGTCAATCCCGACCGGGACCCGCACCCCGGCTACTATGAGGTCAAGCACGTCTACCAGGACATCGCCATTACCGGCGTCGCCCCGGAAGAAGGCCGATATACCATCCAGAACCGCTTCTATTTCAAGGATTTGAGTGACTATGCGGTCCGCTGGCGCCTCGAGCGGGATGGAAAGCCGGTCCGGAAAGGCAAGCTGACCTTCTCCACCCCGGCCCAGGGTTCCGAGGAATTCACCGTGGAGATTCCGAAACGGAAGCTCCGCAAGAGGGGCGAGTACCGGATCTTCTTCGAGACGGAAACCACCCGCGCGCTGCCGCTGCTCGCCAAGGGCACCGTCGTCGCCGCGGACGAGGTCCTCGTGAAGGACACGGGCGCGCCGAAGGCGTACAAGTCCCGCCGCGCGGCGGAAGTGACGGAAAGCGAGTCCGAAATCCGCCTCGAGGCCGGCAAGGGCGCGCTCGTCTTCGACAAGGCCCTCGGCATTGTCCGGAGCTATCAGTACAAGGAGCACGACCTGTTCGATCCCGATTTCGGCCTGCGCCCGAACTTCTGGCGCGGCCCCACCGACAACGACTACGGCAACAACCAGCCCTACCGGGCCTACGCCTGGAAAGAAGCCTCCCAGGCCTTCCAGTTGAAGGCGGACCCTGAGCTTGTCGAAGGGCCGCCATCCACCATCCGAGTCACCTACGCCCTGCCGGGCGGATGCACGATGGCCGTGGACTACACCCTCCTCTCCGGCGGCCTCCTGAAGATCGCGGCCGCCTTCCACGGCGCCGAGAAGAAGCCCGTGGACATCCCGCGCATCGGCTTCCGCTTCCGCGTGAAGGAGAATGACTTCCGGTATTTCGGCCGCGGCCCGGTGGAGAACTACATCGACCGCAACACGGGCACCTTCAAGTCCGTCTTCACGACGAAGGCCTCCGACGAGTTCTACCCGTATGTCCGGCCGCAGGAAACCGGCCACCACACGGAGACCGAGTGGCTGGCCACGAAGCCGTTGACCATCGTCGCGGACGGTTCCTTCGAATTCAGCGCCCTCCGCCACAGCGTCGAGGACCTCGACAGCGAGGAGTCCGGACAGCCGTTCCAGTGGACCAACTTCGACACCCCGCCCGTCCACGACGAGGAAGAGGCCGCGAAGTACCACAAACGTCATCAGACCCACCTCTGCGACGTCCCCGACCGCGATTTCACCGAAATCTGCATCGACGGGGCCGCCTCCGGCGTAGGCGGCTACGACAGCTGGGGCGCCCGCCCCGAGCCCGCCCGCACCGTCTGGTCCAACGAGGACCGGAGCTTCACCTTCACGCTCGTGCCCGCCCGAGCCCGGAAGACCGAGAAAGCCGTAACCTACCGTTATTAGCCCAAACTTCATGAAAAACCTCAGACTATTGATTGCGACGGCCGCCCTCCTGGCGACCGCCTGCACATGCACACCGAAACCGGCTCCCGAAGCACCACCCGAGAAAGACGACACCGTCGCCGTGACCGGCGTCGCGATCACGCGCGCCAACCTGGAGCTCAACGTGGGCGAAGGGTTCCTTCTCGGCGCCCGCGTAACGCCGAAAAGTGCCACCAACCCCCGCGTGACCTGGTCTTCCGACAAGGAAGCCGTCGCGACGGTGGGCAAGGAGAACGGCCAGGTCAAGGCCGTCTCCGCCGGCACGGCCGTCATCACCGCCACGACGGTGGACGGCGGCTTCACCGCCACCTGCCCCGTCACGGTGAAGGGCGGCGCGACGCCGGATCCTCCGACCCCGCCCACGCCCTCCGACCCGGGCGCGCCGGCCGCCTATGGCGCCGTGCCCACGGAAGGGCAGCTCGCCTGGCAGCGCCAGGAGCTGCTGATGTTCTACCACTACGGCCAGGCCACCTTCTCCGGCTGGGACGGCGAGAATCCCAACTGCAACGGAAAAGCCTGGTCCGAGAGCCTCCTACTCCAGAACTACAAGCCCACGACCATCGACGCGGACCAGTGGGTGAAGACCGCCAAGGACAACGGCTTCGGCGAGATCATCATCACCGCCAAGCACCACGACGGCTTCTGCCTCTGGGACAATCCGGAGAGCACGACGGACGTGGCCAACGCCGGCTGCTCTAACCACACGGACGTGCTCCAGGCCCTCCGCGAGGCCTGCAACAAGTACGGAGTGAACATGGGCATCTACCTCTCCCCCTGGGACCGGATGATCGAAGTGTCCGGGAAGAGCACGGCCGAGTACGAGAAGATGTACAAGAACGCCCTCAAGGACCTGATGACCAAGTACGCGCCCGTCGTGGAGATGTGGTTCGACGGCAATCACGCCGGGAACTTCGACTGGGCGTCCGTGAACCAGGTCGTCTTCGACGCCAACCCGCAGTGCGTCATCTTCTCCAACGGCGGCCCCGGCTGCCGCTGGGTGGGCAATGAGGCCGGTGTCGCCGGGGAGACCGACTGGGCCACCCTGGACATCGCGGGCCGCCGGCTCACCCCGAGCAACCTGCCCGGCAATTACGAAGCCTACCTGGGCTCCGGCGACAAGGGCGCCGCCTCCTGGTGCCCGGCCGAGAGCGATTTCTCCATCCAGCAGATCGGCGACCACAACGGCTGGTTCTACGGTGCCAACGACAGCCGGAAGACAGCGAAGGAGCTGATGGACCTCTATTACAAGAGTGTCGGACGCAACTCCGTGTTCCTGATGAACGTCCCGCCGTCCGACAAGGGCGTCATCGACGACAAGGAAGTGAAGGTCATCGAGGCCTTTACGAAGATGCGGAACACGGTGTTCGCCACGAACCTCGCCGACGGGGCCACCGCCACGGCGACGGCCGTCCGCGGCGACAATCCGGACAAATATGGCCCGGCGAAGATGCTGGACGGGAACTATGACTCCTATTTCGCCACGAACGACGATGTCAAGGCCGTGGACATCGAATTCGAACTCGCCGGCAGCAAGACCTTCAACCGCGTGATGCTCCAGGAGTACATCCCGCTGGGCCAGCGCGTGGAAAGCTTCGAGATCCAGGTCCGTTCCGGCGGCAGCTGGAAGTCCTGGGGCAACGGCACCAAGAGCACCATCGGCCACAAGCGCATCGTCCTGGGAAGCACCGTCACGGCCGATGCCGTGCGCATCAAGATCAAATCCTCCCTCGCCAGCCCCGTCCTGAACGGGTTCGGGCTCTATAACGACACCGTCAGCGGACTCTGATTGTCATTTCGAGCAAAGTCGAGAAATCTTATGAAAACAACATTCCACATCCTCTTAACGCTGCTCCTTGCAGCTTCCTGCGCCCCCAAGGACGGCGTCCGGACCCTCCGGACGGCCGAGGGCCGGGAGGCCGACCTGGGCAAGATCAAGGAGATCGACGGCCCGGTGACCGTCCGGCTCGTGGTGAAGAACGACTATCCGGACACGCTCTACCCGGCCCAACTGTATACCCCCTGCGGGTGCACGCAGGTCAAGTTCGACCGGAAACCGGTGGCGCCGGGGGCCGACGAAGTGCTGGAAGTCACCTACAACCCCGCCTACCGGCCCGGGCCGATGCGGGAGGAAATCCAGATCCGCTACCAGCGCTCCCCGGTCCAAGTCCGCACCTTCGTCATCAAGGGCGAAGTCATCGGCTTCAACCACCCCATCGAGGAGGACCGCCCCTACGCCTACGGCGAGGGCCTGTACATGAGCCACAAGGTGCTCAGCTACGGCGCCCTCCGTCCCGGCGAGACGGGCGACTTCTTCTTCCGCCACGGAAACGGGAACACCCGCAAGGCGAACATCGTCTTCGACATCCCCGAGCCGTGGAAACCCTACCTGCGGATGCGCCAGCCCGGCAGGATGAAGGCCGACGAGCGCGACACCATCCACGTGAAGTTCACGATGCCCGACGGCCTGGACACGGTGAAATTCGCCGTGCAGCCCTTGGTGGACGGAAAGCCGACGGAGGAGAAACTGGAGATCTGGGCTTGGAAAAAACAGAATTGACGCTTTCATTCCTTAACTATTATCCGTATATTTGTTGGATTTTTTAACGAAAACGGAACAAAATATAACATAACACATTATCAACCAACCAATCAACCTTATGAGTTTCCAACTAAAGAAAGTCTTGACAAGGACCCTCTAGGTCCTGTCCGGGCTGTTCATCGCTGGCGGACTCGCCCTGGCCCAGAACCGGACCATCACGGGTACCGTCACCGATGACTTCGGAGAACCGCTCATCGGCGCCAGTGTCGTCGTGGAGGGAGATTCCTCGGTGGGTGCCATCACCGACCTGGACGGTCGCTACTCGATCACCGTCCCGGCTTCGGCGGAGGCCCTCCGCTTCTCCTACATCGGCCAGAAAGACGCCGTCGAGCAGATCGGAGGCCGTTCGGTCATCGATGTCACCCTGGCGTCGGACAACATCGCGCTCAACGCGACGGTGGTCACCGCCATGGGTATCCGCAAGGAGGAAAAATCCCTCTCCTACAATGTCCAGCAGGCCAAAGTGGAGACGGTGAGTCCGGTGGGTTCCTTCGTCAACGGCCTGAACGGCAAGGTGGCGGGCGTATCCATCAGCCAGTCCTCCACGGGCGCGGGCGGCGCATCCCGTATCGTGATGCGCGGTTCCAAGTCCATCTCCAACAACAACAATGCGTTGTATGTGATCGACGGTATCCCGATGCAGTCCCTGCGCGGATCCCAGCCGGAAGGCGTCTATGCCGGCGCCGGCCAGACCGGTGACGTGCTCGGTTCCCTGAACCAGGACGACATCGAGTCGATCTCCGTCCTCTCCGGCCCGTCCGCGGCGGCCCTGTACGGTGCCAACGCGGCGAACGGCGTCATCATCATCACCACCAAGAAGGGCGGCAAGGACCGGCTGGACATCGACTACTCGAACTCCACGACCCTCTCCCGCGCCTATGTGATGCCGCAGTTCCAGAACACGTACGGCCCGTCCTCCCCCGGCTCCTACTACAGCTGGGGCGCGAAGCTGGACACCCCGTCCACCTACAACCCGCGCGACTTCTTCCAGACGGGCGTGAACGAGGTGAACTCCATCGCCCTCTCGACGGGTACCGACCGCAGCCAGACCTACGTCTCCGCCGCCGTCGCGAACGCCCGTGGCATCGTCCACAACAACAACGTGGACCGCTACAACCTCTCCTTCCGCAACACCACCGACCTCGTGAAGGACATCCTTACGCTGGATGTGAACATGACCTACGGCCGCGTGGACGAGCAGAACATGATCGCCCAGGGCGAATACGGCAACCCGATCGTCCCGGTGTACCTGTTCCCGGCGGGAGACGACTTCTCCAAGGTGGGCGTGTACGAGCGCTATGACGCCGGCCGCAACATCAAGACGCAGTACTGGCCCTACGACTTCGAGCACTCGATGCAGAATCCCTACTGGATCACCGAGCACCAGAATTGGCAGAACCAGAAGAACCGTATGATGGGTTCCGGACAGCTCTCCTACAAGCCCTTCAAGTGGCTGACCCTGAGCGCCCGCGCCAAGTACGACCGCACCGACGAGGTCCAGGAGCGCAAGTTCGACGCCTCCACGAACACCCTCTTCACCGAAGGTTCCAAGCACGGCTTCTACGGCCGCGTGAACCAGTACACCGAGCAGAAGTTCGGCGAGGTCCTCGCCACCTTCAACAAGTATTTCGGTGACAACGTGGTGAACCTCTCCGGGGTGGTGGGCGCCAACATCGACGACATCACCTTCCGGTCGGACAACGTCTCCGGTCCGCTGAAGACCGTCAACAACAAGTTCGACCTGAGCAACATCGACCAGAACAACTCCCACACGCTGCTTTCCTCCCGCGGTTACCGCTACCAGAACCAGTCCGTGTTCGCGAACGCCCAGCTGGGCTATCGCAGCAAGGTCTATCTGGACATGACCTACCGCGTGGACTGGAACTCCGCGCTTTATACCGCCGGCGGCATCACCTACCCGACCATCGGCCTTTCCGGCATCGTGACCGAACTCCTTCCGTTCCTGAAGAGCTCCTTCTTCCCGTACTGGAAGATCCGCGGCTCCTACTCGGAAGTGGGTAACGCGCCGGATCCGTCCCTGTTCCTGCTGGATCCCCGCCACGAGCAGGTGAGCGGCAACGTCGCCACCAGCGCCCGCCGCCGCAACACCGAACTCGTCCCTGAGCGCACGAAGTCCTGGGAACTCGGTACGAACATCCATTTCTTCGACAGCAAGCTGCAGATCGATGCGACTTACTACTACGCGAAGACCTTCAACCAGTTCTACGATCCCCGTATCTCCACCACCTCCCTCAGCACGGACATGTACCTGAACGGCGGCCGCGTGGACAACACCGGCGTCGAGATGGCTCTCCGCTTCGACGACAGCCGCGGCAAGTGGAACTATGGCACCTACCTCACCTGGACCTGGAACAAGAACAAGATCGTGGACCTGCAGTTCCGCGATCCCGTGAGCGGCACGATGCGTGACGGCAACGGCCTGCCCATGGGCGGTTTCGGCGGCGTGAACAACTTCCTGTACGAAGGCGGCACCCTCGGTGACGTGTATGTGACCACGATCGCCACCGACGAGCACGGCTTCTACCAGCTGAACGCCGACGGCATGATCATCGCCGACTACGACGAGAAGGACATGATCTACGCCGGTTCCACTGACGCCAAGCATCGCCTCTCCTGGGGCGGTCACCTGGGCTGGAACGGCCTCACCCTGAACTGGCTGTTCACTGCGCGCCTGGGCGGCATCGCCATCTCCAAGACGCAGGCCATCCTGGACTACTACGGTGTGTCCCAGGATACCGCCGACGCCCGCGAGAAGGGCTTCTTCGAGTTCAACGGCATGAAGACCTCCGACGTCCAGGGCTACTACCAGACCCTCGGCATCCGCGACGGCATCATGAGCCAGTACGTCTATTCCGCCACGAACGCCCGTCTCGCCGAGGTCTCCCTGAACTATGACCTGCCGGTCAAGAAGCTCGGCGCCTGGGTCAAGGGCATCACCCTTTCCGTGGTGGGCAACAACCTCGCCATGCTGTACCTCAAGGCCCCGTTCGATCCGGAAATGACCTCCAACGTGGGTACTTACAACCAGGGCATCGACTACTTCATGCAGCCTTCCACCCGGAGCCTCGGCTTCGCCGTGAAGCTCCGCTTCGGCGGCAGCACCGCCGCGAAGGCCGCCCCGGCCACCGCCCCCGTCTACATTCCTTCCGAGCCCAAGGTGGTCGAGAAGGTCGTGGAGAAGGTGGTCGAGAAGGAAGTGGTCAAGGAAGTCGTGAAGGAAGTCAAGGTTCCCGCCGGAACCGTGGATTCCTACAATGACGACCTCTACTTCGTCATCGGCAAGGCCGAAATCCGGCCCGAGGAAGCCTTCAAGCTCGGCCGCATCTGCCAGGTCCTCGCCGAGAACCCGGATGCGAAGATCACCGTCACCGGTTACGCCGACAGCGGCACCGGTACCGACGAGATCAACGAGGAACTCTCCCAGCAGCGCGCCGCCAAGGTGGTCGACATGCTCGTCAAGGCCGGCATCGCCCGCGACCGCATCTCCTGGAGCTCCGTCGCCGGAGACCGGGATGCTTCCCTGAGCCCCGAATCCAACCGCGTCGCCGTATGCATCGTCAAATAAGCATGTGCCCTATGAAACAGAACATTTCCAAATATATGCTTGCGGCGGTCGCAGCGCTGACCGTCCTTGCCGGGTGCACCAAGAACTTTGAAGAGCTGGCCAAGAACGTCTACGGCGTGAGCGACGAGCAGATGGCCCAGGACGGTCTCGCCCTCGGCGGCATGCTCCAGCAGCTCGAGCGTTCCGTCATCATCTACCGCGACGGAACCTGGCTGGACTCCGACTACCAGATCATGTACAACCTGTGCGCCGAGACCTGGTGCGGCTACATGGCCCCGACCCTGAGCGACGGCCACAACGCCGGCTGGGACGTGAACGACGGCTGGCACCGCCGGATGTTCACCGTCAAGTACCAGTATGCGATGGGCGGTTACACGAACTTCGAAACCGCCGCCCTCGAATACGGGATGGAGAACGAACTGGCGCTCGCCAAGGTCCTGAAAGTGGCCTCGATGCACCAGGTGGCCGACTACTACGGCCCGATCGCCTATGCCCACACCGGCGACCTCTCCAACCTCTACGACCCGCTCGACCAGGTCTATGTCCAGTTCTTCGACGAACTCGACGAGTCCATCGAGATTCTCGAGAAGGTGGCCGCCTCCGGCGCCAAGCTCCTCGAGGACTACGACCTCGTGTACGGCGGCGACGCCGCCAAGTGGGTCCGCTTCGCGAACTCCCTGCGCCTCCGCCTGGCGATGCGCGTCAGCTATGCCGACCCGTCCCTCGCCCGTGAAGAGGCCGAGAAGTCCATAGGCAGCCCCTTCGGCGTCGTCGTCGCGAACAGCGACAACGCAGTCATCGCCGAGCCCGGCGTCCGTCATCCGATCTACACCATCAACGTGGAGTTCAACGACGCGGACACCCAGGTGGGCGCTTCCCTGGATTCCTACCTGAACGGTTACAACGATCCCCGCATGTTCCTGTATGCGAAGCCCGCCGGCGACGGCAAGCTCCACGGCGTGCGTCCGGGCATCTCCCCGTCCAGCTGGACCAACTACAAGAACACCGCCGCGAAGGTCTCCGCCCCGAACGCCGGTATCTACAAGATCTGCTGGCTGAACGCCGCCGAAGTGGCCTTCCTCCGCGCCGAAGGCGCCCTGAAGGGCTGGAACATGGGCGGTACGGCCCAGGAGTTCTACGAGCAGGGCATCAAGCTTTCCTTCGAGGAATGGGGTGCCGACGGCGCCGCCGCCTACATCGCGAACAAGACGGCCCAGCCGGCTGCATTCCGCGACAATGTGGCCCGTGCCCATGCCAACGCTCCTTCCACCGTCACGATCGCATGGAACAACGGCGACTCCGACGAGAAGAAGCTCGAGAAGATCGCCACCCAGAAGTGGATCGCCCTGTTCCCGAACAGCGCCGAGGCCTGGGCGGAGTACCGCCGCCTCCACTATCCGGTCCTCATCGCCCCGGCCAACAATTTCTCCAACGGTGTCGTGAATACCGAGCAGGGTATCCGCCGCGTCCCGTATCCCGTGTCCGAGCAGACTGACAACCCCGAGGGCTATGCCTCCGGCGTCGCGGCCCTGGGCGGTGCGGACAACGCCGGCGTGCGCCTGTGGTGGGACGCCAAACCGTTCAACAACTAAAGCCCGCGAGAAAGATGAAAAAGATACTGAGCATCATCCCCGCCGCCCTGGCCCTGATTGCGGTCCAGAGTTGCGACACCAAGGTGGAGAAGCTTGAAATCCAGCACTTCAACACGTACGATCTCGAGAGGGACGCCGAGGAGCCCTACTACAAGGACCTCCGCGCCTGGAAAGAGTCCAAGCACACCATCTCCTACGTGTATTTTGCCCGCTGGGCCCCGCCGGAAGGCGCGACAAGCCTCTTCATCGAATACAAGACCATGCGTCCGCGCCTGATGGCCCTGCCGGATTCGCTGGACATCGTGAACCTGTGGATGGGCACGCCCATGAAGGAGGAGTACACCGACGCCTGCTTCTACGGCAACGTGAAGAACCCCGAAACCGGCGAGATCGAGCGCGCCCCGATGCACACCTACGACTACTCCCCGAACGCCTATGCGGACCTCGAGTACTGTCAGAAAGTGAAGGGCACCCGCTTCGTGATGCACGCCGACGCCTCCCACTACGGCCAGGAGTTCGAACTGGACGGCAAGTACTGGAAGGTGGAGGGCGGCAACGAGGAAAGCATCCGCGCCTACGGCCGTCTCGTGGTGGACATCGTGAACACCCACGGCCTGGACGGCGTGGACTTCGACTATGAAGGCTGGGGTTCCCAGCAGATTTTCTGGGTCATCGACGAAGTGGGCAAGTACTTCGGCCCGAAGGGCTCCGACCCGTCCAAGCTCCTGATCATCGACTACTTCGGCGGCTATCCCGGCGCCGATGTCGAGCCGTACATCAACTATCTCGTGAAACAGGCCTACTCCATGCAGGGCTCCGGTGTCGGCGGCCCCGGCTGGTGCCCCGAATCCAAGATGGTCTACTGCGAGCAGTACGAGCAGTCCTCCGGGGACGGCCCGAACTACCTCAACGGCGGCTATCCCACCTCGATGACCACCGAGGGCGGCGCGAAGATGTACACCCTCGAGCGCTACGCCCGCTATGCCAACGAGGCCGGGAACGGCGAAGGCGGCTTCGGTGCCTACTACATCGACAACGACTATGACAACGGCGTGGACGCGCTCCAGAAGAAGGGCTATTCCGGCAACTACCAGAATTACGCCTTCCTCCGCCGCGCCATCCAGATCGTGAACCCTGCCAAGTAAGACGCGCCTTATGAAAAAGTATATTTTACTCCTTTCCGCCGCGGCCCTTTGCCTCGCAGCGTGCACCCAAAAGGCCGACCATTTCGACTATGGCCAGGAGATCGCCCTGATCACCGGGACCGACGCCTCGCCGATTTCCAAGGACCAGATCCTGGCGGACGAGATTCCGATCTCCTACAACTTCTCCGTCTCCCTGACAGGCGTCGCCCAGGAGGACGTCCAGGTCCATATCGCCTATGACAGCCTGGCCGTCGTCCGTTACAACGCCGTGAACAAGACGAACTACGCCGCCGTCCCGCGCAACACCTTCGTGATCAACGACGAATTCGTCACCATCAAGAAGGGAACCGCGACCTCCCCGATGACCTCCGTCACCCTGCGTGACAACTCGTTCATCCAGGAAGGCGTCAACTACGTGATTCCGCTCGCCGTCGCCTACATGGACGGTGGCAAGGCCGATATCCTGGACGCCTCCAAGAACCTGTTCATCAAGATCGGAAAGACCATGGAGACCTTCTCCCTGGACATCCCGGGCATCGGCGTGTACTCCACGCACAGCCTCGGCGCCGGTTACAGCCTGAACACCTGGACCCTCGAGATCAAGGCCCATCCGTACAACATGAAGTCCCGTGGCAACGACCAGCTGTGCCGGTTCTGCTGCTGGAACGAAGACGGCGGCGGCCAGGTGCTGCTCCGCTTCAACGAGAACGGCAAGCCTTGGAAGACCCTGGACATCGTAGCTCCCTCCGGCCGTTACGTCACCGGTTCCACCGGCGACCCGGCCACCGGCTCCTTCGAGCAGAACCAGTGGTATATGATCTCCATCGTCTGGGACGGCTCCAACATGAGCGTCTACATCAACGGCGAGAAGGACACCCCCACCGAGAATTCCGTCTCCGGCAACCAGGCTTTCAACCTGAACCGCTTCGAGATCGGCATGTCCTGGGGTGGCTACGGTTCTTCCCAGAGCTACACCGGCCGCATGGCCGAGATGCGCATCTGGAACATCGCCCGCAGCGCCAGCGACATCGCCTCCACGCAGTGTTCGGTGGATCCCAAGTCCGAGGGCCTCGTCGGCTACTGGAAGATGAACGAAGGCGAAGGCCACGTCTTCCACGACTCCGTCGCCGGCAACGACATGGACTGGGACAAGTCCGAGCGCCAGAAGGACGAGAACAACTACGTCACCACCCCCGAAGCCGGGGCCTCCATCGTCTGGGTCAAGGACGAAAAGAACAAGTGTGCACAATAAATGAACAAAACTGATAATTCCATGAAAAAGTTATTTACTGCTTTCGCACTGGGGCTCCTCCTCGTGGGGTGCGCCCGGGAGTATGACGACTCCGAGCTGCGCAACCGGGTCACCACGCTCGAGACCAAGGTAGGCAACCTGGAGGCCAACATGAAGGCCATCCAGACCGCGACCAACGACGGCATGTTCGTCCAGAAGGTCGAGGAACTCACCAAGGACGGAAAGGTCGTCGGTGTGACCGTCACCTACACGACCGGCCAGGTCGTGACCTTCGAAATCGCCGGCGCCGGCGCCGAGACCAACCTCTCCGCCATCCGCAACGCCGCGGGCAAGCTCTGCTGGGCCCTGAACGGCCAGATCATCCAGGTGGACGGCAAGGACCTCGAAGTGGGCCAGACCCCGACTTTCTCCGTGGAAAACGGCCACCTGTTCGTCACCGTGGACGGCAAGAAGACCGATGTCGGCGCGATGGGCGGCGGCCTCGGCGATGCCATCTTCAAGGACATCAAGGTCACCGGCAGCGCCGTGGTCCTGACGATGGACGACGGCAGCACCATCGAGATTCCCTTCGCCAAGGCGTTCAAGCTTGTCATCGCGAAGACCCAGTATGCCGTGACCACCACCGACCCGATCGAGATTCCCTACACCGTGGAGAACAAGACCGAGAACACCGTGGTGGACGTCTTCACCGACGCCAACTATGAGGCTGCGGTCGATGCCGAAAAGATCACCATCACCCCGCTCGCGGTCGCGAAGGGTTCCGCCCTCGCCTATGCCGACTCCCAGGTGGGTCTGACCTCCATCGTGAAGCTCACCTTCGGCGCCGAAGCCGAACCTGACACCTTCGAAATCACCGACCAGAGCATCGAGTACGTCGCCGAGGCCAAGGACGCCACCGTCGAGGCCCACGCCGTCTCCAACCTCGCCTTCGAGGTGAAGCCGCAGGTGGACTGGATCCACTTCGTGGAGACCCGCGCCACCAACTACACCATCGTCCTCAAGGTCGATGACAACCCCACCGAGGAAATCCGCACCGGTGCCGTGAAGATCGTCCGCGCCGGCACCGAGGATGTCCTCCAGACCATCACCATCGCCCAGAAGGCCGGCGAGCCGGCCCCTGGCCCGGACATGGAGCCTTGGACGCCCGCCGGTTGGGACAAGGTGTTCGACATGTCCAACTGGCAGGTCAACTCCACCTTCCGTTGGCAGGACGGTCCCGAACTGAATCCGAGCGCTATCACCTTCCAGTGGAAGTTCTGGTCCAACAAGTGGAACAACTGCAAGTTCAACGACCAGGGCGAAGAGAACGGCCAGAAGTATCAGCTGTTCTGCAACCGACTCAGCGAAATCGCCCAGTACGATGAATCCAACGCCCTCCTCCTCCGCTTCTCCAACGACGGTGACGCCGACGGCCAGTTGTGCCTCAATGCCGACTTCCTCCTGGGCCGGGGCCAGCAGAAGCAGGTCGCCAAGGACGGCAAGCCGTACGTGTGGCCGACCGGCGAATGGGTGACCCTCACCATCACCTGCGACGGCACCAAGGTCTATGTCTATGACGACGAGGAACTGGTCGCCTCTTACAACGCCAACCCGGTCAGCGCCTGGAAGCTCGGTCGCTTCGACCTCTCCATGACGTGGGATGACGGCAGCAAGTGGCCCCGCTCCCAGGCCTTCAACGGCTACATCGCCTACGCCCGTGTGTGGAGCCGCGCCCTCAGTGTCGAGGACATCGCCGCCACCCTGTGCGAAGTGCCCGCCGACAAGGCCGAAGGCCTGGAGGTCAACTGGGTTTTCGACGGCAAGGAGGACAAGTACATCGCCAACACCGTGGCGAAGAACGACGCCCTCGGTCTCGACTTCACCGACTGCTGGGACGGAAACGGTAACCGCCAGGACAACGGTGATGCCGCCGCTGCCGCTTGGAAGACCCTTGCAGATGCCGGAATGGAAGGCATTTGCCTCCGCGAGAAGGGCACCACGCCTGTGACGCCTGACCCGCCGCAGCCGACCGGAAACATGAAGGCCATCTACTGGGGCAACCCCCAGGCTGCAGCCTGGTACAAGGAGTTCAACCGCCCTGTCAGCCTGCCCGACGGCTATTCGATGACTATCCACTTCTACTATGAGGCCGCCAAGCAGCAGCGTCTGGGCAACTTCGGCGACAAGAGCGAAGCCCCCTGCAACATGCTCCGCTTCGGCGAGGCCGGCAACAACAACCAGCTCGAATGGATGGTCGACACAGGTGCTGGCCGCATCAAGATCCGCGCTTCCAAGGAAGCCGTTCCCGGCCAGTGGAATGCCGTGACCCTGACGGCGGGTGCCGACGGCTACAAGATGTACATCAACGGCGAAGCCGCTGGTGCCGATGCGTCCGCCTACCGCACCGGGACTTCCTTCCAGGGCTTCGAATTCGCGAACTCCTGGGGAACGGCCTACCGTTCCGCCTTCGACGGCGCCATGTGCTACATCTCCCTCTGGAGCAAGCAGCTCAGCGACGAGGAAGTGGCCGCCAACGTGTTCACGACGCCTTCTGGCAACGGTCTAGAGGCCTTCTGGCCCATGAACGAGGGTGAAGGTTTCGTGTTCAAGGACCAGACCGGGAAATATGATGACATCGACCTCCACTACATGACCCGTTGCGACGACGAAGTCAACTACGTCGACGTGGACGTTACCCCCTACGTGGAGTGGAGAGAGTATCCGGCCCTGAAAACCGAATAATCCCCCTTTACCGTCGCTTGGCAGGAGGCCCTTCGGGGTCTCCTGCTTTGTTATTCCCGGGGTTTTTCGTAATTTTGAATGTTAATAGCACTCGATCCATGCGTAGAATCCTTCTCCTGACTTCCGTCCTGCTGAGCCTGTCCCTGCAGGCCCAGACCGAATATGTGAACCCCTTCATCGGCACGACCAACTTCGGGGCGTGCAACCCCGGCGCCGTGACGCCGAACGGGCTGATGAGCGTGACACCGTTCAATGTGATGGGCTCCAGCCTCAACACCTGGGACAAGGACAGCCGGTGGTGGTCCACACCCTATGTGGAAGAGAACCGCTATTTCACGGGTTACGCGCACGTGAACCTCTCCGGCGTCGGCTGCCCGGAACTCGGTTCCATCCTCACGATGCCGACGACAGGGCCGCTGGAGGTCGATTATCACACCTACGGAAGCGAGTATTCCGACGAGCAGGCGCATCCCGGCTACTATTCCAACCGGCTGGCGACCGGCATCCTGACGGAAGCCACCGCCACCACCCGGACCTCGCTGGAGCGCTATACCTTCCCGGCGGGCGCCGGCAACATCCTTGTGAACCTGGGCGAAGGCCTGACCAACGAGTCCGGCGCGATGGTCCGCCGGGTTTCCACGACGGAAATCGAGGGAGTCAAGCTGATGGGCACGTTCTGCTACAACCGGGACGCCGTGTTTCCGCTGTACTTCGTCCTCCGCGTAAGCAAGACGCCGGACCGCTGCGGCTACTGGAAGAAACAGCGGCCGATGACCGCCGAGGCCGCCTGGGATGCCGATGCAGGCCGATACAAGCTGTACGAGGCCTATTCCCGGGACCTGTCCGGCGAGGACATCGGCTACTGGTTCCGCTACGAGAACCTCGCCGAGGGCGAGCAGGTGATGCTGCAGGTGGGCGTTTCCTTCGTGAGCATCGACAATGCGCGGGAGAACCTGGAGGCCGAACAGAAGGGATTCGAATTCGACGCGGTCGCATCCGCCGCGGAAGAGACCTGGAAGGAACAGCTGGGGCGCATCCGCGTGACGGGCGGCACCGACGACCAGAAAACCATCTTCTACACCGCCCTGTACCACGCCTTGATCCATCCGAACATCCTGGAAGACGTGAACGGGGAGTATCCGCTGATGGAATTCGGGAATCCGGAGGCGGTGAACAGCATCCCGTTCGCGACGGGTCGCAACGGGGTCGCCCAGCGCAAGCTGCGCGCCCGTGGCCTGGGCCGCGTCCCCGAGGGGCAGCACCGCTACACGGTGTTCTCCCTGTGGGACACCTGCCGGAACCTGCACCAGCTGCTGACGCTGCTCTATCCGGAGAAGCAGATCGACATGGCCCGGTCCGTGGTGAACATGTACCGCGAATGGGGCTGGATGCCCAAATGGGAGCTATACGGCCGCGAGACCTTCACGATGGAGGGCGACCCGGTGATCCCGATGCTGACGGACACCTACCTCAAGGGCCTGACGGACTTTGACATCGCCACGGCCTACGAGGCTTTCCTGAAGTCCGCCGATACGCCGGGCGAGAAGAACCGGATGCGGCCGGACGTGGACCCGTACATCGAGCGGGGCTATGTGCCGCTGGGCTGGTTCGCGCAGGATTTCTCCGGCGACAACTCCGTTTCCCACGCCCTGGAGTACTACATGGCCGATGCGGCGCTCGCCCGCCTGGCGGAGGCCTTGGGGCATCCCGAGGATGCCGCCAAGTACCGCCAGCGCTCGCTGGGCTACAAGCACTACTGGTCCCCGGAATACGGCTGCCTGCGGCCACTGAAGAAGGACGGCTCCTTCCTAGAGCCGTTCAACCCGCGCCAGGGCGAGAATTTCGAGCCCGTGCCGGGCTTCCACGAGGGAAGCGCCTGGAACTACACGTTCTATGTGCCCCACGATGTGGACGGCCTCATCAAGCTCACAGGCGGCTCCAAGGCCTTTGTGAAGGCCCTGAACAAGATTTTCAACGAGGGCCTGTACGATCCCGCCAACGAGCCGGACATCGCCTATCCGTACCTATACAGCCGCGTGAAGGGCGAGCAGTGGCGCACCTGGAGCACGGTGCACGATCTCCTGGCCAAGCACTATCACAATGCGCCGAACGGCATCCCCGGCAATGACGACACCGGCACGATGTCCGCCTGGGCCGTGTTCTCGATGATGGGCTTCTACCCCGACTGCCCGGGCGACCCGTCCTACACGCTCACCCTGCCGGTCTTTGACCGCGTGGACATCGACCTGCCCGGCGGCAAGACCCTGACGGTGACGAAAGCCGCCGGCGCCAAGCCTGCCAAGGGCACGACTGCCCGCCTCGGCAACCGCAAAGTCTCCGACTACCGCATTTCCCACGACACCCTCGTGAACGCCGGCACCATCCGTTGGCAGTAATAGCTAAGTCCTGGTGTATTTCACGATCTCGATATCTCTCCCGAGCGCGTTCAACAGCCTGCAGTAGGCCCCGATGCTCGGGAGAATATTTCCGTGTTCCACTTTGGAGATGTAGCTTTTGGACGTCCCCACCCTACGGGCCAATTCCAGTTGCGTCACCCTGGCCTCTTTCCGGGTATCCCGAAGCGCCTGTCCGAAATAGAAAGAATAAGCTTCTTCCTCAAACCGAAGCCGTTCCGGCGAGCCCGGCTTTCCATATTTCTCCTTCAGCACAGCATCATAACTGCGCACACGGTTGTCATTGACGTGTTCTTCCATCATATTCCCTCTTGATCCGTCTCAGTCCTCAACTCGAAAATACCATCCTCGATATACTTCATATGCTTGGCAGGTAAACGATCCATCGTTTTCAACAAGACCAAGCCATAATCTATCTTTTGAATGACCCGCTCCGGCAACTTAGCGATGAACGCTTCAAAATAGCCGCCGAATGTCACGATCCTTCTGTCCGCCATGGCAAATGTAGAAAAAGTTGTCAGATATTGCAACTTTTATGGGGATCAAAAGTCGGATTCTTCACCTTGATGGCGACGCGCGTTCCGTCAGGGAGGAGAATGGGGACCAGCGGTTTCAGGACGATGCCTTCGCAGAGGTTGCCCTCGATGGGCGGGAGGCCCAGCTCACCCGGAATGGCCGTCGGGAAGACGTGCGGGTAGGCCAGGCAGTCGTCCAGGCCGCCGACGAAGCGGTTCCAGGCGTACAGGAGGCCCGCATCCGAGAAGAGGGAATTCGCCTCCAGGACCGGGAGGAAAAAGCCGCCCGCCTTGGTGAAGACATAGATGTCGAAGGCGTAGAAATCGTGTCCCGGAGCGTACCAGATGCCCTTTTGAACGGGCCAGCCCGCCGGATCCGGCGCCACGTCCGGATGCGGGTAGCGCCCGCCGATCAGTTCCCCGTAGACGGCGATGGAGGTCATTTCCGGGTACGCCAGCCGGAGCCGGTTGTAGATGTGGTAGATGTGGCCGGAGTACCGCTCCAGCACCCGCTGATAGCCGAAAAAGGGCTCCAGCGGATCCAGGATGGCCGTCCGCCGGGCCATCCGGACCTCCAGGTCGTCACACAGGAAGGAGACGTTCGCCCCGTCTACTTTCTCCTGCACTGCAAAGAGAGTTCCGATCTCCACATTTTCACGCACTTGCGCCATCCACGCCGCATCCGCGGCATTCCCGATGGAAGGATAAGGTTTGAACTGCAACATAAGTCAATTGTTTCTATTAATCAGGTTCACTACAACTTTCACCATCATGTCCATCTCTTCCGTCTTGCTCTCGGCAATCAGCAGTGTCAAGGCGACCAAAGCATTGTCACCAATTCTCTTAGAACCATCTGAATGATACAGAAGCCCATTATTCTCCAGGAACCACAGGAACAATGTCGCTGCGATACGCTTGTTTCCATCGACAAAAGAATGGTTTTTCACCACGAGATACAGCAGCATGGCCGCCTTTTCTTCCACGGACGGATAAAGGTCCTTTCCACCCCAGGTCTGATATATTTGCCCGATGCTGCTGGCGAACGACTGGTCTTTAGGAAGGCCGAACAAATCACTCCTGCCAAATTTGGTCTTCAGGGCGGCAATCGCTTCCATAGCCAGGTCATAGGTCGCATGAAACTTCTCCTCATTGGTTGTCCTGTCCAGTGCAAGGGTTTGATAGTCATACCGATCCAGTGTATCCAGACCGTAGGTATAATCTACGACGACATCCAGCACTGAACGGACCTGATCCTCCACGATTTCATCCGATTGAACCGTACGCCCCAAGACCTGCACCAGCTGTTTCAGCTCAAGATACCGGTCCTCCATCAGTTGCTGTCTGACAACGTATCCTTTGATTAAGTACTCCTTGAGAATACCCGTCGCCCATCTCCGGAAAGTAACCGCCCTTTTAGATTTGACACGATAACCAACGGAGATGATGACATCCAGATTATAGTGCATGGTGAAGTACTCTTGCATCCCCGACGCACCCATATGTGCAAATAATGCACACGTGCCCTCTTTGTCCAATTCGCCTTCCAGATAGATATTACGGATGTGTCTGCCAATAACCGTACGATCTTTCTCAAACAACCTTGACATCATCTCTTGTGTCAGCCACACAGTCTCATTTTCGAGTTTCACCTCGAGGGCGGCATGGCCATCCTCGGTCTGGTAAATGAGGATTTCACCCCGGCTTTCGTTCTGTTCCATAAGCATACGCCTTTTTGTTTTTGCAAAGTTCGGGAACGGAAAGAGAAAGGACGGCACGATTGCAAGCCTTGCAATGTCGGATTTCCTGCAAGGCTTGCAGACTTTTTTAAGGCTGGAACCGCAAAAAATGCGTATCTTCGTATGATGATAGGCTGGGAAGCACAACTCTGGCTCCGGCATTGCCTGGAGGGCGGGGTCCTGGAGGATCCGGCCGTGGATTACTTGGCGGAAAAAGTGGACGAAATGGACGCCGCCGCCCTGCTGGAAGCCATGGGCCTGATCCGGAAACGGCTCGCCGAAATCGACGCGCTCGAAGGGACGGACGACGGGGAAAGGATCCGCGTCACGAAGGACTGCCGCATCCTCCTGCCGGACCGCTTCGACACGGAAATCCGCCTGCGGCCCCTCGTGAAGACGGTGTTCCTGCTGTTCCTCCGTCACCCGGAAGGCATCCGGTTCGGGGACCTGCCGGACTACCGGAACGAACTCCTGGACCTGTACCGGGGCATTACCCGGCGGGAAGGAGGGCCGGAGATGGAAGCGAGCATCGACCGCCTCGTCGACCCCCGGGACAACTCCATCCACGAGAAGGCGGCGAACCTGGCGGCGGCCCTCTCGAAGTACTTTCCGCCGGAAAAACTGCACGCCTACACGCTGACGGGCAAGGCCGGCTCGCCGAAACGCATCCGGCTGGACCGGGCCCGGGTAGAATGGGAGTAAACCCTCCCCGCGAGAAACGACATTAAGAATATGAAACCAAAGACAATACTAATCCTGACCTTCCTTGCGCTGGTCTCCTGCGCGCCCAGACCGCAACAGGAGGAAAAAACCACGAAACTGTACACCGACCGTCCTCCCGTGGAGGAGCGCGCCTTCGTCTCCACCGCCGTCGACGCGGCCACGGAGGCCATCGCCGCGCAGATCACCCACCCCAAGCTGCAGGAGATGTTACGGAAATGCTTCCCGAACACCCTGGACACCACCGTCCACTACTTCGAGGACGAGGACGGCCGTCCCGACACGTTCGTCTACACCGGCGACATCCCGGCGATGTGGCTCCGCGACTCCGGCGCCCAGGTCTGGCCGTACGTGGAGTATGCCAATGACGACGAGGCGCTGAAAAAGATGCTCGCCGGCGTCATCAACCGCCAGTTCAAGTGCATCCTCATCGACCCGTACGCCAACGCCTTCAACGTGGAGCCCATCGGCCCGGCGGACAAGACCGACCTCCCGGCGCCGGGCCCGTACGTGTTCGAGCGCAAGTGGGAGATCGACTCGCACTGCTACCCGGTGCGCCTAGCCTACGCCTACTGGAAGAAAACCGGGGACACCTCCGTCTTCGGCGACCTCTGGATGGACACCGCCAAGACCATCCTCGCCACCTTCAAGGAGCAGCAGCGCAAGGAAGGCCACGGCAGCTACTGGTTCCTCCGGAAGACCGACCGCCAGCTGGACACCAAATGCGTGGTGGGACGCGGCAACCCGGTGAAGCCCGTGGGGCTCATCGCCTCCGCCTTCCGTCCCTCCGACGACGCCACGACCTTCGAATTCCTGGTGCCCTCCAACTTCATGGCCGTCACCACTTTGCGCAAGATGGCGGAGATCCTCACGACCGTCAACGCCCAGCCGGAAATGGCCGCCGAGTGCGCCGCCCTCGCCGCCGAGGTGGAGCAGGCGCTGCAGCAATATGCCGTCGTGGACCATCCCGAATTCGGGAAGATCTATGCCTATGAGGTCGACGGCTTCGGCTCCCACCAGCTGATGGACGACGCCAACGTCCCGTCCCTCCTCGCCCTCGGCTACCTGGATCCGGAGCGGTTCAACGACCCGGTCTACCTGAACACCCGGAAGTTCGTCTGGAGCGAGAACAATCCCTACTTCCACCGCGGAAAGGCCGGCGAAGGCATCGGCGGCCCGCACATCGGCATCGAGAATGTGTGGCCGATGTCCATCATGATGAAGGCCTTCACGGCGCAGGACGACGACGAAATCCGCGCCTGCCTCATCCAGCTTCTCCGCACCGACGCCGGCACCGGCTTCATGCACGAGTCCTTCAACAAGGACGATGCGAACGACTTCACCCGGCCCTGGTTCGCCTGGCAGAACACCCTCTTCGGCGAACTTGTCGTGAAACTCGTCCATGACGGAAAACTTGAACTCCTCAACAACCTGCCCCAATGAAAAAGACCCTGATTCTTCTGGCTTTCCTCTCCGCGGCCTGCACGGCCCCGGTCCGCGAAACCCTCGTCACCGACCCGGCGGACTACGTGTCCACCCTCGTGGGCACCCAGTCCGACTTCACCCTCTCCACGGGCAACACCTATCCCGCCGTCGCCCTCCCCTGGGGCATGAACTTCTGGACCCCGCAGACGGGGAAGAACGGGGACGGATGGGCCTATACCTATGACGCCCACCACATCCGCGGCTTCAAGCAGACGCACCAGCCCTCGCCGTGGATCAACGACTACGCGGCCTTCTCGCTGATGCCGGTGCGCGACGCCGAGAAGCCGCAGGAGAAGGAGCGGGAGAGCATCTTCTCCCACCTGAGCGAGGTCGCAAAGCCCTATTATTACAGCGTATACCTCGCCGACCACGACATCAAGACGGAAATCACCCCGACGGAACGGGCGGCGATCATGCGCTTCACCTTCCCGGACAGCGAGACTTCCGGCGTGGTCATCGACGCCTATGCCGGCGGTTCCTACGTGAAGGTTCTGAACGACAATCGCACGGTCGTGGGCTACTGCACCAACAACCACGGCGGCGTGGAAGGCGACTTCAAGAACTGGTTCACCGTCCTGTTCGACAAGGACATCGTCTCCTTCGACATTTACAACGGCGAAGCGCTGGAGTACCCCGAGGACCGTCCCCGCGAGCACGCGATGGCCGTCGTGAAGTTCGCGACCAAGCGCGGCGAGCAGGTCAACGCCCGCGTAGCCTCCTCCTTCATCTCCCTGGAGCAGGCCAACCGCAACCTCCGCGAGGTGGAGGGCGCCTCCTTCGAGGAGGTCTGCGCCGACGCGAAGGCCCGCTGGAACGAGATCCTGGGCCGCATCGCCGTCGGCGGCGGCACCGAGGACCAGTACCGCACCTTCTACTCCTGCCTGTACCGCGCCGTCCTCTTCCCGCGGAAACTGTATGAGATCGACGCGGACGGACAGCCCGTCCACTACAGCCCCTACAACGGAAAGGTCGAAAAAGGCTACCTGTACACCGATTCCGGCTTCTGGGACACCTTCCGCGCCCTGTTCCCGCTGCTGAACCTCGTCTATCCCGACGTCAATGCGGAAATCCAGTCCGGCTATGCCAACGTCGCCCGCGAGAACGAGTTCCTGCCCGAATGGGCCTCCCCGGGCCACCGCGGCTGCATGGTGGGCAACAACTCCGCCTCGGTCGTGGCCGACGCCGTTGTCAAGGGGGTGAACAAGGAAGGCCTGCAGGAGCTCTACGACTGCATCCAGTACGGCACGGAGCACGTGCACCCCACCGTCAGCTCCACCGGCCGCCTGGGCCACGAGTATTACAACACGCTGGGCTATGTCCCTTGCGACGTGGGCATCAACGAAAGCGCCGCCCGCACCCTGGAGTATGCCTATGACGACTGGTGCATCCTCCAGCTGGCGAAGATCCTGGGCCGCCCGCAGGCGGAACTGGACAAGTGGGCCGCCCGCGCGAACAACTGGAAGAACGTCTACAGCGCCGAGGACCGTCTGATGCGCGGCCGCAACGCCGACGGCACCTTCCAGGCCGATTTCAGCCCCTACCGCTGGGGCGGTCCCTTCACCGAGGGCAACTCCTGGCACTACACCTGGTCCGTCTTCCACGACGTCCAGGGCCTGGTCGACGCCATGGGCGGCGAGGAATCCTTCACCCAGATGCTGGATTCCGTCTTCGTAGTCCCGCCCATCTATGACGACGCCTACTACGGCTTCCGCATCCACGAGATCGCCGAGATGCAGGTGGCCGACATGGGCAATTACGCCCACGGCAACCAGCCTGCGCAGCACATGCTGTATCTGTACGACTGGGCCGGACAGCCCTGGAAGGGCCAGCTGCACATCCGCGAGACGATGGACCGCCTGTACCGCGCCACGCCGGACGGCTACTGCGGGGACGAGGACAACGGCCAGACCTCGGCCTGGTACATCTTCTCCGCCCTGGGCTTCTACCCGGTGTGCCCCGCCAGCACGCAGTACGCGCTGGGAACGCCGCTGTTCAAGCAGGCGGTCGTGACGCGCCCGGACGGCGCGAAGTTCACCATCGACGCCCCCGAAAACAGCGCCGAGGCCTTCTACGTGCAGTCCCTCAAGCTCAACGGCAAGGATTGGACGCACAACTATGTGGAATACGGCGACCTGGTGAAGGGCGCCAGGCTGCAGTTCGGCATGGGCACTACGCCCGCCACGGACCGCGGCACGAAGAAAGAAGACAAACCTTACTCATTCAGTCAAGAATAAACTATGAAGATTGTTGGAAATCCGCTCCCGGGCATGCCCTGGGAAGAAAGACCCGCAGGATGCAAGGACGTCCTGTGGCGCTATAGCAAGAACCCCGTGATTCCGAGAGACCTGCTCCCGGACAGCAACAGCATTTTCAACAGCGCGGTGGTCCCGTTCAAGGACGGGTTCGCGGGCGTGTTCCGTTGCGACGACAAAAACCGGCGGATGACACTGCATGTCGGTTTCTCCAAGGACGGCATCAAATGGGACATCAAGCCGGAGACGATCAAGTTCTCCTGCGACATCCCCGAGGTCGCAGAGTGGGTCTATGGCTACGACCCGCGCGTCGTGGAGATCGACGGCCGCTACTATGTGACCTGGTGCAACGGGTATCACGGGCCCACCATCGGCGTGGCCTGGACCGACGATTTCGAGACTTTCCATCAGGTGGAGAACGCTTTCCTGCCGTACAACCGCAACGGCGTGATGTTCCCGAAGAAGTTCAACGGCCGGTTCGCCATGCTCTCCCGGCCCTCCGACACCGGCCATACGGCCTTCGGCGACATCTTCTACAGCGAATCCCCCGACCTGGAGTTCTGGGGACACCATCGGCACGTGATGGCGCCGGCCCCCTTCGAGGTGAGCGCCTGGCAGTGCATGAAGATCGGCGCAGGTCCCGTGCCCATCGAGACCTCCGAAGGCTGGCTCCTCCTCTATCACGGCGTCCTCCGCTCCTGCAACGGCTATGTCTATGCGTTCGGCAGCGCCCTCCTGGACCTCGACGAGCCCTGGAAGGTCCTCGCCCGCAGCGGCCAGTACCTGATCAGCCCGCGCGAGTACTATGAGCTGGTAGGCGACGTGCCCAGCGTCACCTTCCCTTGCGCCGCCCTGCACGACCCGGAGACCGGCCGCATCGCCGTCTACTACGGCTGCGCCGACACCGTCACCGGCCTCGCCTTCGGCTACATCCCGGAGATCGTCGAGTTCACCAAGCGCACGAACATCCTGTAGATGCTGACCCTCCTGCTTTCCCTGGCCCTCCAGGCTCTGCCCCTCCCCCGGATGGTGGACATCCCGGCGGGGACGTTCTGGATGGGGACGGACCATCCGCCCATGGAAGACTGGGACGAGGCGCCGCGGCGGGAGGTGACGGTCGATGCGTTCCGGATGAGCGCGACGGAAATCACCAACGCGCAGTACGAGGCGTTCGACCCGACGCACAAGCGGGGAGAGCAAGGCTTTTCCACCGGAGACGACGAGGCGGTGATCATGGTGTCGTGGGGCGATGCCATGGCCTACTGTCGATGGCTCTCCGAGCAGACCGGGAAGAATTACCGCCTCCCTTCCGAGGAGGAATGGGAATACGCCTGCCGGGCAGGCACAACCACAGCTTACAACACCGGCGACACGTTCCCGGAAAGCCAGTGGAAGGTGCAGAAGAACACACGCGACAAGGAGCACGTCTCCCTGCAAGTGGCTCTGTTCGAGCCCAATGCATGGGGTTTGTATGACATGCACGGGAATGTGGAGGAGTGGTGCTCTGATTATTATGGCAACACGGAATTCCGCGTCGTCCGCGGGGGCAGCCACAACACGCCTGTGCGATATCTCCGGAGCGCTAACCGGTCCGCCTCCGTGCAGGCCGACCGCTCCGTCCTGCTGGGATTCCGGGTGGTTGAGAGTCCCAGGGAAATCATCCTGGCTTGCAACGGGCCGGTCAGGCATCCGGCCGGATGGGCCAAAATGGTCCGGCGGTTGCGGAAACCGGTCTTTCTGGAACCGGTTCCCTACATCGTTCCCCCGGCGGACAGCCTGACGCCCTTCTATGCCCATAACCACCAGCCCGCCGTCACCTGGACGGGAGAAGGCAACCGGCATTCCCTTGACCTGCTGGCCGTCTGGTTCTCCACCGATGCCGAGGCCGGACGCGAAATGGTCGTCCTGCAATCGCGCTTTCATGAAGGCCAATGGGATCCCGCCACGCTGTTCTATAAAGTTCCCGACCGGAACATGACCGGCAGCGCCCTGCTGACCACCGGGAGCGACATCCTGCATTTCCAGGGCATCGGCGATGCGGGAGAATGGAAAGACCTGGCCCTGGGCATGCGGAGAAGTACGGACTGCGGCTATACATGGACAGATACGCGTCTCATCGAGCCCGAACACCGCATCCGCCACCAGGTCATCGCGGGGCCCATCGTCACGAAAGATGGCCGGATCCTCCTGTGCTGCGACGCCGGACCGGACGGCGAGGCCGGGACTTCGCTCCACGTTTCCAAAGACGGCGGAAAGACCTGGGAGGACACCGGCAGCAAGATCGCCGGCATCCATGCGGGCATCGTGGAGCGCAAGGACGGCTCCCTGATGGCCTTCGGGCGGGGCAATGCCATCGACGGTCACATGCCCTGCAGCATATCTTATGACGGCGGGTACACCTGGACCTACAGCGCCACGGAATTCCCGCCCATCGGCAGTGGCCAGCGGCTGGTGCTCAAGCGGTTGCAGGAGGGGCCGATCATGCTGTGCTCCTTCGGCGAGAACGGCCTGTTCGTCGCCCTGAGCTATGACGAAGGCGCTACCTGGCCCGTCAAGAAGCTCCTCACCGACGGCAAGACGCGCGTCCTGGACGGCGGTGCCTGGACCGGCACCTTCACGATGGACGCCACCCACGCCGAGCCCAAGGGTTACCTGGCCTGCACCCAATCCCCCGACGGGATGATCCACCTCCTTTCCAGCCGCGTCCACTACCGCTTCAACCTCCGCTGGATTGAAAAATGACAAATAATCCGTATCTTTACGAGATAAACCACATTGAAATGAAATTCCGCACTATTCTTCTTGCCGCTTCGGCCCTTCTGCTGGCCGCCTGCGGCACTGAACCTGCCACCGAAGACTACGCCGCATTCGTGAACCCAAAGATCGGAACGGGCGGTCACGGCCACGTGTTCGTGGGCGCCAATGTGCCCTTCGGCCTCGTGCAGCTGGGCCCGACCAGCATCCCGCAGGAATGGGACTGGTGCTCCGGCTACCACGACAGCGACCGCACCGTCATCGGCTTCAGCCACACGCACCTCAGCGGCACCGGCATCGGCGACCTGTTCGACATCACGGTGATGCCGACGACCGGCCCCACCACGCCCGCCCGCGGCACGGAGAACGACCCGCAGTCCGGCGCCTGGTCCTACGCGGACCGCACCAAGGAGGTCTGCGAACCCGGCTACTACAGCGTCCCCCTGGAGCGCTACGGCATCACGGCGGAAATGACCGCCACCACCCGCGTGGGCTTCCACCGCTACACTTTCCCGGCCACGGACAACGCAAACCTGGTCTTCGACCTGGAGAACGGCGGCTGCTGGGATGACGTCACCGACGCCGGCTTCGAGGTCGTCAAGGATGACGCCGGCCACGTGAAGGCCCTCGGCGGCTACCGATTCTCGACGGGATGGGCCAAGAACCAGAAGATTTTCTTCTGGGCCGAATTCTCCCGGCCCTCCGTGGAATTCTCCGTCGCGGAGAACCCGAACAACGACAGCGAGCGCGGACGCGTGCGCAAGCCCATCTACGGTTACTACAACCTGGGCAAGGTCGAGGAAGGGACGCAGGTGCTCGTGAAGGTCGCCCTCTCCCCCGTTTCCGTCGAGGGCGCCAAGGCCAACATGGCCGCGGAACTCCCCGGCTGGGACTTCGAGGCCACGAAAGCCGCCGCGCGGGCGGCCTGGAACGAGGAACTGGGGCGCGTCGCCGTCACCTGCCCGGATGCCGATGCCAAGACCGTCTTCTACACCGCGATGTACCATACGATGGTCGCGCCGTCCGTCTTTGACGACGTGGACGGCCAGTACCGCGGCTCCGACGACGTCGTCCGCAAGGGCAACTTCCGGAACTACACCACCTTCTCCCTCTGGGACACCTACCGCGCCCAGATGCCGCTCATGACCCTCATCCACGCGGACCGTTGCAACGACATCACCGCCACCTTCTACCACATCTTCGAGGAGCAGGGCGACCTGCCCGTGTGGCACCTGATGGGCAACGAGACGGACTGCATGGTGGGCAACCCGGGCCTCATCGCCTTCGCCGACAACATCGTCAAGGGCTTCCAGGCCGGCCTCACCAAGGAGCAGATGATCACCGCGATGACCAAGACCGCCACGACGCCCGACCGCGGCCAGGACCTGCGGATGGAATACGGCTACATCCCGGCCGACCTCTACCGCGAATCCGTCGCCAACGACATGGAATACGCCGTCGCGGACGGCGCCCTGGCGAACGCCGCCGAGTTCCTCGGCGACAAGGCCACGGCCACCGTCTACCGCGACCGCAGCCACTCCTACCGCCATTTCTGGGATCCGGACCTGCAGTTCATGCGCGGCCGCAAGGTCGACGGCGCCTTCACCGAGCCCTTCGACCCGATCTACTCCCGCCACGAGACCTCCGACTACACCGAGGGCACCGGCTGGCAGTACATCTGGCTCGTCCCTCAGGACGTCCAGGGCCTCCAGGACCTGTTCGGTTCCCGGGAGGCGATGCTCGCGAAGCTCGACGGCCTCTTCGAGGCGCCGGACCACGTGGAGGGCGAGAACGCCTCCCCGGACATCTCCGGCCTCATCGGCCAGTACGCCCACGGCAACGAGCCCGGGCACCACACCATCTACCTGTATTCCATGCTGGGCGAACCCGACAAGGCCGCGGACCGGCTCCGTCAGGTGTACAAGGAGATGTATTTCAACGACGTGGAAGGCCTCGCCGGTAACGAGGACGTGGGCCAGATGAGCGCCTGGTACGTCCTGTCCAGCTTCGGCTTCTACCAGGTGGAACCGGCCTGCCCGCGCTTCTGGTTCGGCGCCCCGAACCTGGAGAAGGCGGTCCTGAAGGTCGCCGGCGGCACCTTCACCATCACCGCCAAGGGCCTCTCCGCCGAGAAGCCCTACATCCGCGGCGTCAAGCTGAACGGCGAGCCCTACGACCTCCCGTACATCGAGTACAAGGACATCGTCAAGGGCGGAACACTCGAATTCACAATGGGTAAATAATATGGGAAACTACACCAACGATTCCAGGATCGTCCTTACCCTGGACGCCGGCGGCACCAACATGGTGTTCGGCGCGATGAAGGGCGAAGAGTACGTGGGCGAGCCGATCACGATGCCCGCCAATGCCAATGACCTGGACCTGTGCCTGAAGACGATGGTCGTCGGGTTCGAGTCCGTGATGAACACCCTCGGGGGCGAGAAGCCCGTGGCCATCAGCTTCGCCTTCCCCGGCCCGGCCGACTATCCGAACGGCATCATCGGCGGATACCTGCCCAACTTCCCGTCGTTCCGCGACGGCGTGGCCCTCGGCCCGTTCCTCCAGGAGAAGTTCGGCGTGCCCGTGTTCATCAACAACGACGGCGACCTGTATGCCTTCGGAGAAGCCCTCGGCGGTGTCCTCCCGCAGGTCAATGCGAAGCTGGCGGCCCTGGGCAGCGCCAAGCGCTATCACAACCTCATCGGCTACACCTTCGGCACGGGCTTCGGCATCGGCTGCGTCATCAACGGCCAGCTGAACCGCGGCGACAACTCCTGCGTGGAGACCTACTGCCTGCCGCACAGCCGCATCGACGGAGTCATCGTGGAAGACGGTGTCGCCGTCCGCGCCGTCAAGCGCGTCTACGCCGAACGCTCCGGCATCAACGACCCTTCCCTCACTCCAAAGGACATCTACGACATCGCCGAGGGCGCGCGTCCCGGCAATCCGGAGGCCGCGCAGGCCGCTTTCGCCGAGATGGGCACCGTCGCGGGCAACGCGATGGCCGTCGCGGCCCAGCTGATGGACGGTCTCATCGTCATCGGCGGCGGCATCACCGCTTCCAAGAAATACTTCATGCCGGCCCTGCTGGACGCCCTCCGCGGCACGGTCCGCACCCTGTCCGGCGACACCCTCGCCAAGGTGCAGATGAAGGTCTACAACCTGGACGACGAGGCCGAATTCGCCGCCTTCGCCAAGGGCAGCGCCCGCGAGCTCAAGGTGTACGGCTCCGACAGGACCGTCACCTACGACCCGCAGAAGCGCATCGGCGTGATGATTTCCAAGATCGGCGCCTCCAAGGCCATTTCCGTCGGCGCGTACGACTTCGCGCTGGCCCAATTAGATGCCAGATAGCCTATGTATCCGCTGAAATTCGAACCCATCTTCAAGACCATCGTCTGGGGCGGCGAGAAGATCGCCCCCTACAAGGGCGTGGAAACCGAACAGGAGCACATCGGCGAAAGCTGGGAACTGTCCGGCGTGAAAGGAAACGAGTCCGTGGTCGCGAACGGCGCCCTCAAGGGCCGCACCATCGCGGATCTCGTGAAGGAATACAAGGGCCGTCTCGTGGGCGAGCACGTGTATGCCAACACCGGCGACGAGTTCCCGCTGCTGATCAAGTTCATCGACGCCCTCTCCGACCTGTCCGTGCAGGTCCATCCGAACGACGAGCTGGCCGCCGTGCGGCACAACGGCTCCAAGGGGAAGACCGAAATGTGGTATGTGGTCGATGCGGAGCCGGGCGCGCACCTGCTCGCCGGCATGACCGAGGAAATCACCCCTGAGGAATACGAGAAGCGCGTCGCGGACGGCACCATCACCGAGGTGCTGGCCCGCCACGACGTGCATCCCGGCGACGTGTTCTTCCTCCCGGCCGGACGCATCCACGCCATCTGCGGCGGCTGCTTCATCGCCGAGATCCAGCAGACTTCCGACATCACCTACCGCATCTACGACTACGGCCGCCTGGGCCTGGACGGCAAGCCGCGCCAGCTCCACACAGAGCTCGCGAAGGATGCCATCGACTATAAGGTCTATCCGGAGTACCGCACCCCCTACACCCCCGTCAAGGACGCGGAGAACGAAGTCGTTTCCTGCAAGTACTTCACCACCAGCATCTACGACCTGGACCGGGCCGTGACGAAGAACCTGGAGGACGTCGACTCCTTCCTCGTGGTGATGTGCCTCGCCGGAAGCGGCACCCTCACGGATGCCGAGCCCGTCTTTGACGCCGAAGGCCGCCGCGGCCCCACCAAGGGCCACGTCATCGACCTCCGCCAGGGCGAGACCGTCCTCGTTCCCGCCTCCTCCACCGGCGTCACCTTCAAGCCCGCCGAGGGCGGGATGAAGGTCCTGACGAGTTACATCAAGTAGCTGATTGACAACATATTAAATAGCAAGAGGTGCACCGGCCGGTGCACCTCTCAATCGTTAAAGAACAATCCGTCAGCGACTTACTCCAGGCCGCGGGCGCGGAGGAGCGCCGCCGGATCGGGATCGGCGCCGCGGAACTGGCGGAAGAGGGTCATCGGCTCTTCGGAGCCGCCCTTCTCGAGGAAGGTCTGGCGGAAGGCCTTCGCCGTGGCGGGATTGAAGACGCCGTCGGCCACGAACTTCTCCCAGGCGTCCATATCCAGGACTTCGGCCCACAGATAGCTGTAATAGCCGGCGCTGTAGCCGCTGTTGAAGATGTGGTTGAAGTACGTCGTCCGGTAGCGCGGGATGATCTCGTCGATGAGGCCCATCTCGGCGCAGACCTTCGTCTCGAAGTCGCGGATGGACTGCGCGTCGGTGAACTTCTCCAGTTCCTCGGCCGTGAGTTCGTGCCACTTCATGTCCAGGATGGACGCGGCGCAGAGCTCGCCCGTGGTGAAGCCCATGTTGAACTTCAGCGAATTCCGGATCTTCTCCACCAGTTCGGCGGGGATGACCTCGCCGGTCCGGTAGTCATGGGCATAGACGGCGAGGATTTCGGGCACGAACGCCCAGTTCTCGTTGAACTGGGAGAACGTTTCCACGAAGTCGCGGGTGACGGCGGTGCCCGAGACGCCCGGATAACGGCACTTGGTCAGGAAACCGTGCAGGGCGTGGCCGAACTCGTGAAAAGCGGTCTGGACATTGTCGATGGAAAGCATCGACGGGGCGTCCTCCGTGGCGGGCGGGAAGTTGCACACGTTCACAATGACCGGACGGATATCGACGCCGTCTTTCACGTACTGGTCACGGAAGTTGTTCATCCAGGCGCCGCCCCGCTTGGTGTCGCGGGAGAACCAGTCCTGGTAGAAGATGCCGAGGAGGGATCCGTCGGCGTCCGTGAGCTTGTAGGCCTTCGTCACGTCGTTGTAGACCTCCACCTCGGGCGCGGGCTCGATGTGGATGCCATAGACCTTCTCCGCGGCGGCGAAGACGCCCTTGGAGACGCTGTCAGCCGTGAAATACGGCTTGGTGACAGACTCGTCCAGGTCGTACTTCTGCGCGCGCACCTTCTCGGCATAGTAGAACCAGTCCCAAGGCTCGATCTTGTGGCCGGCGACGGCCTCCATATCGGCGAGCTCTTCCTTCGCCTTGCGCATGGACGCGTCCATGATGGGCTTCAGGAAGGCGTCCACCGTCTCCGGGTTGCCGGCCATCTTGTCGGCCAGGAGATACTCCGCGGAGGTGTTGTAGCCCAGCAGCTTCGCTTTCTCCGTCCGGAGCTTCATGATCTCCAGGACGATGGCGTTGTTGTCGTGCTCGTCGCCGTGGTTGCCGCGGCTGGAGTAGGCCTTGAAGGCCTTCTCGCGCAGGGCGCGGTCCTCGCAGGTGGTCATAAAGTCCGGATAGCCGGACACGGTTACGCCGATGGCGTCGCGGAAGGCGTTGTTCTCCGCCAGGAGGTTCTGGCCGAACTTCTGGCTGAGGACGGCGAGGCGGGTGTTGATCTCCGCGAAGCGGGCCTTGGCCTCCCCTTCCAGACCGACCCCGTTGCGGACGAAGCGGTCATAGAGCTTCTTGGTGACCATCTGCTGCTCGCGGTCCAGGCCGTCCATGTGCTCATACACGGCCTTCACCCGGGCGAAGAGACCCTCGTCCATGTAGATGGCGTTGGAGGCCTCCGTGATGACCGGGGTGAGTTCCTCCTCGATCTGCTGGATCTCGGGGGTGGAGTCCGACTCGGAGAGGTTGAAGAAAACGCCGGAAGCCTTCGAAAGAAGGTCTCCTGAGAGCTCGTAGGCCGCGATCGTGTTCTCGAACGTGGGAGCGTCCGGATTCTCGACGATGGCGCGGATTTCGGCCTTCTGGGCCTCGATGCCGGCCAGGATGGCGGGCTTGTAGTCCGCTACCGTGATCTTGCTGAAGGGCGCCGTTCCGTACGGAGTGTTCCACTCCTCGCTGAAAATCTTTCCGGCCTTCGGGCCGCAAGCGGTCATCGTCAATGCCATCGCTGCTATCAAGAGGATTCTTCGGGTCATTATTTCTGGATCTTTACGCTGTTTTCATCGACCAGGGCCAGCTGCGCGGCCCCGTTGTACACGGTCAGGATGCCCGTGGCGGAGCACAGCGCGCCGTCGTCCCTCCCCTTGGGGTCGCCGAGGATGAGCGGGTCGATCTGCGTGTCCGCGAACTTCGCGTACCCGCTGGTACGGATCTGGACCGCCTGGCCCTGCGGCAGGTGGAAGTAGTGGCTGGTGGTGATGGCCGTCGCGTTCTCGCGGATGGTCTGCTTCACCGTCAGGCCCGTCTTCTCGTCGAAGATGTCGTCCATCGACTTGTCCGAGCTGGTGCAACGGTCGAAGCAGCCGGCGTCCAGGTACTCCAGGAACTTGTTCTTGGACATGGCCCAGGTGGTCACGCCGAAGGTCTCGGTGGAGCAGAAGACGCGGTTGGTGGAGGCCTTCTTGTCCTTGTACGGGTCGATGTAGAGGAGGATGAAGATGCGCTTGTACGCCTCGGTGTTGTACTCGGGCTTGGCGCCGTACTGCAGGTCTTCCAAGGTCACCAGCTGGCCCCAAAGGTGGTTGGTGTAACCCTCCTTGAGGGCGGCCGCCAGCTCATCTTCCGTAACCCGGCGCGGAGGGACGGGATCGCCCCAGGCGCCGCGGATCACGTGGGCGTCGATCAGGTAGCGGTTGTCCAGGTAGGAGGTCTCGTACTCGCCGGTGGGATCCTCGATGCCCAGCTGGGGCATCCCGTTGTACTGGCCGATGGTGAGGCCGCCGCACTTGACATAGACCGTCTGGCCCAGCTTGTAGTCGCTGTACAGGGAGGACAGGCCGATCTTGACGCTGATCACGCCGGTCTCGTCCTGGATGTACAGTTCGCGGTAGATATTCCCGGAATGGTCGTCGGAGATGACCTTGCCGGCGATGACCATATCGTCGTCCTGGATCTTCAGGACGCCGTGCTTGGCGTACAGTTCCTTGAGGTTCGCGATGGTGGACGTCACTTCCAGATTCGCGGCCTCATACATATACACGTCGCCAGGTTCGCCGGTGAACACCGGCTGCCACTCCTCGCAGGCAGCGAGGGCGAGGGTTGCCGCAGCAACAATCAGGATACGCTTTCTCATGGCCTAGAATCGGAAATAGATGTTCAACATATAATTGAAACCGCTCATATAGAAGTACTTGGAGTCGAAACGGTAGAACATTTCCTTCGCCACGGTGTTCTTCACGATGCGGGTCTGCTCATAACCGCCGGTCTTCACCCAGGTGTTGTTCAGCAGGTTCTTCGCGTTCAGGGAGAAGCCCAGCTGGTACTTCCGCTGGATGTACCAGGACTTGCCCACGGAGAAGTTCAGCAGGAAAGCCGGGTCGAACTTCTCCTGCCCGCACATATACGCGACCTCGAACGGCGTGACCTCGCGGTCCGGGCCGGCCGTCGCATAGTCTGTGCGGTAGAGCGGGTTCATCGACAGGTAGGAATGGCCGAAGTAGTCGATGTCGGCGTCCACGAACCAGTAGTTCCAGTTCCAGGCGAGGCCCAGGCTCACCGCGAGCTGCGGGGTGGACTCCACATAGTGGCGGACGATCGTGCCGTCCGTGTCGGGATGGCTCTTCCAGTACGGGACCACGACACCGTAGGTGCCTTCCACGATGGAGGCGTTGTTGTCGATGGTCTGGTACATCTTCGGGTTCGAAGTGTAGTAGTACTCGCCGTAGCCGATCACGCCCTGGAGGGCGAGGTTCGGGATGTCGGTGGGAATCTTCCAGCCCATCTCCATGCCCACGTGCCGCTCGTCGATGCCGGTCAGCGCGAAGTTGGTGAAGGAGTTCTGGCCGTCGTCATAGAAACTCATCACCTTGGCCTGGTCCATGATGTCGGTGTAATAACCGGTGATCCGGAAATTGTACCCGTTGGAGGAGACCTGATAGTTGACGTCGCCGGTGAGGGTCTTGACGGTCGTCAGCTCCGGAGCCAGCTGGTTGCGCGTACGCGGGGACATGAACGACTGGCTGAAGGTGGGCGCGTCGTTGAAGTAGCCCGCATTGGCATAGAACCGGTGGCCGCCGGGTAGGACGTAGTTGAGGTTCACCTTGCCGGCGTAGGTCAGGAACCGCGCCACCTTGGACTTGCCGTAGGACGTGATGGGATCGCCGTTCTCGTCATAGGTGGTCACTTCCCGGCCGTCGATGAAGATCGGCTTCCCGTTGTCGTCCACGCCCGGGAACAGGCCCTTGCGGTTGAGGCCCTGCCGCCAGAAGGCGGTCTGGCCCACGCGGCCGCCGACGGCCATCTCGAAGTTGCCGACATTCAGCTTGCCGGACAGCCAGCCGTTCCACTTGCGGACGTTGGCATAGTAGTCATAGCCGTACTTGTCCCCGACGCGGATCTTCTGCGCGGAACCGTTCTTCATCCAGTAATCCAGGTCGTTCTGGGTCATATACGGGAAGGCGGCATAGTCGCGCTCGGCGAAGGAGTCCATGTTGTAGAAGTACTCGCCGCCCAGCAGGTCGTCCATCTTCTGGTAGTATTCGGTCCGGTTCACCTTCGCGTCGGCACCGCCGGTGAGGGTGAAGATCCGGGACGGACGCCACTTGAAGTTGAAGGCGAAGTTCAGGTCCTGCTGGTCCACGCGGCGTTCCTGCAGCGCGTACTTGGAGCGGCGCTCGCCGTCCTCGACATTCAGCTTGTTCACGGCGTACAGGCGGTCCCAGTTGATGTGGGCGTACTGCGGAAGGTCGTTCCGCCAGACTTCCTCGGCCCAGGCCGCCTTCATCCCGTTCATCCGGTTGTAGTCGTCGTCCTCCATATAGAAGTAGCTCGGGAGGTTCCGGTAATAGTCCGGACGCGGATCCTGGGCGTCATACCAGTCGAGGGCGGTGTAGCCGTTCTTGCCGAAGCGGTACAGGACCGTCGCGGCGGCGTTGAACTTGGGGCCGGGCGTGAAGTCGTACTTCAGGATGGCGATGGGCTCATGCGTCTTGCGGACGCGGGCGTTGCGCACCTTGCCGTTCTGGTAACCCCAGTTGGAGTTGTACATATTGTCGCCCATCAGGTCGTAGACCTCCTGGGTCGAGGCGTTCGCGGCGCCGCGCTGGCCGGGCGTGCCCATCAGGACGAGGCCGAGCTTGTGCGCGTCGTCAAACTGCTTCTCGACCGCGGCGTAGTAGGCGAAGGAACGGTAGTACACACCCTTCACCCAGTCGTTGCCGCCCAGGCGGGCCGACACGTTGAACGCGTAGGACCAGCCGTCGTCCCGGGGGCCGGAGGCGTAGGTCATCATCAGGCGCAGCCGGTACAGCTGGCTGTTGGTGAGCACGCTCCCCCGCCATCCCTTGCGGACGGACAGGGCGTTCACCGGGATGTTGGTGAGGCCGTTGTAGCCGCCGATGCCGTAGTCGGAGATTTCGGCGCCGTTGACGGTGTACTTCGTGCGGGTGGCCTCGTTGAGGCCGCTCCACAGCGAGAACGGGGAATACCCGGTGATGGCGTCGTTCATCTTGACGCCCGCCAGGTACACGTCCTGCGACTCGGAGGAGTAACCGCGCACGCGGTAGCGGACGGAGCTGAAATTGAAGCTCGCCATATTGTTGAACACGTCGTTCTGGCCGAACAGGACCGTCGGGCTGTCGCCGTAACCGGTGTCGTCCATATCGAATTCCACGAGGTTGTCCACGTCCACCTCGGTGACGACCGCGCCGCGGGTCAGGGAGAGGTTGAACATATTCTTGACATATCCGTCGTTGACGGTGACGTTGACGCGCGTCTCCAGGTAGTCCGGGGCCTGGATCACCAGGTCGTAGATGCCGTTGTCCAGGTCTTCGATGAGGAAGCGTCCGTCGTCGCCGGAAGTCACCGTGGCCACTTCGGCCGTACCCTGGTACAGCACGAGGACCGCACCGGGGACCGGGGACCGGTCGGTGCGGCTGACGACCGTGCCGCGCACGCCTCCCGTGAACGTCTGGGCGGAAAGGCCCAGCGAGAGAAGGAGCGCGACGGTCGCCAAGGTTAGTTTCTTGATCATATCCGGTTACTTGTTACTTACTACAATATAGGTCGGGAAGTGGTCGCTGTAGCCGCCCACGAAAGCGCCGTTCGAGAAGGTGCGCAGCGGCTGGCCGGCATACTGGCCTTCCTGCTGGACCATGAACGGCGGGTTGAAGATGCGCCCATAGTACTTCTTCTTCACGATTGGCTGGATCTTGAGCGTGCCCTTCGGCGCGTTCACGAGCGGTTCGTTGACCACGAGGATGTCGTAGATGTTGTTCTCGCCGCGATAGTACAGGGAGCTGTACCCGGCCTTGAGCATCGACAGGAACGGGGAGAAGAAATCCATCGGCCCCACGTCCTCGACCTTCTCGCGGCCGTGCATCCACACGGCCATGCTGTCGTCGGTGGGGTTGTCGTTCATATCGCCCATGGCCACGATCTTGATGCCGGGATACGCCTGCATCAGGCGGACGCTCTCCTCGTACATGATCTGGCCGCCCCGGGAGCGGAGGGAGCCGCTCTTCTCGCCCAGGCGGGAAGGAAGGTGCGCCACGAAGAAGGCGAACATCTCGCCGCCCAGCAGGCCGCGGACCATCAGAATGTCACGGGTGCGGAAGGCGTCCTGCTCCTCCTTGGTCATCCCGAATTCAAGCTCGCTGTCGAAGTTGAAGGGGATGGACTTGGACTCCAGCACAGTGAAGAGCTCCGGCCGATACAGCAGGCCCACGTCCACGCCACGGCGGTCCGGACCGTCGTAGTGGACGATCTGGTAGTGCGCGTCGGCGATGGCCGGCTCCGCGACGAGATCCTCCAGCACGTGGCGGTTCTCGATCTCGGAGACGCCGAGGACGGCGTGATAGGCCTTGTTCTCGTCCCGCATCGCCCGGATGACCCGGGCCATGTTGGCGAGCTTCTTCTGGTACTTGAAGTCGGTCCATTCGTTCGCCCCGTCGGGAAGGTACTCGTAGTCGTTCTTACCTTCGTCGTGGTAGGTGTCGAACAGGTTCTCCAGGTTGTAGAACCCGATGACATAGTTCTTCGTTCCGCCCTTCTGGGCGAAAGCCGGCGTGAGCGCCAGCAGGAACGCAAGGATGGTTATGTATCTTTTCATCGTCTCGTCGTTTTAGTTCCACCACCAGTTGACCGAGTTCGGATTCTCCGCCTCCACGGCCGCGGCGGCGGCATCGCCGATGGCGGCCGGCAGGTTCACGAAGAAGTTCACCCCGGTCTTCGCCTCCAGCTCCTTGATGGACATCACGGAGGAATGGTTCCGGGCCACGGTCTCGCTCGGATTGTGCGTGTGCTCCAGATAGACGGCGCAGCCGCGGTAACCGCCGTTCTCGGACGCCGACTTGCTGTAGCTGAGGACCGCCTTGTAGTAAGCGTTGGGGATGGCGACCTGCTTGCCTTCGATATCCGTCGTGTAGCTGACCTTGCCGTCCACCACGCAGCCGGTCACCACGTACAGGGTGTCGCACCGGCCGGCCCAGCCACGGACCCGGTCTTCCAGACGGGCCCAGATCTCGCCGTTGAAGTTGTAGTTCTGCGGCGTCATGTTGGTCCCGTAGAAGGTCTGGACGTTGGCGTTGTAGCTCAGGCGGTCGGCCGAAGGGAGCTGGTGTCCACGCGCCCAGCCGCCCCGGAAGGTGCTGGTGACGACGGGCTGGCGAGAAGCCGGCAGCAGCGGGTCGAGACCCCAGGCGTCGGAGCGGGAACCGCTGGCGCGCAGGCCGTTGTTGAGCGGATAGGCCACCCAGTGGGAGACCAGCTTGGAGTAATCCCAGTAGAAGGAGTAGTTGCGGCCCGTGTAGCTTCCGACGGTCATATTGTGCCAGAAGATGTTCAGGCCGTCGTCCGGCCGGGTCTCGGGCAGTTCCATCCAGCCCTTGCGGGTGGAGGAACCGCCGTTGATCTCGGGTTCGGGGTCGTCCGAGGGGGCGTTCTGGCGCAGGGTGACCGTAAGGGTCTTCTCCTGCGCCTGGAGCCGGATGTCGGCCTGGCGGGGGCCTTCCTCGGTATTGGCGTCATAAAGCAGCGCGACGGCCCGGCTGTTTCCCCGGCCCTTGTCCGGGGTGATCCGGATCCAGTCCGCGTCGCACGTGATGGTCCAGTTCCCCTGGGCATAAACCTCCAGGAACTGGCTGCCCTTCCGGCTGGAAACGACATCACGCACGAGGACGAACTCGGGGTCGGGAATGACGGGTTCCTGCTCGCAGGAGACAGCCCCCAGCGAAAGGATCCCGAGCAGGACCGCGCCGAAAACAGAATGTAGTCTCGTTCGCATAGTCACCCGGCCTTATTCGAATTCCACGGTGAGTTTTTCCATCCGGACCTGGCCGTTGTTGGCGTGGAGGACCACCTTGGAGGCGGAACCGGTCCAGGTGACGGTCAGGGCCGTCTTGTCGCACGTCGCGGAAGCGCCGCCCTCCAGGCCCGCCATATCGAAGCAGTAGGAGGTCGTGCCGTTATTGGGCGCGCAGCCGATGACGATCTTCTTGATCTTCTTTCCTTCCGCGGACGCGATGCTGAGGACGGAATTCTTGTAGACGCGGACGTGGTTCGCATTCGGGGCGACCGCATTGGTCGTACCCGTATGTTTGTAATAGCCGAGCTTCAAGCCCTGGGCCGTGGTGCCGAAACCGGCGCCGTAGGTGCCGTCCGTTTCCGCCGCCCAGATCTGGGCATCGGCGTTCGTCGCGAAGGAGACGCTGCCGCCGCCCGGCGTTTCACCGCCACCGCCGCTGCCGCTGCCGTCGGTCTTGCCGTTCAGCGAGTACAGCCAGTTCTCGTTCGCGACCGTCTCCGGCGTGTTGCCCTTGTAGTTCATCAGGGAGCCGTACACTCAGTGTACTTCTCGCCGTTGAAATACAGGCTGCGGAAGATCTGGAACTCATCCTTCTCGGTACCGTCGGCGGAGATCCAGTAGGAGGCGTTGCCGAAGGTGCCGCCACCCACATAGGTGCCGTTGTTGGCGATGCGGGAAATCTTGCCCTTCACATACACCTTGTCCGTCTTGTCATAGACGGTGTTGCTCGTCCAGGTCAGGTCCTTCACGGCGTCGATGGCACCAAGCGCGGTGTAAGGATCGGCTAGCGTGCCGGAGCCGTTGCCGGAGGGCGTGTCGCCGCCACCGCCGCTGCCGTCGGTCTTGCCGTTCAGCGAGTACAGCCAGTTCTCGTTCGCGACCGTCTCCGGCGTGTTGCCCTTGTAGTTCATCAGGGAGCCGTACACGAGGTGTACTTCTCGCCGTTGAAATACAGGCTGCGATAGATCTGGAACTCATCCTTCTCGGTACCGTCGACGGAAATCCAGTAGGAGGCGTTGCCAAAGGTGCCGCCGCCCACATAGGTGCCGTTATTGGCGATGCGGGAGATCTTGCCCTTCACGTACACCTTGTCCGTCTTGTCGTAGACGGTGTTGCTGGTCCAGGTGAGGTCCTTCACGGCGTTGATGGCGCCGAGCGGGTCGTACGGATCGGCCAGGGTGCCGGAGCCGTTGCCGCCGCCGGGCGTGTCGCCGCCGCCACCGCTGCCGCCATCATTCAGGGAATAGAGGTAAGCGCTGCCGGAGACCGTCTCCGGGGTGTTGTTCCGGTAGTTCATCAGCTTGCCGTAGACGACGACTTCGTCGCCCACCTTGATGTCGGTCTGGCCCGCCTCGAACTTCTTGTTGCCGAGGTACAGGATGCGGAAGCAGTAGAACTCGTCCTTCTCCGCGCCATCCTCGGAAATGTAGAAGGAAGCGTTTCCGAAGGTGCCGCCCTCGGTGTAGGTGCCGCCGGAGGCGATGCGGGAGATCTTGCCCTTCACGTACACTTCACCCGTGCTCTCATACTCCGTGTTGGAGGTCCAGGTCAGGCCCTTCACGGCGTTGATGGCGCCGAGCGGGTTGTACGGATCGGCCAGCGTGCCGCTGCCGGAAGCGCCGCCGGGCGTGTCACCGCCGCCGCCACCGCCGCCGGACTCGTTCAGCGAGTGGAGGTAGGCCGCGTTGGCCACGGTCTCGGGCGTGTTGCCGCGATAGTTCATCAGCTCGCCGCAGATGACCACCTCGTCGCCCACCTTGATGTCGGTGCCGGAGGTGTACTTGACGTTGCCGAGATAGAGGATGCGGTAGCAGTAGAGCTCGTTGCCCTCCTTGCCGTCGTCGGAGATGTAGAAGGTCGCATTGCCGAAGGTGCCGCTCTGCCCGAAGGTGCCGTTGTCGGCGATCTTGGAGATCTTGCCCTTCACATAGACGGTGCCCGTCTTGTCGTATACGGTGTTGCTGGTCCAGGTGAAATCCTTGACCGCATTGCGGGCCGCCGCCACGTTGTACGGGTCGGCCAGCGTGCCGGTGCCGGCGGGATCGCCGCCCGGGCCCGGAGGCGTGTCGCCGCCGCCACCGCCCTCGCCGTTCAGCGAGTACAGGTAAGCCGCGTTGGCCACCGTCTCGGGCGTGTTGCCGCGGTAGTTCATCAGCTCGCCGCAGATGACCACCTCGTCGCCCACCTTGATGTCGGTGCCGGAGGTGTACTTCTTGTTGCCGAGATAGAGGATACGGTACGCGTACAGCTCGGCGCCCTCGGCGCCGTCGTCGTTGATGTAGAAGGTCGCGTTGCCGAAGGTGCCGCTCTGGCCGTAGGTGCCGTTGTCGGCAATCCGGGAGATCTTGCCCTTCACGTACACCGTGCCCGTCTTGTCATAGACTTCGTTGCTGGTCCAGGTGAGGTCCTTCACCGCCGCCCGGGCGGCCGCCACGTTGTACGGGTCGTCCACGGTGCCGGTGCCGGCGGGCGTGCCTTCGCTGCCGCCACCGCCGCCTTCGTCGGTGCCGCGGTTCACGCCGTTGTGGTCGTAGATGAAGGCGGTACCCTGGACGGTCTCGGGCGTGTTGCCCTTGTAGTTGACCACGTGGCCGTAGACGATCACGTCGTCGCCCACCTTGATGTCCGGATCCTTGGAGGTCCACTTCTTGTTCCCGAGGTACAGCACGCGGTAGCAGTAGAATTGCTCGGAGGAGGTGCCGCCGTCATCGGAAATGTAGAAGGTGGCATTCCCGTAGGTGCCGCTGGCGGCGAAGTTGTTGCCGTCGTCGATCCGGGAGATCTTACCCTTGACATACACGCCGGAGGAGCTCTGGACGTCGGCGCCGAGGCTCTTCACGTACTTGACGGCTCCCGCCACGGTGAGCGGGTTGTCGAGCGTGCCGATGATTTCCTCGCCGCGCTCGCCGGTCTGGGTGATGTCGATGGTCTTGTAGTCATAGCCGATCGTGAACTTCACCCGCTTGTTGCGGTTGTAGCCGGCGTTGTTCAGGACGGTGAGGGTCACCTGCTGGGGCTGGTCCGAGGCGACGCCGGCTTCCGGCGTCACGGCGATCCAGGGAATCTCGTCGGAATCCCAGTTGATCTCGGCGTTCCAGTCCCGGTTCGCGGTGATGGTCAGCGGGATGTTCACCAACTGCATGTCCAGTGGGCACGAGGCCAGCTTGGTCTCCGCGTCGAAGGTGAGCGCCGGTCCGGCGATCTTGATCTCCGGGAGCAGGATATCTGCCTCTTCGGGCCGGCAGCCGACGAGGGCGGCCGCCAGGCCCAGAAGGGCGAACAGACGTGTTCTGAGTTTCATATTGCGAAGCATTGGTTATTCGGTTTTACCGTTCAGGGAATAGAGGTAAGCCTTGCCGGAGACGGTCTCGGGCGTGTTGTTCTGATAGTTCATCAGCTTGCCGTAGACGACCACTTCGTCGCCCACCTTGATGTCGGTCTGGCCGGCCTCGAACTTCTTGTTGCCGAGATAGAGGGCGCGGAACACATAGAACTCGCCGTCACCCGTACCATCGGCGGACAGGTAGAAGGAAGCGTTGCCGTAGGTGCCGCCCTCGGTGTAGGTGCCCTTGTTGGCGATCTTGCAGATCTTGCCCTTCATATACACTTCGTCCGTGGACTCATAGTCCGTGTTGGAGGTCCATTTCAGGTCCTTCACGGCGTCGGCGGCCTCCGCCGGGGTGTAGGGGTTCGAGAGCGTGCCCTTGGCATTGGCCCCGGCAATCTTGGTCGCGATGACGTTGACGAACTTGCCGCCGCTGGACAGGCCATTGAAGTAGCCGGTCACGGTGATGACCTGCCCGTCGAACGACTTGGCGTCCAGCGCGTCGATCGGATAGACGATGCTTCCCTGCTTGGTGCCGGTGTCCACACCGTCGAACTCCACGTTGAGATAGTTGCCGGAGACCTTGAGGGTGCCGGTGAACTGGATGTATTCGGCGACGGAAGCCGTATAGTCGACGATGCCGGCCGTGATGTCCTTGACCGTCGGGTGAACGACGGAAGCGGTGCCGGTCTTCTCGACGGAGGTGATTGTCGCGAGTTCGGGAACGCCGTTGTAGGTGGTCTTGGTCGCGAGGACCTTCACCTTGTCGCCGATCTCGACAGCGTTGGCGCCGCTGTCATAGGCATAGATGGCGGTGGTTCCATCGGAGAGCACGAAGCCCTTGGCGGTCTTCGCCACGACGGTGGACTCGAGGGTCTCCACGCCGGAGTTGTCCGGCAGGGCCACGATTTCGGTGATGCTCTGACCGGTCGGCGGAACGCCCGGCTGGCTCACGGAAACGCTCTTGGAGGAGTTGGTGGCCTTGAACAAGACGGAAGCCGTGCGGGCGGCCGTGGTGGTGTTGGCCTCGTAGGCGAAGCTGTAGACGGCCGCGCCGCCTTCGCCCGCCGCGATGTCGGTGAGCTTGATCCAGCTCTCGGACGGGAGGACCGCCATGCCGTCGGCCTTGGAGACCACGGAGATGGTGAAGGTGCCCGCCTCGGCGCTCTCGAGCGCGATCTCGCCCGGCTCGACGCTGATCAGGGACTTCTCCACCTTGATGAGGGTGGCGTCCACGAGCTCGAGGGTGCTGCCGTACATCGTGCGCGGTCCCTGGACGGTGATGATGTCACCCGACTCGACACCGAAGGTGTTCCAGCCGCCGGCGTCCTTGGGATACTGCCCCTTCGCATTGAACAGGCCGTAGATGTAGATGGTGCCGGTCTCGTCCTGGACGTAGAGGTTGCCGTAGTTCGTATTGGCGATGGTGGTCACGGTACCGCGGATGCGGAACGTCTGGCCGTCGTTGCCCGCCATCACTTCTGCGATCGTGGAGATCGGGGCCTCGTAGGCGCCCGGTCCGGCCTGGATCACGGTGAAGCGCTGCTTGCGGCTGCCCACGTTCACCACGAGGTTGGCCGTCCTTGCGGACGAGCCGGTGTTCGCGTCCGCCGCGAACACGATGCCGGTGACTTCGGACCCGCCGCTGCGCGGGGTGACGGTGAGCCACTCGGGAACGGTGGTGTCGTCGAAGGACCACTGGGCGGTCGCCTTGACGGCGGTATTGGCAATGCCGCCTTCCAGCGGAATGCCCAGATAGGAATTCTCCACCTGGAAGCTGTCCAGGGAGGAGATGACCTGCTCCTGCACGCAGCCGGCGGCGAGCGCCGCACCGGCGAGGATGGAAAGGAAGAATCTGTAGAGTTTCATATCGTCGCGTGCTTAGAGGTTAGTTGAACATATACTTGACGCCGATCTGCATGTACCAGCAGTTGCCGAGGCTGTGCTGGTAGTCCCAGGTCTTCACGCCGGAATCCACCATCGTGGAGAACACGGGGACGCCGTCCGGATCCGTCCGCTCGTACTTCAGGATCTTGGCGTTGCCGCTGGCGTTGGGGACGTCCGGGTTGAAGCCCTTCGTCACGCCCCAGCGGGAGTTGAACAGGTTGCTGACATTCTGCACGTCCAGGCTCAGCTGCAGGGTGTTGCGGACGCTGCCGACCTTCACGATGAAGTCGTGGGCGAAGCGGAAGTCGAACACGTGGCGCATCGGCTGGTTCACCGCATAGGCCTCGGCATACTTGCCCGCATTCTTGGTGAGGTAGGCGTCCTGCGCGGCGAACTCCCAGTAACGGTTCGCATTGTCCTCGTCGATGAAGCGGATCTCGCTCTTGTTGGCCGGGATGTACATCAGGTCGTAGGCGTTGCCGTCGCCGTTCAGGTCGTTGCCGTAGACGTAGCTGTTGCCCGAGTAGCGGAGACCCTCGTAGAACAGGCTCCAGTGGTTGTGCGCGGCGTCGGTGTAGGCGACGGAGGCCATCAGACGGTCGGGCAGGTTGTAGGAGGAGTTGTGCAGGATGTTGTAGTTAGGACCGTCCACGGAAGGAATGTACTTCCAGGCGGCGGAGGCGTTGGAGCCCGGCATGCCGGTGATTTCCTTGCTCACGGTGTGCGTGTAGGCCGCCGTGATGCTGAGGTTCTGCAGCGGCTGCGCGTTCAGGGAGATGGTGGCGATGGAACCCCAGCCCTTGTTCGTGTTGGTCAGGACGTAGGCGTCCTTGTTGGTGTACCGGTAGTCGGCGGGATAGATGTGCCGTTTGTCGGGGCCGTTGAAGGTCACCCAGCCGGCGTTGTCCTCCGGGATGTTGTAGTTGGTGAGCATCACGCCGTTGATGGTCTTGTTGAAGATGTACTCGGCGCTGATGGTCAGCGGGAAGGAGAACGGGAAGGTGTAGTCGACGGCGAGGGAACTCTTCCACACCTGCGGCATCTTGAAGTTGTAGTCCACGCCGGCGACTTCGCTCGGAGCGGGGGCCGTCTCCGGGGTGATGCTGGTCGGATACTTGTCCGGGTCGATGCCGTTCAGGATGTCGAGGATCGCCCAGCGGTCGGTCACGAGGTGGCCGCCGGCCATCATCCGGCTCAGGACCTCGGGATCCTTCATCTTGGTCAAGCGGCCCTTCACGATACCGGCGTTGGTGGGCATGTTGGTGAAGAACACCAGCGGGATACGGCCGGAGAAGAGGCCGGTACCGCCACGAACCTTCAGGCTCCTGTCCCCGAAGACATCCCAGGAGAAGCCCAGACGGGGACTAACCTGGATGCTGGTCTTGGGCCACTTACCGGTGTCCACGTGCTTGCCGCCGTAATCGAGGGCATAGGTCGCGTTGTTCTTCATCACGTCCTTGTTGTTGAAGGACAGGTTGTCCAGGCGCAGGCCGGCGGTGAGCTTGACGCGGTCGTTCACGGTCCATTCATCCTGGACATAGGCGCCGATCTGGGCGAAACGCACCTTCGCGGAAGGATATTCGTCCCCGTCGAAGCCCCAGTCGAAGGCCATCTCGATCGGGGCGTTGCCCGCCATGAAGTCGCTCATGCTGGCGAACCGGAACATGCCGGTACCGTTGCGCATGTAGGTGTTCAGGGCCATCTGGGCCTCCACGCTGGCGCCGGCGGTCACCTTGTGGGAGCCCAGGTACAGGGTGACGTCGTCCTTGACGTTCAGCACCGTGTTCTGGACCTTGTTCCGGTAGGTGAACAGCTCGGTACCGAAGTCCATGTAAGGCTCGTTGGCGTAGTCGGAACCGAGGTCGCCGGCGAGGATTTCCACGAACGGGAAGAAACCGCCGTCATTGCCGCGGACGTCCTGGATGTCGGAGTACGTGACCAGGAGCTGGTTGGAAACCTTGTCCGAGAAGCGGGAGTTCAAGTCCGCGGAGACCGTCCAGAGGTTGTTCATCTGGTTGTACAGCGAGTTGGAGAACACGAGGCCGTACTTGGAGGCCATGCCGAAACTCATGTCGGACACGTCGCGGGAGGTGGACGGAGCCGTCCACTTGTTGTTGTTCGTGTAGTTGTACCGGAGGGCCAGATGGTGCTTCTGGCTGATGTTCCAGTCGATGCGGGCGAGGAGCTTCAGGTTGCCCTGGTCCTTGTTGTAGTTGTTGTAGGAACCCGGATCGTAGTCGTAGTTCTTGATGAGGAAGTTCCGCATCTGCTCAGCCTCGGAGATCTTGACACGGGTGATCATACGGGTCTCGTCCTCCACGCCGTCCTCGGAAGGACGCCACTTGATGATTTCGGAAGGGCTCGGGGAGCGCTCGGCGTTGACGAAGAAGAACAGCTTGTTCTTGATGATCGGGCCGCCCAGGGTGAAGCCGTACGTGGTCTTGCTTTCCGGGGTGCGCTCGAGGTCTACGCCGTCCACGCGGTTGCCGTGCATGTTCTCGTTCTGGTAATAGGCATAGGCCGTCCCCTTGAACGTGTTCGTACCGGACTTCGTGATGGCGTTGATACCGCCGCCGATGAAGTTCGACTGACGGACGTCGTACGGGGACACGACAACCTGCATTTCCTCGATCGCGTCGATGGAAATCGGGTTGCCACCGCCCGGCAGGGCCGTCGAGAGACCGAAGTTGTTGTTCACGTTCGCGCCGTCCACGGTGAAGTTGGTGGAACGGCCGGAGCTGCCGGAGAAGTTCATCCCGTTACCGCCGTAAGGCGAGAGCTTGGCCATGTCGGAGAAACTCCGGCTGATGGTGGGCATCTCGATCATCTGGCGGGAGGAGATGTTCGTGGAGGCGCCGGTTTTCTCCACGGCCGCGAACTTGGAAGTCGGAGCCGCGATGACGACGGCCTCCGAGAGGAACTCGGAGGACTCCGGAAGCTGGGCGTTCAGGTTGAACGTTTCGGCCAGGGAGAGGGTGACATCGGTGTAGTTCACCTGCTGGTAGCCCAGGCAGGAGACCTCGACCCGGTAAGGGCCGCCGGTGCGCATACCCTGGATGGTGTAGAGACCGTCCACGTTGGTCACGGAGCCGTAGCTGGTGCCGGAAGGCTCGTGGATGGCCACGATGGCGGCGCCGATGACCGGCTCTCCGTTCTGGTCCACCACCCGGCCGCCGAGGGACGCCGTTGTCACCTGGGCAAAGGCAGCGATACCCGCAAACATCGTGATGAGCGCGAGCGCAAGGCTTTTGAAGGGATTTCTCATAAGGTTATCGTGCTAAATTATATAGTTTACCAATTTGCGAATTTAACGATAATTCTTCAAAAGCACAATAAAAAACGGGACCCCTTTGCAAGGGGCCCCGTCGGGGATGCTGACGGAAAGTCAGATTAGTTGAAGAAGTACTTCAGGCCGAAGAGAACCTGCCAGCACTCGGCGGTGTTCTTGAAGTAGTTCGTGTACGTCTTGGTCGGATAGTTGCCATCCACCTTGTTGAAGGAGAACTGCGGAACACCGCTGGCGTTCAGGCCTTCGTACTTGAGCGGGCTGATGGAGTTTGCGCTCGGATACTTGTCACCGGACTGGCTGTAGGCGAACTGGCGGACACCCCACTTGCTGTTGAACATGTTGCCGATGTTGTCGATGGAGGCGCTGATCTGGAGCTTATGGTTGGTGGAGCCGATGTGGAACTTGATATCCTTTGCCAGACGGAGGTCGAAGCGGTGCACGAACGGAGCGCGGGCGGCGTTGGACTCGGCGTACTGGCCCTTGTGCTTGGACAGGTAGTTGTCCTGCTCGACGAACTTCCAGAAGGCGTCACGGTCGGCCTCGGAGGTGAAAGCGACCTCGTCCTTGGTGGCGGGAATGTAGATCAGGTCGTAGGAAAGGCCGTCACCGTTCATGTCGTTGCTGTAAGTGAAGCTGTTGCCGGCCGGGGAATAACCCGTATAGTAGAGGTCCACCTGCAGGCCGCCGATAAGGTCGATGTAGTAGGAGAGGTTCGCGGAGACCTTGTCCGGAGTGACATACTGGCTGCGTTCCAGGACGGCGAAGTTCGGACCGTTCACGGAGTAGAGACCCTGGTAGGCGGAACTGGCGGCGGAACCCGGCATGCCGGAGATTTCCTTGGCCTCGGTGTGGGTGTAGGAGAACATCGCCTTGAGGTTGCGGATCGGCTCGGCCTTCACGGTGTAGTTGAAGGTGTAACCCCAACCCTGACGGGAATTGGTCAGGACATAGGCGTTGTTGGTACCATACAGGTAGTCGCCTTCATACTTCAGGCGGTTGTCCGGACCGGAGAAATGGCTGGTGACCTTGCTCTCGTTGATATTCCAGTTCACGAGGCGGGTGCCCCAGATGGTCTTGTTGAACATGCCTTCAGCGGTCATAGACAGCGGGAAGGAGGTCGGGAGCTGCAGGTCGAGGGCGAGGGAGCTCTTCCAGATCTGCGGCATGTGGAAGTCGGGATCGACGGCGTTGATGTCGGCATTCTTGCCGATCTGACCATCCTGAGGGGTGACGTTGGTGTTCAGGCCCAGCGCCTTGATGTACTCCTCGTTATTGGTGATCAGGTGACCGCCGGTCTCCTTGCCGCCGTTCAGGGTGATCAGCGCGGCCTTGACATCGTCCGGATACTTGACACCGGTAATCTTGCCGTCGGCATCCTTGGCGAAGGAAGAGGTGTACTTGGCCATGGTCTGGATCATACCGGCGTTCTGCGGCATGTTCGTGAAGAACACGAGCGGGAGACGGCCCTGGAACAGGCCGGTACCGCCGCGGACGACGATGCTCTTGTCACCATAGACATCCCAGTTGAAGCCGATGCGCGGGGAAACCTGGACGCGGGTCTTGGGCCACACGCCGGTATCGATGCTCTTGCCGCCGAAGCTGATGGCCTTGATGGCGTTGTTGGTCATCAGGTCCTTGTTATCGAAAGCGAGCATGTCGGCACGGAGACCGTAGGAGAGCTTGAAGGTCGGGGTGACTTTCCACTCGTCCTGGACATAGGCGCCGTACTGGTCGTAGTTGATTCGGCCGGCCGGGTTGGAGACACCGTTGTTACCGTAGGTGTAGACGAAGCTCAGAGGCAGGTTGCCCTTGAGGAAGTCCTCGGCGCTGGCGAAGCGGTAGTAACCGGTACCGTTGCGCATGTAGGAGTTGTGAGCCATCTGGTGCTCATAGGTGACACCGGCCGTGAGGGTGTGGGAACCCAGGTAGAAGGTCAGGTTGTCCTGGACGTTGAGGACCGTGTTCTTCACGCCGTTGTTGTAGGTGAAGAGCTCGTAACCGAGGGAGGTATACGGGATGAAGTTTCCGGTGCTGTAGTCGCCGTCGGTCATGATGTCGATGTGCGGGAACGGGGTGGACTTGGAACCGCGCTGGTCGTTGATGTTGGTGTAGGTCGCGATGAAGCGGTTGGACAGCGTGTTGGAGAAACGGCTGTTGAGCTCACCGGCAACGGACCAGACATCGTTCTGCTGGCTGTACATGTTGTTGGAGAACGGCTGGGACTCCTTGCTGGCACGGTCGAAACCCTTGTTGCGGTAGCTGTCATCGCAGGAGTTGCCGTTCGGAGCATACCAGTAGCCGTTCGTCGTGTTGTTGTAGCGGAGGCTGAGCTTGTGGGCGTCGGAAATGTTCCAGTCGAGTCGGGCCAGGAGCTTGCGGTTCTGCGTACCGCCGGGATAGCTGTCGAGGGAACCCGGATCGTAGCCGTATTCGTTCTTGAGCTTGTCGGCGATCTGGTTGAGGATACCGGTCTTCGCGGCATCGGCACGGACCTGGATCTTCTCCTCCGGCTTGTTCTGCATTTCGAAGTTCACGAAGAAGAAGAGCTTGTTCTTGACGATCGGGCCGCCGAAGGTGAAGCCGTAGATGAGGTTGGACTCCGGCTTGCGGTCGCCCAGATCCTCGCCCCAGAGCTTGTTGCCACGGAGAGCCTGGTTGGTGTAGTAGGTGTAGGCCGTACCCTTGAAGGTGTTGGTACCGGACTTGGTGATGGCGTTGATGCCGCCGCCCACGAAGTTGGACTGACGGACGTCATAGGGAGCCACAACCAGCTGGACCTCCTCGATGGCGTCGAGGGAAATCGGGGTGCCGCCGCCCGGGAGGGCGTCGGAGAGGCCGAAGTTGTTGTTCAGGTTCGCGCCGTCCACGGTGAAGTTGGTGGAACGGCCGTCGGAACCGGCGAAACTCATGCCGGAGGCATACGGGCTGAGCTTGGTGAGGGCGGCAAGGCTGCGGCCGGAGTTCGGCAGGTTCATCATTTCCTCGTTGGAGATGTTGGTGCTGGCGCCGGTCTTGGTGGCGGCGAAGCGGGAGGCCGGAGTGGCCACGACGACGGCCTCGCTCAGGGACTCGACATCGTCGTTCAGATAACCGTCCAGGACATAGTTCTCACCGAGGGCGAGCTTGATGTCCGTGAACTTGACGGTCTGGTAACCGAGGCAGGAAACCTCCACGACGTAAGGACCGCCGGTACGCATGCCCTGGATCGCATAGAGGCCTTCCCCGTTCGTCACGGCACCGTAGGTGGTACCGGAGGGGGTGTGGGTCGCCACGACAGCGGCGCCGATGATGGTCTCACCCTTGGTGTCCACGATGCGGCCGCCGAGGGAGGCGGTCGTCACCTGGGCAAAGGCGACAGTGCCCGCCATCAACATAGTGACAACGAGCAGAAGGCTTTTGAAAGCGTTCTTCATAAGGTAAGAATAAATAGAATGAATAGTTGTTTCGTAAAACCGGGCGCAAAGGTACAATATTTTTCGGAATAATGAAACGGTTGTAGATTCCTTCGCTTCGCTCGGAATGACAATAGGACACTTCGCCCGGATGACAAAAAAAGGAATGACATGCGATGTCATTCCGAGGAGGTCGAAGACCGACGAAGGAATCTTCCTACGCAATCCCGAAGGCCTTTTTCACCGCAGGGACGCTGTCCAGGAGCTCCCAGCCGAAGAACTGGACGATCTTGGGCTTGCCCTGGACGGTCACGGCCTTGGTATAAGGCGTCCGGCCCATGTGGCCGTAGGAGGCCGTCGGGGTGTAGATCGGGTTCTTCAGACCGAACTTCTTGATGATCTTCGCCGGGCGGAGGTCGAAGAGCTCGGCCACCTTCTTCGCGATCTCACCGTCCTTGAGACCGTTTTTCGCGGTGCCGTAGGTGTCCACGAACACGCTCACGGGCTTCGCCACGCCGATCGCGTAGGCGAGCTGGACGAGGCACTCGTCCGCCACGCCGGCGGCGACGAGGTTCTTCGCGATGTAGCGGGCGGCGTAGGCCGCGCTGCGGTCCACCTTGGACGGGTCCTTGCCGGAGAAGGCGCCGCCGCCGTGGGCGCCCTTGCCGCCGTAGGTGTCGACGATGATCTTGCGGCCGGTGAGGCCGGTGTCGCCGTGGGGACCGCCGATGACGAACTTCCCGGTGGGGTTCACATGCAGGATGAAGCTGTGGATGAGGCGCGCGGTCTCCTCCGGGAGGGCGGCCTTCAGGCGCGGGATGAGGATGGTCTCCACATCGTAGCGGATCTTCGCCTGCATCTCGAAATCGACCTTGGCCTGGCCGAACTCGCGGACCGCGTCGGCGTAGGACATCCGGCCGAGGCTCTCCGGGACGAACTCGTCGTGCTGGGTGGACAGGACGATGGTATGGACCTTCACGGGCTGGTGCGTGTCCCCGTCGTACTCGATGGTGAACTGGGACTTGGCGTCCGGGCGGAGGTACGGCATCAGCTCCGGCTCCTCGTGGCGGATGTCAGCGAGGATTTTCAGCAGGAAGTGGCTGAGGTACAGGGGCAGCGGCATATAGTCCTCGGTGTCGCGGCAGGCGTAGCCGAACATCATGCCCTGGTCGCCGGCGCCCTGGTCGTCGGCCTCGGCACGCTCCACGCCGCGGTTGATGTCGGCGCTCTGCTCGTGCAGGGCGGACATCACGCCGCAGGAGTTCCCGTCAAACATGTACTCGGCCTTGTTGTAGCCGATGCGGTTGATGGTGTTGCGGACGGTGGTCTGGATATCGACATAGGCTTCGGACTTGACCTCGCCCATCACCACGACCATGCCCGTGGAGCAGAAGCTCTCGCACGCGACCTTGGATTCGGGGTCCTGGCGGAGGAACTCGTCCAGGATGGCGTCGCTGATCTGGTCGGCCACTTTGTCGGGATGGCCTTCGGAAACCGATTCGGAAGTGAAAAGATAATTCATGTTTTCTGTCATTTCGAGCGTAGTCGAGAAATCTCAAAAAAAATTAGCCCCGTGCAGAATGCGGAGGCTAAAAACACAAAACACTGATATGAAATGTAATTTAGCATTTTTTTGAGTGGTTGCAAGCAATCCAAATCTCTCCACTTCTGTTTTTGGGACGGCAAAGGTACGACTATTTTTTGAATCCGCAAGAAAAAATTTCACTTTTTTAATAGTCCCCCCGATCCATCTCGCGGCGGACGTCGCGTTCCTTGATCGTGTTGCGCTTGTCGTACTCCTTTTTACCCTTGGCGAGAGCGATGAGGAGCTTCGCGTAGCCGTTGTCGGCGATGAAGAGCTTGACGGCGACGATGGTGAGGCCGGTCTTCTTGTCCTCCATCAGCAGGTGGTTCAGCTCCTTGCGGGTGAGGAGGAGCCGGCGGTCGCGGACGGGCTCGTGCTGACCCCAGGAGCCCCAGTGGTACTGGGCGATGTTCATCCCGCGGACGAAGAGCTGGTTGCCGACGAAATAGCAGTAGGCGTCCTGGAGGGAAGCCTTGCCCGCCCGGATGGACTTGATCTCCGTGCCCACCAGCTGGATGCCGGCGGTATAGGTCTCCAGGAACTCGTAATCGAACGAGGCCCGGCGGTTCTTGATCTGGATGGTGCTCTTCGCTTTCGGCATACTCCTGTCATTTCGAGCTTGTCGAGAAATCTCGAAACGGACTGCAAAGGTACAGTTTTTTTCCGTATTTTTGCGTTATGTCCCTGCCGAACAAGACAAACCTCCTCCCCGACCGCCCCGGCATTCCGCCGATGGCGGCGATGCCCGAGCCCGAAACCATCGACATTCCCGCGCTCGCGAAGGCCTATGCCGACGGGGACATCGACCTCATCTGCGTCCTCGGTCCCACCGCCTCCGGCAAGACCCGCTACGCGGTGCAGCTTGCAAAGGCCCTGGGCAATGCGGAGATCCTGTCGGCCGATTCCAGGCAGGTATATTGCGGGATGGACATCGGGACGGGGAAGGATCTTGACGAGTACGGCGAGGTGCCGTATCACCTCATCGACATCGTGCCGGCGGGCAGCAAGTACAACATCTACGAGTACCAGGCGGCCTTTGCCGATGCCTGGGCCGATGTCCGCGCCCGCGGCCGCGTCCCCATCCTGTGCGGAGGCTCCGGCCTGTACATCGAATCCGCCACCCGGGCGTACAAGTTCGACCGCGAGAACGGCGTCCCGGCGGAGCGCCTGCCGCAGAAGACCTTCTACATCGGTACCCTCGTCTCCCGCGAGGAGCGGGTCGCCCGCATCGACCGCCGCCTGGACGAGCGCCTGGAGGACGGCCTGATCGAAGAGATCCGGGGCCTCCTCGACAGCGGCATCCCGGCCGAGGACCTTCTTTGGTACGGCCTTGAGTACAAGTTCGTTACGCAGTACGTGCTGGAAAAACTCACCTACGACGAGATGCACATCCTCCTCGCCAACGCCATCCACCAGTTCGCCAAGCGCCAGATGACCTGGTTCCGCGGGATGGAACGCGACGGCGTCCGCATCCACTGGGTCCGGCCCTAACCTTTCGTGGGCTGGTGGCTGAACGACCGGCGGGGGCCTTCGGCCTCGCGCCAGTAGGCCGCATCGAAGTCCGTCGGATACGCGAACCCTTCCCCCGCATGCTCCAGCCGGAACGCCAGATACGTGATCGGCAGGCCCATTTTCAAGAACATCGTCTCGTAGAAGGTCTGGACCTGGAAGACGGCATCCATATCCCGGAGAGATTCCTTCGCTTCGCTCGGAATGACCGGGGGAACCTTGTAGATGTCGACACCGGACGCCAGCACCTGTAAACCATTGGCGCGGATGACAGATTGGGTATACTCGTAGAGGAAGCGGGAGTCGGTCTTGAGGTGGACGATGCCGTCGGGCTTGAGGAAACGGCGGTAGCGCTGGAGGAAGAGCGGGGAGGTCAGGCGGGCGTTCTCGCTGCCGCGGAGCTGCGGGTCGGAGAAGGTCAGCCAGATTTCGGAGACCTCGCCCGGGCCGAAGAAGGCGTCGATGAACTCGATGCGGGTGCGGAGAAAGGCGACGTTGCCCATCTTTTCCTCCGTGGCCTCCTTGGCGCCCTTCCACAGGCGCGCGCCCTTGATGTCCACGCCGATGAAGTTCATTTCCGGATGCCGGCGGGCCAGGGCGATGGTGTAATCCCCCTTGCCGCAACCCAGTTCCAGCACGATCGGCTGGGGTTTTTCGAACATGTCCCGGTTCCAGTTTCCCTTGATGGCATGGTCCCGCAGGACCAGCTCCCGGGAGCCTTCCGGCTTGGCCAGCACCGACGACGCGTCCGGCTGCAGCAGGCAGCGGAACGTCTCGTTCTCGGCGAATTTCTTGAGTTTACCGTGTCCCATCAGTCCTTGTTTCGCGATACGACCAGGCCCATGCCGCACAGGCCCTCCGGCGGGTCCTGCACCCGCACGACCACCTGCCACGGGCCCCATTCCTCCGGCCGGACCCCGGCCCGGTAGGGCGCCCGCACCTGCTTGGAGAAGAGCGACATCTTCCCCTCCATCGGCAGATACACCTCCTCGCGGAACACATGGAACGTCGGCGACGTCCACGTCACCTGCAGCGGAAGCGCCGCGATCTTCCGCAGCGAATCCACCGGCGCATCGACCCTGGTGTACAGATCAAAATCATACGACGCGGTCGAATCGGTCATCTCCACGAAGAATGTATACGGCCCCTCCCCTTTCACAAACTTCTCCACCGACATGGGTTCGCGGCAGCTTGCGAAGAGTAAAAGGAAAGGAATCATATACAGGAGCTTACGCATCTTTCTTCGGTTTGTTGCCGGCTGCGCCCTTGTTGCCCTTGTTCTTGTTGTTCCGGTTCTTGTTGCGGCGCTTTTTCTTGCGGGCCTCGTCGAAACGGGAGATGCTGTCGTCGCCGACGGCGGTGACGAATTCCGGCGCCGTGGGTTCGACGTCCGGGAGGAGCGTTTCGGGCTTCTGGCCGTTGCGGTTCATCATGATGATCTCGCGGACCTCGGAGGCCGCGAGCGGGTACATCTTGGCGAGGGAGCCCTTCTCGTAGGAGAAGTACATCGTCTCCGCCAGGATGTCCGTCTTCACCAGGTAGGCCAGGCCGTCCTCGAACTCCAGCGGTTCGGAGACCTTCGGGATGCGCGAGTGCGCGTCCATGTAGTTCGAGACCTCGTAGTTCAGGCAGCACTTGAGCTTGCCACACTGGCCCGCGAGCTTCTGCGGATTCAGGGAAAGGTCCTGGACCCGCGCCGCGGAGGTGGTGATGGACTTGAATTCCGTGATGTAGTTCGCGCAGCACAGCTCGCGGCCGCAGATGCCCAGGCCGCCGATCAGGCCGGCTTCCTGCCGGGCGCCGATCTGCTTCATCTCCACCCGGATATGGAACTCCTCCGCGAAATCCTTGATCAGCTGGCGGAAGTCCACACGGCCGTCGGCGATGTAGTAGAAGATGGCCTTCGTGCCGTCGCCCTGGAACTCCACGTCCCCGATCTTCATTTCCAGGCCCAGGTTCGCCGCCAGCACGCGGGAGCGGATCATCGTCTCCTGCTCGCGGGCGATGGCGTCCTGCCAGCGCTCGATGTCGTAGGTCTTGGCCTTGCGGTAGATCTTCCGGAAAACCGTCTTGTCGGGGTCCACGCCCCGGCACTTCATCTGCCGGGCCACGATCGGGCCCTCCAGCGTGACGATGCCGAGGTCATGGCCCGTCTGGGCCTCCACCACGACGAGGTCGCCGGTCTTGATGGTCTGGCCGGACGCATTGACATAGAAGCCTTTGCGGGTATTCTTGAAACGGACTTCGAAGAAGTTGTTGTACTGTTCCTGGCCGATGCCCTTGAGGTAGTCGTACACCTCCAGCTTGCAGCAGCCCTGGCGGTAGCGGATCTCCTCCACCCCCGCCTCCTCGTTGCCGCTGATCACGCAGCCCCGGAAGCAGTCATAGCGTACATTCTCGTTCGAATCGATCATAATGCATTCATATAGAGCCGGTTCACCAGGTCGGTGAACAGGATTTTCTGGTTAACGTTCCGCTCCACGAGCAGGAGCGCCCGGTCCAGCGCGGCGAGCGCCTGGCGGGAGAAATTCTTGCGCAGTTTCGCGGCCATCTCCTCGTAGAACGGCTTTTCGTCCCCGAGGAGGTCCGCCAGGTCCGGCAGTCCCTGTTGCAGGAGGAAGATGTTCCTGAGGCCCTCCGAGGCCACCCGGCAGAAGCGTTTCTGCTTCTCGCGGGAGCCGAGGTCGGCCACCGCGTCCCCCGCCTCCAGCGCACCCAGGAGGTCCTTGCGGACCAGGGCGTCCAGGAGGTCGTGGAACAGGTCGGCCATCTCCGTCGTCTCCGCCCCTTCTTTCGCGTGGATGACACGGTCCTCCTCCCGGGAGAACGGCCGCACGCGCATGAACAGGCAGCGGGAGAAAATGGTCGTCAGGACCTTCTCCGGCTGGAGCGTGACCAGCAGGAACAGGGTTTTCTCCGGCGGTTCCTCGACCATCTTCAGGAGGGCGTTCGCCGCCTGCGGGTTCATTTTCTCGGGCAGATAGACCACGACCGTCCGGTACCCGCCTTCCACGGCGGACAGGGACAGCTTGTCCAGGATGGAGCGCGCCTCATTGACCGAGATGAGGCCCTGTTTCCCTTCGATGCCGATGGCCGTATAGAGCTCGTTCTCGAAGAAACAGGGGTTCTCCTGCAGCAGCTCGCGCCAGGCGCCGATGAACCGGTCGGACACCGGCTTGTCCGCCCCCGCCACCGGGAAGACGAAATGGATGTCGGGATGGATGAGCTTCTTCACCCGGGGGTTGTGCCCATAGACTTCGTCCAGGAAATCGAGGATGAGCGGGAAGGCGCCGCCGCCGTCGTTCTGGTGGAACAGCATCGCATGCGGGATCCGGCCGCTCTCCGCCATCTGCCGGAGGGCCGCCGCGAGGGGCGCGTTGCTGCTCATCGTTTCCATCGGTCAAAAAGTCCTTTCGCCCACATAATGGGCCAGTTCCACGAGATACGGCTTTTCTTCGGACGGCGGAAGCTCGTCCAGGCAGGAAACCGCCTCGTCGATGTATCGATTCATTTCCGCCACGGCCTTGTCCACGCCGTCCTTTTCCAGGACGAACGCCCGGACCCGGTCCGCCAGGGCGGGCTCGTCGGAAATCCTTCCGACCAGCGCCCGGACCTCCGCGGCCTCCTCCGCCGGCGCCGAATCCAGCGCACAAAGCAGCGGAAGGGTGATTTTCTGTTCCTTCAGGTCGATGCCCACGGGCTTCCCGAGCGCCTCGTCCCCCGCATAGTCCAGGATGTCGTCCTTGATCTGGAACGCGAGGCCCAGGTTCCGGGCGTAGCCGGCGAGGGCGGCGGTCCATTCCTCCGGCGCGTCGGCGGAGACGGCGCCGGCCAGGACGGACGCCTCGAAGAGCGAGGCCGTCTTGGAATAGATGATCCGGAGGTAATCCGCGCGGGTCGTATCGCAGCTGGAGGCCTTCTCGAGCTGGAGCATCTCCCCTTCCGCCAGGTCGGAGAGCGTCTTCGCGAACAGGCGGATCGCCCGCTCGCTGTAGCGCTCCGCGTCCAGGATGCAGCGGATGGCCTTCACCAGCCAGTAATCGCCGATCAGCACCGACGCCGGACTCGAGAGGATGGACATCACCGTGGGCTTTCCCCGCCGGGTGGTCGCGCCGTCCACGACATCGTCGTGCAGCAGCGTCGCGTTGTGGATCATCTCGGCGGCGGCCGCGAAACGGACCGTGTCGCCGTTGACCCCGCCGCAGGCGCCGGCGGCGAGCAGCGTCAGGCCCGGCCGGATCCGCTTCCCGCCCTGCGCCAGCAGGGACCGGTTCGTCGCATCCAGCAGCGCGATGTCGCTTCCGAGGGAAGTCTCCAGCAAGGCGAAGACTCTCTCCAGCGGCCCGGCCAGGAAGGCCTTGAATCTACATTGATACGCGCTCATTTCAGGTGTTCTGCCAATTCCGGGACCGTATCGGCGAAGACGATGAGGGCCCGGTCGCCGGGCGTCAACATCCCGGTCGCCTCATAATGGTCCAGCAAGGCCTTGAAAGGGTCGAAGAAGCCGTCCACGTTCAGGACCAGCAGCTTGCCGTCGTACCGTCCCAGCTTCACCAGGACGTGCGACTCGATCAGTTCGTCCAGGGTGCCGATGCCGCCGGGAAGGGCGATGACCGCCGAAGTTCCTTCGCGCATCCGCTCCTTCCGTTCCGCCATCGTGTCGGTCCAGACAAGTTCGGTCAGATGCGGGTACTCGAGCCCCTTCATGAACCGTGGAAGAACGCCGATGTGGTCGCCGCCGAGACGGTCCATCTCGTCGGCGATCACCCCCATCGTCCCGCGGAAACTGCCGCCGGAGACGAGGGTCCATCCATACGCGTGCAGCGCGCGAACCACTTCACGCGCTGCCTCGTTATACTTGGGGTCGATGTCGTAACTGGCCGAGCAGAAAACGACCGCCTTGCGCCGGGGCATCTGCTAGAACAGGATGGCCAGGTTGATTTTCATTCCCTGGTAGTTCTTCAGGTGTTCGTACGGGTACTTGTTCTCACCCAGCTTGTCCGCCTTGTAGAGGGGACCCATGTTGCGGAACAGCTGGAAGCTGAGCTGGATATGGCTGGCGATCTCGACACCGATGCCGCCGCCCACGCCGTACTCGAGCTTGTTCCTCGCTTCGAGGACCTTGTCTTTGGAGAAATCCGCATTGGCCAGCTTCTGGGACTCCTTGCCCCCCACGCTATAACCCAGGAAGGGTTCCACGAAGAGGTAGGGGCGGAAGGCCAGCAGGTCCGGACCCCACTGGAGGCCGAGGCCGAGTTCCACATTGTTGCTCCGGGACACGGTGAGGTTGTCCAGCGCACCCACGTTCTCCTGGACATTGGCGCCCTTGACCTGCCAGAGCAGTTCGGGCTGGATGGCGAAGCCTGCGCCGAGATTGGCCTTATAGAGGACACCGGCGCTGTACAGAGCCATGGCCTTGGTATCCTTGGGATTCGAGATGCCGTTCATCTTGGAAAGGGTAAGACCTCCGGTCACGCCCAGCTGCTGGGCGCCGGCGATCGCCATGGAAGCGAAGAGGGCGACGATGGCAATAATCTTTTTCATAATGCTATGCTTTTATCAGTGAATGACTTAGAGAAGGATAGCGAGGGAGAACTTGATTCCCTCGAAATTCTGGATATGCTCCAACGGTTCCGCACCGGCCTCCGCGGGCTTGCTGAACATGACGCCCAGGTTCTTGAACCATTGGACGGACAGCTGGAGATGGCTGGAGATTTCCAGACCCGCGCCCAGGCCGAAACCGTACTCGAGCTTGTTCTTGGCCTGCTTGGCCCAGTCCCGGATGTGCTCGTTCCCCCGGTCGGTGGAGGAGATCTGGTAGCCGATGAACGGCTCGCCGAACACGAACGGGCGGAAAGAGCCCAGCTGCGGCCCCCACTGGAAGTTCAGGGGAAGCTCGACGAAACCGGTCTTCACCTTGAAGTCCTCGTCCGTGGCCGTGTCCAGATGGCCCACGTTGGCCCCCTTCACCTGATACAGGAGGGAAGGCTGGACGGCGAAACCGGAACCGAGGGGAATCTTGCCGGTGATGCCGGCGTGATACAGGCTGATGGCATCGGCGGACGCCATCTTCACGGAAGAGGAGGTCAGACCTGCGACAAAGCCGAACTGGGCGTGCGCAGCGGTCGCCAGGACCAGGGAGGCGGCCACGGAGGCCACCAGGGAAAGGATGCGTTTCATCGGCTTACAGGTTGGCGTTGATCTTGTCCACCAGGGCGCTCTTGGGCATCGCGCCCACGGAGCGGTCCACCATCTCGCCGTTCTTGAAGAAGAGCAGCGTCGGGATGCTCATGATGCGGAAGCGCATCGCGATCTCGTCGGCGTCGTCCACGTTGACCTTGACGACTTCGACTTTGTCTTCCATCTCCGCCTCGACTTCGTCGAGCAGCGGGGACAGCATGCGGCACGGGCCGCACCAGGTGGCCCAGAAGTCCACGATGACGAGCTTCTCGCTCTGGAGGAGTTCGTCGAAACTGGTATTGGTTGCAATCTTTGCCATATCAGATAGGGTTTTAGCGTTTCGCAAATATAAGGAAAAAATCTCACAAAGCTTCTTCCACGGGCAGCACGTAGGCCCGCAGGCCCAGCTTGGCATTGTCGCGGTCGGTGGCGCGGAGACGGTCCATGATGTCCGCCACCAGAGCGTCGTCCACGGCCGTCAGGACAGCGTGGTTCTGCGTAGGCCAGGCGTGGTTTCCGAGATGGGGTTCGCCGGTCTCGGAACCGCGGCCGCCGATCTCCTCCCAGACGGTGTAGCCCCGCTGGCCGCACGCCTCCAGGAGTTCCACGATCTCCTGGTTGTAGGCCTGGTTGTATACAATGAATATTGCTTTCATATCAATAGATTTCTCGACTAGCTCGAAATGACAGTCAGGATTTCCGGGCCTTGCGGCGCTCGCGGTGCTCGGTGATTCCGCAGTACAGGACCGGGATGATGACGAGGGTGATGAGGGTGGAGATGGAAAGGCCCCAGGCCACGGTGACGCCGAGTCCGTTCCACATTTCGGAGCCTTCGCCCCGGCCCCAGGCCATCGGCAGCATGCCGCAGACGGTCGTGAGGGTGGTCATCAGGATCGGGCGGAGACGGCTCCGGGCGGCGGTGACGGAGGAATCGCGGACGCTCATCCCGCGCTCCTGGCACAGGATGGTGTAGTCGATGAGCACGATACCGTTCTTCACCACGATACCCAGGAGGATGATGATGCCGATGAGGCTCATCACGCCCACGGCCATCCCGTGGAGCATGTTTCCGAGCGCCACGCCCGTGAAGGCGAACGGGATGGAGAACATGATCACCAGCGGGCCCAGGAAGGACTCGAACTGGGAGGCCATCACCATGTACACGAGGATGACGATGAGGAGCATCAGGAGGATCATGTCGGAGAACATGGACTGCTGCTCTTCATAGTCGCCGCCGATGTCCCAGGACAGTTCGGCCGGGAGCGGCTCGGCCTCCATGAGGGCGGTGACGAAGTCGACGCCTTCACTGAGGGCGTGGCCGCGGGCCATCATGCCGGAGACGGTGATGTAGCGGTCGCGGTTCTTGCGGGTGATGGTGGGCGGGACCTTGGATTCGACGACCTCGCCGAGGTCGCGCACCTTGATGCCGCGGCCCATCGCGTTGTGGACCACGATGTTCTCGATGTCCTCCACGCTCTCGCGGAACTCGGGCGCGAAGCGGACGCGGATGTTGTATTCCTCGCCGTCCTCACGGTAGTAGGAAGCCACGGTACCGCTCATCGCCGCGCTCACGGCGGCGGCCGCCGTGGTGGAGGTCAAGCCGTTGAGCGCCAGTTTCTCGCGGTCGAAATCGACCTCGTATTCCGGCGTGTACTGGTCGCGGCTCAGGACCGCCTGGACGAAGATCGGGTTCTCCATCATCTTCGCGCGGATGCGCCGGGCCTCGGTCTCCGTGGCCTCGAAGTCATAGCCATAGATCTCCAGTTGGACGGCGCTTCGTCCGCCCATGCCCATGCCGCCTTCCGTGACGGTGGACTTGTTGATCTCCGGGAAGAGCTTGAGGTCCTCGCGGATGAGGTCGGCGATCTCGGAGGTGGAGCGCTTGCGGTCTTCCATCGACCCGATGTTGATGTTCATCGAGATCAGGTAGGTGCCGTTGTTGCGCATGGACGCGAAGGCGTTCTGGGAGTCGGCCTGGCCGAAGTTGTAGCTCAGGACCTTGATCTCGGGAACGTCGGCGACGATCTTCTCGTAGAGGCGCGCGGCGAGGTCGCGGGTGACATCCTGCGCCGTGCCGATGGGCAGTTCCACGGACACCTGGATGCGGCCCTGGTCCGCCGTCGGGAAGTACTCGGTCTTCATCCGAGGGACGTAGATGGCGAGGACGAGGGCGAAGATGACGGCCGCCGACAGCATCACGAGCTTCTTGTGGTTCATGCACCAGGCGATCATCTTGGCGTAGCCGCGGGAGACGGCGTCGAGGAAGCGGTTCACCGGGTCGAAGATGAAGTGGTACAGCTTGCCGCTCTTGTTCTCGATGGTGAGGAGCTGCGAGCACAGCATCGGGACGAGGGTGAGGGCGGCGGTCGTGGACACGATCATGATGATGGACACGATCCAGCCCAGCTGGCGGAACATGATGCCGGCCATGCCGGAGATCATCGTCAGCGGGAGGAACACGCACAGCATCGTGAGGGTGGAGGCGATGACGGAGATACCCACCTCGGCGGTGCCGTGGACGGCGGCCTCCTTGGGTTTCTCGCCCCGTTCCAGGTGCGTTGTCACGTTCTCCAGGACGACGATGGCGTCGTCCACGACCATGCCGATGGCGATGGACAGGGCGGACATCGAGATGATGTTCAGGGTGTTGCCCGTCGCGAAGAGGTACATCAGCGAGGCCAGGAGGGCGATCGGGATGGACAGGACGACGATCAGGGTTCCCTTCCACCGGCCCAGGAAGATGTACACGATGAGCATCACCACGAGGAACGTGATGAGGATCGTCTCCTTCAGGGAGCCGATGGTGCGGAGGATGTTGTCGGAAGAGTCGACGACCGGGGTGATCTTGATGTCGGACGGCAGGTTGCGCTGCAGCTTGGCGAGCTCCTTCTTGACGCCGCGGATCACGTTCACGGTGTTGTAGCCGGACTGTTTCTGGATGATGATCTGCGCGCCGCGGACGCCGTTCGTGTAGGATTCCTGCGACTTCTCCTCGAGGCCGTCCGTCACGCGGGCGACGTCCCGGAGATAGATCACGCCCCCGTTCGCGTTCCCGAGGACGATGTTCTCCAGCTCGGAGGGATCCCGGAACTCTTTCTTGATGCGGAGGGTATACGTGTCGGAGCCGATGTCGATGCTGCCGGAAGGGACGTTCCGGTTCTCGGCCGCGATGACCTGGGAGATGGAGGCGATGGACAGGCCATAGGCCTCCAGCTTGTTCGGGTCGCAGTAGACGTGGATCTCGCGCTGCGGGGCGCCGTTCACGGAGACCGTGCCCACGCCGGTGACGCGGGCCAGCGGCGTCGCGACGCGCTCGTCCAGGATCTTGTCGAGGGCGGAGACGCTCTGGTTCGCGGTGGCCGACATGATCATGATGGGCATGTCGTCCGCGCTGAACTTGAAGATGGTCGGGGAGGAGGCGCCGTCCGGGAGGGTCTGGCTGGCCATCGACAGCTTGTCACGGACGTCGTTCGTCGCGACTTCGATGTCGGTGCCGTACTCGAACTCGAGGGTGAGGACGGAGATGTTCTCCCGGGAGTTGGACGTGATGTCCTTGAGGTTCGCGACGCCGTTCAGGGAGTTCTCGAGGACCTTGGTGAGGTTGTTCTCGACGTCTTCGGCGCTGGCGCCCGGATAGGACGACATCACCATGATGACGTTGGACTCCACGTCCGGGAAGTTGTCCACCGGCAGCCGCGTCAGGGAGAAAAGGCCCAGGATCGCGAACGCCACGAAGATGAGGGCGGTCGTGACCGGATGGTTGACGGATGTCCTGTAGATGCTCATGGGACTTCCGGCTTAGTTGAGGACCACGACCTTGACGCCATCCTTGAGGGTGGCCTGTCCCTTGCTCACGACCGTCGCCCCTTCGGCGACGCCGTCCACGACCTCATACTCGGCGCCGATGTGGCGGCCGATGGTCACGGGCACGTAGCTGACGGTATCGTCGTTGTTCAGCAGGTAGACGAACTTCTGGCCGGTGCCTTCCTGCTTGACGATGCAGCGGTCGGGCAGCACGATGCGGTGGTTGGTTCCGAAGTTCACGGTCACGCGGGCGAACATGCCCGGCCGCAGGGCGCGGTCGGCGTTCTGGACGACCACTTCCGCGTTGAAGGTGTGGGTGGCGGCGTTGATGGTCGGATACAGGCGGTTCACCCGGCCGGTGAAGGAACGGCCCGGGAGGGCGTCGACGGTGATGGCGACGGTGTCGCCCTTCTTCACCTTCGTGTATTCGTTCTCGGAGATGCCCACGAGGAGCTTCACCGGGACCACCTGCTGGACGGTGAACAGCGGGGCGCTCATCGCGAACATGTCGCCCACGTCGAAGTTGCGGGCGGTCACGAACCCGTTGATCGGGCTGCGGAGGATGGTGTTCTCCAGGAGGTTCTGGTAGTTGGTCTTGCGGACCTTGTAGCCGAGTTCGGCAGCCTCGAAGTCGGACTGGGACACGCCGCCTTCCTCATAGAGGCCTTTCAGGCGGGCGTACTCGATCTCGTCGTTCTGGATCTGGAGCTCGAGCTGTTCCAGCTGGAGGCGGTCCATCTCGGCGAGGACCTGGCCCTTCGCGACATAGTCCCCCACCTCGACGTTGATCTTGCGGATGCGGGCGCCGGTCTGAGGCATGATGTTGTTGGTGGCGTAGGCCTCCACGGAGGAGGAATAGGTGCTTTCCTGGGCGACGTCCCGGGCGGAGGCGGTGACCACCTCGACGGAGGGAGTGACGTTGGCCTGGAGGCCGGGGGCGCCGGGGCCCTGCTGCTGCTGGTTACCGCCCCTGCTGCCGCAGGAGGCCACGGCCAGGGCGGCCAGGACGGGGATGATGATTCTGCAGTTCATATCGTTAATTCGCGTTAAAATCGTAACCGAGGGTCTGTTCCAGGCCGGCCTTCGCGATGACGAAGTTATAGATGGCCTGGGAGACGGCGAGACGGGACTGGGTGAGCGTGAGTTCCACGTTGTTCAGGTCCGTGAGGGTGCTCTTGCCGAGCTGATAGGACTTGACGGCGATGTCGTAGGCCTTCTCCGCGGAGGTGAGGGCCTCCTTCGAGGCGTCGTAGGTGCGCATGGCCGTGTCCATCGTGCCGAGGCTCTGGCGGATGCCGATGCGGAGCTGGCGCTCGGCGTTCTCGCGCTGGAGGTCGAGCTCGTCGGCCTGGACGCGCGTCTGCTTGATGGCGTGGTAGCGCTGGCCGCCGGAGAAGATGGGAATGGACAGGCTCAGGCCGACCGTCGAGGACGGGAACCACTTCCACTGGCTCAGGTTGAAGATGTCGCTCTGGGTCAGGTAGGAGTAGGAGAAGGTGAGCGCGAGGGTCGGGAGGTAGGCGTACTGCTGCATCCGGATCTGGCGGGAGAGCATCTCGGCCTGCTGCGCGAGCTGGCGGAGCTGCGAGTTGCCGTCCAGCGAGGCGCGCTCGCCCTCGGCGATGTCGCTGAACATCTGCCCGGCATATTCCTCGAGGGTGCCGGCGATGTCGATGTTACGCTCCAGGTCCACGCCCATCACGGCCTTGAGCTGCCACAGGGCGAGCTCCACGGAGTTCTCCGCGTTGTACAGGTTCGGGATGGCGGCGGCTACATTGGCCTTCGCGCGGGTCAGGTCCAGTTCGGACGCCCGCGCCGCGTTGTAGCGCATCTCGGTGAGGCGGAAATTCTCCACCGCGTTCTCATAGACGGAATTGTACACCTTGTACGCCTCTTTCGCGAAGAGGATGCCGTAGAAGGCCTGCTTCACGGACGCGACCGTCCCGAGACGGGACTCGCGCGCCTGCTCCACGGCCAGTTCCACCTGGTCGCCGGTGAGGCGGAGGCTCTCCCAGAGCTGGAAGTTGACCAGCGGCATCTGCGCGCTGAGGCCGAAGGTGACCGAGTGGGTACGGCCCATTTCCATCGGCTCGGAGGAACCGCCGCCGCCCTGCTGACCCTGGTTCGGGTCCACGTAAGGGACGAACGGGACGCCGGTGCCGGCGTAGAGCTGCTCGATGTAGTACATGATGGGGTTCATCAGGGACGCCATCATGCCGGCCATGCCGCCACCGCCCGAGGAGCCTTCTCCGTCATCGTCCTGCTTGTCGGAGCCGAAGTAGACTTTCTGTTTCTTGAGGGCGTAGCTGTACATACCGGAGGCGCTCACCTGCGGAAGCAGGGCGGCGTACGAACCCTTGCGGGCATACTGCTGCCGTTCGATCTCCATATCGGCGACCTTCACGGACGTGTTCTCGCTGAGGGCGATCTTCAGGGCGTCCTCCAGCGTGAGGACGACCTTCCCCGCCTCTGACTGCGGGGCCGCGTCCTGATACTGCGCCAGCGCCGGAAGCGCCAGGAAAGCGCTTGCGGCGAGGAGGGCAAATCGTTTCAAATACATATACTAACTAACTGATATTCTGTTATGCAAGGGGCTTCGCGTAGTGCGTGGCCTCTTTCTTGGGCTTCTGCTGTTCCGGATGGACAGCCTGCGCGGGCATCCGCTTCTTCCAGGCCCACACGAGGAAGAAAACGCCCAGCAGGATGAACGGGATGGACAGGAGCTGGCCCATGTTCAGGACCATCGTCTGCTCGAATTCCACCTGCGGTTCCTTGATGAACTCGATGAGGAAGCGGCTGCCGAAGCACACGATGAGGAAGATGCCGATGAACTGCCCGCGGAGCATCTTGTCCAGCTTCTTCCAGTACAGGCCGATGAGGGCGAAGCCCAGCAGGAGGTAGGTGAAACCCTCGTAGAGCTGCGTCGGATGCTTGGGTTCCGTCTCGCCGCGGAGCTCGAAGACGAAGCCCCAGGGCAGGCTGGTCACGTCGCCGTAGATCTCGGAGTTGAACAGGTTGCCGAAGCGGATGAAGGCGCCGGCGAAGGCCACCGCGATGGCCAGGTGGTCCAGCAGCCACACGAAATCGAAATCGTGCTTCTTCCCGTAATGGTTCGCGAACCACCACATCCCGAGGATCAGGGCGATGGTGCCGCCATGGCTGGCGAGGCCGCCCTTCCACGGCATGAAGATCTCCCAGAAGCCCTGCCAGCTGCCCAGGTAGTAGTCCGGCTGGTAGAACAGGCAGTGCCCGAGGCGGGCGCCCACGATGGTGCAGATCAGCAGGGTATAGAGCAGCGGGTCCAGCAGTTTCGTGTCGATCTTCTCTCGCTGGAAGAACCATTTGAAGATGAACCAGCCCAGGATGAAGCCGCTCACGAACAGGAGCGAATACCAGCGGAGTTCGAAACCTCCGATATGCAGGATGGCCGGGTCGACGTGCCAATGGACGACAAGTTCACGCATAAGCATCACAGTTTCAATTGCTCAATCTTTGTAGTTCCCTTGAGCTAAGGAATCTACAAAGATAATGCTTTACTGCGCAAAGTACAAAAAAAACGTGCGGGCGCAGGTGCCCGCACGTGTAGAAAAAGCCGATTCCGGGGGTCTTAGTCCTGGATCGCGGCGATGCCGGGGAGGACCTTGCCTTCGATGGCTTCGAGCATCGCGCCGCCGCCGGTGGAGACGTAGGAGACCTTGTCGGCATAGCCCATCTGGGTCACGGCCGCGACGGAGTCACCGCCGCCGACGAGGGTGTAGGCGCCCTGCGCGGTGGCATCGGCGAGATCCTGGGCGATCTGGAGGGTACCCTTCGCGAAGTTCGGGAGCTCGAACACACCCACGGGACCGTTCCAGAGGATGGTCTTGGAGGCGAGGATGATCTTGCGCCAGTTCTCAAGGGATGCCGGGGAAGCGTCCATGCCCTCCCAGTCGTCCGGGATGTTGTAGATGTCGAAGATCTGACGGGGCGTGTCGTTGTCGAAAGCCTGGCCGCAGACGGTCGCGACGGAGAGGGAGACGTTCACGCCCTTTTCCTTCGCGGTGTTCAGGATCTCGAGGGCGTCCGGCATGAGGTCGTCCTCGTGCAGGGACATGCCGATGTGGCCGCCGAGGGCCTTGATGAAGGTGTAGCCCATGCCGCCGCCGATGATGAGGTTGTCCACCTTGCCGACGAGGTTCTTCAGGACCGCGAGCTTGGAGGAGACCTTGGAGCCGCCGATGATGGCGGTCAGCGGGCGCTGGGCGTTCTTCAGGACGTTGTCGATGGCCTTGATCTCGCCTTCCATCAGGTAGCCGAACATCTTGTCGTTCGGGAAGTACTCGGCGATGAGGGCGGTGGAGCCGTGGGCGCGGTGGGCCGTGCCGAAAGCGTCGTTCACGTAGCAGTCAGCGTAGGAGGCGAGCTTCTTGACGAAGGCCTTCTGGGACTCCTTGACGGCCTTCTTGGCGGCCTTCTTCTCGTCCTCGGAGGCGTCCTCGGCGAGGCCGCGCGGCTTGCCTTCTTCCTCGGCGTAGAAGCGGAGGTTCTCCAGGAGGAGGGCCTCACCCGGCTTCAGGGCCGCGGCCTGCTCGTCCGCCTTCTGGCAGTCGGCGGCGAACTGGACGGGAACGCCCAGGCACTCGGACACGTGGTCCACGATGTGGCTCAGGGAGAACTTCGGATCCACCTTCTTGGGACGTCCGAGGTGGGACATGATGATGACGGCGCCGCCCTTCTCGAGGATCTTCTTGAGGGTGGGCATGGCCCGGCGGATGCGGGTGTCGTCGGTGATGTTGAAGTTCTCGTCGAGGGGAACGTTGAAGTCGACTCTCACGATGGCCTTCTTGCCGGTGAAGTCATAACTGTCGATGAACTGTTGCATATCAGATATTAGAGTTAAGAAATTTCCAGTCCACAAATTTAACAATTATTTCCGTATCTTTGCACAAAAGGAGCGGAAGAGATTTCTCGGCAAGCTCGAAATGACAAAAGCCATGACCATCGAATACCCTGCGGAATACTGGAAAGACTATCAGCTCATCGACTCGGGACGCGGCGAGAAGCTGGAGCGCTTCGGCAAGTACGTGCTCCGGCGACCGGAGCCGAAGGCCCTGTGGGCGCCGTCGCTCCCGGAGAGCGAGTGGAAACGCCAGAGCCACGTGGTCTTCCGCCCCGGCGCCGGCTTCGGCAAGGCCGGCAAGGAGGACAGCGGCACCTGGGAGAAGGTCCGCAAGATGGACGACCAGTGGAGCATCGCCTACAACGGAGAGCAGGACCCGGAGACGCACGCGGCTTCGGACCTGCACATCGCCCTGCGCCTCGGCCTCACCTCCTTCAAGCACGTGGGCGTGTTCCCCGAGCAGGCCCCCAACTGGGAGTTCATCTACCGGGAAACCCTGCGGCTGGGCCGCATCTGCAAGGCGAACGGAATGGGCGCGCCGAAGGTGCTGAACCTGTTCGCGTACACCGGCGCCGCCTCGCTGGCCGCCAAGGCCGCGGGCGCCGACGTCACGCACCTCGACTCCGTGCGCCAGGTCGTCACCTGGGCGCGCGAGAACATGGAGCGCAGCGGTCTGGACGGCGTGCGCTGGGTGGTGGAGGACGCCTTGAAGTTCGCGAAGCGCGAGGCCAAGCGGGGCAACCGCTACCAGGGCATCATCCTGGACCCGCCCGCCTATGGACACGGCCCGGACGGGGAGAAATGGAAGCTGGACGAGCTCCTGTTCGACCTCCTGAAGAACGTGGCCCAGATCCTTTCCCCGCGGGATTCTTTCATGGTCCTGAACCTCTACTCGAACGGCTATTCCGCGATGCTGGGCGAGACGACCGTCCGCGAAGCCTTCGGCCTCCGGCCCGAAGCCGGCTTCACGGCCGTCCCTGGCCACGACGGCGCCTTCCTCGCCCTCGAAAGCGGCGAGCTGGCCCTCCGCGACGCCTTCGGCAAGGTCCTTCCCCTGAGCATCTTCGTCCGGCTGAAGCGGTAAGTCCCTCGAATCTCATCCGGAACCGACCGCCTCGACGGTCGGTTTTTTTGTGCCGATGGTGGTCCACGGCCGGGACCACCATCGACAGAAAAGGGGGTTAAACGCTGATGGTGGTCCAGTCATTGGACCACCATCGGCATTCATCGAGCGGGGAAACCCCTATTCTTCCACTTCCAGGGAATCCACCGAATCCGGCGCGGCGGCGCGGTCCTCTTCGGGCTCCAGGCGGCCGGTGGCCACGCGGACGAGGAGCTCGAGGGAGTCGAGCAGGCGGTCGGAGAGCTCGTTGTCGCCGTACTGCTTGAAGACGTCGGCGAGATAGAGGATGCAACGGTGGCAGCCCTCGAAACTGGAGGAGGCGTAGTCGTAGAATTCCAGGTAGAAGCGGGAGGAATCCAGCAGACCGTCGGCCAGCTTCAGGCCCAGTTCGCGGGCCTTGTCCTTCTCGCCCAGGAAGTAGTAGTCCTCCACCATCTGGACGACCATGTAGTCGTTGCTGCTGAAGCCCACCGGGATGCTCTCCAGGGGGAAGTTCTCCTCCGGGAAGTTCTGCTGGCAGAGGTCCAGGATCTCCAGGGCCTTCTCGTCCTCGCGGGCGTCGATCAGGGCGTTCGCGACGTTCAGGAACAGCTGGCGCTGGGACAGCACGCCCAGGAAGGTGTACATGTTCTGGTAATCCACGAAATAGTCCTTGCGGCGGAGGGCGTCCCATTTGAAGGTGCCGTCCGTCATCTTGCGGTACAGGTCGTCGGCGTCGACAATGCCCGGATCCGTCGAGGAGATCTTGTTCTTGAACGGGACGAACCGGTAGGAGAAGCCGTCATACATCAGGTAGTCCTTGATGCCGATGTTCAGGTCGCCGCCCATGTTCAGCAGGTTCAGCGGACGGTCCCACTGGTAGCCCGAGAGGAGGTCCAGCATGAAGAGCTCCGGCTTGGTGAGGTAGTTCTTGTCCTCGGACATCGTGAGGGTGATGGTCTCGGGGATCTCGTCGGCGAGGAACTCGGGGACGATGCCGTATTTCAGGCAGTTCTCCTTGTTCACGGGGATGACGATCTTCCGGGCGCAGATGAAGTCCACCTTCCGGCGGGAGGTCAGTTCCACCTTCATCTTCGGGTCCTTGAACACGTCCATGACGTCCTTGATCAGCATGGGCGTACCATCGTCGTAGGTGATGAAGACGTATTCGTTCGTGCCGTACAGGTACTGCGACTGCGGGACGGTCAGGGGCAGGGGCTTGGACTCGTTGCAGGCCCATTTCATCTGGTCGATGTACCAGTCGGTGCCCAGCAGGGAGGTGTTCACCACGCGGACGTCGGTCCGGACGCCCTCGATCTCCTGCGCGTACCAAAGCGGGAAGGTATCGTTGTCGCCGTGGGTGACCAGCATGCCGTTCGGGCCCACGGAATTGAGGTAGTTGGAGGCCATTTCCGTGGAGGTATAGCGGTTCGAGCGGTCGTGGTCGTCCCAGTTCTCCTCCGCCATCAGGGCGGGAACGCCGAGGCACAGGACGGACGCGCCGACGGCCACGGCCTTGGAGGCCTTGCCCTTGCTGGCGTCGTTGATCCACTCGTACAGGGCCGCGACGCCGAGGCCGATCCAGATGGCGAACATGTAGAAGGAGCCCGCGTACGCATAGTCCCGCTCGCGCACCTGGTAAGGCGGCTGGTTGAGGTACAGCACGATGGCGATGCCCGTCATGAAGAACATCAGGAACACGATCCAGGAGCCGCGCTTGTCGCGGTCGAACTGGAACACCAGGCCCAGGAGGCCCAGCAGGAGCGGCAGGAAGAAGTAATGGTTCTTGCCCTTGTTCTCCGCGAGGGTGGCCGGCGCGTCGCGCTGGTCGCCGAGGCGGAACCGGTCGAGCGGGCCGATGCCGCTTTCCCAGTTGCCGTAGAACAGTTCGCCCGGAGTCGGGCTGTGGATCTCGTTCTGGCGGCCCACGAAGTTCCACATGAAGTACCGCCAGTACATCCAGTTGAGCTGGTAGTCGAAGAAGAAGCGGAGGTTCGCCCCGAACGTGGGTTTCTTATGCGTCGCTCCCTTCACGCGGATGCCCTTGCCGTCCATGTAGGACTCGTAGAACTCGATGTGGGAAGGGCTGCCGTTGGACCACATGCGCGGGAAGAGCATCTTGCCTTCCGGGAGGTAGTCCGCATCGGCCGGGGCCTCCGCATGGACATATTTCCCGTTCAGCGGCGCCCAGTATTTCCCGGTCTTGAGGTCGTACGGCGCGTCGAAGTACTGGCCGTACAGGAGCGGCGTGGAGCCGTACTGTTCGCGGGAGAGGTACCGCACGAGGGTATAGGCGTTGTCCGGCTGGTACTCGTTCGTCGGGGTCTTGACGGAGGAACGGATGATGACGATGGAGAACAGCGAGAAGCCGATCACCAGGGTCGTGACGCACAGCATCACCGTGTTCCAGAAGACCTTGTCCTTCTTCAGGGTGACGAACAGCGCCCAGAAGCACAGGGCCAGCAGCGCGACCATGAAGAACAGGGCGCCGCTGTTGTACGGCAGGCCGAAGCCGTTCACGAAGATGCGGTCGAAGAAGGCCGCCAGCTTCGGGAGGTACGGGATGAACAGGAACACCAGCAGGGCCTCGATCACGACGCCGATGAGGAAGATGCCGACGAGGTTCTTGAACGGGAGCTGCTTGTCCTCGTTCTTCCGGTAGTAGTACATGAACACGAAGGCCGGAATGGTGAGGAGGTTCAGCAGGTGGATGCCGATGGAAAGGCCCATCAGGAAGGCGATCAGCACGATCCAGCGGTTCGCATGGGGCTCGTCGGCCCCCTCGTACCACTTGCACATGGCCCAGAAGACGAGGGCCGTCACCAGGGACGACATCGCGTACACCTCGCCCTCCACGGCGGAGAACCAGAAGGTGTCGGAGAACGTGTAGGCCAGGGCGCCCACGGCGCCGGCGCCGAAAATCGCAATGGCCTGCGCCACGCTGTAACCGTCCTTCCCCGGCTTCACGAGCCGCTTCGCGAAGAACACCGTCGTCAGGTACAGGAAGAAGATCGTCAGGGCCGACAGGATGCCGTTCATCGCGTTCACCGCCACGGCCGCCTTCTCCGGCGGGAACGGGATGGTGAAGATGCGCGCAAACAGCTGGAACACCGGGTTTCCCGGCGGGTGGCCCACCTCCAGCTTGTAGGATGAGGCGATGAACTCACCGCAGTCCCAGAAGGAGGCGGTGGGCTCTATGGTGGACAGGTAAGTCACGCTGGCGATGACGAAAACGGCCAGGGCGACGATCCGGTTCCACAGGTTGAATGTCTTCTTGTCCATGTACTTCTTTCGCTATATTTTGCAAAGATACGAATAATTCTCGTTATATTTGCCCTGCTGAAACCAATGTACCAGACCTATGAAACCTGTCGAAATCGTCCCCGTCCGGGGGCGGCGCATGCTCAAGCAATTCATCCGTTTTCCCTTCGACCTGTTCAAGGACTGCCCCCAGTGGGTGCCCGCCTTCGAGGATGACGAACTGAAGTCCCTCGGCGACGAGAATCCTTCCTTGTCCTTCTGTGAACGCGAGTTATACCTCGCCAGGCGGGACGGGAAGACCGTCGGCCGCGTGGCCGCCATCCGCAACCGCAAGGCGAATGAGAAATGGAAGGAGGAGACCGTCCGCTTCGGCTGGATCGACTTCATCGAGGACTTCGACGTGGCCAAGGCGCTTGTCGACGCGGTCGTCGCCTGGGGCCGCGCCTGGGGCGCGACGAAGGTCAAGGGCCCCCTCGGCTTCACCGACATGGACCGGGAAGGCCTCCTGGTGGAAGGGTTCGAGCACGACTCCCCCTTCACGGTCATCTACAACTTCCCCTACTACGGCGAGTTCCTGGAGCGGATGGGCTTCACCAAGGATGTGGACTGGACCCAGCGCTACATCGACCTCCCCGACACACTGCCGCCGATGTTCCAGTACGCGGACCTCGTGGAGAAGCGCTACGGCCTGCACATCTGGCGTGGGAAGAACATCCGGGAAATGGCCAAGCGCGGCCGGGAGATGTTCCACGTCCTGAACGACGCCTTCGCCCCGCTGTACGAATACTCCAAGCTCACGGAAGAGCAGATCGACGGCTACGTGAAGCAGTACGTCCCCATCATGAACAAGGACCTCGTCGCCTTCGTCGTCAACGAGGAGGACAAGCTCGTGGGCTTCACCGTCACGATGCCGTCCATCTCCCGCGCCGTCCGCAAGGCGAAAGGCCGCCTCTTCCCCTTCGGTTTCATCCCCATCCTCCGTTCCCTCCGCCACAACGACACCATCGAGGCGCTCCTCATCGGCGTCCTGCCCGAGTACCAGGGTAAGGGAGCGAACGTCTTGATGTTCAAGTACATACATGAAAATTGCATCCGCTTGGGGATCAAACGGATGCTTCTGAATCCGCAGCTCGAGGAAAACTACAAGGTCCAGTCCCTGTTCGGGGAATACGACCCGAAGCCGTTCCAGCGGCGCCGCAGCTATGTAAAGGAGCTGGAGGCTTAGGCGAGCTGCTTCAGCACATTCTCGCACACGTCCCCGACCGTGACGGGCATCGGCTCGCCATCGGGGAAGCGCATCTTGAACTTCTCCTCCACCGCGAGGGAGAGGAGCATCATCGTGAGGGAGTCGATGCCGAGCCCGCGGACGAGCTCGGTATCGAAATTCACGTCGGTCAGGTCCGTATGCGGACGCAGGACGGTAAGGACTTCCTTCAGGCCGTCGAACACTTCCTGTTTGGTCATACGCGGGCGACTTTCATGCTGCCGGTACGCTTGAAATCCTCCGTGCGCACGGTCACCTTCAGGATCCGGTGCGTGGAAGGCAGCGTATCGTTGATCTTCTTGACGAGATTGTCCATGTACGCGGTCACCTCTTCCCAGGGCTTGCCCTCGAAGGCCGGCATGAACGGGAGGATCTCCACGGCGATGACCGGGGCGCCGTTCAGCTCGTCCTCCTTCACCATGGCGTCACGGACGCACGGATCGGCATAGAAGGGCTCTTCCAGGCTCTCCGGGCTCACGTTCTCGCCGTTGGCGAGGATGATGAGGTTCTTGATGCGGCCGGTGATGTACAGGAAACCGTCCTCGTCGATGCGCATGAGGTCGCCGGTGCGGAACCAGCCGTCCTCGGTGAAGGCCTCGGCCGTCTTCTCGGGATCCTTGTAGTAGCCGGAGAACACGTTGTCGCCCTTCACCTGGAGCTCGCCGTCCACGATCCGCACTTCCTGGCCGGGATAGACCTTGCCGATGGAGGTGGGATGGGTGATGGCGTCGGCGTTCGCGGAGGTGAGGTTCGCCGTCTCGGTGAGGCCGTAGCCGAAGCAGAACTCGACGCCCAGCTTGGTGAAGATGTCCACCAGGCGCGGGGGCACGTTCGCGGCGCCGGAGATGATCATCCGGAGGTTGCCGCCGAGGAACTGCGGGCCGTACATCTTGCACAGGCCGGCGAGGATGTCGCAGATGCCGGGGACGATGACGAGGAGAGTGGGCTTGATCATCGGGAGCTTGCCGATGGTGGCCTTCATGTCCTCGCAGGTATGCATCAGGTTGCCGGTGTAGAAGCAGCCCATGAGGCCGGCGATGGCGCCGAACACGTGGCTCAGGGGCAGGAGGGCGATGTAGCGGTGCACGCCGATCACCTTGCCCGGCTTGAAGATGGCGTTGAAGGAGCCGCGCATGAAGGCACGGTGGCTCAGGACGGCGCCCTTCGGGGTGCCGGTCGTGCCGCCGGTGAAGAAGATGGCGGCGGGCTGGTCCGGATCCACGACCGTGGCGGGAACGCCTTCCTCGGCGATGGAGGAGGCCGGGAGGACCTTCACGCCCTGGAGCTTCGCCGTCAGGGGCTTGAACTCATCGCGGACGAACAGGGCGGCGATGTCGAATTTCATGCAGGAGCCGATGAGGGCCATTTCCGGCAGGGAGGCCGGCAGGTTCATCGCCACGTAACCGGCGCTGGTGACGGCGAGGAAGAGCTCGATGGCGTCCTGGCTGTTGCGGTCGAAGATGGCGATGTGCGCGCCCTTCGGAAGGCCGAGGCCTTCGATGACGGCGCGGCGGCGCGCGATGCGCTCGCCGAATTCCTTGTACGTAATCGTGTGCGCGAGGTCGGAGAGGGCCGGCATGTCGGCATAGGTCTTCTCCATCCATGCGACGAATTCCCCCATGGTCGGGAGATAGGGCAGACGCTCCAGCTCCTCGCGGGGGACCATGTCATAGAAATAATTGGACATTCTAGAAAAACAGGTTTAAGTTTCCGAACCGCAAAGGTAGCAATAAAAACCCGGACGGGCAAACTACCGCTCCCCGACGAACATCCGGCAAAGGCCGGACGAGAACGTCCGGCAGCGGACATTCCGGAAGCCCGCGTCTTCCATCATCCAGCAGAAATCATTGGGAGACGGGAAGTTATGGACCGAAGCTGGCAGGTACTTGTAAGCCGCGCGGTTGCCGGAGACGGCGCCCCCGATCCCGGGCAGGATGTGCAGGAAATACAGGTCGTAGGCCCACCGGACCAGCCGGTTCTGCGGCACGGACAACTCCAGGATGACCGCCTTTCCGCCCTCGGCCAGGACCCGGCGGAACTCCGCCAGCCCCTTTTCCTTGTGCTCGAAATTCCGGATGCCGAACGCGCAGGTGACACGGTCGAAAGCGCCGTCTCCATAGGGAAGGGCTTCGCCATCGGCGACCTGCAGGGTGATGCGCTCCCCTACGCCGGCCTTCTCCGCCTTCCCTTTCACGAGCGCCATCATCCCCTCGGAGATATCGGCCCCGATCACCGTCGACCCTTCCGCGGCCGCCTTCGCGATGGAGATGGTGGAATCCCCCGTCCCGCACGCGACGTCCAGGATCCGCTGCGGCGTCCCGTCCACGATCTCTTGCAGCGCGTGGCGCCGCCACAGCTTGTCGACATTCAGCGACAAAATGTGGTTCAACTTGTCATAACTCGGTGCGATGTGGTCGAACATCTCCCGGACTTTCTCTTTCTTCGGCATTACGGTACGGGATCGTAGCCGGAACCGCCCCAGGGGTGGCACCGGAGGATGCGGCGGACGGAGAGGTAAAGGCCCTTGAAGGGGCCGTATTTGCGGAACGCCTCGAGGGCGTACTGGGAACAGGTGGGGGTGAACCGGCAGGCCGGCGGGGTGAACGGGCTCACGCATACCTGATAGAACTTGATCAGGAACACGAACGGGAAGATGAGCACGTTTTTCAGCCAGCCGGGCATGCCTATTCGGTTTTGGCGGCCACGGCCGCGAGGACGGCAGCCATGGCGGCGTAGATCTCGTCGTAAGAAAGGACTTCGCGGGCCTGATACAGGAAAGCGATGTCCACGGGCGCCGGAAGGAGGTCCTTCTGGAGCCGGTAGGACTCGCGGATGCGGCGTTTCAGGAGATTCCGCTTGACCGCGCGCTTGAAATAGCGCTTGGGGACGGAAACGAGGATGCGGGAGACATCGGCCTCGCCGGCCTTCAGGAACTTGTAGCGCAGGCAGCCCGTCACGCCGCCCTTCCCATGCTCCATCAGCCCTGCGATGGCTTTCTTGCCGCAGAGACGTTCGGATTTGGAGAGGGTGGCCGCCATGGGCGCGGCTACTGCTGCTGCTCGAGATAGCGTTCGATGGCGCGGGCCACGGACGGAACCTCGGGAGAGGGGGCCTTCACTTCGATGGAAAGACCGGCTTCCTCCATCGCCTTGACGATGGAACGGCCGTAGGAGACGAACTTGATATCCCCCTGCTGGAAGGCGGGGAAATTCTCGTACAGGGACTTGACGTCGGCCGGGTTGTACAGGACGATCATGTCGTAGGCGTGCAGGTCCACGTCCTTGAGGTCCTGGGACACGGACTTGACGAACACGGCGGGGGTGTAGTCCAGCTTCGCGGCGTCGAACAGGCGGTACAGGGTATCGTTGTTGGAATTGTCCGACGTGGCGATGAGGAACTTCTCGCCCTTGTGCTTGGGGCCGATGAGCGCGACCACGCTGTCCGGGGTGCCGGTGCCGAAGAAAATCTTGCGCTTGCGGTACACGATGTGCTTCTGGAGGTACATCGCGACGACCTCGGTCGTGCAGAAATATTTCATCGTCTCGGGAATCTTGCACCGGAGTTCCTCCGCCAGGGTGAAGAACGCGTCGATGGCGTGGCGGGAGGAGAAGACGATGGCGGTGTAATCGAGGATGTTGATCCGCTGGGCCCGGAATTCCCGGGAGGTGAGCGGCTCGATCAGGAAGAACGGATGGAACTCGAACTCCACCCCGTACTTTTCCGTCACGGCCTGGTAAGGCGTAAGAACACGCGGGGTGTTCTGGGAAATCAGGATGTTCTTGACTGTCATACTACTAAACTGCACTAACCTTAAAGAATCACCGCCGGGACGACCAGCAAGGCGGTCGGCAGCAATTCGAGCCCGCAAAGGTACAAAAAAGTTGTCAATGAATTGCAAGACATCGACAAAATTTGTCCGCGGCGGAACAGATACAGCAGATACATCACGCCGCTTTCCACCAGCAGGATGGTCTTGATTGTCAGGTCGGAAAGGTGCAGGATGTAGCAGACGCCCACCGTCAGGAGGGCGAGGATCATCAGCAGGATGAAGAAGGTGTAGCCCGCCCGGTAAGCCATCTGGTAATCGTCGTAGCGGCGGCGGGGCCGGAACCACCGGTACAGCAGGAACCGGAGGAACAGATACACGAGGAAAACGCCGGCGACGGCGGCGAGCCGCATGTCCGGGGCGAGCGTGTCGAACCAGGCGATGTCGAAGAGCCGGTAGCGGTAGATGAGCAGGATGGCGGGAATGAGGAGGACGGCGGCCACCAGGTTGCGGTCGCGGCTCACCCGGACGCTGTTCTCCAGCGCGGCGCTGCCGCGGGCCCGGAGGATGTTGTCCGACAGGTACGGCAGCACGTTCAGGAAGCTGCGGAGCGCCAGCAGGAACAGAAGCACGGAGACCGCCACGAGAATGGAGGCGGCCAGGGAAAGGCCCTCCCCCGCGGCCGTCAGGGCCTCAGGCGGGGTGTCCGGCAGCAGGAGCTGCCCCGATTTGAAGGGATCGTCCAGCATCAGTTACCTCGTTTGGCGTTGTAGCCCATTTCTTTCAGCAGGGCGACGACCTTGTCGCGGAGGTCGCCCTGGATGGTGATTTCCCCGTCCTTGGCCGTGCCGCCCACGCCGCATTTCGTCTTCAGGGTCTTGCCGAGTTCCTTCAGGTCGTCGGCCTTGCCCACGAAGCCGGTCACGAGCGTGACCTGCTTGCCGCCCCGGTTGCGCCGGTCGATCCCGACGATGAGCCGCTGCTTCGCAGGCGGCAGCGTCTCCGCCTCCGCCTCCGAAGCCGTCTCATACTGAAAGTCCGGATTCGTGGAATAGACCACGCCCAGCCTGGATTTCCAATCGTTTTCCTTCATGGTTATACGTTACGTCCGGAAGCGTCCACCATGCCCTTCACGTGCTGGTTGAAGGCGGTGGCGCCGATCAGGGATTCGAGGGTGCAGTGCATCCGGTAGCGCCAGTAATAGCGCGGGATGGCGGGAACGTTGATGCGCTCGTCGGCCGGGTTGCCGGCGTAGCGGACCGCCCCGTCGGTGGCCATCCAGTCCTGCAGGGGCAGGATGGCGAGCATCGCCGGCGACTTGAGGTGCGCGCCGAGGATGAGGTCCGCGACCCACGGCTCGCAGAAGGCCGGGGCTTCGCCCGCGCAGTGGAGCACCTCGTTGAAATACCGCTGCGTGAGGGCGCGGTCCTCCTCCCACCAGGCCCGCAGCGGGCTGGTGTCGTGGGTGCCGGTCGCGCACACGCAGGAATACGGATAACGGGCGGGATCCGCGAAGGTGTCCTTCGGGTCCTTCGGCATCCGCTGGATCTCGAGGCTCAGGATGTCCAGGTCCGCCATCGTCTCGGGGACGCTGGCCGGGATCATACCCAGGTCCTCGCCGCAGCACAGCATGCCCGTGGTGCGGAGCAGGGCCGGAAGCTTCCGGTAGGCCGACTCCTTCCAGAACTGGTTGTGCCGATGGTAGAAGAAGTCGTTGTACAGCTCGTTATAGCGGTCCTTGAGCCAGTCGGGAAGCTGCGCGTAGGCCGTGGTGTTCTGCGAAGAAATGCGCGGGTGCCAGTAGTCTTTGCGGCGCGGGTCCTCCACGAACAGGACGTCGGTGTCGCCCGTGTTCACGGGGTTGAATCCCTTGTTCCGCAGTTCCTCGCCGCTGTACGGCAGGGCCGGGTTGAAGTGGCCCATCAGGCCGCTCTTGTACGGCACCGGGATCTCCCAGATGCGGAAGAAGCCGAGGATATGGTCGATGCGGAAGGCGTCGAAGTACTCCGCCATCTTGCGCATGCGGGCCTTCCACCAGCCGAAGCCGTCCTCCGCCATCTTCTCCCAGTTGTAGGTCGGGAAGCCCCAGTTCTGGCCGTCCACCGCGAAGGCGTCCGGCGGTGCGCCGGCCTGGCTGTCCAGGTGGAACAGGTCGGGGTGCTGCCAGGCGTCCACGCTCTGGCGGCTCACGCCGATCGGGAGGTCTCCCTTCAGGGCGACGCCCCGCTTGTGCGCGTAGGCCACGGCCTCGTGGAGCTGCGCGTCCAGCAGGAACTGCTCCCAGCAGTAGAAGTTCACCTCGTCCACGTGGGCCGCGGCGAAAGCGTCCACCTTGCGGACCTTGTACTCGGCGAACTCGCCCCACTGCGAGAAGTCGCAGGTGCCGTTCAGGTCGCGCAGGACGGAGAAAGCGGCGTACGGCATCAGCCATTCGGCGTTGGCCGCGACGAAATCGTGGTAGGCCTGGGACTGCATCGTCTCCTGGCCCTTGGACGCATAGACCTTCCGCAGCAGGGCGGTCTTGGCCTCGTTCACCTTCTCATAATCCACCTGCGGCAGGGCCTCCAGCTCCGCCTTCAGGGCCTTGTACTTCGCATCCTTCCGGACACCGGCCGCGGGCAGGTGCAGGAACTGCGGATGCAGGGCGAAGGAACTGACGGCGTTATAGGGATAGGAATCCTGCCAGGTATGGGTCATCGTGGTGTCGTTGATGGGCAGGAGCTGGATCACGCTCTGGCCGGCCTCCACGGCCCAGTCCACCAGTTTCTTGATGTCGTTGAACTCGCCCACGCCGAAGCTGTCCTCCGAACGGAGGGCGAAGACGGGAACGGCGACCCCGGCGCCGCGCCACGGGCGAGTCCGGAATGCGGGAACGGTGTCGGTGACTTCCAGGCGGCACCCGGCGGCGGGCAGTTCCGCGAAGAAGTGGTTCGGACCCTCTTCCCACCGGACCGGCTTCCCGGTGGCCGTGTCCACGATGACGAACTTGTATTCGAAGGGCTCCTTCACGTCCAGGGCGATGCGCCAGTACGGGAAAGCGCCGTCATCCAGCAGATGGAACTCCTTCCAGTCGCCGAGCGAGCCGCTGCCCGCGAGGGCGACGGATTCGCCCGTGCGGACCTCGGGGGCCGCGACGCGGAAGGCGACGTTCCCCTTCCACGGGGCCGCCGGACGCGGATTCCGGAAGGAAACGCCGTCCGGGCGGCGGAAGATGACGTCGCTGAACGCGGCGGCGTAGAACGTGGAGTTCGCGGGACGGTCGTTCCACCGCTCGCGGATCACCAGCGACGTGCCGCCGGCAGGCGCCTCGAAGCGGTGCGCCCGCCACTCGCGGCGGACGGTCTTCCCGTCGCGCTCCACCTCGAAGGTGTACGCGTCCCCGTCGCGCAGGTTGCGCCCCGTCAACTCCTTCTGCCACATGTTGGCATAAGCCGGATCCATCGGATACCGCTTCTTCCCGACGCGGAGCACGAGACCCTCACCCCACTGGGTATGATACTGGATAGTAATTCGAATATTCATAGTGGTTTACTAGTTTTAATGTTCGGGGACGGACCTAATGGGAGGTGGTTGTTTTTTGAAAACCTATGGCCACCCTCGGCCATATAAGAGGGAGGGGCCCGCCGCTTGCGGTGGGAGGGGTCGTCGGAGACGACGGTTTTCAAAAAATAACCACCGGACTAAAGGTCCGGACCTTGAAGCAAAAATAGGGAATGGGGACGGATTTCCAAAACAAACCCTTATCTTTGCGGTACGAACTGTTCAAAAAGAGCGACGAATGACACAAGGGGAAGCGACCGTCGTCAAAAATGCCGGCAGCCACTACGAACTTTCCGCCCTCCCGGAGTGGCGGATCTTCCCCGCCGTGCTCCGCGGACGCATCCGTTTGAAGGCCAGCCAGATCACCAATCCCGTGGCCGTCGGCGACCGCGTCCGGTACGAATGGGCCGACGGTGAAGAGACCGCCGTCATCACGGAAGTGCTGCCGCGGGAGAACTACGTGATCCGGCGGTCCACGAACCTGTCCCGCCAGGCGCACATCATCGCCGCCAACGTGGACATGGCTTACCTCGTCGTCTCCCTGTTCTTTCCCGAAGTCAAGCTCCCGTTCCTGGACCGCATCCTCGTCACCTGCGGCGTGTACGGCATCCCGGCCACCGTCGTCCTGTCGAAAGTGGACCTGTACCGCGAACTTGCGCCGGAGCAGGTCGAGGCGTTCCACGCCATCTACGAGGGGGCGGGCTACCGCGTCATCGACACGTCCGTGCTGACCGGCGAAGGCATCGAGGAACTCCGGAATTCCTGCCGCGGGAAAATCAATCTCTTCTCCGGGGAATCGGGCGTCGGAAAGTCCTCCCTCATCAAGGCGCTGGACCCGGCCCTGGACCCCAAGATCGGCCAGATTTCCACGGCCCACCTGCAGGGGAAGCACACCACCTCCCTGTACGAGATGTACCCCCTGGCAACGGGCGGTTATGTCATTGATTCTCCGGGACTTCGCGGCTTCGGCCTGGTGGACCTGGAGAAGGAGGAAATCGGCAAGTATTTCCCCGAAATGCTCCGCGCTTCCGAGGGCTGCCGGTTCACCCCCTGCACCCACACCCACGAACCCGGCTGCGCCGTGAAAGCGGCCGTGGACGCGGGCACCATTTCCCCCGAACGCTACGCCTCCTACCTGGGCATGCTGGAAGAAGACAAGAAGTTCCGATGAACCTCCACCGGGACATCCTCCGCCTCGCCGTTCCGAGCATCCTCGCGAACATCACCGTGCCCTTGGTGGGCATGGTCGACATCGCCGTCGCCGGGCACCTGGGCGCCTCGGGCGGCCTCGGCGCCGCCGCCCTCATCGGCGGCATCTCCATCGGCACGATGCTCTTCGACATGCTGTACTGGAACTTCGGCTTCCTCCGGGGAGGAACCGGCGGTTTGACGGCGCAAGCCTACGGCCGTCATCGCGCCGGCGTGGCGGAAGCGGAAGGAGACATTGCCGTCACCCTGAAGCGGGCGCTCGGAATCGCCTTCGGATCGGGCCTCGTCCTGATCGCCTTGCAATGGGTCGTGGTCCAGGTGGCGTTCCTCCTGGTGGAATGCTCGCCGGAAGTGCAAACCCTTGCCACCCAATACTTTTACATCCGCATCTGGGCGGCCCCGGCCACCCTCTCGCTGTTCGCTTTCAAGGGCTGGTTCATCGGCATGCAGGACACGGTCAGGCCGATGATCTGCGACCTGCTGGTCAATGCCACGAACATCCTCCTGTCCATCGGCCTCTCCTTCGGGTACGCCGGCCTCCCGGCGCTCGGTTTCGCGGGAGTCGCCTGGGGCACCCTCATCGCCCAGTGGACCGGTTTCCTATACGCTTCGCTGGCGGTCCGGTTCCGGTACGGATGGGTCCTGAAACACGCGAAACAGGGCGGGCACGCGGCCGGATTCCGGGAGTTCTTCGTCCTCAACCGCGATCTGTTCTTCCGCTCGGTGTGCATGATCGCGGTGTACATCGGATTCACGATGATTTCCGCGAGATTCGGGGACATGATGCTGGCCGTCGGGGCCATCCTGATGAAACTCCTGATGATTTTCAGCTATTTCACCGACGGGTTCGCCTATGCCGGCGAGGCGCTGACAGGCCGTTTCATCGGGGAAAGGTCCCCGGACGGCGTCCGGTCCACCGTCCGCCAGACATTCGTCTGGTGCCTGGGCGTCACGGTCCTGTTCCTCCTCGTGTACGGGGTGGGCGGCGTGCCGCTCCTCCGCCTGATGACGTCCGATCCGGACGTCGTGGAGGCGGGCCGGGAATTCATCCCCTGGCTGCTCCTGATGCCCTTCATCGGCTGTCCCGCCTTCACCTGGGACGGCATCTTCATGGGGGCGACCGCCTCGAAGGACCTCCGCAACTCCACCGCCTGGTGCGTCGTGGGCTTTTTCGGCGTGTGGTTCGCCGGCATCGGCCTCCTCCATGCGGTCCATGATCCCGTCCCGGAGACCCTCGCCATCCACCTCCTGATGGCCGCTTATTTCACCCATTTGCTCGTCCGCGCCCTCTATCTCACCCTCCGCTGGCGGAAGGCCGTCCCCTACGCTTGAATTTCCGCGAAAAAAGCCGTAAATTTGCAGGCTATTATAGATTTATCTTATGATGACTGCAAAAGAGATTAGACAGAAGTACCTGGAGTTCTTCGCTTCCAAGGGACACACCATCGTTCCGAGCGCCCCCATGGTGATCAAGAACGACCCCACGCTGATGTTCACGAACGCGGGAATGAACCAGTTCAAGGATATTTTCCTGGGCAATACGGCGCCCAAGTTCCGCCGGGCCACCGACAGCCAGAAGTGCCTCCGCGTGAGCGGCAAGCACAACGACCTCGAGGCGGTGGGCCACGACGGCCGCCACCACACGATGTTCGAGATGCTGGGCAACTGGAGTTTCGGCGACTATTTCAAAGCCGAGGCCATCGACTGGGCCTGGGAGCTCCTCACCGAGGTGTACAAGATCGACAAGACCAAGCTCTATGCGACCGTGTTCGAAGGCGCGGCCGACGACGGCACCACCCTCGACACCGAGGCGCAGGAAGCCTGGCTCAAGCATATGCCGGCGGACCACGTCCTGCTGGGCAACAAGCATGACAATTTCTGGGAGATGGGCGACACCGGCCCCTGCGGCCCCTGCTCGGAGATCCACATCGACCTCCGCTCCGACGAGGAGATCGCGAAGATCCCCGGCCGTGACCTCGTGAACACCGACAATGACGACGTGATCGAGATCTGGAACCTCGTGTTCATGCAGTACAACCGCAAGGCCGACGGCCACCTCGAGCCGCTGCCCGCCAAGAACATCGACACCGGCATGGGCTTCGAGCGACTGTGCATGGTGCTCCAGGGCAAGGCCACGAACTACGACACCGACGTCTTCAGCGGCCTGATCGGCAAGCTGGAGGAGTTCTCCGGCCACAAGTACCACGAGAGCGAAAAGGTGGAAGTGGCCATGCGCGTCTGCGCCGACCACATCCGCGCCATCGCCTTCTCCATCGCCGACGGCCAGCTGCCGTCCAACGTGAAGGCCGGCTACGTGATCCGCCGCATCCTCCGCCGCGCCGTCCGCTACGGCTATACCTTCCTGGGCTTCAACGAGCCGTTCCTCACCCGCCTGGTTCCCCAGCTGGTGGAGGACATGGGCGAGGCCTATCCGGAACTCAAGGCCCAGCAGAAGCTCGTCGAGAGCGTCATCCGCGAGGAGGAGAACGCCTTCCTGCGCACGCTGGACCGCGGTATCCGCCTCCTGGAGGACACGATGGAGAAGAGCGCCGCGACGAAGGTCATCTCCGGCGTCGACGCGTTCGTCCTGTACGACACCTACGGCTTCCCGATCGACCTGACCGAGCTCATCGCCACCGAGAAGGGCTACACCGTGGACCTCGACGGCTTCCAGGTGGAGCTGGGCAAGCAGAAGGAGCGCGCCCGCAACGCCACCGCCAACGAGTTCGGCGACTGGGTGGAGTTCGCCAGCGGCGACGAGGTGGAGTTCCTGGGCTACGACCTGCTGGACTATGAAGGCGCGACGCTCCTGAAGCAGCGCACCGTCAAGCAGAAGAACAAGGAGCTCTACCAGCTCGTCTTCGACAAGACCCCGTTCTACGCCGAGATGGGCGGCCAGGTGGGCGACACCGGCTGCATCGTCTCCGCCTCCGGCGAGAAGATCGCCATCCTGAACACCGTCAAGGAGAACAACCTCACCATCCACCTCGCCGAGCGCCTGCCCGCCGACGGCACCGAGTCCTTCGACCTCCATGTCGACGGCGAACGCCGGAAGAAGATCCAGGCCAACCACTCCGCGACGCACCTCCTCCACGAGGCCCTGCGCGAAATCCTGGGCACCCACGTGGAGCAGAAGGGTTCCTTCGTGGGCCCGGACTACTTCCGCTTCGACTTCTCCCACTTCGCCAAGATGACGGACGAGGAGATGCTCGCCGTCGAGAAGAAGGTCAACGCCCTCATCCGCGCCAACGATCCCCTCTGGGAGAAGCGTGACGCGACGATGGACGAGGCCCGCGCGATGGGCGCGATGGCCCTGTTCGGCGAAAAGTACGGCGACGTGGTCCGCGTGGTCCGCTTCGGCGGTTCCGTGGAGCTCTGCGGCGGTACGCACACCTCCGCGACCGGCAACATCGGCCTGTTCAAGATCGTGTCCGAAAGCGCCATCGCCGCCGGCGTCCGCCGGATCGAGGCCCTGACGGGCGAAGCGGCCGAGAACTATGTCCACGCGATGGAGGAGGCCCTCCGCAGCGCGAAGTCCTTCTTCAACAACACGCCCGACCTCGCCGGCGCCATCCGCAAGCTGGTCGAGGAGAACGCCGACGCGCGCAAGCAGCTCGAGGCCGCCGCGGCCGAGAAGGCCGCGCAGCTGGCCGAGCGCCTGTACGCCGGCGCCGAGGTCGTGAACGGCATCCGCGTCGCCAAGTTCGAGATGACCGTCGATCCGGGCTTCGCCCGCAACATGGCTCTCCTTTTGCAGAAGAAGGCCGAGAACCTCGTGCTCGTGGGCGCCTACGAGTTCGGCGGCAAGCCCAACCTCCTCGCGATGTACTCCAACGACCTCGTCGCGAAGGGCAAGAACGCCGGCAAGGACATCCGCGAAGCCGCGAAGCTCATCCAGGGCGGCGGCGGCGGACAGCCCGGCCTCGCCACGGCCGGCGGCCGCGACACCGCGAACCTCAAGCCCGCCCTCGAAAAGCTCATCGAGCTGGCCACTGCGTAAATGAAAAAGCTGGACCTGTTCATACTGAAGTCGTTCATAGGACCGTTCTTCGCGATCCTCGCGATCACCATCTTCATCCTGGTGATGCAGTTCCTGTGGCTGTACATCGATGAACTGGTCGGCAAAGGCCTCGAACTCAAGGTCATCCTGGAGTTCCTCCTGTGGGGAAGCTGCCAGGTGCTGCCGCTGGCCCTGCCGCTGGCGACCCTCCTGGCGTCGATGATGACCTTCGGCGACATGGGCGAGCACTACGAGCTCACCGCGATGAACTCCGCCGGCATCTCCCTCGCGCGCATCCTGCTGCCCGCGACCGTCGCCAGTGCCGTCATCGCCGTCGCCGCCTTCTACATCGGCGACCGGCTGGTCCCCTACTCCATCAACCACATCTACACGATGCGCGAGGACATCGGCCGCACCAAGTCCGAGATCAAGATCCCCGTCGGAACCTTCTACGACGGCATCGAGGGATACATCCTCCGCATCGACGACCGCGACAAGGACTCCGGGATGATGTACGGGGTGATGGTCTATGACCACACGACCGAGAAGGGCAACCTCCGCCTGACCGTCGCCGACAGCGGCATCATGAAGATGTCCAAGGCCAAGGACTACCTGACCTTCCAGCTGTACGACGGCACCAACTACCAGGAGACGAACACCCGCAAGTACCGGGACACCACCCTCGCCCTGCAGCGGATCCATTTCGCCCGGCAGGAGATGGTGATCCCGCTGGAGAACTACTCCTTCCATCATTCCGACTCCGCCCGCTACGGCGACCAGGTCCGGTCCATGTCCAACGACCAGCTCCGGCACGGCCGGGATTCCCTGGCCGAGAAGTCGGACGCCGGCGCGGAGAAGTTCCTGGAGGAACTCCGGCACTCGTACGCGCTCCAGTGGCAGTCGCAGCTGGATTCCGGCTGGAAGGATCCGGCGAAGAAGCCCTTCGACCTGAGCCGGAAGCCGGCTTCCTGGGACGATCCGGGGAAGCGCAAGATGGCCTATGAGAACGCCCTGTCCAACGTGAACCAGATCCAGTCCACCCTCCAGACCCAGGGCATGGAAGCCTACGAGTACAGCCGCCTCCTCCGCCTGAGCGAGGTGGAAATCTGGAAGAAATACGCCCAGGCGCTCGCCTGCTTCATCCTTTTCTTCATCGGCGCGCCGATCGGCTCCCTCATCCGCAAGGGCGGACTGGGAACGCCGGCCGTCGTGTCCATCCTGTTCTTCGTCCTGTACTGGGTCGTGGACATCTCGGGCACGAAGCTGGCCCGCGACGGCGCCACGACGCCGTTCATCGGCGATTTCATATCGGCCTTCGTCCTGATTCCGATCGGCGTGTTCCTCACCTGGATGGCCATCCGGGAGAAGTCCATCAACCTGGACGCCTTCAAGACCTGGCGCCGCAAAATCTTCAGCAAGATCATGTCCCTGTTCAAGAAGACCCGCATCGTCTACATGGGCACGCCGGAGTTCGCCGTGGCCCCGCTGGACGCCCTCACCAAGGGGCGCGGATATAAGGTGGTCGGCGTCGTGACCGTGCCGGACAAGCCCAGCGGCCGCGGACTCAAGATGAACGAGAGCGCCGTGAAGAAATACGCCGTAGCCAACGGCCTTCCCCTCCTGCAGCCCGACAAGCTCAAGGATCCGGCCTTCCTCGAGGCCCTCGCGGCCTGGAAGGCGGACCTGTTCGTGGTCGTCGGCTTCCGGATGCTCCCGGAGGTGGTGTGGAAGATGCCCAAGATGGGCACGTTCAACCTCCACGCCGCCCTCCTGCCGCAGTACCGCGGCGCGGCCCCGATCAACTGGGCCGTCATCAACGGGGAGAACATCACGGGCGTCACGACCTTCATGATCGACCAGAAGATCGACACGGGCGGCATCCTCCTGCGCCAGGAGTGCCGGGTGGAGCCCACGGACACCGTCGGCGACGTCCATGACAAGCTCATGGCCATCGGCGCGGACCTCGTGGTCCAGACGGTCGAGGGTCTCATCCAGAAGAATGTCGAAACCCGCGTCCAGCGCAGTTTCGTCCAGGGTTCCGAGGTCCTGAAGCCGGCGCCGAAGCTCACCCGCGAGCTCCAGCACATCGACTGGGACGACACCACGCGGAATGTCTATAACCTGGTCCGCGGCCTTTCCCCGTTCCCGGGCGCCTTCACCGAACTGGTCAAGGACGGCCAGGCGACGCAGCTGAAGGTCTTCTTCGGCGAAATGCGCTCCGACCTCCACGCCGCGCCGGGCACCGTCCTGTCCGACGGCAAGACCTACCTCGCCGTCGCCACCCGGGACGGCGCGCTCGCCCTCACCGACGTCCAGCTGGCCGGCAAGAAGCGGATGGACGTCAAGGCCTTCCTCCTGGGCTTCCGCGAGCCTGAAACCTACACGACATCCAAGGGGACCTCGAAGGCCGAGATCCAGAAGACCAAACCCGAAGAAGAAGAAGATGCATAGCATCGTTATCCTGTGTAACGGAGAATTCCCCCGGAAAGCGTATCCGCTGTATCTGCTGGAGAGCGCGGAGGCGGTGGTGTGCTGTGACGGGGCGGCGGTGAAGTATGTGCGGAAGTTTGGGAAGGAGCGGTTGCCGGAGGCGGTGATCGGGGATATGGATTCGCTGCCGAAGCGGCTGCGGGAGAAGCTGGCGCCGATCGTCATTCCGGTGGAGGAGCAGGACTACAATGATCTGACGAAGGCGATGCGGTATGTGCTGGAGCATCATCCGGACGTGACGGATATCCATATCCTGGGCGCCACGGGGCTCCGGGAGGACCATACCGTGGGCAATCTGGGGCTGCTGATGGAGTATACCCGGATGTTCGACCTGGCGGGGATCCGGGTGGAGATGGTCTCGGACTTTTCCACGGCTTTCGCCATTACGGACAGCTGCGAGCTGCATGTGGGAAAAGGACGGCGCGTGTCGCTGTTCTCTCCCGACAATTCATTGACTATCAAGTCTGAAGGGCTCCATTGGGCCACGGACGGAGTCGTCTTCGACGCCTGGTGGCCGGCCACGCTGAACCGGGCCGACGCCGACATCGTAAAACTCACCTTTTCACATCCCTCCCGCGCGCTCGTCATTTTAGATTGAGTATTTTTTCCTATATTTGCCTGTTCAACAATAAAAGGTCAAATGCTTAGGAAAATACGCATCGCGCTGGCCGTCGTCTTCTGGCTGGGCATCACGCTGCTGCTCCTGGACTTCACCGGAGCGCTGCACGGATGGCTGGGCTGGATGGCGAAGGTCCAGTTCCTGCCGGCCGTGATGGCCCTCAACGTCGCCGTCATCGTCGGCCTCGTCCTCCTGACCCTGGTCTTCGGACGGGTCTACTGCTCCGTCATCTGCCCGCTGGGCGTGTTCCAGGATGGCGTGGCGCACCTCAACGTGGCGCGCAAGCGCAAGAACAAGAACCGCAAGCCCTACAGCTACAGCCCCGAAATGAAGTGGCTGCGCTACGGGGTGTGGGCGGTCTTCGTCATCGCCCTCATCGTGGGCGTGCAGGCGCTCGTGGCCCTGCTGGCCCCGTACAGCGCCTGGGGACGCATCGTCCAGAACCTGTTCCAGCCGGTCTACCTGTGGGTGAACAACCTCTTCGCCGCGATCGCCGAGCGGGCCGGCAGCTACGCCTTCTATGAGAAGGAAGTCTGGCTCCGCAGCCTGCCCACCTTCCTCGTGGCCATCGCCACGCTCGTGGTGGTGGTCGTCCTGGCCTGGCGCAACGGCCGCACGTATTGCAACACCATCTGCCCCGTGGGCACCACGCTGAGCTTCTTCTCCCGTTTCGCGATGTTCCGTCCGATGATCGACGCGAACGTGTGCAAGGGCTGCAAGCAGTGCGAGCACAACTGCAAGGCCGCCTGCATCGACGTGGAGAACCGCAAGATCGACTACTCCCGCTGCGTGGACTGCTTCAACTGCATCGACACCTGCAAGTTCGGCGGGCTGAAGTATCGGTTCGCCTGGGGGAAGAAAGAGATTCCTTCACCGGCTGCGCCGGTTCGGAATGACAAAGAGGCCGTTCGGAATGACAATGTCACTCCGAGCGAAGCGAAGGAGTCCCAAGGTCGCCGGGCTTTCATCGCCGGCGCCGCGCTGGCCGTGGGAACGGCCGCGCTGAAGGCGCAGGAGAAGAAGGTGGACGGCGGCTTCGCCACCATCCTGGACAAGGAAGTGCCCGAGCGGGACATTCCCCTCACGCCTCCCGGCTCCAAGAGCGTCAAGGACTTCTACCGCCGCTGCACGGCCTGCCAGCTGTGCGTGGCCGAGTGCCCGAACAACGTGCTCCGTCCGTCGACGGACCTCAAGCACTTCATGCAGCCCGAGATGTCCTACGAGCGCGGCTACTGCCGCCCGGAGTGCACCCGCTGCTCCGAACTCTGCCCGACGGGCGCCATCCTGAAGATCACCAAGGAGGAGAAGACGCAGTACCATGTGGGCACGGCCCGCGTGAACGCGGAACTCTGCGTGGTGGAAAAGGGTGTGGAATGCGGCAACTGCGCCCGCCACTGCCCCGCCGGCGCCATCATGCTCGTCAAGGACGATGCGACCGGCTACCGCCGGCCCGTGGTGAACGAGGAGCGCTGCATCGGCTGCGGCGCCTGCGAGAACCTGTGCCCGGCGCGCCCGATCAGCGCGATCACCGTCAACGGACGGCATAACCATATCGAGGAATAAGTATGGAAAGAAGAGACTTTATCAAGATATCGGGCGCGGGGGCGCTGGCTCTCGGCGCCGCCGCCGTGGGATGCGCGCCCAAGAAGGCCGCAACGGTTCCGGCCGAGGAAGGTCCGGAGGAGATGGTGCTCCGCGAGAATCCCGTCAACGGGGACAAGGTGTCCCTGCTGGGCTTCGGCTGCATGCGCTGGCCCATGGTCGAGAAGGACGGCCAGCGGGTCATCGACCAGGAAGCCGTGAACGAGATGGTGGACTACGCCATCGAACATGGGATCAATTACTTCGACACCTCCCCCGCCTACCTGATGGGGCAGTCGGAAAAGGCCGCGGGCATCGCCCTGAGCCGCCATCCGCGCGACAAGTATTTCATCGCCACGAAGCTCTCCAACTTCAACAACGCCACGCCGGAGGCCTCCATCCAGATGTACAAGGACTCCTTCGAGCAGCTGAAGACGGACTATTTCGACTACTACCTCCTGCACGCCATCGGCAGCGGCGGTGTGGCCGCTTTCGAACAGCGCTACGTGCAGAACGGCATGATGGATTTCCTCGTCAAGGAAAAGGAGGCGGGTCGCATCCGCAACCTGGGCTTCTCCTTCCACGGCGCGCCCGGCGAGTTCGACGAACTCATCGGCCTGCACGACAGCGGGAAGTACCATTGGGACTTCGTCCAGATCGAGATGAACTTCGTGGACTGGAACCACGCCGACGGCCGGCGGAACGCCAACGCCTCGTACCTGTATGAGGAACTGGACAAGCGCGGCATCCCCATCGTCATCATGGAGCCCCTCCTGGGCGGCCGCCTGGCCAACGTGCCGGAAGCCATCGCCACCCAGATGAAGGAACGCGAGCCGGACAAGTCCATCGCCTCCTGGGCCTTCCGCTTCTGCGGCACTCACCCCCGGGTCCTGTGCACCCTGAGCGGCATGACGAACATGGACCCGCTCCTGGACAATGTCAAGACCTTCACGCACTTCAAGCCCCTCACGGAAGAGGAGCTGGATTTCCTGGAGCGGATGGCCACCCAGATGATGGAGTATCCCACCGTGAACTGCACGGACTGCAAGTATTGCATGCCCTGCCCCTGGGGCATCGACATCCCGGGCATCTTCAAGCACTACAACACGTCCGTCACGGAAGGCCGCTACCCGCAGACGCAGGAACAGAAGGACTACCAGAAGCTCAAGAAAGCCTACCTGGTGAGCTACAACCGGGCCATCCCGACGCTCCGGCAGGCCGAGCACTGCATCCACTGCGGCGAATGCCTGTCGCACTGTCCGCAGTCGATCCAGATTCCGCGGGAGCTCCAGCGGATCAACCGCTACATCGAGAAGCTCAAGCAGGATACGCTGTAAGCGAAGGCGCGGGCCAGACGGCCCGCGTTATCGTTGAAATGGCCGCCTTCCTCCCAGACGAGGGTACAATGCTCCGGATCCAGATGGGTCCGGAGCAGTTCGTAATAGGCGCGGAGGTTGTCGCCGACGCGCGCGATGGCCTGGTTCTTCACGTGCTCCTCCCGGTCGCCGAGGCTCAGGTAGACGGCCTCAGCCATCGGCCTGTTCTTTTTGGCGAAAGGGATCCAGCCATGGATCCAGACGGACGGGGACGCGGCGGCGATGGCCCGGAAGCGGTCCGTCCGGGTGGAGGCCCAGAGGGCGAAAAGGCCGCCCAGGGAGTACCCGCCCAGGACGACCGGCCGGGGGCCGTATCGGCGCTCCAGCTCGGGAAGAAGGCCCTGCAAGATAAAGTCCAGCGTCTCCTGCCCATGCTTCCCCGCCTCCGAGTCGCGGGAAATGTTCCCGTCCGGCCAGGGCATCAGGTCGAGGGTCCAATCCTCCAATTCGATGGTCGCGAGGAGGAAAGGGCGGTCGATAAGGGTGGCGAGCTGCGTCACCTCAGCCTCCAGCGAGGCATTCTCGTGCCGGGCCGAGGGCTGCACAAGGAAGAACTCCGGCGTCTCGGACCCGAACAGGCGGCAGGGGCGCCCGGCGATGGACAGTTCAATCATGCGCGTTCCTGGAATACAGTTTCGCGACGATAGCGCCGCTGATGTTGTGCCAGACGCTGAACAGGGCGCCGGGAATGGTCGCGAGCGGGTAGGCGGCGAAGTGCAGGGTGGCCAGCGAGGACGCCAGGCCGCTGTTCTGCATCCCCACCTCCACGCTGATGGCGCGGCGCTTGGCCGGCGTCAGGCGCAGGAGCGTACCGATCAGGTAGCCGGCGCCGAGGCCGCACACGTTATGGAGCACCACGACCAGCAGAATGACCAGGCCGCCGTCCAGCAGCTTGTGCGCATTGGCGGCAATGACGATGAGGACGATGACGCAGATGGCGAGGGTGGACAACGCCGGCAGGTAGGCCGACGCCTGTTCCGTCGTCCGCGGCCAGAAACGCGTCACAAGCAGGCCCAGCGCGATGGGCAGGATCACCACCCAGAGGATGCTCAGGAGCATCCCGACGACATCGACATCCACCGTCTCCCCCGCCAGCAGCCACACCAGCAAGGGGGTCAGGACCGGCGCCAGCAAGGTGGACACGGCCGTCATGCCGACGGACAGCGCCAGGTCGCCCTTGGCCAGGTAGGTGATGACGTTCGAGGCCGTCCCGCCCGGACAGCATCCGACGAGGATGACACCGATGGCGAGGGCAGGTTCCAGCCGGAAGATCTTTGTCAATGCAAACGCCAGCAGCGGCATCACCGTGAACTGCGCCAGACAGCCCACGAGCACGTCCTTGGGCCGGCTGAATACCACCTTGAAATCTTCCGCCTTGAGGGTCAGGCCCATCCCGAACATGATCACCCCGAGCAGCGGGTTGATGAGCTTGGGCTTCAGGTGACCGATCGTGCCGGGAAAAAGCAGGGCGGCCAGCGCCGACAGCAGCACCAGTATGCCCATGTAGTCCGAGACGAATTTGCAGAAGCGTTTCATCGGTAGTCTAAGATGCGTGTAGGCAAATATGGCTTTTTCCTTTTAGTTCTGCAAATGGAAAGTGACAGTTTCGGGAAGGGAAAAGGGGCGGACTGCGGGTGACGTCCCTGTTTTCGGGACGTCACCCGCACCGTCGCCAAACAGCCGCACCGAGATGCCGATTCTGCGCGCTGAGCGAGTGATTGCGGTGCGCCATAGGCCAATATCGGCCCTTGGCGCACGGGGATGGGCGTTCCTGTTGCCCATAGGCGGCGCCGATGTGCGGCTGTTTGGCGGGAAAGGCGAGATCCCGCCCCCCCCCGGGAGGGCAACCATGCTTCCACAGAATTGTGGACCACAAAAATGTGGAAAACAGATGTCTGGGATGCCGATGTGCTCAGTGTACAGACAGAATGCACCTTAGACTCGATTATGTGTACACTCCTTCGGATAATCCCCTGCTGATGTCTGTTTTCGGTGAGCAGTGTACACGAAAGTGTCCCGGAGAGCCGTTGTCCATGTACACTGCCTGTGAATAATCGCCAAGATCCTGGGATTCACCCGCGAGGTGACCAAGATGCAGTGGAACGGAGTTGATAGAGTGATTGTGACCGAACCCCTTTGTGACGTGATAGGGACGCACGCTGCAAGAAGAACCTTTGTGGTTCACGCCCTTGAGGAAGGAATGTCTCCCCAGATCGTGATGAGTTTTACCGGTCACGAGGAGTACGACTCCCTGAAACCCTATATCGCCATTACGGACAAGACCAGGAAGAATCTGATGACGACGATGTTCTGTAAGTAGATAGATGCTGCTGAAATTGATAGAAGAAGAGAGGCCGATGTGGTCTCTTTTCTATTTCAAACAGCATGCTTTGGGCAATCTAAAGAGTTCAATAATCCTCTCGATTGTCTTGGAACAGTCTCCGTGATTCGGCCTCAGACTTATCGATAGAACTCATTTCATCATCCGTTCTCAAGAAAGAACGGCTGCCTTTCAACTTGAATTTGGTCAGCATGATCTGAAGACCCATGTGGGATCAATGAACATCGATCCCATCAAAGAACAATTCGGTGATGACGGTGTCGGAATATTTGTCTCCGGGATAGACGTCCAGAATCTCGAACTTCAGGGTCCAGTCCGGTGCAGATGCATCATGGAAGCCCAGGATGCCGACGTCAAAAGATTGGAGCCTGCGGGTGTCCTCCAACTCCAGGACTGCGTAAGGCTCGCCATTGTAGTACATTCTCAATCTTTTGACGCGGCCGTTATCCAGCCAGGCCTTTTCGGTCTTCGTATAACCATTCAGAATCTCGATGGTAGTGATCCGCGGGCAACGCCCGGGAAAAGTATAGACGAGATATTCTCCTTCGCCGTTTCCGGGAACACCTTCTGCCCATACATTCAAAATGCTGAAATCGTGAGCGTTTTCACCCTCGTATTGGGCGGACAGGGCGCTGGAAGAAGAAACTTTGGAAATCTCTCCGCCGCAATACCAGCTGCAAGCATCACTGTAGAAGTGCCCAAGGACGCTGTCTTCTTCCCCCAAATCAACAAGCGCCTTATCCTCCTGGCCTAATGCCTCATAGATTGAGTAATTATCAATGGTTTGGGAGGCTAACTGCTCACACTTGACGAGGTTCACTTCGGGTATTGGGGTAAGCTTAGTTGGTCTCAGCACTTTCTCCTGTGCGAAAGAACAGGCACAGACAAATATGGATAGAAAACAGGTTGCTTTTTTTAGCGAAAACATGGTGAAACGAAATCAAACAATTTACATCTATCAACGCAAAAATAGTGCCTCATCGACCTCTCAAAATGACCTTGAATGAACGCCATAAACGGAAAGAATGGAAATTTGGTGCGACAACGGTGCGACAAAATCGCACAAAAAATGGCCTACAGGTATCTGTAGACCATTATTGTGCGGAGAGAGCGAGATTCCGCGGCGCTGCGCTTGCGGCATCTCGGCGCCCTCCCGGGGGGTCCTTGCGAAGCTATGACCCACAGCCGTCGGGCCTGAAGGCCCTCGTGTCTGTTTCCGCCACACGTCGGCCACGAGCGAGCTCGCGTCCGCCGTATGACGAAAACAGCCAGCTGCTATCGCAGCCGGCTGTGTGTCATTTCTTTGCGGAGAGAGCGAGAATCGTAAACCAAGTACAACACCCTTCGTAAACCCTTGCAGGAGTGCTTTCTATTGCGTATCTTTGCAAACGGGTTCGCTCACCTTTGAACATTTTTGGGCCATTTTTGGGCCACGATTTTTAACAAGGAGACGCCATGAAGATCAAGAGAAATGTCAGTTTCAAACTGAGGGCTTACGGAAAGAATAACGACCTTTTCCAGATTAGGCTTCGCACCACGTTCAATTCCCAGCGGCTGGACCTCAAGACCGGATGCCAGATCAATAAGAAATCTGCCTGGGACGAAGAAGCAGAACTGGTCAAGACGGGCTACAAAGGCCCAAAGGGTGAGACAGCCCTGTCCATCAACAACGAGCTCCGGAACATCAAGGACCAGATGGAATCCACATTCAAGTTCTTCGAGGCCATCGACCAAATCCCCACCCCTTCTCAGCTTCAGAAGAAGTATGAGGACCGGCTGAACGGATCTGTTCCCCAAAAGCCAGCCCCGGAGCCCAAGAAGGTTCGCAAGCCCAAGGAACACGACTTCTTCAAGGTCTATGATATGTTCCTGAAGGAGTGCGGCGAGAAGAACGCCTGGACGGAAGCCACCTTCGAGAAGATGGAGGCGATGCGCGTCGATCTGACCACTTTCAAGAAGAACATCAAGTTCTCCGACCTGACGGAAGCCACCCTGACGGAGTTCGTCGCATATATGCGCGACAGCAAGAAGCTTCGCACTCCCCGGAAAAAGAAGGGAGAAAGAGATGATTATGATCAGGAGGATCTGGTGGGTCTGAAGAACTCCACCATCGAGAAGAAGTTGGGCTACCTCCGTTGGTTCCTGAACTGGGCGACCGACCGGGGCTACAACACCAACCTGGACTATAAGAAGTTCCACCCGACGCTCAAGATGACCCAGCGGAAGGTTATATACCTTACCAAAGAGGAGATATCCCGCGTCCGTGACCTGGAACTCTCCGAATCCCAGGCCTACCTGGATCCTATCCGGGACATCTTCCTGTTCTGCTGCTTCTCCGGACTCCGTCACTCCGACGTCAACAATCTCCGCCGCAGCGACATCAAGGGTGACCACATCGAGGTCACGACCGTCAAGACGGCGGACAGCATCTCCATCGAGCTGAACAAGGTTACCAGGGATATTCTGGAGAAATACAAGGACACCCCCTTCAAGGACAACAAGGCCCTGCCGAACTATACTAACCAGGCAATGAACCGCGACATCAAGGAGCTGTGCAAACTCGCCGGTATCAATGAGGAGATCCGTGTCACCACCTACAAGGGCAACGTCCGAACCGACAAGATCCAGCCTAAGTGGGAACTAGTCGGCACCCACACCGGCCGCCGCACCTTCATCGTCAACGCCCTGTCCCTCGGCATCACCCCCAACATCGTGATGAAGTGGACCGGCCACTCCGACTACAAGGCCATGAAGCCTTACATCGATATCGTGGATTCCATCAAAGCGAGCTCAATGACGAAGTTTGATGGGTTGATATAGAATTGTTTGCCGAATTGTTTGGAATTATGCTTCATAAACATTATGTTTGTAGAGCATAATAATTGACAGAAATGAGATTCGTTGACAGAGAGAAAGAAATCGCGCGTCTTCAGCAGCTGCTGAAAGGCGATTCTCCGTATTTCGTTATCATTCGGGGACGACGCAGAATCGGCAAATCGACTCTGATCGGGAAAGTGCTATGCGAGAAAGATATCTATTATGAGGCAGACAGGACGGACCCGGTAAACCAGATGGCGGAACTGTCCCGTATGGTAGCTCATGTTATTCCAGGGTTTGATGATGCCGTGTATAAAGATTGGCGGGCATTACTCTCTGCCATAAATCATCGTGTGACAGAAAGGATAACCCTCTGCCTTGATGAGTTTCCGTACCTTGCAGAAGGGACGCCTTCGCTGCCGTCCATTATCCAGGGTCTTTTGGACTCGGATACGGACAAACTGAAATACAACCTGATTCTGTGTGGATCTTCCCAGCAGATGATGTACAACCTCACCCACGACGAGTCTTCTCCGCTGTACGGAAGAACAGATGCTGACTTTGGGATGAAGGCAATACCTGTCAACTATCTGCAAGAAGCCTTGAATCTGGATGCCCAGAAAACCATCGAGCATTACGCCGTTTGGGGCGGTGTCCCCAGATACTGGAAACTGGCGGAATCCTCGGCTTCCCTGAAGGATGCCATTTGGACACATATCCTGTCTGACATGGGAGCCTTGTACGAGGAGCCGCTTCGTCTTTTCCGGGACGATATGAAGGATATCGTCAAGACATCAACCCTCATGTCCGTCATCGGGGGCGGGACCAACCGCCTGTCGGAGATTGCTTCCCGTCTGGGCGAACCGGCAACGAACCTGTCCAGGCCCTTAGCCAAGTTGATAGATCTGGGATATCTGGAGAAAGAAGTTCCTTTTGGGGAATCTGTAAAGTCTTCCAAGAGAAGCCTCTATAGAATAGCCGATCCCTTCCTGCTTTTCTACAACAAGTTTGTCGTCCCCAACAAATCTTTCATCGAACTTAGGCGCAATGCTCCTGTTGAAGCGGCTTTTGAACGGGATTTTCCCGGGCATGTCGGTTATTGGTGGGAGCACATCTGTCGGGATGCCGTGAGCGGAAATATAATTGACGGAATCAGTTACGGCATTGCTCGCCGTTGGTGGGGAAAGATTAACGTTGTCAACGAAGAAGGAAGGCCAGAAAGCAAGGATATTGAACTGGATGTAGTTGCGGAGTCTCTGGACCATTCGACCATTCTCCTCGGAGAGTGCAAATGGACGACCGGGGCGAATGGCCGTTTATTGACAAACGGATTGAAGAAGATCGCGCCTTTGCTCCCGTTTACGAAAGGGAAACAAATCGTGTATAAACTATTCACTAAAGTACACCCAGAAGACGACGCTGGTAACTCCCTCTTGCCGGAAGATGTGCTTCATTTACTGCAATGACACATCAAGGCTACGTCGTTAGCGAAGTTTGATGGGCTTATAGAAATTCAGCCATATTCAAGGAGTGTTGTAAAGCCCCGATGCGCTTCTTTATGGTGATATTTGAATGGTCAGCGTCTATATACGGTGAATTCTAATTAGAAGTGCAACACACTTCAAAATGCAAGTATGCACCAATGTGGATACTTATTTTCAATATGGAGACGCTGTCCGTCTGGTAAGAAATGTGAACTAAGCTTCTTCTCCATCTGCACATTCCGCCATCCCTGCCACCGTCAGTGGTACAGATACCCCGCCTTCCGCAGGTCCTTGATGGTGCGGATGGGTTTGGGAGGGTTGAGATAGCGGGCGAGGAAGGCGTAGGTGTCGAGGCGGATCTCGCAGGCTTCCATTGAGTCGATGCGCTCGAAGGCGTGGGCGCCAGGCATCTTGGGGAATACTTTGCATTCGAAATCCCGATGGTGGAAGGTCAGGGAATCGATCATCCGCTGGACTTCCGTCACGCTCACGTCGTCGTCATTCATACAAGTAGTTATGCGCAGCGGTTTGCGGAGTTGCTTCGCGTAGGTCACGGGGGAGCGGCGTGCATATTCTTCCGGCTTCTCCTCGGGCGTGGCACCGATGTGATATTCTACCGTATAGTTGTGGGAGTACTCAGGGGTCTGGTAACTCAGGCGGTATCCCACGTCGCTGACCGGCACACCGGCATAGCCGCAGGCGAATTTGTCAGGATAGCGCGTAAGATTCATCAGTGTGATCATGCCGCCATGGCTCCAGCCGACGAGGCCTACCCTATCCGGATCCACGATATCATAACTTTCTACCATATAATCGCGCGATGCCATCACATCTTCGTTCTCCAAGCCGCCATAATCGATGTTCTCGTAGAAACTCCGCCCATAACCCGTGCTGCCGCGATAATCCGGCGCTATCACGATATAGCCTTGCGAGAGCATCTCCCTGAGGATATGGACCGATACGGTCGTGAAGTTGCTGTGAACACCCCCATGCGGATACACCAGCAGCGGATACTTCTTGTTCTGCTTCGTGCTTTTGGGAATGAACACATAGGAGTAGAATTTCAGCTGGTTGCCGAGCAACGAGTCTTTAAAAGCCGTCCCCGTCTCTTTCCGATACGCCGGCGGCGGCCCGGCCAGACGCACGACATCGACATAGGCGATATCACCCAGCCGCTCGATCAGCAGCAGACTCTCGACCTTGCGGTCCACCTGCTGCGTGGCGAAATTGGAATTGTTTTCCTGTGCCGCCAGGCTCCCGCTGACCAGCAGCAGCCCGACCAAGATAAAAAGACGAATCGGTTTCATACAATCAAGCATTCTGTTTTCAAAGTTACAAATAATTCTGAAGAATACCTTTGCGTATGCCACCTCAAAGTGGTCCCTTTTTCAAATACAATACGGAGGAAATCAACAGTATTATCTACAGCCAGAACGAATTTCAAATGATGCATAGGTATAATGGTTATTGTAGTTTCAGCCCGGGGGGTGGTCCCGACGGCAAAATTATGGAAAAGGAAACACCGCCGGTAAAAGGGATGTTTCCTTTTCTGCATCAAATGTTGCCATGTATCTTCCGTTGCATCATTTGCAACATGGGAAGGATTGTGTCCGGTTGCGTTCCGTTTACTTGTTCCGGTATTCCGACGGGGTCATGCCGGTATGCGTCTTGAAGAACCGGTAGAAGAAGGACTGGTTGGGAAAGTTGAGCCTGAACACGATCTCCTTGATGGGCATGTTCGAGTATTTGAGCATGTTCTTCGCTTCCAGGATGACGAATTCGTCGATCCAGTCGGGGGCGGAACGGCCCGAGGCCTGTTTGACCAGCTTCGAAAGATACTTGGGAGTCAGGCAGAGCTTGTTGGCATAGAAAGTCATCCCGCGTTCCTTTGTGTGGTACTCGTTAACGAGGGAGAGGAAGTTTTCAAAGATTTGATTCAGCCGGGCCGATTTCTGCTCGGCTTCCTGTTTCCGCGCATGGTCCACCTGGGCAGCCCACACATCCGCACTCAGGTAGGTAAGCGAGGTCAGCAATGAGCCGATGATCTCTCGCTTGTTTCCGAACGACGTGGAGACGACTTTCCGGGCCAGGTTGAAATAATCGTTTGCCATGGAGAGCAGGAACTCGTTCAGGGTGATGCAGGGATTGTCCAGCAGATGCAGGTTGTCCTGGAAGACCTTCGCAAAATCGAACCGGATACTGGACATGAACTCACGCGATGTCAGCGCGAAGATCAGCTCCTTATCAGAAAGCCGGTTCTCGTCGTAGTTGGAGAGCTTGACGATGTTGCCGGGGACCAGAATCATCAGGGAGTTCTCGTGGACCTCGTAGGAATTGAGATTCACGTCCACGGAAAACCTCCCTTTCTTCAGGAAGAAGATGATGAATCCGTCGAAGCGGAGGGGGTACTGGAGCATCCGAAGGATGGACTCGTTCTTTTCCACCTGCTTGCCGCTGACTTCGCCCAGAAGGAAGTCGTCGCCGAGTTCATATTCGTCGATGATGGGGGCCAGCGCTTTGATCTGCTGGAGGCTGATGGTTTGTAAGGTATTGTTCATTTTTATCTTTATTTCGCTTTCCGCAAAGGTAACTTATTTTTCGTAAATATATCAAAATTCTGCAAAATTCTACCTTTAGATACTAAATGCGCCCATTTGGAGCTTTTTTAAGTGCACTTTATGGCAGTATCTTTGCACCGTCATTCGACAAAACGAAACAGACGAAAAATGTCAAAAGGTATAAATATGAAAAGAACGTCTCTTCTTCTTGCGCTGCTCCTGCCTGTGCTGCCCATCGCGGCCCAGCCGCAGCGCCTGACCCTGGACGACTGCCGCGAGATGGCCGTCCGTGCGGACAAGGACCTCGACCAGGCCCGGACCCGGATCGAAATGGCCGGCTATGACCGGAAGATCGCGCTTGCGAACTATTTCCCGAACATCAGCGCAACGGGCGCGTATATGTATAATGACAGGGACATCGCCCTCATCAGCGAGGAGCAGTCGGCGCTTCTGACCGGCGCCGGCACCCTTATGCAGGCCCAGCTCGAAGGGGCCGTGGGTGCTGCCGGACAACAACTCTCCGGCGCGATGAACCAGGCTATGACCCAGCTCATGACCGCCATCCAGACCAACCCCGCCCTTGCGCAGGAATACATGACCAGCCCGATGTGGCAGACGGTCCTCGGAATGCTCCAGAAGGTGGATCCCTCCGCCCTCATGGGCAACCTCCCGAACATCGCCGATCCGGTGAACGCCATCGGCGCCGACATCGACAAAGCCCTCCATCCGGACCTTCACAACGTCTGGGTGGGAGCCGTGACGGTGCAGCAGCCCGTTTTCGTGGGCGGCAAGATCATCTATTCCAACAAGATGGCGGCCCTGGCGGAGGATCTCGCCAAATCCAAGTATGACCTGGAATATGCGCAGATCGTCCTGGATGTGGACCAGGCCTACTGGCAGATTGTCTCCATCGCCGGGAAGAAGCGCCTGGCCGAGTCCTATGCGGACCTGCTTCACGCCCTCCAGGCCGATGTGGCCGCCTCGGTCCAGGCCGGCGTCATGACCGAGTCCGACGCCCTCCAGATCAAGGTGAAGGCCAATGAGGCCGAGATGCTCCTGACCAAGGCCGCCAACGGCCTGACCCTTTCCAAGATGCTGCTGTGTCAGCGCATCGGCCTGCCCCTGGACAGCGAAATCGTCCTGGCGGACGAAAACCTCGACATCCTGCCGATGCCGCAGCGCGGCATGGACAAGTCCCTGGAGGACATCTATGCCGACCGCCCGGAAACCCGCAGCCTGGACCTCGCCACGCAGATCTATGACGCGAAGGCCAAGGTCGTCCGCGCGGACCTGATGCCGAAGGTGGCCTTGACGGCGAACTACATCGTCTCCAACCCGAACGTTTTCAACGGTTTCCAGAACAACTGGAACGGCGGCATGCTCAATGCCGGCGTGATGGTGAACGTCCCCCTCTTCCACGGGATGGAGAACATGAACCGCTACCGCAAGGCCAAGGCTGAAGCATCCCTCTACCGCGACCAGCTGGAGGATGCCAAGGAGATGATCGAACTGCAAGTCACCCGGGAGCGCAAGGCTTGGGACGAAGCCGTAGAGAAACTGACGATGGCCGAATCCAACCTGGAGAGTGCCGAGGAGAACCTCCGTACCGCCACCCTCGGCTTCGAAGCCGGTGTCATCTCCACCAATACCGTCCTGGGCGCGCAGACCGCCTGGCTCTCCGCCCACAGCGACTACCTGGACGCCTCCACGGAGCTCCAGATGGCGGCCGCCAACCTCCGCAAGGCGGAAGGAACCAAATAACCGGAAATCAAAAAAACAAAGAATATGGCAAAGAAGAATTACAACCTCCTCATCGGAGTGGCGGCCCTGGTGGCCGTGGTGCTGATCGTAGCGATCGTGGGTTATATCGTGTCCCGTCCGAAGGATGTGGTCATCCAGGGCGAGGCCGAGGCGACGGAATACCGGGTGTCGGGCAAGGTTCCCGGCCGTATCGAAGAATTCCGGGCCGATGAAGGCGAGTATGTCCGGAAAGGCGACACCCTCGTCATCCTGGATTCCCCGGAAATCCGCTCGAAGATCGCAGAGGCCAATGCCGCCAGGGCGGCGGCGGTCGCGCAGCGGAACAAGGCGTACAACGGCGCCCAGAAAGAACAGATTACCGGCGCCTATGAAATGTGGCAGAAAGCCCTCGTGGGCGAGGACGTGATGCGGAAGTCCTACGAACGCATCAGGACCCTGCATGACCAGAAGGTCGTCTCCGACCAGAAGTATGACGAGGTCGAAGCCCAGTACAAGGCGGCCGTTGCCACATCCGCCGCTGCCAAGTCCCAGTACGACCTGGCCGTCAAGGGGGCCCGCCAGGAGGACAAGGACGCCGCCGTCGCCCTCGTGGAACGGGCCAATGCGGCCGTCGAACTCGTGAACGCCTACCTGGATGAGATCAACCTCACCAGCCCGGCCAACGGCATCATCTCCGACCGCTATCCGAAGGTGGGCGAACTGGTCGGCCAGGGCTCCCCCATCATGACCATCCAGGACCTGGACGACATGTGGTTCACCTTCAACATCCGGGAAGACCGTCTTCACAGCCTGAAGAGCGGAGACAAAGTCCAGCTGACCGTCCCGGCACTGGATAACCGGAAGGTCACGGCCACCGTGTACTACATCGCTGTCCGCGAGTCCTACGCCACCTGGCGTGCCACCAAGGAAATCGGCGAGTTCGACACCAAGACCTTCGAGGTCCGCGCCCGTCCGGACGGCCGGGTCGACGGCCTCCGCCCGGGAATGAGCGTCATCATGAGCACCAAATAACGATTGACTATGAATTGGTTCAGTCAGATCGGAAGCATCCTCCGCCGGGAGATCGGAATCATCCGGAAACGGCCGCTGTACATCCTCGGCTCGGGCGTCCCGATGCTCGTCTCGACGGTCTTCTTCCTGACATTCCTGGGCGAAGGCATGCCCCAGGACCTGCGGATCGGCATCGTGGACCTGGACCAGACTTCCACTTCCCGGAATTTCCGCCAGCAGTTGGATGCGACACAGCTCGGACAGGCCCTGCCGTTCGAAAGCGTCGCCCAGGCGAGGCGGGAGATGGAAACGGGGCGCATCTCGGCCTTCGTCGTCATCCCGGAACGTTTCAACGAGGATATCCAGGCGAACCGGTGCCCGAAGATGGGCGTGTATGTCAACACGATGAACCCCGTCATCGGCGGCGCCCTGGCCTACAAGGACATCCTGACGATGGTGAACCTCACCAACGGGGCGGTCCAGCGGGAAGTCCTGCGGGCGAAAGGCGTGAACGAGCGGGAGATCATGGGCCGGATCCAACCGGTCGTCGTGGACGCCCATACCATCGGCAACGGCCCCACGAACTACGGCTACTACCTGAACAACATGATCCTGACGGGCATCCTGGCGATGTGCATCGTGCTGGTAATCGCCTATTCCCTGGCATCGGAGCTGAAATACGGCACGTCCCGGCACCTGCTGGAAAGCGCAGACGGTTCCGTCGTGACAGCGGTCGTCGGCAAGATGGTCCCTTATACGGTCCTGTTCGCCCTGCTCGGCGTGGGGATCCAGCTGATCCTCTTCGGCTGGCTCCATTATCCGCTGAAGGGATCCATCGGCTGGATGATCCTGGCGATGCTGGCCCTGGTTCTGGCCTATGAGGGGATTGCGATCTTCATCGTTTCCCTGGTTCCGACCCTGCGGCTTTCCGTTTGCATCGGCGCGCTTTACAGCGTACTGGGGTTCTCCTTCGCGGGCTTCACCCTGCCCATTTCCTCGCTTCCGGCGGGGCTCCAGGGCCTTTCCGTCCTCTTCCCGCTGCGGTTCTACTACCAGATTTTCGTCCGCGAGGTGATCTACGGTACCGGTTTCGCCGGCTGGTGGCCCTACCTGACGGCCCTTCTGGCCTACCTCATCCTGCCCTTCCTGACCGCGAAACGCCTGGAGAATGCCTACCGTTACCAAAACTACCCGAGGAATTGAGTCATGGAAAAGAATCTTACTTATATCGGACAATGGCTGCGTGATACGTTCAGCATCTTCGTGAACGAGCTGAAACTCGTTTTCTCCGACAGCGGCGTGATGCTCATCTTCTGTTTCGCCGGCCTCGTGTATCCGATCCTCTATAACTACATCTATCACGACGGCGTCGTGGATGAGATGCCGGTTGCTGTCGTCGACCTGTCCCAGGGGTCATACAGCCGCCGCTACCTGCGCGAATTCGACGCGACGCGGGAATGCGCCATCGCCTATGATTGCGTATCCATGGCGGAGGCGGAGAAACTGATGGCGGAACAGAAGGTCCATGGAATCGTGTACATCCCCGCCGATTTCGACGAGAAACTGGCCCGGATGGAGCAGGCGACCCTATCCACCTATGCCGACATGTCCACCTTCCTGTACTACAAGAACATGACCATGGCCTCCAACCTGGTGATGCTGGACGAGGTCCATCAGATCCAGGCGGAGCACTACGCGGCAGCCGGTTATACCGGGCAGGACGCCACGCAGCTTATCGAGCCCGTACAGTACGACACGTTCCTGCGGTACAATCCCACCATCTCCTTCACGATGTTCTTCGTGTACATGGCCCTGTTCATGATCCTGCAGCAGGTGATGTTCTATGGCTCGACAACGCTTGCGGGAACGCTGCGGGAGGAGCACCGGAGCTTCGCCCGGCTGACGGACAACCTGAGCGGCTTCGGAATGGGGCGGGTCGTGCTGGGCAGAGGAGCGGCCTATTTCCTCATCTTCATGGTGCTTGGCGTGTACGGAGCGCTGCTCGTTCCTCACCTGTTCCACCTGCCGCAACACTGTTATTGGTGGGAAATGCTCATCCTGCTCACGTTCTTCGTCGCGGACATCATCTATTTCAGCTTCTTCTGGTCCACGTTCATCACCAAGCGGGAAACGGTATTGGTCCTGCTCCTGTTCCTGACCCCGATGGCGGTGTTCCTGACCGGTTTCACCTGGCCCGCGTCCAACTTCCCTCCTTTCTGGAAAGCGGTTTCCTACCTCTTCCCGTCGACCTTCGGCTGCCGTGCTTTCATGAACCTGTCGAACGCCGGGACGCTGGAGGCTATCGCGCCGGAACTCATCGCCTTGTCCGTCCAGATCGTCATCTACTACATCCTGACGAGCGCTGCGGTGTACCTGGAGAACCGGGTCATCCGCGCGGACCAAGCACGATAAAGGGCGCCCGCATGGGCGCCCTCCGTCCTGGAATCCAGGACACTTAACCAACCAAAAATCAACGCTAGTTATTTGTCGGAACGATAATCTGGTGGCCGAGCACCAGCTTGTCGCCGGAGTCGTCGACCGTCCAATACTGCGGCTTGCGCGGGCCGTTGCCTTCGGAGTGGTGCACCACATAGCGCAGTTCACCTTCGAAGGTGCGGAACAGCATGCCGTGGCCGGAATTGTTCGCCAGGAACGGCTCCGGTTCCTGCACCCACGGGCCGGAGATCTTGCCGGACTCGGAGTAGCACACGGCCTGCAGGTAACGCTCCTTGCCCCAGGTGGACCAGAGCATGCCCAGCTTGCCGGTCTGCGTGCGGAACATCTGCGGACCGTCGGTCACCCAGCCGGGCATCTTGAGCCCGAAGGTGGCCTCGCCCAGACCGTTCATCTCGCCGCAGCAAGGCAGCTCGCTCGCGCGGAACATGGTGACAGGCTTCTCGGAGATGGTCTGGGTCAGGTCCTTGGACAGCTCGATGTAGTCCATCGTGCCGTCGATTAAAAACTAAACTTATAATTACTATGGTCAAAACAAGTACTAAAATCTGGCTTGCCATCGCCGGCATCCTTCTCATCGTTCTGGGCATCGTTTGCATTGCGAACCCTGCCGCCACCTTGTTCTCCGCGGCTTGGATGATCGGCTGCTTTACCCTCTTCTCCGGTATTTCCCAACTCATCTTCACCTTCAAGACGCAGGCTTTCCTGCCCAACAGCGGAACCCGCATGCTGTCCTCCATCCTTCAGATTATCCTGGGCATCATCTTCCTTGGACACAATCTATTCGTGACCGTATCTCTTCCGATTATCTTTGCTTCCTGGGTGCTCGTTGAAGGTATTATTCTGGCTGTGCAGAGTTTCGACTTCAAGCGCGTCGGCTTCTCTGGCTGGTGGGGAATCCTTCTCCTCGGCATCGCCGGTGCCATACTCGGCTTCTTAGGCCTCAAGAATCCGGATGTAGCCGGAGCCACCCTCTCATGGATTATCGGCCTTGGCATCATCTCCTTGGGCGTTTCCTATCTGCTCGTCCTCTGTGGAATCAACCGCTTCGAGAAGAAAGTCGGTCAAATCCGTTCCAATATCAAGGCAGCCATCGACGAGCAGTAATACAATTGCTTTCGTAGCAGGCCCCGGCAAGCCATCACTGGACTGTCGGGGTTTGTGTTATGCCGATAAATTGAAATTCCCAGTTGGAATCCAAATAAAAGTAGTAAATATTTTCAGCATTTTCAATAACTCGCTCTAAATCAATTGTTTTACGAATGATTGATTTGGGGCGAAAGTATCTGCATTAGGTTACGGAGGTGGGAGGTACAAACTTTAGCTGAGCGGACTACAAAGCCGCATTCCAATTTAAGTACTCTCTCCCGAAGGAAGTCTGTTTACCAGACAGGATTTCTATCACATTATGAGACATAGCAGTTGACATATGGCTGCTGATGCTTCATCACGAAATAAATACGATTGACCAGGCGTCGTGCAATCTTGATGATGGCCTTACTTGGCTTCATGGATCGGCAGTATTCGACATAGGCGGCAGAAAGGACAGGGTCCTTACGAGAAGCTATCCATGCGGCTTCTACGATGAGCCAGCGTAGTTTTGCATGCCGGCGGACAGTGATATTCCCCGTTCCTTCATGCTCTCCACTGGAATAGCACATAGGAACCAACCCCACGAAGGAAGCAAAGTGGGCTGCGTCCTTAAATCGTGATATGTCGTCAACTTCCGACAGTATGGTCAGACCCGCTAACTGTCCAATCCCTGGGACGCTCATCAGGAACCGCAAAGGTTCGTCAAAGCGCTCCGACCTCGATAGTACGCGAAGCTCTTTCATCATCTCCAATTGTTGGCCTCGCAGATCCTCATACTGAGCAATCAGCAGGTCCAATGTCTTTTTCCCATAGGCGGTCTCCAGTTCAAGGCTTTTAAGCCAGAGGACAAAACGGTTTGTCCAAGTCCTTCCTGGACGGCAGAACTCTTCCGGTATCTCGATCCCCAAATAGCGCAGATGGGCCTTGATCCGATTCTTATGACGTGTCTGGTCTTTCGTCAATGAGTCTCTCAATCTTATCAAAGAGCGTATCTCGGTTGTGATGCTATCGGGAACATATATACCCTTCAACTCTCCAGAGCGCAAACTCCTCGCCAACTTCCCACTATCGACAGCATCCGTTTTCCGCAGCCTTTCACCGGCCATCGTTGGCACATCCGCGGGGTTCACGACGATGTTGTTAATCCCCAGATTATGCAACTCCCAATGTATCCAGAACCCGCAAAAACCGGCCTCGTAGACCGAATAATACTCCGCATCCGGATACGTGTTGGTCAGAAACTTGTTCAAAGCAGCAGGGCT
>ONDF01000028.1 GCA_900316525.1 uncultured Bacteroidales bacterium
CCCCTTGGATTCCCGGGCAGGGAGTGACCCTCTCCCTGCACCCTCCGATCAGGGCGCCGCCCCGATACCCCGTAGCCGGTCTTTATACAAACCAAAGAACAAGAACACCAGCCCATGAGTAAAACATCCATCCACATCAAGCCATGCAACATCGCCCAAAGCGAAGCGCATAACAGGCGGGACAAGAAATACCTCAAATCCCTGAATCCCGACCAGATTTACATAGACACTTTCCTGACTCCCTTCAATAAGTCTTATGTCACACCAGAACTGGAGTTCACCAGCCTTCAGGAATACTATGAAGAACTCAAGGCGATGGTTAAAGAAAAGACCGGCAGGGCGATGCAGGAGAAAAACGTAGAATATACGGACAAGAATGGCAAAAAGCGTGTCCGTAAAGGGAGCAGTCCTCTCCGGGAGGGCGTGGCAGTCATCGAAGAAGGGACCACGTTGGAGGATCTCAAGAGATTCACCGCGGCCGTCCAGGAGAGGTGGGGCATAAGAGCCATCCAGATTCATATTCACCGGGACGAAGGGCACTATGGGGAAAACGCGCGGGGCAGGAGAATCCGGGTGCTGAATTATCACGCCCATATCGTATGGGACTGGATGGATCATACCACAGGAAAGTCGTACAAGTTGAGTGAGAAGGATATGTCGGAGATGCAGGATCTACTGGCCGATATGTTGGAGATGGAGCGCGGACAGAAGAAATCCGAAACCGGACTTGAGCACCTGGACCGGGAGGAGTTTATCCTTAAGAAACTGAAGGACGAGCAGAAGGCTGTCAAGGAAAAGACGGAAGCGCTGGAGTCGGAGATCAAGGGGCTCGATTTCGACGAGGAAGAGCTAAGTGTTCCCGAATTGGAGACGGACGGGATTCTCAAAAAGGCTAAGGAAGATATACGGAAGGAACTCTCAACCCCCGTTCCTGTTGTGGGAAGGGAGAAATGGAGGGAGGAACGGCTAGAGGCGGTGAAGGCTATCCTGGCGCAAATGGAAAACAGTCTTATCTCGGCGAAGGGGAGCCAGAAACAGAAGATTTTGAGTTATGGTAAGGCGCTCTACAAGCGGACAAAGAAGGCAATCTATGACATCAGCGAAGAAAACAAGCGGCTTAAAGAGGCAAACCAGAGGTTAACCAAAGAGAATGACAATCTGAAGGGGAAACTTGCGTCTGTAGATGAGAATGCCGTCCGGAAGCTGCGAGCGGAACTCGCCGCGGCAAATCAGCGCGCCGAAAACGCCGACCTCGCGACTGCCCAGGAAAAGGAAAGGGCCAATCAGGAACGGCGCTGGGCCGCGCAAGAGCGCAATAGGGCAGACGACGCCGAAGCGCAAGTCAGCGAGATACTCTCTGTTCCCGAGATAAAGCAGTTTTGGGAGATGATTCTTCGCCAGAAGGCCTTCCTGGAGGAGATGAATCGAAGGATTGCTAAAGCCGTGAAAGCCCTTTACGACTTCGCCCTGAATCGTGACCTTATCTTCTCTAAAGAGGCAGAGGTTAGTATCGGCAATGGTATTATTGCAGAGGCAATCCTGAAAGGCTTGGATCCGACAGATGAGGGCCAGCGGAAGAAGGCGGCGAAAAGCCTGCTTGGCAAGGTCAACTGGAAAGGAACGTATCAATCCAGCTGTGATCTGGCCGAGACCCGCACCGAACAGTTCTGCGAAGAGATAACCGTCCCGAAGGAGATTGTGGCAACGTTATTGCTCGCTGCCGGGGGAAAAGGTGGTACCAGCGTCGGGGGTGGCGGAGGTGGCTCCAACGATGATCTTACTAACTGGGACGGAACGAAGAAAAAGAAAGGGAGGCACTTGTAGAAGGTGTCAGTTACACAAACTCTATGATAAGGCTTGTGCGATTTTCTCTTTCTCTTGCGAACCGGCTGTGCTTAGACGGAGAAATGGAAGACCGATGGATTCAAGTATGGAATCCTTCATCATCTCGCGCCGTCCTTGGTTGGAGCATTACAATATATGTGTGGCTGCTTTCCTTATTTCGCAAGTTCAAGCTGATTTAGAAAGTCCGGCCACTCAAGCCGGGGGAGGTTCTTTCCTCTGACGATGCGTCCGTCAGGATCGACTAGCTCGTTGTGTGGAATCGCATTAAATTTGAACAGGGTCCTTAAAAGCATACTCTCCGCCTCCGGGATTAGATAACTCGTTTCCCCGGCCATATACTTGGCTACATATTCTTCATAAGTTTTAGGAGGAGTGCTCCTGTCCCCCGTGATGAATACAAGCTCCAAGTTGTCCATCTCGGCGATCTTCTTCCTTAGTGCAACCGAAGACTCGATACCCATCTTGCACGGGGCACAGCCTATGTCCCAGAAATCTACGTAAACCCATTTCCCGCGGAAGGGATCCACCAAACGTCGGAAAATGTCAGTTGCCTCTCCGGCAGGCAGGTCATAACGATCTTCCGATTCGGCAAGGAGCTCATCCAAGGTTGCCTGGTAACGTGCTTTAAGGTAGGGTGAAGACAGGGCTGAGAGCCGGGCATCCCAGATCTTATGATAATCAAATGACTGTGACTGCTGAGAGCCGTTCGCCTTATACAATTCGCGTAATTGCTTATTGATTTTGACTTCCTGCGAGAGTCCCTGTCCATTCATGAAGACGGCCTGAAGGAATATGGACGGTCCGGGCTGATGGAAAATGGCGCTGTCCACTGCCATCATTTTAGGGACATCGTCCATAATCCCTCTCATCGGGCCCAAGAACTGATAATAATTAGATAAGGAAAAAATAACGTTGCTGATGGTAAAAGCGGTCCAATCCTCGGGATCCAACTTGGCCATAGAAATATACAAAGAAGGATCCGCAAAATCCTCCTGTCCTATCCCCATCGCAGGCTGGAAATCTAGCACGGAACTTAATTCTCTTGTCGCGGCCAAGATCCGGATATTCTGTTTCAGAAGATGGACTTCCTCCTTGGAGAAGCCCTGTCTCCCACTTACATAGTCCGCCAACATCAGCATTCTGTCACAATACTGACTCACACGGGCAAAGAAACTGCCTATACCCAAAGAATCTCTCTCTTCAGGCATCGAGCCGTTCAGAGAGAAATGAAAACTTGGTGCGGCATTGGAGAGCCACCCCGCCAGTTCCCCGCACCGGGAACCAAGTGGGTAATGGACAAGGCCTGTTGAGTCTATCTGTATATCGGCCTCACCGTCAGGTGTCAGGAAGAAATAAAGAGGGCTAGATGAATTCTCGCTCCATAAATAAGACAGAATCGGATTTTCAAGAGGGATCTCAAAGGAGAAACTCCCATCAGAAGCGACTTTGCAGGTCTGAAGATTATTTTCTTGAAATGCATTATACCCAAAGAACTGAATCATTTCCGGATGGTCACTCCCTTCGAACCGGCCGTTCAACTTTCCCGTGCCCTTCTTGAAGAATACATTCTCATCTTTTATGGGCTCCTGTTCCTTTGCCGGCCTTATTTTCAGGGGCTTGTCTGCATCATGTATGCCGTAAATCATCCAGCCCCGCGGCTCGATAAGGTCTAAAGCCCGGTTACGTCCCTTGACTGGTTCGAAGTACAGGTCGAAAGACTTCACATCTTCTGAAAACGGCACCCATTGGTCGAGTATGACTCCTTCGCTGCCTGTCAAGGCATATTTCTTACCCTTGTCTCCTGCAAGGTAAGTAGTGCTCTGGATGCGGAAATTGTTGCCGGGTTGTCCCTGTATCGAAAGATGGAGAACAGTACGATCTGCCTGACGCTCCATGCCTTTGACGGTCAATGTCGAATTTGAATACAATATATCTGGTTGCTCCCAAACCTTATTACTGGAACAAGAGGACAATAAAACTACAACCGCCCAAGTGCAAATAACCAATCTAACAATAATATGTTTTTTCATTGCAATACTTCGGTAATAATAATGCTTAGGAGCCGCAAAAGCGACTGGCAACGTTCTATGATTTACAAAGTTACAAAAAAAGGAGACAGAGGATGGATAATAACTATTTAAGTGTTTGCCAACAATTAGAATTGAGTGGCCTTTTGTTATTGGAAAATAAAATGGGTAGCGAACAATCTCTCTTGGAAGAGGTGAAGTCCCTACAACCTCTCTCCTTTTCCTTCATAGAAAGGTGCCGACCTGCGAGCGCCTTTTTTTAGTTCAGATGTTTGATTTTTGGGACATTTTTTGGGCCACTATTTACGAAAAATCCCTCACAGAACGCTCTGTAAGGGATTTTTGCGGAGGCCTCTTCAGCCACTCGAGCATCTCTCCAATACGTATCCGGGGCCTTTCGGTCAAAACCGGACTGCAAAGGTAATCATTTTTTCCGGAAGTGCAAGTACTGGAGGCTCAATTTTTCCACGCAGGGCTATAAAGTCAGGCTGTGGTCGATGCAACCGGGGTACTCTTCGGGGTAATGGGTGACCATCACGAGGGTTTTGCCGGGGGCGCCGCAGTAGCGGTCCAGCAAGGTCTTCACGTGCCGGCGCTGCGGTTCGTCCAGGCCCTGCAGGGGCTCGTCCAGGATGTAGAGCGGAGGATCCTTGACGAAGGCGCGGGCCACCAGGCACAGACGCTGCTCGCCGCTGGAAATGCGGAGGAAGGGCCTTTCCGCCAGATGCCCGATTCCGAATACCTCCATCCACCGGCGGGCAATCTCCCGCTGTTCCTCGGAGGGTTTCCGGAACAAGCCTTCCGTGTCGAAGTGACCGCTCGTGACGATGCTCAGCGCGGTGGCGTCCTGCTGGAAGGCGCGGTGCAGTTCCGGGCTCACGAAGCCTATCTTGCGCTTGATGTCCCAGATGGTCTCGCCGGTGCCGCGGGGGCGGCCGAAGAGTTCGATGTCATGGGCATAGGCCTGAGGGTTGTCGGCGTTGATGAGGCTGAGGAGGGTGCTCTTGCCGCTGCCGTTGGCGCCGGTCAGGGCCCAGTGCTCGCCTTCGCGCACGGTCCAATTCAGGGAATTCAGGATGATCCGCTCGCCGAAGCGGATGGTCACGTTCCGGAGGCGGATGACGGCTGGCGGCAGGACACGGTCCAAGTATGCCTCCCGCGGCTCCTTCTCCCCCGCTTTCCCGTCTTCGACGGGGATGACGTGGGTGATGAACGGCGGGATTTCCGCCGGACGGGAGAGGACCAGCACGAGGGTCATGGTGCCCGACAAGGTCGTAAGCAGTTCCGTCAACAAGCCTCGCGTCCGCGGGTCCAGGCCGATGTACGGATTGTCCACCACCAGGATCTCGGGACCGCCCAGCAGGGCGCGCGTGAGCTGATACTTGCGGAGCTCACCCGAAGAAAGCGTCACCAGGGGCTTGTCCAGCAGCGGTTCCATCGAGAACAGGGCAGTCAGTTCCCGCACCCGCCGGAGCGCGGATTCCGGGTCCTTGCTTTCGACCGCATCCTGGTGCAGCGCCTCCCCCACGGAAGGCGGGTCGCCTTCCAGCGTGAAGAGATTCCAGCGCTGCTGCATGAAGAAATTGCGGTCGCCGTAGCTGCCGTACGAATCCCGGAAGGTGATGTATTTCGCGGCATTGCGGCCGGCGAAGACGGAGGCGAGCCGGCTCTTGCCGGAGGCGTTGTCGCCCACCAGGGCGACCTGTTCCCCGCGACGGATATCCAAACTGTCCATAGGCCTTATTCCTGGGCGATCACCTGCTCCGCGGCGGCGCAGAGCGCGTCATAAAAGTCTTGTCCATAAGCGGCGATGAGCGGTTCCTTCAGGAACTGATAGGCCCGGATACCCTCACGCCGCCCCTTCTCGAACGCGCACTTGCAGATGTCCCAGCGATGGAGGTTCAGGCCTTGCCCGCCGTTGCGCAACTGCACCACGCGGATGGGATACAGCTGGCAGGAGATGGGCTTCCGGAAGGTCGATTTGCCGGCGAAGAACTGCCGCTCGATGGAGCAGAAGCAGTTGCCGTCCTCGAAGTGGCAGAAGGCGCATTCCTCGCTGCCGGGCACGAGCGGCGTCACGAGGTCGCCGTCCCGGTCGATCTCGAAGAACCCCTTCTCGTCCACGGCCTGCCGCCCCTCCGGGCGCATCAGGGGCGCGAACGCGTCATAATTGACCTCGATGGGGTCCAGTTCCTCTTCCTTCAGCGGCGCGCCGCTGTCGCCGACGATGCAGCACTTTCCCTTGCACACGGGATAGTCGCAGGCGAAATACTCCAGGATCACATCCTCCGACACAAGGATGTCCCCGATTTCCATGATGGTTCCGAACGGTCGCTTGTGTCCCATTTACTCGATGACGATTTCCGCGGTCGAACCGGCCGCGAGGGCGGACAACATCTCGGAGATGCGGGCGGCGGTGACGCCGTTCACGCTTTCCTTATAATGGGTGACCAGGTCCTTGCCGATGCCATAGCGGGCGACGAGCGCCTCCACCATGGTTTCCGGTTCGGCCAGTTCCTGGTTCATCCCGGCGAGGGCCGCCGCCTTGAAGGCGTTCAGGTCCTTGGCGGACAGGGTGGTCTTCGCCGCCTTCTGGATCCCTTCCCGGACGGCGTCGAGGTTCGTTCCCCCTTCGCAGGAAAGGAACATCCACAGCCGCTCCTGGGGATAGGTATGGAAGCCGGAGGTAACCTCCACCGACATCCCCGTCCCGTCGAGCGAGCGGACCAGCTGGCGGCGGAGCGCCTCGACCGCGACCTCGGCCGCGGCATAATTGATCCCGGACAGCGGATACTCCGCATCCAGGCGCACATAGACGCCCTTGCGGCCGCCTTCCTCTCTCTTCGTCACGGTTCCCGGGCGCGGCTGGTAGCGGACCGACTTGCGGGCCGCGGTCCCGCGCTGCGTGCGGAACCCGCCGAGATACCGGAGCAGGACGCGGCGCACGGTGGCTTCGTCCACGTCGCCCACAAGGATCAGCATCCCGTCGTTCATCCGGGAGAACAGGGACTCGTAGAACTGGGCGGCCTTGGCCTGCGTGCCCGGATTCAGTCCCGTCGCATATTTCTTCGCCGAATAGCTGAAGCCCGGATACATCATCGCGTAGAGCCGGTTGTCCACCGGTTCCCGGGCCCATCTCGCATTGCGGAGGAGGATATCGAACTCGCCCCGGTTCACCGTCCGCCCGTTCGCGAGGGCGAGCAGCGCCTTCAGGAGCGTGGGCAGCTTGGAAGACGGCGCTTCCCCATGGATGGACGTATAGGTCATCGCCACCTGCGTGTCCATGCGGATGCCGTTCACGGCCAGATGGTCGCGGAAATCGGGGGCGGAAAGGCCGCCGGCGTCATACAGGGACAGCATGTCCCCGAAATAGCCGCCCTCCCCTTCCGTCAGGCCGCTGGCGCCGGACAGACCGCTGCCCATCAGCAGCGAATACTGGAAGGTCCGGCCGCCCGGAACCTGCTTGTAGACCACCCGCATGCCGTTGGAGAACGTCCACAGGACACCGCCGGAGACGGGTTCGGGCTTGGTTTCCTTGAGTTTGATCCTCGGGCAGTCCACCTCCAGGCCGGAGGTGTCCCGCTGCCAGGAGTAATCCTTCGCTTCCTTGAACGTGGACCCGTACAGATAGGCCAGGTTGTACTGGAACAGGGCGTTGTCCTCGTCCAGCGTGTCCAGGCGGGCGCGGTACTCCAGCGTCAGGTTGGACAGCTGGCTCAGGAGGGAATTCGCGAACTGGTTGAACAGGCGGGTTTCCGTGCTGTCGGGCACGTTCTTCCGGGCGAAAAGACGCGTTTCCTCGCTGTAAGGGGCCAGGTTGGCGCCGTACAGGAAGTGGGAAACGCAGCGGTCCACATACTGCCGGTTCGTCAGCGGCGTGTTCCCCCGGGGAAGCATCTCGGCCATCATCACTTTCTTCGCGTCGGTGAATTCCTGCACCGGCACTCCGAAGCCGTCCAGGCCCGCGAGGGTTCCGGAGACGATCTTCATCGCCGCCTCGAGGTGGTCGCGGTCCGTCTGGACCTCCACGGAATACTCCTCGTCGCCGCCGGTCTCGGTGCTGTTCAGATACTGGAAGTCCAGCCGGCCGTACGGGATGCCCGCATCGCGCAGGTTCCGCTCGATCCGCCGGACGGCGATGGTCCGGAACTCGCGGCTGAGGATGCCCATCACCAGGGCCTGGGCCGTGTTCATCAGCTCATGCGGCGTCCGCGGGGCCGAATAGGCGACCCGGACGACGCCCCGGTCCCCCATCGGCTCGTTGCGGAGGAGGATGGACGGCATCACGGACGGTTCCCACACATAGTCGGGACCCTGGCTGTTCTCCACGAAGTGCTGCGGGACCATCATCGAGAAGATGTCCATCTTCTTCTTGAATTCGGCCGGGTCGATGTCGCCGGCCACGATGACCGCCTCCGCGGCGGACGAGGCCGCCACCTGGGCGAAGGTCACGAGCAGGGTGGAATCCAGCGCATTGGCGTCATACACCGGGACGCGGTCCAGGTGCAGGACCGTGGACCCGTCGAAATCCCGGTAATAGCCGCCGGGCCGGGGGCCGATCCCGTTGCGGGACAGGTACGCCGTTTCCAGCGATTCCTCCACCGCGCGGGTGGGCGCTTCGCCGCGGCGCACCACGGCGAAATCGGCATAGCCCTTGCGCTCGTCATTCTTGACCATATAGTAGGCCACCCCGCAGCGGAGGGACCCTTTTTGTATCTTCGCGTCCACCGGCAGGGAGGGAAGCGTCTGCGCTGGCACAGTTCTTGAAACTGTCAGCAGAGCCAGGCCGAGAAGGATATGGAAAAGTCGGTTTGACATGGAATAAACGCAATGACTTTGCAAAATTAACAATAAAATTTGCTACTTTTGCAAAATGCGTGCAAACGGCAAGAATTATAAGTATTAACAAATAAACCCGAACGAAAGATGAAAAGATTATTTGTCGCCGTTGCGGCGTTCGCACTCGCCGCAGGAATCGCTTCCGCTCAGGACATGAGCGCCGCTGTGGAAACCTTCAACATGGGCGCCCAGACCCTTGAGTCCAACAAGGTCGAGGCCCTGGCCCAGTTCAAGAGCGCCCTCACCCAGTTCGAGGCCTGCTCCGCCGACGAAGCCGCCGAGATGATCGCCCAGTGCAAGAAGATCATTCCCCAGACCATGGTTTCCATCGCCAAGGAGCAGATCAACGAGTCCAAGTATGACGAGGCCCTCGAGACCCTGAAGGAGGCCGCCGGCGTGGCCGAAGGCTATGGCCAGGAGGAGATTGCCGTCGAGGCCAAGGATCTCGTTCCTACCGCATATACCCGCAAGGGCGCTGCCCTGATGAAGGCCAAGGACTTCGTGGGCGCCGCCGCCGCTTTCAAGGGCGCCGTGTCCCTCGTCCCCGAGGATGGCCAGACCCAGCTCCTCTACGGCCAGGCCCTGATGCAGGCCGGTGACAACGACAACGCCGTCGCCGCTCTCGAGGCCGCCGCCGCCAACGGCAAGGAAGACCAGGCCAAGAAGCTCCTCTCCAACCTCTTCCTCAAGGAAGGCATGGCTCTCGTGAAGGCGAACAAGAGCGCCGACGCCATCGCCGCCCTCGAGAAGGCCAACAGCTACGCGGAGAGCGCCAACGCCTACAAGCTCATCGCCAGTGCCAACACCAAGCTCGGCAAGAGCAAGGCCGCCATCGAGGCCTACAAGAAGTACCTCGAGGTCGATCCCAACGCGAAGGATGCCGCCGACGTGATGTTCACCATCGCCGCCACCGCCCAGAAGGCCGGTGACAAGGCTACCGCCATCGAATACTACAAGAAGCTCTCCGGCAACGCCAAGTATGCCGCTCAGGCCACCCAGCAGCTCGGTGCCCTGCAGAAGTAAGAACTTCCTATTTATCCAACGAAAAAACCCGACTCTCGAAAGAGCCGGGTTTTTGTTTGTACGCTAGCGGACGTCGTCGAAAACCGGCGACAGGGTGAAGACGAAATCGTAAGGCTTCGCCGGGAGGAGATACTCCTTCAGCGGCCAGGTGCCCCAGGACGTGATGCCGCCGACGCCCATCTGGGCCAGGTCCATATGAACGTAGGTCGTCCCGCGGGAGCGCTCGTTCTCATGGGCCTTGGCCTTGAGTTCCAGGGAATGGACGTGGGTGTCCAGGTCCTCGAGGCTGAACGGGAGGGCGGAGGCGGAGAAGGGCGTCGGCGCGCAGAGCTTCAGGCCGGTGCCGGACTCGTCCAGGATGTTCATCCAGCGCATGCCGGTGTGCGTGCCGGACTCCTGCGCGCGGACGTACCCGTAGTGGTACTGGTCCTCCACCCGCTGGCGGTAGCGGCCGAGAAGGGCGGCGCTGTGGCGGTCGGCATAGTTCTCCCACGGGCCCAGGCCGAAGAAATCCAGGTCGGAATACTGGCCGGGCATCGCGAAGCGCATACCGAAGCGGAAGAGGTACTGGGCCTCGGACAGGCCGCCGGCATCCTCCAGGGACTCGGACACGGCCACCGTGCCTCTCGGGTCCACGAGATAGGCCACCTTCACAATTCCCTTCCCGTCGATGGGCGCGAACGCCACGTCCACCTGGCAGGCGTTCCCGACCGGCTTCGCGGCGACGGACGCCACCTGGAACTTGATGTTCCGCCAGAGGGCGAAGCGGTTCTGGAAGCGGGCGCCGAGGTCGTTCTCGACGAGGGCGCGGTCGAAGCACGGCAGCATGGGTCCGGAAATCATCTCCTTGCCGTCCAACTTATACGAGGTCAGGGCGCCGAGGTTCTTGTCGATAGTGACCTCCCAGGTCGCATACCGGGTGCACAGCGTGCCGGGACGGTCGAGCGTGCCGCTGAAGGTATAGGCCGAAGCGGTCTCGCCGGCCTTCACGGTCCCCGGGACCGGCTCGGACGTGCCGATGGGGAGGGCGGGTGCATCGGCCAGCACCAGCTGGTCATAGGCCACCTCGAAGCCGGCGGGCAGCAGCGGTTCGGCCTCCTTCAATTGATACCGGACGGTCAGGGTAATCACCCGGCCTTCTTCGGGCCGGCTGCCGATGCCCAGGTCGACCGTCTTCGTCGCCTGCGGGGCGACATCCAGGTTCTCGACGGTACCGGTCCGGAAAGGCTCGCCATCGGCCTCCAAAGTCCACACGAGGCGATAGCGGGACAGGTCCGTGAAGAAGTTCTCGTTATGGATGTTCACGACACCCGGCTTGTCGCCCGCCGTCGTGAGGATGTTGCGGTACTGGTAGCGGACCTCGTAGGCGTGCGGATGCAGGGTGCGGTCCGCGGCGATGACACCGTTGCAGTTGAAGGAGCCGTCGGACGGGTCGTAGTCGTTCAGGTCGCCGCCGAAGATGTAGATGTGGTCCGTTCCGGGCTTGTCGGACGGCCAGCGGAGGGCCTGGTCCATGAAGTCCCAGATGAAGCCGCCCTGGCAGCCGGGCTCGCTGCGGGCGATGTCCCAGTACTCCTTGAAATTACCCATCGAATTGCCCATCGCGTGCGCGTACTCGCACTGGATGAACGGCTTCGTTCCCTTCTTCAGATACCGGAGGATGTCATCCGGAGAGGCGTACATCGGGCAGTAGATGTCGGTGTAGCGATGGCTTTCGCCGTTCCGGGTCAGGGCGCGCTCGTACTGCACGGGGCGGGACGGGTCATAGGCCTTGATCCAGTCGTAGCAGGCCTCGAAGTTGGGGCCGTCGCCTGCTTCGTTGCCCATGCTCCAGACGATGACGGACGGATGGTTGAAGTCGCGCTGGACCATCCGGCTGTCGCGGACCAGATGGGCGGCTGCGAAGAGGGGGTTCCTGCCCAGGGTCGCCGGGCCGTAACCCATGCCGTGGGACTCGATGTTGCCCTCGTCCACGACATACAGGCCGTACCGGTCGCACAGGGCTAGCCAGCGCGGATCGTCGGGATAGTGGCAGGTGCGGACGGCGTTGATGTTCAGTTCCTTCATGATCCGGATGTCGCGGATCATCTCTGCCTCGGTAACGTTGTAACCGCCGGTGGGACTCAGCTCGTGCCGGTCGGCGCCCTTGATGAGGATGGGCTTTCCATTGACCAGCAGCTGGTTGCCGACGATCTCCACGGTGCGGAAGCCGAACGGGATTTCCAAACTTTCGGCTATTCCCTTTTTCGTATAGGCGAGGACCCGGAGGGTATACAGATTCGGGGTCTCGGCAGTCCAGAGCGCCGGCTCGAAGATCTCCTCCTCGATATCGACCACGCCCTTTTTCGGCTTGATCCCGTCGATATGAATATTGTCAAAATCAGAGAGTCCCAAAACCTCCATGTTTACGCCCTCAATACCCCTCGTCACCTCGACATGGACCTTCAGGCGGCCGTCGGCCCAGCCGGTGACGTGGACATCCTCGATCCGCTCCTTTTCGCGGGTATAGACCTCCACCCCGCGGGCGATACCGGCGAAACGCCAGAAATCCTGGTCCTCCAGGTAGGTGCCGTCGCACCAGCGGAAGATCTCGAGGGCGATGGTATTCTCGCCGGCGTGGACATATTTCGTCAGGTCAAAGCGGGCTTCCAGCTTGCTGTCTTCGCTATACCCCACCATTTTTCCGTTCACCCACACGCGGACGTTGGAGGTGGCGGAGCCGATGTTCAGGCAGATCTGCTTCCCGATCCAGGACTTGTCGACGGTGAAGGTCCGGCGGTACTGTCCCACGTAGTTGTGCTCCGTGGCCGGATACGGCGGGTTGTTCTCATAGTGGCCGCGCCAGGGATAGCCGACGTTCAGATACATCGGGTCGCAGTAGCCGTTCAGGTCCCACAGGCCGGGCACGGGAATCTCGTCCCAGGCGGTGTCGTCAAAGCCGACGGCCTCGAAGCCGCGGAGCCGGCCTTCGATGGTGGGATTGAAGTGGAATTTCCAGAGGCCGTTCAGACTCAACGTCTGCTGCTGGTCCGTGACGAAGGTCGCCCGCATGGGCATCCGGTTTTCTTCGAAAACGTTCGGGTCCTGCCAGGGTTCCATCTTGGTTTGCGCAGTAAGGGGCAGGAAAGCGGCCAGGAAGGCCAGGGAAAGGCAAAGGTTTCGCATGTGGTCATGTCTATTTGTGTAAAGATAATCCTTTTTTGTGGATTATTCTTTATTTTTGTCAGCGTAAGAACGATTCCCATAATAATTCGTATCTTGTGCCTATGAAACCATACGCCGCCCTCCTATTGTTGGCCATGGCCGCCCTGGCCTGTACCCCTTCACCCAAAGGCTGGACCCTGGTATGGACGGAAGATTTCGATGGTCCGACCCTCCAGGAAGCGAACTGGACCCGTGTCGAACACGGACAGTCTGACTGGAACGACATGATGTCACTCCGCTCCGACCTCGTCCGCATCGAGGACGGACAACTTGTCCTGCTGGGAAAAGTCAATGACGGGACGGGGAAAGACACCACCGCGTTCGTCACGGGCGGCATCCACAGCAAGGGAAAGAAATCCTTCCGGATGGCCAGGACGGAAATCCGGGCAAAGTTCAGCAGCGCGCAAGGTTTCTGGCCCGCCCTCTGGCTGATGCCGGATGCGGAGGTCCCGGACCCCGTCTACGCCGAGCTGGACATCATGGAACACCTCAACCACGAAGATTCCGTCTACCAGACTGTCCATTCCCACTACTCCCTCCACGTGGACGGCGACAATCCGCCCCACTATGGGATGGGAGCCATCGACCGGGACGGCTGGAACGTCTACGCCGTGGAGGTCTACCGCGACAGCATCTGCATGTATACCAACGATATCAAGACCCTTACCTATCCCCGCGTGGAAGGGAAGGACTACCAGTTCCCGTGGCCCGATTATCCGTTCTACCTGATCCTGTCCAACCAGCTTGGCGGGAAATGGGTGGGAAGCGTCGACCGGCCGGAGGAACTTCCTTCCGAACTGCGTGTCGACTGGATCAAGGTCTATCAATGGAAAGATTAATGAAGGCATCCCAACTGTTCCTGACGCTGACAGGAGCCTCGGCCGCCCTGGCCGGGAGCTCCTGCGCCGGCGGGAAGAAGGCGTCCGAAAAGCCGCTGAACGTCGTGTACATCATGTGCGACGACCATTCGTACCAGACCATCAGCGCCTATGACCAGCGGTACATACGGACGCCCCACATCGACCGGCTGGCCGACGAAGGGGCCCGGTTCACGAACAGCTTCGTCGCCAACTCCCTGAGCGGTCCCTCCCGGGCCTGCCTGCTGACCGGCAAGCACAGCCACGCCAACGGGTTCACGAACAACGAGCACGGCATCTTCGACGGCAGCCAGCAGACCCTCCCAAAACTCCTGCAGGCCGGGGGGTACCAGACGGCGATGGTCGGGAAATGGCACCTGGTGAGCGACCCGACGGGGTTCGACTACTGGGACATCCTCACCGGCCAGGGCGACTATTACAATCCCGTGTTCATCCGGAACGGGGAAAGAGTGGTCCGTCCCGGCTATTGCACGGACATCACCACGGACGTCGCCTTCGAATGGCTGGAGGGACGCGATCCGGACAAGCCCTTCTGCCTGTTCCTCCACTACAAGGCCCCGCACCGCAGCTGGATGCCGGACCTGCAGGACCTGGGCCGGTTCGACAACGTCACCTTCCCGCTCCCGGAGACCATCTACGACGACTACGCCACCCGCGAAGCCGCCGCCAAGCAGGAAATGAGCATCATCGCCGACATGAATGTCGTCTATGACCTCAAGATGGCCGACCGGGAGAATGAGATCCATACGCCGGAACAACCCTGGCTGGAGGAATACGGCCGCGACCTGTACCGGCGGGACCTCGCCCCCGGCGAGCTGGTCCCGGGCCGGATGGACGCGGCGCAGCAAGCGGTGTGGGACGCTTACTACGATCCCCTCATCGCGCAGTTCAAGCGGGACAGCCTGTCCGGGAAGGCGCTGTACGAGTGGAAGTATCAGCGCTACATGCGCGACTATTGCAGCGTGATCCACTCCGTGGACCGAAACGTGGGGCGCGTCTATGACTACTTGGAAGAGCACGGTCTGCTGGACAACACCGTGGTGATCTACACCTCCGACCAGGGGTTCTTCATGGGGGAACACGGGTATTTCGACAAGCGGTTCATGTACGAGGAGAGTTTCCGTACGCCGTTGCTGGTCCGGATGCCGGGCGGGAAGCCCGTCAAGGCGGCCAAGGGCCGCACACAAGTGCTGGGGGCCGCTTTCGGCCATCGGCCCAACGATATCGACGAGTTCGTGCAGAACATTGACTACGCCCCCACCATCCTGGAAATGGCCGGACTGCCTGTCCCGGAAGACATCCAGGGCGAGAGTTTCCTGCCGCTCCTGCGCGGGGAAAAACCGGCCCGGGTCATGACCTCCGAAGGCAAGGGCTGGCGCAAATCGCTCTATTACCATTTCTATGAGTATCCGGCCGAGCACTCAGTCCGGCGCCACTACGGCGTCCGGACAGAACGTTACAGTCTGATGCACTTCTACAACGACATCGACGAATGGGAACTCTTTGACCTGGAGCAGGACCCGCTGCAGCTCAAAAACCTGTACGGAACCCCCGGGACAGAAATCATCACGGAGGAATTGAAGGCGGAACTGCACCGGCTGCAGGCCCTGTATGAGGATCCAATCGAACAAAGACTATGAAGAGAAGTCTGGTCTATGCCGCCGTCCTGCCGGCCGCCTTGGCCCCGTCCTGCACCCGACCGTCCCTTTTTACGCGATTTTTGCGGAATTTTGCGTAAAAAGTTTCTCCGTTTTCAGCCTTCCAGCCCATTGGGAGGCCGATTTTCAACTTTATCCGTTTCCCTTTTTGCGAACACGGCTCGTTTTCCGGTACTTTGTATCCGTGGAGCCGGGCTGCAAATCCGGAACGATAAAGATGAAGAGAACGATCCTGTTCGGGTGCCTGGCCGGCGCCCTTGCGGTCACCGCCTGCGAGCGGCTGGACCGCGTCAATCCTCCCGCCGACGAGCCGGGAGAACCCCTTGTTTTCACGCTGGACGAAGTGGCGCGCCTCCTCGCCGCCGTCCCGGTCGGAGAGGCCCAGGTGGCGGAAGTCCGGGACGCCGTCACCGCCTCGTCCGGCAACGGCTACGACGAGGAATACCCCATGCGGCAGGTGTTCGAAACCCCGGGCACGGGCATCGGCGGGACGCCGGCCACCCGGGTGGCGGCCTATCCGGCCCCGCTCCGGGACCTGCTCGCCGCCGAAATCCGGAAACAGTACGGGACGCGCGCCCTGGACGGGGAAGCTTTCCTGGACGCCCTGTCCGGCTCGGACGTGCAGATCTACTGGCCTTTCTCGGAGGAGTTCGAGGGAGATGAAACCCCCGTCATCACCTTCGACCCGGGCGGCCGGGAGACGAAGAATGTCGGCTGGATCCGGCAGGAAGACGGCACGGTGGAAGAAGTCGTCGTCGATGAGGAAATGGCCCGGGAACGGCCCGTGTGGGTCATCAACCGCAACCGGGACGCGGAATACCAGTCCCTGGAGATGCGGCGGCGGGAGGACCCGGACTGGGGCCAGGGCGGCGGAAGCATCCTCGTCCGCCCGAAGGTCGGAACCGCCGCCACCCGGGCCGGCGAAAAGGACGTCCAGACGCTGGTCCTCCGCTCCTTCAAGGCCAACCGGCAGTTCGACAGCTGGTTCTGCGGCGGCGCGGAGGTCTGGGTGAAATGCGGCGCCATCGAGGACTTCACGGCCACGACGGAGGCGGAGATGCGGCTGTACGCGCCGTCCATCACGGACTTCCTCATCGTGGTCCGGCGGAAGCAGGTGGGCGAAGTGCTGGACTTCAACGCCGTCCTCGTGTCGGAATGGACCGGGATGCTGGACAACTGCGCCTTCATGATGGTCGAGGACGACGGCGGCACCATGACCACCTGGAAATGCTCGGCCATGGTCAAGTACAATTCGCGGAGCTACGGATTCGAAATAGAAATTCCCCTGCGGGCGCGCGACGACATCATCTGGCGCGGCGCCCTCACGCGGACTTACATTGAGCGCAACAACGGCGTCACCGGGCATTTCGGTGACGTGGAACTGGTGCTGGAATTGATTTGAACGCGGACCTTACCGGACCGTCATCTCGCAGGCCGCGCAGTCGAAGTCCAGGCGGAGGCGGCGGCCCTGGTTGAGCAGGAACAGCGGCGCGGGCCGGGTGCCGGGCTTCTGCTTCGGGCACAGGCCCAGCTCGTGGCGCAGGCAATATTTCGTCCGCATATACTCGACGCCCTCCCGGTGGGTGAGCTCGTAGGCTTCCTCGATGGAAACGCTCCCCCGCTCCCGATAGATCTCCCGGGCGACGGAATTGGCGACGTTGTCTTTATAGGTCAATGTTTCCGGCGCGGAGTCGGGGCGCACGGCGCCCCGGCGGAGCGGCTGCATCCGCACCGGCTGCGCGTCCAGGGCCTCGGCCAGGTCGCGCCGGATGCCGTTCAGGAAGGAGGCGCTCATGAAGGGAACCGGGCCCGCCACCTCCACGCCGGCCGCCGAGAAGGCATAGATGCCCGACCGCTTGGAAAGCTGGGCGCGCACGGTCTCCAGCATCCGGTCCGCATCCCGCGCCGCCTCGAAGGGCGCCGGGACCTCCAGGGACGCCTGCCGGCCGTCTTCCGTGACGGCGGTGACGGCCAGGGCGCCGGCGGAAAGCCGCGCCTGCAGCGTCACGCCGATTTCCCGGACCGGCCGGCCCGCCTCGAGCCGGCGCTCGAATTCCGCGTCGATGTTCCGGTACAGCCGCGTTCCCGCTTTCAGGCCGGGAACCTCCTTGCAACGGATGGTGAAACCTTCGCACACGTCTCCCCGGAACCCGACGATGCCGCCGTCCCGGCCCACGAAGGCGAAGCCGTCGCCGTTGTGGAGGGCCAGCCCCGGGCGGTCCGGCCGGACCGTCACGACGCCCGCCCGCAGGCGGTCCACCGTGCCGATGTACTCGCCCATCGACTTGGGCGCGTCCATCGCCGCCCATTCCCCGCGTTTCCCATCCAGGAACAGTTCCGTATAGTCGCGGTTGAAAGTCTTCTTCAAATCGGGCCGGAAGCCGCCGCGGAGCGTGCCGTACGAGGCCCGGCGGTACCGGTCGGGATACCGGCGGACCAGGGCGTCCAGCGCGTCGGAATAGGCCCGGACAACGTTCTGCACATATGAGGCGCTCTTGAGCCGGCCCTCGATCTTGAACGAATCGGCCCCGGCCTCCGCCAGGTCCTCCAGCCGCCCGATGAGGTTGAAATCCTTCAGGGAGAGCAGGGCCTTGTTCTTCACGAGCACCTTGCCGTCAGCGTCTTCCAGGTCGTAGAGCGACCGGCAGGCCTGCACGCAGGCCCCGCGGTTCGCGCTCCGGCCGGCCAGGTGCTCCGAGAGGTAGCACTGCCCGCTGTAGCACACGCAGAGGGCGCCGTGGACAAAGCATTCCAGCTCGGCGTCGACGGCCTCCCGGACGGCGCGGATCTGCGCCAGGGACAGCTCCCGCTCCAGCACGAGGCGTCCATAGCCGAGGCTCTCGGTGAAACGCGCCTTCTCCGGCGTGCGGATGGCGCACTGGGTGGAGGCGTGGAGGATCATCCCCTCCGGAGCGAGCCGCGTCACGGCTGCGTCCTGGACGATCAGCGCGTCCACGCCGGCGTCCTGCAGTTCCTGCAGCAGCCGCCGGGCCTGCGGGATCTCCTCCTCGTACACCAGCGTGTTGAAAGTCACATAGATGCGGGCGCCGAACCGGTGCGCATAGCCGCACAGCCGGCGGATGTCCGACACAGGGTTCCCCGCCGCCTGCCGCGCCCCGAAGGCCGGGCCGGCGATATACACGGCATCGGCCCCGCAGTCGACGGCCGCGACGCCGATGTCCGCCGTCCGGGCGGGAGCGAGGAGTTCGAGATTTCTCCGCTCCGCCTGCGGCTCCGGTCGAAATGACAGGGGAACCGGCACGTTACTTCGTATAGAAAATGAAGCGGTTCTTGTCGTAGAAGTCCTTGACGATGTCCGTCTGGGCGAAACCGGCCTCCTTGAAGACGGCCTCGGTCTCCTTGCCCAGGACTTCATTGATCTCCGTCAGGCCCTTGCCCTCGGCCGCCAGGAAGCGGTCCGACCAGCGGGCGATGGCCCGGTAGAACTTGAGGGGATCCTCATCCGGCACGAACAGGGCGGAAGCCGGCTCGTAATCCAGCACGTTCTTCCGCATCTGGCCCCGTTCGGATTCCATCACGTAAGGCGGATTGGAGAGGATGAGGTCGAATTCGCCGAAGTTGAATTCCTGCTCCGGATCCAGCACGTCGGCGTTGACGAACGTGGGCGCCTGGGCGCCGGTCGCCTTCATCTCGGAGGAGAAATTCTGGCTCCGGGCCACGTCCAGGGCCCCTTCCGAATTGTCCACGCCCACCACGCGGGCGCCGGGAACGCCGAGGGCGACCGTCCAGGCGATGTTGCCCGAACCGGTGCAGAGGTCCAGGATGCGGACCGGTTCCGCGGAGCGGCCGTACGGGATGCGGCGCTGCTTGATGCGGGCGGCGAGCTTCACCGCCTCGCGCACCAGGAGCTCCGTCTCCGGGCGCGGCACCAGCACGTTCTTGTCCACCTTGAAGATATGGCCGCAGAATTCGGTCTTGCCCACGACATACTGGATGGGCTCGCCGGCCTGGAGCCGGACCATCGCCTCGGCCAGGGGCTGCACCTTCTTCTTGTCGATCTGGTACTGCGGCTCGATGATGTGGGTGTAGTTCTTCGTTCCCAGGATCTCGCTGCAGAGCTGGAGCACGACCGCCTTCGCCTCCGCCGTGGGGTAGAGGCTCTCCAGGGACGCGACCCCGTCTTTCAGGAATTCGGACAGGAGCATATGCTAGGAATTTTCGATGATCTGGGTGAGGAAGTCGGTGAAGCTGAGCCCGGCGGCGCGGACCATCTTCGGGACCAGCGAAGCGTTGGTCATGCCCGGAATGATGTTCACCTCCAGGAAATAGATCCCGTCCGCGGCCGTCAGGTAGTCCATGCGGACGAGGCCCTTGCAGCCCAGGTGGCGGTAGATGCGGCGGGAGATGTCCTGGATCCGCTGCGCCAGGGCGTCGGGGACCTCCGCCGGACAGACTTCCCGGCTGAGCCCGTTGTACTTGGCGTCATAGTCGAACCAGCCCGTCTCGGAGATGATCTCGATGATCGGGAGGGCCCGGACGCCCGTACCGTCGTTGTAGACGGCGCAGGTCAATTCATGCTCGGAGGAAATGCCCTTCTCCACCAGGACCGTTTCCCCTTCCTTGAAGGCATACTTGATGGCCGAGGGAAGGTCCTCCGCCCGCGTCACCTTCGTGATGCCGAAGCTGGAGCCGCCGTTCGTGGGCTTGACGAACAGGGGCAGGCCCAGGGCCGCGACCGTCTTCTCCGAGAAGGCGTCCACGTCCTGGCCCAGGCGGATGAAGGCGTCCGGCGCGAGTTTTACATAGTCCAGCCCGCGCAGGTAGTTCTTGCAGGCGTATTTATCGAAGGCCACGGTGGTGACGAAGGCGCTGCAGGAGGAGTGCGGGATGCCCAGCATCTCGAAATAGCCCTGCAGGAGGCCGGTCTCGCCCGGCGCGCCGTGCTGCATGATGTACACGAAATCGAACTTGACCTTCTCGCCCAGCACGCGGACGGAGAAATCGGTCTTGTCCACCTGGGGCTGGGCGCCCTCCGGGAACGGGACCCGCATCGAATTCGCCTTCCGCATCGCCACGAGCTTCCAGTCGCCGAAGCGGGCGAAGATCTCGTAGACGTCGTACTGGAATTCGTCGATCCGGGAGGCGGTGAACTCGCCGCTCCGGCAAGACACCTCCCATTCGGAAGAATCACTGCCGTAGATGACGGCGATGGATTGGTATCGGGACATAGGTTGAAAAACCGTTTTATTCAAAGTAATAATCTTCCAGCTCGGACTTCGCCGAGTTCTCTCCCTCCTCGCCGGTGCAGAACGAGACGTTCGTCCCCTCCGGGAACACGTCGTTGGAGGAGATGCCCAGGGTGCCGTCCGCGAGGACCTTCTTCATCCAGATGCCCCAGATCGGGAGGGCCATGTTCGCGCCCTGGCCGAGCGCCGTGGAGGAGAAGTGCACGTAACGGTCCTCGGCGCCCACCCAGACGCCCGCCGTGATGGTGGGGGTGTAGCCGATGAACCAGCCGTCGGAGTTGTCGTTGGTCGTGCCGGTCTTGCCGGCGATGGCGCCGGACAGGCCGTAGCGGAAGCGCAGGCGGGAGCCCGTGCCGCCGTCCACCACCCCGCGCATCATCTGGACCATCGCATAGGCGGCCCGCTGGGAGATGGCTTCGTGGCGGCGGTCGGAGAACTGGCCGAGCACGTTGCCGTCGCTGTCCTCGATCCGGGTGACGAAGAGCGGATAGGTGTACTCGCCCTCGGACGGGAAGGTGTTGTAGGCGGTGACCATCTCATAGACGGAGAGGTCCGCCGAGCCGACGCACAGGGAGACGACCGGGTCGATCCGCCCGCCGATGCCCATCTTGTGCATCATGGACACCATCGCCTCCGGGCCCAGCTGCTTCATCAGCCAGGCGGCCACGGAGTTGGAGCTCTGGGCGAGGCCCCAGCGGAGGTCCACCATGGTCCCGCTGGTGTGCGGGTCCTGCGGCGTCCAGGTCTGGTCGCCGTTCACGACCAGCACCTGCGGGACGTTGAGCACCTTGTCGCAGGGGGTCATGCCGGATTCCATCGCGAGGGTATAGAGGAAGGGCTTGACGGTGGAGCCCACCTGCCGCTTGCCCTGCCGGACGTTGTCATACTTGAAATACCGGTAGTCGGGGCCGCCCACGTAGGCGCGGACGTGGCCCGTGCGCGGTTCGATGGCCATGAAGGCCGCCCGGAAGAAGGACTTGTAGTAGCGGATGGAGTCGTCCGGGGTCATGAGCGTGTCCACGTAGCCCGGCTTTTCCCAGGTGAACAGGCGCATGGGCACCTTCTGGGAGAAGCTCTTCGCGATCTCCGCGTCGGAATAGCCCGAGGCCTTCATCATCCGGTTCCGGTCGCTCCAGCGGCGGGCCTGGTCCATGGCGATGTCCATCACCTTCTGGTCCGTGTCGTTCGAGAACGGCGGGTGCTTGCGCGTGCGGACCTCCTTCCAGAAGGCCTTCTGCAGGTTCTGGCCCAGGTGCTCGACGATCGCCTCCTCGGCGTAGCGCTGCATCTTGTAGTTGATGGTGGTATAGATGCGGAGGCCGTCCTTGTCCAGGTCATACGGCGTACCGTCGCTCTTGAGGTTCTTGTTCAGCCAGCCGTACAGCGGGTCGTCGGCCCAGGCGAGGGAGTCCACGCGGAAGTCCTCCACGGTGGCGTAGGACTTGCGGCGGGGACGCTCGGCGGACATCGTCCGGCGCAGCATGTCCCGGAAGTACGGGCCGACGCCGGTGGTGCGGTCCATGCCGCGGGAATGCAGTTCAATGGGGAGCTGCCGGAGGGAGTCGCACTCCGCCTTCGTCAGATAGTCCTTGTCCCGCATGCGGCCGAGGATCAGGTTGCGGCGCTCCAGGGCCTTGTCCGGGTTGATGGCGGGGTTGTAGCGCGTCGGCTTGTTCACCATGCCCACCAGGACGGCGCTCTCCTCCACCTTCAGGTCGATGGGGTTCTTGCCGAAGAACTGCAGGGAGGCGGACTGGATGCCGTAGGAATTGGAGCCGAAGAAGACCGCGTTCAGGTACATGTCCACGATTTCCTCCTTCGTGTAGTTGCGCTCCAGCTTGACCGCGGTGATCCACTCGCGGAGCTTGATCCAGATCATGTCCAGCTTGGAGGCGTGCTCCTTGCGGGGGTAGAGCGTCTTCGCCAGCTGCTGGGTGATGGTGGAACCGCCGCCCTGGCTGGAGTCGCGGGAGAGGAGCGTCTTGAACAGGACGCGGAACAGGCTGGGGATGTCGATGCCGGAATGGCTATAGAAACGGGCGTCCTCGGTGGCGACCGTCGCCTGCACCAGATGCAGGGGCAGTTCGTCATAGCCCACGAAGGTACGGTTCTCGATATGGTAGGTCGTCAGGATCTCGCCTTCCTCGGCGATGACCTGGGTGGCCAGCTTGCTGTCCGGGTTCTCCAGCTCCTCGATGGTCGGGATCTCGGCGAAGGCCCAGACGATCCCGAGCAGGACGAAGACCAGGGCGATCGGCGCCAGGATCAGGATCCAGAACCAGCGGACGATCTTCTTGCGTGTATTGTCTGTCATCTCAAATTTCTTTCATTGCGTACAAGACCATAGGTCTTGCTGGGATTACTGAATTACAAAAGTAATCAGAAAATTTGGAAAATTGCCCGAAATCTCGCTTACTTTGCAAAATAATAGGTAAAAGCAGAAGATTATGGAGGGAAAAAACTTAGTGATCGTCGAGTCTCCCGGAAAGGTGGGAACCATTCAGAAGTTCCTGGGCGGAGACTATCTCGTGAAAGCCAGCATCGGCCACATCCGGGACCTGCAGGAGAAGAAGCTGAGCGTGGATGTGGAACATGGGTTCCAGCCCGAATATGTCGTTCCGGCCGACAAGAAGAAGGTCGTGTCCGACCTCAAGAAACTCGCCGCCGCGGCCCAGACCGTGTGGCTCGCGTCCGATGAGGACCGCGAGGGAGAGGCCATTTCCTGGCACCTGTCCGAAACGCTGGGCCTGGACCCGGCGAAGACCCGCCGGATCGTCTTCCACGAGATCACGAAACCGGCCATCCTCGACGCGATCCAGCATCCCCGCGACATCGACCGGAACCTCGTGGACGCGCAGCAGGCGCGCCGCGTGCTGGACCGGCTCGTGGGCTTCGAGCTCTCCCCCGTCCTGTGGCGGATGATCCAGCCCAAGCTCTCCGCCGGCCGCGTGCAGAGCGTCGCCCTGCGCCTGGTCGTGGACCGCGAGAAGGAGATCATGGATTTCCGCAGCGTTCCCTATTATAAGGTGGAGGCCGTCTTCCATCCGGAAGGGACCCCGGCCGGCGTGAAGGTCAAGGCCCTGCTGGACACCCGCTTCGAGTCGATGGCGGACGCCCGGAAGTTCCTCGAGGACTCGGTGGGCGCCGCCTACCGGATCGAAACCCTGGAAAAGAAGGAAGGAACCCGGTTCCCGGCCGCGCCGTTCACCACGTCCACCCTCCAGCAGGAGGCTTCCCGGAAGCTCCACTTCCCCGTGGGCACCACGATGCGCGTCGCGCAGACGCTCTATGAACGGGGTCTGATCACCTACATGCGTACCGACTCGACGAACCTCTCCTCCCTGGCCCTGAACACGGCGAAGAAGTTCATCCTCGACAATTTCGGCGAGGAGTATTCCCACCCGCGCCAGTACCGGACCAAGGCCAAGGGGGCGCAGGAAGCCCACGAGGCCATCCGTCCCACCTATATCGAGAACACGTCCATCGAAGGGACCGCGCAGGAGAAGAAGCTCTACGAGCTGATCTGGAAGCGCACCGTCGCCTCGCAGATGAGCGAGTCCCGCGTGATGAACACCGCCATCCGCATCGCCTCCGACCGCCGGAGCGAGCGCTACGCCGTCCAGGCCGCCGAGATGCTGTTCGACGGTTTCATGAAAGTGTACCTGGAAGGCCGGGACGACGAGGAGCCCGAAGAGGGCGACCTGGTCCTCCCCGAACTCCACGTCGGCGACCGCATGCAGGAGAAGGGCGTCACCGCCCAGTGCAAGTACACCGTTCCCCCGCAGCGCTATTCCGAGGCCACCCTCGTCAAGAAGCTGGAAGAGCTGGAAATCGGCCGTCCGTCCACCTACGCCACCATCATCAGCACCCTCACCACCGGCCGCGGCTATGTCACCAAGGGCGACAAGGACGGCGTGAAGATGCCGGTGACGGACCTGCACCTGAAGGACGGCGCCATCACGGAGAAGGCCCGGACCGAAACCGTGGGCGCGGAGCGCGGCAAGCTCCTTCCCCAGGAGATCGGCATCATCGTCTCGGACTACCTCGTCAAGAACTTCGGCACCATCATGGACTACGACTTCACGGCCAACGTGGAGAAGGACTTCGACGAGATCGCCGACGGCGAGAAGGTCTGGAACGAGACCATCGGCGCCTTCTACAAGCCGTTCCACCAGCAGGTGGAGAGCGTCCTCGCGGCCCGCGAATACAGCCGCGTGAACCGCGAGCTGGGCACCGCCCCCGACGGGGACAAGGTGACCGCCGCCTTCGGCAAGTTCGGCGCCTACGTGCAGAAGGGCGAAGGCGAGCGCCGCCAGTTCGCCTCCCTGGGCAAGGGCCAGCTCATCGAGACCATCACCCTGGAAGAGGCGTTGAAACTGTTCGAACTGCCCCGCACCGTGGGCGAATATGAGGGAATCCCGGTCATCGCCACCAAGGGCCGCTTCGGTCCCTACCTCAAGTACGGCGAGCGGAACATCAAGCTCCCCCGCAATGCCGACCCGCTCAAAATCAAGCTCGAAGAGTGTGTCAAGCTCATTCAGGAAACGCCCGAGACGCCGGCGGCGAACGCCGTCATCGCCGAATGGGGGCCCATCCAGCTGGTCAACGGCCGTTACGGTCCGTATCTGAAATCGGGAGAAAACAACTACCGGATTCCGAAGGGCACCGACGTCACCACCCTCACAGAGGCTGATTGTCAGGCAATTATCGCAGCTTCAGCCCCCACATCCAGGGGCCACCGGCGCTTTAAAAAATAAAGTTGGCGCCCCCGGCAGGGGCAAATCGCATATAAAAACGGCATCTTCGGGTGCCGTTTTTTTGTGAATCGTTATTTTTCCTGCCCGAAAATGAACAAGTTTTAAAAAATTTTTTTACTTTTGTGGTGGTTAGTTTTAAAAAGTAATCCCGATACACCATGGCAACCTATCACATCGACCAGATCGACCAGAAAATCCTGTCCTTCCTCGTCAAGAACGCGCGGATGCCTTTCCTGGAGATCGCCCGTGAATGCGGCGTCTCCGGCGCGGCCATCCACCAGCGGGTCAAGCGCCTGGAAGCGAACGGGGTCATCACCGGGTCCCGCCTGCTCGTCAAGCCGCAGGCCCTCGGCCTCAACGTTTGCGCCTTCATCAGCATCTCCCTGTCGGAATCCACCCGCTACCCGGAGGTGATCGCCCACCTGAAGAAGATCCCGGAGATCGTGGAATGCCATTTCGTGACCGGCCGCTACGCCATCCTCGCGAAGGTGTACTGCCTGGACAACGACCACCTGATGGAGGTGCTCCTGAACACCATCCAGAAGATCCCGTACATCCAGTCCACGGACACGATGATCTCCCTGGACGAGCCCATCGAGCGCCAGGTCTGGGTGAAGGATTTCAAGAGTACGACCTATACCGGCCTCAACAAGAAAGGTGAAGAATAGCTTCCGCGAGGATTAAGTCCTCCTTCGTCGTGAGCTTGATATTGTTCCGCTCCCCTGCGATGTAGGAGAGCGGAATTCCGTATCTCCGGGCGACGGAAGCGTCGTCCGTGAACGCGAGGTCGAAGCCCTGTCCATACGCGGCTTTCAGCTCTTCCGAACGGAACATCTGCGGAGTCTGCGCCCCGAAGATCCGGCTCCGGTCCACCTCCTCGCCGGAATCGCGCAGCGTCCCGTCCGCATCCTTGTCCAGGACGGCGAGCGTGTCCACGGAAGGGACCACGGGAACCAGGGCGCGGACCGATTCCATCTGCTGGAACATCGTCCGGATGAGGGCCGGGCTCAGGAGCGGACGGACGCCGTCGTGCACGGCGACCACCACCCCGTCGGGAACGAAGGAGAGGGCGTTCCGTACCGAGTGGAAACGGGTGAAACCGCCGCTGACCAGCCGCTGGGGGCAGTTGAAGTTCCGGTCCCGGCAATACTGCCGCCACCAGGCCATGTGCGCCTCGGGGAGGACCGTGACGACCTTGATGCCGGGGCAGGCCTCCAGGAACTGTTCGATGGTCCGCTGGAGCACGGCGCGGCCTCCCAGTTCAAGGAACTGTTTGGGCAGGTCCGAACCCATCCGGGTACCGGATCCGCCGGCGGTCACGACGAGGTATTTTTTTCGTTCCATTCGACAAATTTCTTTATGCAAATATAGTTTTTTTTCGTAATTTTGGACTCAATTCCATTCTGTCAAATTTAAAGATAACTATATGGCATTCCGTTTCCTGAACCAGGAGCTCGCAATGGACCTTGGCACGGCCAACACGGTCATCTTCCAGAACGACCAGATCGTGCTGGACGAGCCCTCCATCGTCGCCATCGACAATACATCCAACAAATGCATCGCCCTCGGCCAGAAGGCCAAGCTCATGCATGAGAAGACGAACCCCGGCATCCGCACCGTCCGTCCGCTGCGCGACGGCGTGATCGCGGACTTCAACGCGGCCGAGATGATGATCCGCGGTTTCATCCGCCAGGTCAACGCCCGGCACCGCAGCCTCTTCGCCCCGAACCTGAAGCTGGTCGTGGGCATCCCCTGCGGCTCCACGGAAGTGGAGATCCGCGCCGTCCGCGACTCCTCCGAGCACGCCGGCGGCCGCGATGTCTACCTGATCTTCGAACCGATGGCCGCGGCCCTCGGTATCGGCCTGGACGTCGAGGCGCCGAAGGGCAACATGGTCGTCGACATCGGCGGCGGCACCACCGAGATCGCCGTCATCTCTCTCGGCGGTATCGTCCAGCAGGATTCCATCCGCGTGGCCGGCGACGTCTTCACGGCCGACATCCAGAACTACCTGCGCCAGCAGCACGTCATCCGCGTGGGCGAGACCACCGCGGAGAAGATCAAGATCGCGGTCGGTTCCGTCCTTCCCGAGCTGGACGCCGAACCCGAACCCTTCCTCGTGCGGGGTCCGAACCTCATGACCGGCCACCCGGTCGAGGCCCTCATCCCCTACCAGGAAATCGCCCATTGCCTGGACAAGTCCATCGCCCGCCTGGAGACCTCCATCCAGCAGGTCCTCGAGCAGACGCCGCCGGAGCTCTACTCCGACATCGTGGAGAACGGCATCTTCCTCAGCGGCGGCGGCGCCCTGCTGCGCGGCCTGGACAAGCGTCTCACCGAAAAGGTCAACATTCCGTTCCATGTGGCCGAGGACCCGCTCCGCGCGGTGGCCCGCGGCACGTGCATCGCCCTCAAGAACACGGACAACTACTCTTTCTTGATGCGGTAATATGCCCAAAGAGCGGAAGTTCCTCCCCCGGATCATCAGTGCGGCAACCTTCATTCTCCTGGAGGTTGCTGCTTTGCAACTGCTCTACCGCAATGCGGAGCTCCAGCGCATCTGGATCGCCCGCGCGGCGCACGGGGTGATGGGAACCGTCTGGGGCAGCACCCAGGCCATTTCCAGCTACTTCAGCCTGAAACGCACGAACGAGGACCTCGTCCTCGAGAACCAGCAGCTCCGCGAGGAGCTGGACGGCCTCCGCGCCGGCGCGCACGACCGCCGGGTGGATTCGCTCGGGGTGGCCCGCGGCCGCATCCGCGGCTTCGACTACATCCCGGCCGAGGTCATCAAGATCAGCCGCAACAAGCAGCACAACTACATGATCCTGAACAAGGGATTCGAGGACGGCATCCAGGAGAAGTCGGGCATCATCACCCGCAGCGGCGTCGTGGGCATCGTGGACGCGGTCAGCGCCCACCACTGCTACGCCCTCTCCTTCCAGAACAGCGACATCTCCATCAGCGGCCGCTTCGGCGAAGACGGCGCGACGGGCCTGCTGGTCTGGGACGGGAAGAGCTCCCACGGAGCCATCCTCCAGGAAGTGCCGCTCCAGTACAAATACGCCGTGGGCGACACCGTCTACACCAGCGGCCACTCCCTGATGTTCCCGCCGGACATCCCGCTCGGCGTGGCCGGGGACGCCCGCGTGATCAACGGCGCCACCAACGAGATCCGGGTGGACCTTTTCCAGGATTTCACGGCCATCCGCTATGTGACCGTCGTCCATAACACGGCCTTTGACGAAGTGGAGGATTTCGACCTATGAGAAAGGGCAGTTACTACTTCGTCTTCCTGCTGCTGGTCGCGGTGCAGATGCTCATCTGCAACTACCTGAACCTGTCGCCGTACCTCACGCTCTCGATTCTCCCCGTGCTGATCCTGTGCGTGCCGCTGCGGCTCCCGACGTTCTGGACGCTCCTCCTCGCCTTCGCCACCGGCAGCGCGGTGGACCTGCTGTCCGAGGGGCTCCTCGGGCTCAACGCCCTCGCCCTCGTCCCGGTCGCCTTCGTGCGGAAGGAGGTCATCCGCCTGATCTTCGGCGATGAGCTGTTCGCCCGCAAGGAGGACTTCTCCGTGCGCAAGAACGGCTTCGGGAAGGTGGCGCTCGCCGTCTTCCTCGTGCAGGCGCTCTTCCTGGCGATCTACATCTGGGCCGACGGCGCCGGTACCCGGACCCTCGCCTTCAACGCCATCCGCTTCGGCGTCTCGCTCGTGGCGGGATGGGCGCTCTCGCTCCTCGTCATCGACATCCTGGCCCCCGACAACCGCAAATGAGCATCGATCCCCGAAGCACCCGTCTTTTCATCGGCCTGGGGGTGGTGGCGGCCATCCTCCTGGCGAAAATCTTCTCCATCCAGGTCCTGGACGACCACTACAAGATCGACGCGGACAACAACACGACGGTCCGGGAGATCATCTACCCCACCCGCGGCGTCATCTACGACCGGAACGGAAACATCCTGGTGGGCAACAAGGTGGCCTACGACATCCTGGTGAACCCGCGCGACCTGGAGAAGGTGGAGTTCGACACCGTCGGCCTGGCGGCCGCCCTGGACACCACGGTGGAATTCATCCGCGGCAAGATGCAGGAGTACCGGAAGAACCGCCGGAAGATCGGCTTCCAGAGCGTCACGATGATCAAGCAGATCCCGGCCGAGACCTACAACAAGTTCGCCGAGGTCCAGTACCGCTTCCCCGGCTTCAAAGGCCAGGTGCGCGGCATCCGCGACTACCCGATCAACGCCGGCGGCAACCTCCTCGGCTACGTGTCCGAGGTGGACCAGAACTACATGGACAGCCATCCGGGCGAGTACCGCTCGGGCGACTACGCCGGCAAGACCGGCATCGAGGCGGCCCGCGAAAAGGACCTCCGCGGCGAGAAGGGATACCACATCTTCCTGCGCAACTCCAAGAACCAGATCGAGCAGCCCTACAAGGACGGCGAGTTCGACAAGGAGGCCGTCCCGGGCCATGACATCGTCACCACCATCGACGCGCAGCTCCAGCAGTACGGCCAGGAGCTGATGCGGAACAAGGTGGGCGCCATCGTCGCCATCGAGCCGGGGACGGGCGAGATCCTGTCGCTGGTGTCCTCCCCGGGCATCGACGTGAGCCAGCTCGCCGACATCGGCAAATACTACCAGGAGATCCTGGCGGACCCGTACCGGCCCATGTACAACCGCGCCGTCCAGGCGTCCTATCCTCCGGGATCGGTGTTCAAGCTGGTGAACGGGCTCGTGGGCCTGGAAGAAGGCGTGCTGCGGCCGGAAATGACGTATCCCTGCAGCCACGGCTACCATTTCGGCGCCGGGCACAAGCTGGGCTGCCACGGGCATAAATCGCCCCTGAACATGGAGGAGTCCATCATGATGTCCTGCAACGCGTACTACTGCTACGTGCTCAAGAACATCCTGGACAACCGCAAGTTCGAAGGGGACTACGGCGCGGCGCTGGACCACTGGCACGACATGGTGACGAGCTTCGGCTTCGGCACCAAGCTGGGGTCCGACTTCCCGAACGAGCTGAGCGGCAGCATCCCCACCTCCAAGACGTACAACCGCGCCTACGGCAAAGGCCGCTGGAACTCCACCACGGTCATTTCCCTGTCCATCGGCCAGGGCGAGATCCTCGCCACGCCGATGCACCTGGCGAACCTGTGCGCGACGGTCGCGAACCGGGGCTACTACTACATCCCCCACATCATCAAGGCCTCGGAAGGCGTGGAGATCGACCCGAAGTACTACGAGAAGCAGTACACGAAGGTGTCCCTGGAGCACTTCCCGAAGGTCATCAAGGGCATGTGGCGGGCGGTCAATTCCGGCGCGGGCATGGGCGGAACCGCCTGGGTCGCCCACATCGACGGGCTGGACGTGTGCGGCAAGACCGGCACGGCGCAGAACCCGCGCGGCGCCGACAATTCCGTGTTCATCTGCTTCGCGCCGATGGACAATCCCAAGATCGCCATCGCCGCCTACGTGGAGAACGGCGGCTTCGGCGCCACCTATGCGGCCCCGATGGCGTCGCTGATGGTGGAGAAGTACCTGAACGGCGAAGTGAAGCGCACGGACCTCGAGAAACGGATGAAGGAAGCGAACCTGATGTCCCGCGTCAAGAAGGATTAGGAAGATGATCGGCGAGAACACCCATAAGCGCGGCCTGAAACAGTCCATCGACTGGAAACTGATCACGGTGTACATCCTGCTGGTGCTCATCGGCTGGGTGAACATCTATGCGTCCATCCATTCCGAGAACCCGACCTCCATCATCGACTGGAACTTCCGCTGCGGCAAGCAGTTCGTGTGGATGCTCACCTCGTTCGGGCTCGCCGGCTTCATCCTCTTCGTCCTCCCGCCCCGTTTCTGGGAAAGCGCGTCAGTACCGATGTACCTGGCGGTGTGCGCCTTGCTTGTCCTCGTCATATTCGTGTCCAAGGACGTGAAGGGGTCCCATTCGTGGTTCGAACTGGGGCCTGTCAAGTTCCAACCCGCTGAAATATCGAAGATTACCACCTCGCTCCTGCTGGCGACCGTGATGAGCCGGCAGAACTTCAAGCTGAGCGAGTGGAAGGATTTCCTGCTGGTCGCGGCCATCATCGCCATCCCGATGGGCATCATCGTCCTGGAAAGCGAGACGGGTTCCGCCCTCGTGTACGCCGGCTTCATCTTCGTCCTGTACCGGGAGGGATTCTCCGGCTGGTGGCTCGCCCTGATCGGCCTCGTCATCCTGCTGTTCATCACCACGCTCACCCTCAGCCCGTATACCTCCATCCTCATCCTCATCGGCCTCCTGACCGTTTCCAACGCCTTCCGGGGGCCGCGCAAGGAGCTTTGGCCGCGGCTGGGCATCGGCCTCGGGTTCGTCACCCTGATGGCGTTCCTGCCCCAGCTCTGGGGGCTGCTGCAGGATGGGATCCAGGCCCATATCGACTGGATGGACCGCGTGACCTGGGTGCCGAAGGCGGGCGAAAGCGACGCCTACCGGTGGGCCTTCCTGCTGAAGGTCAAGCCGCTGTACATCCTCCTGGCCCTGAGCTTCCTGGTCCTGCCCTTCCTGGGCATCCGCGCCTTCAACCGGAAGGACGGCTTCCTGGGCCTGTCCCTCGCCGCCTTCGTCATCGGCGTCGCCCTCGTCTTCTCCACGGACTACATCTTCGAGAACATCCTGCAGGACCACCAGCGCTCCCGCATCGAGGTGCTCCTCGGGATGAAGGAGGACCTCGCGGGCGTGGGGTACAACGTCAATCAGTCCAAGATCGCCATCGGCTCTGGCGGCCTCACCGGCAAGGGTTTCCTGCAGGGAACCCAGACCGCGTTCGGCTTCGTCCCGGAGCAGACGACGGACTTCATCTTCTGCACCGTGGGCGAGGAATGGGGCTTCTTCGGGTGCCTGGTGGTCATCCTCCTGTATGTCTTCCTGATCGTCCGGCTCATCCTGGACGCCGAGCGCTGCCGGGAGAGCTTCAACCGCATCTACGGCTACTGCGTCGCCTCGTGCATCTTCATGCACCTGTTCATCAACATCGGCATGACCGTGGGCCTGATGCCCGTCATCGGCATTCCCCTGCCCCTGCTGAGCTACGGCGGCTCGTCCCTCTGGGCCTTCACCATCCTGATCTTCATCTTCGTCGCCCTGTACCGGCAGGAGAAGAAATATTTCTAAGCCCATGAAAAAGTTCACGCTGATACTCGCCCTCCTCCTTTCCATGGCCGCCTGCCATGGGCAGCCGAAGCGGGCGGCGGTCGATTATGTGACGACGCCGGAGGACCGGGCGCTGGCGGAGCGGGTGCTCGCGGACCTGCGGGCGCACCCCGGCGAGGAGCCGGGCGCGCAGATGGTCCGGGCCGCGAAGGACCTGCTCGGACAGCCGTACGTGGCTGGGACGCTGGAGGAGCTGCCGGAGGAAAAGCTGTGCATCTACCTCACGCGGACGGACTGCATCCTGTTCGTGGAAACGTGCCTGGGGCTCGTTCGCGCGGCGCGGCAGGAGGGGGATTTCGAGGCGTTCGCCTCGGAGCTCCTGCACAGCCGCTACCGCGACGGCGTCTGCTCCCGGTATGAGGACCGGCTGCACTACACGACCGAATGGGCCCGGCAGGGAGAGAAGCGCGGGACGGTGGAGAACATCTCCGGCTCGCTCGGGGGCGTCGACCTGGACCATCCGGTGCATTATATGTCCATGCATCCGGACGCCTACGCGCGGATGACGGATGTCCATGCGATCGAGGTCATCGAGGACCGGATCAACGCGGAGACATCGGCCTACATCCCCAAATCGGCCCTGAAAAAGGCGCTCGGGGGCATCCGCAGCGGCGATATCATCTTCTTCAACACCCGGGTCGACGGGCTGGACATCTCGCACTGCGGCATCGCGCTGGCGGAACCCGGCAAGCCGGTGACATTCATCCATGCGTCGACGGTGCCGATGAAGGTGGTCGTGGAGCAGAAGTCGCTGGAAGAATATGTGATGGGAAAGAAAGCGACAACGGGCATCGAGGTGTACCGCGTCCGTTGATAATGTGCAATTAATTTCGTAAATTTGCGGCGCTCATAGAAAGCAGAACAACTTAATTCCATAAAAATTATGCAGATCATTGAAGTTTTCGGTCGCGAGATTCTCGATTCCCGTGGCAATCCTACCATCGAAGTTGAAGTTACCCTGGATTCCGGCGTTGTCGGCGTCGCTGCCGTTCCGTCCGGCGCTTCCACCGGTGAGAACGAGGCCCTCGAGCTCCGCGACGGCGGTTCCCGCTATTGCGGCAAGGGCGTTCTCCAGGCTGTGAAGAACGTCAACGAGGTTATCGCCCCGGCAGTCGTGGGTATGATGGCCACCGACCAGCGCGCCATCGACAAGACCATGATCGATCTCGACGGCACCCCGACCAAGTCCAAGCTCGGCGCGAACGCCATCCTCGGCGTTTCCCTCGCTGTCGCGAAGGCGGCCGCCCTCGAACTCGGTCTTCCGCTCTACCGCTACATCGGCGGCACCAACGCGTATGTCCTCCCGGTCCCGATGATGAACATCATCAACGGCGGCGCCCACTCCGACGCCCCCATCGCTTTCCAGGAGTTCATGATCCGTCCGGTCGGCGCTCCCAACGAGGCTGAGGCTGTCCGCATGGGCGCCGAGGTGTTCCACGCTCTCCAGAAGGTCCTGAAGGCCCGTGGCCTCAGCACCGCCGTGGGTGACGAAGGTGGTTTCGCTCCGAAGCTCAAGGGTATCGACGATGCGCTCGACTGCATCATCGAGGCCATCAAGAAGGCCGGCTTCGAGCCCGGCAAGGACGTGAAGATCGCCATGGACTGCGCTGCATCCGAGTTCTGCTTCAAGGGCGAGGACGGCAAGTTCTACTATGACTACAAGCAGCTCAAGGACGGCAAGAAGAAGGATCCGCGCGGCCGCAAGCTCACCACCGACCAGCAGATCAACTACCTCAAGCAGCTGATCACCAAGTACCCGATCGACTCCATCGAGGACGGCCTCTCCGAGGAAGACTGGGAAGGCTGGGTGAAGCTCACCAAGGCAATCGGCGACCGCTGCCAGCTCGTGGGTGACGACCTCTTCGTGACCAACGTGAAGTACCTCCAGAAGGGTATCGAGATGGGCGCCGGCAACTCCATCCTCATCAAGGTGAACCAGATCGGTTCCCTGACCGAGACCCTGGACGCCATCGAGATGGCCCACCGTCACGGCTACACCACCGTCACCTCCCACCGTTCCGGTGAGACCGAGGACACCACCATCGCCGACATCGCCGTCGCTACCAACAGCGGCCAGATCAAGACCGGTTCCCTGTCCCGTACCGACCGTATCGCCAAGTACAACCGCCTCATGCGCATCGAGATCGAACTCGGCGACGAGGCCCGCTACGGCTACAAGAAGCTCCGCTAATCCAGGCGTGCTCCGCACACTCTCAAGGCCGGCCCCCTCGGGGACCGGTCTTTTTTATGTCGATAAGTCTGATAATACTGATACCCAACAAGGCCGTCGGTGTGAGCGGAAGGTGATCCGGGGGTCTTCCCCCGGTCGCCCCTGGGGGCAGCGCGAAGCGCGGGGGTCAAACAGCGGCATCGCCGCCGTTTTTGGGTTTGAGCGGAGCGAAAACAAAGAAGCCCGGTCGTCATTTGACGATCGGGCTTCCAAAAACGGCGGCTACCTACTCTCCCAACTGGTAGGTCAGTAC
>ONDF01000005.1 GCA_900316525.1 uncultured Bacteroidales bacterium
AGCTGAAAACCATGCAGAGGACACCGGTTTATGTCAAGATTTGATAACAATTGTCTTTGGATAACAGGTGTTATCAAAAGATTGTGATAACACCTGGCATCAGGGAAGCACTGAGACGAAACAAGGTGGATATCCAGCGGATCAATCCGGATGACGATTCTTTTCAATGGGCAGTTGCCTATGTGGAAATGAACCCGGTGGCGGCCAATATCTGCCTGCATCCTTCCGCCTATCGATGGGGAACAGGCCGGTCTTTCTTCCGAGTCTCTCCACCCAAAGCTGTGCGTCTGGGGTCCTTGTCCATCAATGCGGCCAGACGCTTGCTTCATAGCAAGCAATCGCTCCCGTCCGACTGGCTCGTCGGGGAGGACGGCTACATCCTACCGGAATCCTATGTGCCTGTCAAGTTGGTCGAATCCATCTTCAAGACCCCAAGACGCATGAATTACTACTTGCAGAATTCCTCCAAGGCGAAGCGTCGCAGAGAATTGCAGGAAAACGAATTGCCCTCTTTCCGGGATCAGGTGCTTTACGCGGCCATCCCGGACCTTTGCCGGTCGCTTTTCGGCAAGAACGACGCTTCTGATTTAAACGACGAGCAGCGGCAAGAACTGGTACGCCAGATCCGCCGCCGCTTCAGTGCCGATATCCATCAGATCGTCCGCGTAACATCCTTTTCGATGGAGGATGTGGCGCGCTTCCTGGATGCACCTTGACGCTTGTCGTGGCCTGAGGTCCATCCAATTGGACGGTGGGCACGATTTGCCGCAGTTTTCGCGGCTAGCCCTCCGTCGGATGGGACGATGGACGCGATTCTACTCGATCACCGCGGCCCAGCCGCCGTTGCGGGCCATGTGAATGTCGACAGTCTCCGTGCTGTCGACATTTTTTTCGACCTTGTTGTAGTGCATGGCCTGGTAGCCGGCGTTGAGGCCGTCCTTGAAGGCGGTCATCCGGTGGCGGCCGGGGGAGAGGAAGTCAAGCCGGATGTGGAAGTCGCGTTCGGCGCCGTTGGTGATGCCGCCGATGAACCACTTGGAACCCTTGCGCTTGGCGACGATGACGTATTCGCCGGCCTTGGCTTCCAGGGCGCGGGTTTCGTCCCAGGTGGTGGGGACGCTGGCGATGTAGCGGGCGCAGTCCTCGTTCTCGTAGTAGCGGGTGGGGTTGTCGCAGAGCATCTGGACACCGCTTTCCAGGACCACGTAGAGCGCCATGTTGAAGGCGCGCGTGCCGGGGGCGCCGCTGTTCGGGCGGATGGCGCGGTAGCGGTCCGGCTGCAGGTTGTACATGCCGCCGGGGGTGAAGTCCGCGGCGCCCACGGCGTTGCGGATGAACGGCAGCCACACGGTATTCTCCGGCCGGCAGCGTTCCATCTGCTCCAGGCCCAGGATGCCCTCGTAGCTGAGGAGGTTCGGGTATTCATACTCCAGGCCCGCCGGCGTGAAGGCGCCGTGCCAGTCCAGGACGATATGGTACTTGGCGGCTTCCGCCGTCACTTTCTTGTAGAAGTTCACCATCCACTGGTCGGCGTGGTCCATGAAATCGATCTTCATCGCCGGAATGCCCCATTCCGCATAGGTCTTGAAGATGGTGTCGAAATGGTTGTAAACCGTGAGCCAGGGCACCCAGAGCACGATTTTCACGCCGATGCCGTTGCAGTAGCGGATGAGTTCCTGGATGTCCAGGTCCGCGTTCCCGTGGAAGGGATCCGTCGTGGACACCGCCCAGCCTTCGTCCAGCAGGATGTATTCCACGCCGAACTTCGCGGCGAAATCGGCATAATACTTATACGTGGCCAGGTTGCAGCCGGCCTTGAAGTCCACGTCAGGTCCGTAGGGCGTCGCACCGTTCCACCATTCCCAGGAGAACTGGCCGGGGTGGATCCAGCTGGTGTCGTCCAGGACGCTGCGGCGGGAGAGCTGGGCGGGAAGGGTCTGCTCGACGATGCCCTTGGAGTCCGTCACGGCCACCCAGCGCCACGGGAAGGCGCGGCTGGCGGACGTCTTGGCGATGTACGGGGCCTCCTCGACGATCGTCTCGCTGCGGTCTCCGCGCGGCTCCCAGCGGAGCGGCGCCTTCGGATAGGTGGGGATCACGGCCGTTCCGTCCGTGGTGTAGAACAGGTGCGGATAGTCGTCCAGGTCGCTTTCGCCCATCAGAAGCTGCGTGTCGTCCGGACCGGACAGGAGCAGCGGCGAAGTCGCCATCTTGCGGTCCGACGCGGCCCAGTCCGCGAGCGAACCGCTGCGGTAGGGCTCCTCGCTGGAGGTGTTGAACGACCGGGCCGTCTGGTAGTTCGCCGTGAAGCCGTCGGCCGGAATCAGGAGAAAATGGTCGTCATAGACCTCCACATCCCCCTTCCGGTCCAGCACGAACCGGTAGGCGACGGCATTGTCCATCACGCGGAGAAGCATCGTGGCGCCCTTTCCCAGGCTGATTTCCGTCTCGTTGTACTCGTCGACAACCGTCGAGAACTTGAGCGGGACGACCGGCTGGAACTTGTCGTACATGAACCGCGTCTTCCCGACCTTCACACTGCCGTCGGGAATGGTTTCCGTGCCGGTCACGAGGCGGATGTCACGGATTTCGTACACGGGTTTCCCGCCCTTGACGACGGTGTACGACACACTGCCTGAACCCGTTTCCAGGTTCACGGTGAGTTTCCCGTTCGGGGAAAGGAGCGTGGTGGCCTTGGGCGCCGCCAGCGCGGCCGCGGCCGTCAGCGCGGCGGCCAGGATGCAGGAGAGGACTCTTTTCATCGTTTCAGCAAAATAAAAGTGGGTCCGGATTGGACCCACTAATTTAATGAGAATTACCAGTTTGTGCAAATCTCCCTTACACCAGTCCCTGGTCCACCATCGCGTTGGCGACTTTGATGAAGCCGGCGATGTTGGCGCCCTTGACGTAGTTCACGTAGCCGTTCTCCTCGGTGCCGTACTTGAGGCAGGCGGCGTGGATGTCGGCCATGATGCGGTGGAGGTTCTCGTCCACTTCCTCGGCCGTCCATTTCTGGCGCATCGAGTTCTGGGACATCTCCAGGCCGGAGGTGGCGACGCCACCCGCGTTGGAAGCCTTGCCGGGGGAGTAGAGGAGACCGTTGGACTGGAAGATGCGGATGGCTTCCGGGGTGGAAGGCATGTTGGCGCCTTCGGCTACGCAGAAGCAGCCGCCGGCGACGAGCTTCTCGGCATCCTCCTTCTCGATCTCATTCTGCGTGGCGCAGGGGAGGGCGATGTCGCAGGGAACACCCCAGGGACGCTCGTCCGGATGATAGGTAGCCTGCGGGTACTGCTCCACATACTCCTTGATGCGGCCGCGACGGAAGTTCTTGAGTTCGAATACGAAAGCAAGCTTCTCCTCATCCAATCCTTCAGGATCATGGATGTAGCCGTTGGAGTCGGAGAGGGTCACGACCTTGGCGCCGAGGCGCATCGCTTTCTGCGCGGCGTACTGGGCCACGTTGCCGGAACCGGAAATCGCGACGGTCTTGCCCTGGAAGGTCTCGCCGCGGGTCGCGAGCATCTGCTCGGTGAAGTAGCAGAGACCGTAGCCGGTGGCCTCCGGGCGCAGGCGGGAACCGCCCCAGCCCTGGCCCTTGCCGGTGAGCGTGCCGGTGAATTCGTTGCGGAGCCGCTTGTACTGGCCGAAGAGGTAGCCGATCTCGCGGCCGCCCACGCCGATGTCACCCGCCGGGACGTCGGTGTCCTGGCCGATGTGGCGCTGCAGTTCGGTCATGAAGCTCTGGCAGAAACGCATGACCTCCGCGTCGGACTTGCCCTTGGGGTTGAAGTCGGAGCCGCCCTTGCCGCCGCCCATGGGGAGGGTGGTGAGGCTGTTCTTGAAGGTCTGCTCGAAGGCGAGGAACTTCATGATGGACAGGTTTACGCTCGGATGGAAGCGGATACCGCCCTTGTAGGGGCCGATGGCGCTGTTCATCTGCACGCGGAAGCCGCGGTTGATGTGGATTTCGCCGCGGTCGTCCGCCCACGGAACACGGAACATGATGACCCGCTCGGGTTCGACCATCCGCTCCATGATCTTGAGATCAAGCAGGTGGGGATAAGCGGTGATGTAGGGAGCAACGCTTTCCACGACTTCGCGGACAGCCTGGTGGAATTCCTTCTCGCCCGGGTTGCGCGCAATGACGCTTGCCATGAACCCGTCGATGTAGTTCTGGGTGAATTTGTCCATTTATATACACTGCTAAGGTTAACCGCTTACAAACATAATTAAAAATTTTATTAGATGAAAGAATTTGAGCCAAAAAATGTACAAAAAATTTAAGAAGTTTTTATAAGCAATTGATTATAAAATTATTAGCATTAAAGTCACCGAGCGTCCCCCGTCGGTTTCCCGGCCTATCAAATTGAAACTTGTGTTTCTCGGGCTTTTTCCGTACTTTTGCCAAACGATAGCACAATCCCATGGTTTCCGAACTGATTGACAAATATATCTGGCTGGTGCAGACCTTCATCGACGCGGGCCCCGGCGGCCTGTCGCTGCCCGAGATCGCCGGCCGGTGGACCGCCCGCTACGGCGGGACGGACTATCCCCGGCGCTCGTTCAACAACCACCGGGAGGCGGTCGCCGAGGTCTTCGGCATCGAGATCGCCTGCAACCGGAGCACCAACCGCTATTATATCGACGCGGGGGAGAGCGCCGTGGACAAGCGCCAGTCCGTCGACTGGCTCATCAATACCTTCACGGTCAACAATCTCCTTTCCCTCGGGAAGGAGCGTCTCTCCGGCCGCGTGGCCGTCGAGGACATCCCCTCCGGGCAGAAGCACCTCGTCACCGTGATGCAGGCGATGCTGGACAATGCCGTGATGGAACTCCGCTACCGGAAATACCTCAGCGAGGAAGAAGAGATCCGGCACATCCGGCCCTACGCCGTGAAGGAATTCGAGAAGCGCTGGTACATCGTCGCCTTCAGCGAGGAGGCGGAATCCTTGCGCGTATATGCGATGGACCGCATCCTTTCCCTGACTCCGACGGGGGATCGGTTCAAGATGCCGAAAGGCTTTCAGGTGGACGATCTTTTCGAGGCCAGTTACGGCATCTACCTGCCGGAAGACGTCCCGCCGGTCCTGGTGAAAATCCGGACAACCGCGCGCGAAGCCGCCTACCTGAAGGACCTGCCCATCCATCCGAGCCAGGTCTTCCTGGGGGAGGAAAAGGACGGCCGCTGCCTCTTCGGAATGCGGGTCATCCCCAACCCGAACTTCGTGATGGAGCTCTGCAAACACGGAAACAGGCTCGAAGTACTGGAACCGGAGGCCCTTCGGGAGCAAGTGGCGGCAGAACTACGTAATGCATTGGAAATCTATGAGAAAAACAAATAAGTTTTATATGAAAACAAAAATGTTAACCCTCGCGTTGGCGGCTTTTTCCCTCCTCGCGTGCAAAAATGAATCCATGAAACCACAGTCAGGTTACATCGGACCGGCCGACCTGAAGATCGAAGACGGCCGGATGACGCCGGAAGTCCTCTTGTCCCTCGGACGCCTCTCCGATCCGCAGCTTTCCCCGGATGGAAAGACCATCCTCTACGGGGTCAGCTATACTTCGATCGCGGACAACCGCAGCGTCCGCAACCTCTTCACCCTCCCGGTCGAAGGAGGCGATCCGACGCAGCTCACCATGGACGGCAAGAGCATCTCGAACGCCCGCTGGTCCCCGGACGGCGGGTGGGTGTTCTTCCTCCAGGGCGGCCAGGTCTGGAAGGCTCCCTACAAGGCTGGCAAGCTGGGCAAGCGCGTGCAGGTGACGGACGTCGAGCGGGGTGTCGATGAGTTCACCCTTTCCCCGGACGCCTCCCAGATCATGTACGTGAGCACGGTGCACAGCGCCGTCGAGCGTCCCGTGGACACCGACCCGCTCCTGGACAAGGCCGATGCGTACGCGACCGAAGACCTGATGTACCGCCACTGGGACCATTGGGTAGAGGACATCAACCACACCTTCGTCGCCCCGCTGGGCAACGGCGTGGTCAAGGAAGGCCTGGACATCCTCGGCGGCCCCGACGTGCTGTACCAGCTCCCGAACGGCCCCTTCGGCGGCATCGAGAACCTCTGCTGGAGCCCGGACGGCCGCTACATCGCCTATTCCTGCAAGAAGAAGGAAGGCAAGGAATACGCCTTCTCCACCGATACCGAGATCTACATCTACTGCATCCTGACCGGCGAGACCACCGTCATCCCGATGGGCGGCGGCTATGACACCGTGCCCGTGTGGAGCCCCGACGGGAGCAAGATCGCCTGGTTGTCCATGGCCCGCGACGGCTATGAGGCCGACAAGGTGCGCCTGATGGTGGCCGATGTCGTCTACGAGCCGGAAGGGGAGGGGCAGACCGCCAATCCTTCCGTCGAAAACATCGTGGACCTGACCGCGGATTTCGCCTACAATGCCGACGGCCCCGTCTGGGCGGCTGACAGCAAGTCCCTGTATTTCAATTCGCTCGTGGAAGGCGTCCAGGCCATCTACAACGTGATCGCCGATCCCGAGACCGCCTTCTTCCGGATCACCGCGCCGAACCTTTGGTTCGACTTCGGCTCCCCGTTCGCCATCCTGCAGGACGGCACCCTCCTCACCACCTACTGCTCCATGGACTTCCCGACCGAGCTCGTCGCCGTGAAGGACACCTCCATCGACCAGCTCACCTTCGAGAACGCCCACCTGCTGGACCAGCTGGACAAGCACGAGACCGAGGCCCGGATGGTGCCCACGGCCGGCGGCGGGCAGATGCTCACCTGGGTCCTCTATCCGCCCAAGTTCGATCCCACGAAGGTGTATCCCGCCATCCAGATCTGCCTGGGCGGCCCGCAGGGCACCCTGTCGCAGGGCTGGTCCTACCGCTGGAACTACTGCCTGATGGCCCATCAGGGCTATGTCGTCGTCCTCCCGAACCGCCACGGCACGACCGCTTTCGGCCAGCCCTGGTGCGAGCAGATCTCGGGCGACTACATCGGCCTGAACATGCAGGATTACATGGCCGCGGCGAAGATGATCAAGGACGAACCCTACGTGGACAAGGTCGCCGCCTGCGGCGCTTCCTACGGCGGCTATAGTGTTTATTATCTGGCTGGTATCCACGGTGACCTGTACGATTGCTTCATCGCCCACGCGGGCATTTTCAACGAGGAGCACATGTACATGACCACCGAGGAAATGTGGTTCCCGAACTGGGACAACGGCGGCATCCCGCACGAGTACGCCTACGAGGAAGGCCAGGTGGGCGCGGCCGGCGACGGCATCACTTTCGGCGGCCTCCAGCAGGCCGGCTCGCCCTGGTCCAACGCCCCGAAGGCCGTCCGCCACTACGCCAACTCCCCGCACAAGCTCGTGCAGAACTGGCACACGCCGATCCTGTGCATCCACGGCGGCATGGACTTCCGCGTCCCGTACGACGAGGGCATGGCCGCGTTCAACGCCGCCCAGATGATGGGCGTCCCTTCGAAGCTGGTCGTGTTCCCGGGGGAGAACCACTGGATCCTCAAGCCGCAGAACGCCCTGTACTGGCACCGGACGTATTTCGGCTGGCTGGACCGCTGGATGAAATAGATTCCCGGTCAAGCCGGGAATGACGATCAGGAGATCTTCGAGTAGTCTTTCTGCAGATACTTGTCTTTTCGAAGCTCGGCCGCGAGAACCGCGTTGCCGGGCTTTTCCAATGTGGGGTCGAGGTCCAGGATGTGGGCGGCGTAGCCGCGCGCGTCGGACAGGATGACGCCGTCGCGGGCGAGGGAGGCGATGTTCAGCGAGATCGGGAGGCCGGACTGCTGCGTACCCTCGAGGTCGCCGGGGCCGCGCATCTTCATGTCCTCTTCCGCGATCTCGAAGCCGTCCTCGGTGGCGCACATCAGGTCCAGGCGCTTCTGCGATTCCTTGGAAACCTTGGTCCCCTTCATCAGGATGCAGTAAGACCGTTCCGCGCCCCGGCCCACGCGGCCTCGGAGCTGGTGCAGCTGGCTCAGGCCGAAGCGCTCCGCGCTCTCGATGACCATCACGGACGCGTTGGGGACGTCCACGCCCACCTCGATGACGGTGGTGGACACGAGGATGTTCGCCCGGCCGGCCGAGAAGGCGTCCATGAAGAACTTCTTTTCCTCCGCCGTCTGCCGTCCGTGGACGATCGCCACCTGGTATTTGGGCTCCGGGAACTGCCTGATGACTTCCTCGTAGCCGAGTTCCAGGTTCTTGTAATCGAGTTTCTCGCTCTCGAAGATGAGCGGGTACACGATGAAGGCCTGCCGCCCGCGGGCGATCTCGTCGCGGATGAAGTTGTACATCGCGATGCGCTTGTTCTCGCCCACGCAGAGCGTCTGGACGGGCTTCCGGCCCGGGGGCATCTCGTCGATGACGGAGACGTCCAGGTCGCCGTACAGGGTCATGGCGAGGGTGCGGGGGATGGGCGTCGCCGTCATCACGAGCACGTGCGGCGCCACGCCGCCGGCGCCTTTGGACCAGAGTTTCGCGCGCTGGTCCACGCCGAAGCGGTGCTGCTCGTCCACGATCGCCAGCCCGAGGGCCTTGAACACGACCGTGTCCTCGATGAGGGCGTGCGTGCCCACGATGAGGCCGATGCTGCCGTCCTGGAGCCCGGCGTGGATCTCGCGCCGCGCCGCCACCCCGGTGGAACCGGTGAGGAGGGCGGCCTTCACCCCGGTCGGGGCCAGATACTTGGTGATGTTTGCAAAGTGCTGGTGCGCAAGGACTTCCGTCGGCGCCATCAGGCAGGCCTGGTAGCCGTTCGCGACCGCGATGAGGGCCGACAGCACGGCCACCATCGTCTTGCCGCTGCCCACGTCGCCCTGCAGCAGGCGGTTCATCTGGTGCCCGCCCTTGAGGTCCTCGCGGATTTCCTTGATGACGCGTTTCTGCGCGCCGGTGAGGTCGTAGGGGAGCGCCCGGTAGCAGCGGTTGAACGCCTCGCCCACCCGGGGCATGGGCAGGCCCACGGCGTTCCGGCTGCGGATGTATTTCTGCTTCAGGAGCGAGAGCTGCAGGTAGAAGAGCTCCTCGAACTTGAGCCGGTAGGTGGCCTTCGCCAGGGCGTTCTGGTCCACGGGGAAGTGGATCTGCCGGAGGGCGTAGCTCAGCGGGACCAGCCCTTTCTCCCGGATGATGTAGTCCGGCAGCGTCTCCTCGAGGGTGGGGAGGACGAGGTCCAGGGCCGATGCGACGAGCTTGCACATCAGTTTGCCGGTGATCCCGCCCGTCTTGAGCTTCTCCGTGGACGTGTAAACGCCCGTGAGGACGCCGGCCTGCGCGTTGTCGGGGGCGTCGAACTCGGGATGGACCATGTTGATGCGGCCGTTGAAGGCCTGCGGCTTGCCGAAAAAGAGGAACGTGTGCCCGGGAATGAGCCGCCCGTGCATGTACTTGACGCCCTTGAAGAACACGATTTCCATCTCGCCGCTGTCGTCGCCGATGAGGGCGGACAGGCGGCTCACCGCATTGTACTTGAGCTTGTCCGCGGGCAGTTCGGCGCCGTTCTTGGCGAGCAGGCGGACCTTCAGGACGGTGCCCACGACCTGCACGTAGGACTGGTCCGGGCGGATGTCGGCGATTTTCTGGACGGAACTGCGGTCGATGTAACGGAAAGGATACAGGTGCACGAGGTCTCCCACCGTCGCCACCTCCAGCTCGCTCCGCAGGAGCGCCGCCCTCCGCGGACCTACGCCCGGAAGGTACTGGATGTCCGTTTCCATCGCCTTGCTCATAATGCAAAAATAATAAATCTTTCGTAACTTTGTGCCCGATGGAAAAGATGATCATCGACAACGATACGTTCTTCGCCGATGTCCTGCAGATGCTGGACGAGGGGAAGCGGGTGACCATCCCCGTCAAGGGGTACAGCATGCTCCCGTTCATCCGTGGCGGCAAGGACCTCGTCGTCCTGGAAAAGGCCGGCGCGGACCTCCGGGCCGACGACATCGTCCTTTTCCACCTGGGGCCCCGGGCCGGCGGCCGGTACGTGATGCACCGGATCCTGTCCATCGACGGAGACGCCGTGGACATCATGGGTGACGGCGTCCCGAAAACCCACGAGCACGTACGCCGGAACCAGATCTGCGCCAAGGCCGTGGAAATCCTGCGCGGAGGGAAGCGCGCCGTGGACCCTTACAGCCCCGGCCAGCTCCGCCTGGTACATTTTTGGCAGCGCCTGCGCCCTGTACGCAGGTACATCCTTTTTGTTTACAGGCACTTGCCCTGGAACCGTAGTTGGATCAAAGAGAACAGTAACATATGAAAATCAAGGAAGGATTTGTCCTCAGGACCATTTGCGGACAGAACGTCGTCTCCGGCGAGGGAACGTCCCAAGTCAATTTCTCCAAGCTGGTGAGCCTCAATGAAACCGCCGCGTATCTGTTCAAGGCCGTGCAAGGCCGGGAATTCACGGCGGAGACGCTGGCGAACCTCCTGCTGGATGAATACGAAGTGGACCGTGAAACGGCCCTGAAGGACGCCGAAAGCCTGTGCGCCCAATGGAAGGAAATCGGGATCGCCGAGTAGGGCAGGGAACTGACAGCCAGTTTTTTGCGCTCCTGAGCTCCGGACTTTGGAACGAAGTCCCGGATCGGGCGCCCTTTGCCTCCGGCACGGACTGGGAAGCTCTCTACCGCCTGGCGTACGCGCAGACGGTCGTCCCCCTGGTGACCGACGGCATCAACCGGCTTCCCGGGGAACTGCTGCCCGCGGACCCCGCGCGCCTGGACCCTTTCCTCGGAAGCCTGATGTCGAACGCCCAGCGGAACCGCCAGCTGGACGCCTTCCTCCCCAAGCTTTTCGGCGCGCTCGACGGCATCCCGGCCGTCCTCGTCAAGGGCCAGTCCCTGGCGGTGGACTATCCCGATCCGGAGCGCCGCCAGCCGGGCGACATCGACCTCCTTCTCCCGCCCTCCTCGTATGAGGCCGCGAAGGCCGCGCTGCTTCCCAAAGCGACCCGGGTGCTGGAGGAAGATTACGGCATCCTGCACCAGGGCATGTATTTCCGCAGCGTGGAGGTGGAGGTCCATGGAAGTATCAGTACGCTGATGTCCAGGAAACTGGACAGGAAGCTCGCCGCACTGCTCGAGGAGCAGTTCGACGGCCGCCCCTTCCCGGAGGTGTCGGTCGGAGGGGCGGGAATTCCGGTCCCGGAGGCGGATTTCAATGCGGTTTACATCTTCGTCCATATGCTCCAGCACTACTGGTCCGGCGGCGTGGGACTCCGGCAGGTCATCGACTGGACGACCTTCATTTCCGTCCATAAGCGGGACATCCATCCCGTGATCCTGGAGAACCGCCTGCAGGACCTCGGGCTTCTCCACCTGTGGAAAGTGTTCACCGGCTTCGCGCAGGAATACCTGGGCTGCCCGGAGGAGAAGCTTCCCCTCGCGACCGCGCCCGATCCCGTGAAGAACGCCCGGATCTGGCGGTACATCCGCCACTGCGGCAACTTCGGGAAAAACGTGGACCGCACCCGCGGGAAGGAGGCCTACCTGGTCCGGAAATTCCATTCCTTCTGGCGCCTGGTGGTGGCGGACCGGCTGCGGCATTTCCGGGTGTTCCCGCAGGAATCCGTCCGGTTCTTCCTCGGAGCCTTCGGATATGGTTTACAAAGACTTGCCAAAGGAGAATGAAAGGAATACTTAAATATGTGCGCTGGCTTTGGTCGCACTCCGTGGGAGCGCGCGCGTCGATCCTGGTGAACATCCTGCTGGGTACGCTGACCGTGGGCCTGAATCTGCTGTTCATCTTCCTGTGCAAGCGCCTGGTGGACATCGCCACCGGCGTCGTGGCCGGAAGCCTGGGCGAGTACACGGTCTTCGTCCTTGCCGTCGTCGTCCTCCGGCTCGTGGTCTCCACCATCAACGTGCGGGTGGAGAACCTGACGAATTCCAAGATGAACTTCATCATCCGGAAGGGCCTCTATTCCAACCTCCTCTATGCCGAATGGCTGGGGAAGGAGAAGCGGCACACCGGAGACACCGTGAACCGGCTCGAATCCGACGTGAGCACGGTCACGAATGTCATCGCCTCCGACTTCCCGCAGATCTTCACGACCCTGGTCCAGCTGGTGGCCGCCATCGTTTTCCTGTGCACGATGGAGTGGCGGCTCGCCGCGCTGCTGGTGCTCATCACGCCGCTCTTCATCCTGTTCAGCCGGATCTTCGTCCGCCGCCTGCGGGAGATGACCCGCGGTATCCGGGAGACGGAAAGCGAGGTCCAGAGCCACCTCCAGGAGAGCCTCCAGCACCGGATGGTGATCCAGTCCATGGAGAACGAAGGCCGGATGGAAGACCGCCTGGACGACCTCCAGGACCGGGAATACGGCCAGATCAAGGAACGTACGCGGTTCAACGTCATCGCCCGGTCGATGGTGGGCGCCGCCTTCTCCTTCGGCTACATCGCCGCTTTCCTGTGGGGCGTGTACGGCATCTCGAAAGGGACCCTGACCTATGGCGTGATGACCGCGTTCCTGCAGCTCGTGGGACAAGTCCAGCGCCCGCTCGTGAACCTGACCCGCCAGATCCCGGGCCTCATCTATTCCTCCACGTCCATCGACCGTCTCATGGAGATGGAGGATGCGCCCAAGGAGGTGGCGGGCGATCCCGTGCGGCTCGCCGGGCCCGCCGGCATCCGCGTGGAGAACCTGGATTACCGCTATCCGGACGGCAAACGGATGATCCTGAAGGACTTGACCTTCGACTTTCCGCCGTTGTCCCGGACGGCCATCGTGGGCGAGACCGGGGCGGGCAAGAGCACGCTCATCCGGCTGATGCTCGCCCTCCTGAAGCCGGTCGGGGGCCGCGTGGTCCTGTATGACGAGGCGCAGGAAACGCCGGCTTCCGCCGCCACCCGCTGCAACCTCGTCTATGTGCCGCAGGGCAACACGCTGTTCAGCGGCTCGGTCCGCGAGAACCTCCTGATGGGCAAGCCCGACGCGACGGAGGACGAGATGAAGGCGGCCTTGGAAACGGCCGTGGCGGATTTCGTGTACTCCCTGCCCGACGGGCTGGAAACCCGCTGCGGCGAGGGCGGCTCCGGCCTCAGCGAAGGCCAGTCGCAGCGCATCGCCATCGCCCGGGGCCTCCTGCGCCCGGGCTCCATCCTGCTCCTGGACGAGTTCAGCTCGTCCCTCGATCCCGAGACCGAGCAGAAACTGATGGACAATCTCACGAAAAAAGCGGCGGGCAAGACGATGATCTTCATTACCCACCGCGAAAGGATCGCGCAGCTTTGCGAGCGGACTTGCCAGATCGACCGGCTGTCCTAGCGCTCCTGCTTCATTTTCCCGCTGTGCAGCTCGTCGAAGGCGAGCCGGTTGTTGAAGATGTCGATCGCCGTGTAGATGGCGTGGAGCATCGAATGCGGATCGGCCTCGTCGCGGCCCGCCATGTCATAGGCGGTGCCGTGGTCGGGCGAGGTGCGGACGACCGGCAGGCCGGCCGTGTAGTTCACGCCCTCGGCGAAGGCGAGGGCCTTGAACGGGGCCAGGCCCTGGTCGTGGTACATCGCCAGGGTTGCGTCGAAGCGGCCGTAGTTCCCGAGGCCGAAGAAGCCATCGGGGGAGTAGGGGCCGAACGCGAGGATGCCTTCCTCCTGCGCCTGCAGGACGGCCGGGAGGATGATTTCCTTCTCCTCGTCGCCGAGCAGGCCGCCGTCGCCGCAGTGCGGGTTCAGGCCCAGCACGGCGATCTTCGGCTTCGGGATGGCGAAGTCGCGCTCCAGGGACTCGTTCATCAGACGGAGCTTGGAGAGGATGCCTTCCTTGGTGATGGAAGTCGGCACGTCCTTCAGCGGGATGTGGCCGGTGGCCACGGCCACGCGCAGCTGCGGCGAGACCATGATCATCGCGATCTCCTTGGCGCCGAAGGCGTCCTGGAGGTACTCCGTGTGGCCGGTGTAGCCGAAGCCCTCGGCGGTCATCGCCCGCTTGTTGATCGGGCCGGTCACCAGGACGTCGATGTAGCCGTCCTTGAGGTCTTTCACGGCCGCCGACAGGGAGAGCATCGCCGCCTTGGCGGAATCGGGGCTGGGCTGGCCGGGCTCAGCGTAGAAGTTCTCCGGCAGGCAGTTGACGATGTTGATGCGACGCTGGTGGAGGTCCTTCGCCGTGTGGATGACGTAGGTGTCCATCTGCTCGATCTCGTGGAGCTGCTTGCGGTAGAAACCGAAGATCTTGGACGATCCGTACACCACGGGGGTGAAGGAGTCCAGGATGCGGGAGTCCGCCAGAGACTTGATGAGCACTTCGTATCCGATGCCGTTGCTGTCACCTTGGGTGATGCCGACGACGAGTTTGGGTCTGTTCATATGTTCAATCCTTGATTTTCAGTGATATAGCCGGTATCGTCCGGCAGGTTTTCCGGGTTCTGGTAAGCGGCCACGGCGAGGGCGTCGCAACGCTCGTTCTCGGGGTGGCCGGCGTGGCCCTTGAGCCAGTTGAAGGACACGCGGTGCCGGCGGTACACGGCGTCGAAACGGAGCCACAGGTCCACGTTCTTCTTCTTGGCGAAACCGGTGCGTTTCCAGGTCTCCAGCCAGCCCTCGTTGACGGCCTTCACCACGTAGGAGGAGTCGCTCCAGACATGGACCTCCGCGTTCTCCCACTTGATGGCCTCGAGGCCCTTGATGACGGCGAGGAGCTCCATCCGGTTGTTGGTCGTGAGGCGGAAGCCCTCGGACATTTCCTTCCGGCGGCCCATGCACACCAGGACGACGCCGTACCCGCCCGGTCCAGGGTTGCCGCTGGCGGCCCCGTCGGTGTACAGGTATATGGGCGGTCGATTCTCCTGCATAGGTATGCAAAGATAACACATTCCAGCCAATAATTTGCTTTCCTTACGGAAAAACCGTAAATTTGTACGATAATACGCCAATTGATTCATATGAAAAAGATACTAAGATTCCTTTGTGCCGCGACCCTCCTCCTGGGCCTTCATTCCTGCAGCCCGGAGACCTACAAGAAAATCAACTACTTGCAGGACGTCAGCGGGGACACCACCATGTCCATGAAAGAGAACCGGGGCATCATCATCCAGCCCCAGGACCAGCTGTCCATCATCGTCACGAGCCGCGATCCGCGGATGGCTACCCCGTTCAACCTCTCCGTGTCCACGTTCTACACCGGATCGGAACTGTCCGCTTCCGGCGCCAGCCAGCGCATCACGGGCTATGTGGTCAGCAACGAGGGCGACATCAACTTCCCGTCCCTCGGCGACCTGCATGTCTCGGGCCTGAACCGCTGGCAGCTCCAGGACCTGATCCGGGACCGCCTCGCGGACAGCGGCCTCCTGAAGGACGCCGTCGTCACGGTCGAGTTCCTGAATTTCAAGATATCTGTCCTCGGCGAGGTGGCCTCCCCGGGCACCTACAGCGTCACCGGCGACAAGATCACCATCCTCCAGGCCCTCGCCCTGGCCCGCGACCTCACCATCTACGGCCGGCGCGACAACGTCCAGGTCATCCGTGAGCAAAACGGAAAGCGCCAGATCTACACGCTGGACCTCACGAATACCGGTATCTTCGATTCTCCGGCCTACTACCTCCAGCAGAACGACGTCGTGTACGTGACGCCTTCCACGGTCCGGGCCGGCCAGGGCGAGATCAACGAGAACTACTTCAAGTCCGGCAGTTTCTGGATTTCCCTCGCCTCCATTTCCATGACCACGGTCAACTTCATCATCGCCCTCACCAACCGGGCCAAATCCAACAAGTAGATGCGCCATGTCTGAAAGCAACCTGAACAACTTTCCCGTGTATAACGTCCAGGGCGGCTCCGAAGAGGAGCAGTCCCTGCAGCTCGCCGACCTCTGGGCCCTCGTGTGGGACCACAAGTGGTGGTATGTCATCTGCATTCTCGCTGCCCTGATGGCAGCGAGCTTCTATCTGTACAAGACACCCAAGACGTACAGCCGCACGGAGAAAGTCATCGTGGACGAAGATTCCCAGAACTCGATGATGCGCGACCTCACCTCCTTCGCAGGTACGGCCCGTCGGTACACCTCTGGCACCAATGTGGACAATGAGATCGAGGCCTTCGCCGCGCCGGACCTGATGCAGCGCGTGGTCACGCGCCTCGGCTTGGAGACCGCGTACATCGACAACCAGTTCCTCCGCGTCCGCGAGCTGTACAAGAACTCTCCGATCGAGATGCGCGCCCCCGAGAACGTCGCCGCCTCCAGCTTCTCCTTCAACATCAGCAAGGGCAAGGACAGCACGTATGTGATCCGCGACTTCTTCGTCGGCGCCGAGGAGTTCAAGGGTTACAAGCTGAGCGGGCATCTCTCGGACACCGTGGAGACCCCGGTGGGCAAGATCGTCATCTATCCGACCGTCAATTACGACAAGTGGGCCCATGACATCACGGTTTCCTGGGTGAATGCCGCCAGCCGCGCCAAGTCCTACTGCGCCCGGCTTTCCTCCAGCATCTCGTCCAAGCAGTCCTCCGTCGTCGTACTCTCCCAGAAGGACGTGTTCCCGGCCCGCGCCGAAGCCGTCCTCGGCACCCTCCTGGACATCTACAACGAGGAATGGGTGGAGAACAAGAACCAGTCGGTGCGCAACACCTCCCTGTTCATCAACGACCGCCTGAACGTCATCGAACGGGAACTCGGCGGCATCGAGCAGGACATCAAGGACTACAAGCAGAGCCACAACATCACCGACATCCAGCAGGCGGGAACCGCCTACATGCAGCAGTCCAGTGCCTATTCGGCCCAGGGCTTCGAGGCGTCCAACCAGCTGGCGATCGCCAAGATGATCAAGCAGTTCATCAACGATCCCGCCCACGTGAACGACCTGATGCCGGCGAACTCCGGCCTCTCGAGCGCGAACATCGAGGCGCAGATCCGCGAGTACAACACCGCCCTCCTCGAGCGGGACCGCTCCCTGAACCTCTCCAGCGAGAACAACCCGTACGTGCAGGACCTGAACAAGAGCCTGGAAATGTACAAGCTCGCCGTGAACCGGTCCATCGACAACCTCATCTCCACCCTGCAGCTGCAGGTGAACAAGATCGAGGCGCAGGAGAACGCGATCCTCGGCCGCCTGTCCTCCACGTCCGGCCAGCAGCTGGAACTCCTCTCCATCGAGCGTCAGCAGAAGGTGAAGGAGCAGCTGTACATCTTCCTCCTCCAGAAGCGGGAAGAGAACGAACTCCAGGGCCTCCTGACCGTGGGCAACACCCGACTCATCCAGCGCGCGACCGGCAGCAACGCCCCGATTGCCCCGAACAAGATGATGATCCTGCTGATCGCCCTCATCCTGGGCTTCGGCATTCCGTTTGCCGTGTTCTACGTGATGAAGGTGCTCGATACCACCGTCAAGAGCCGCAACGACTTGAACAAACTTTCTGTGCCGTTCCTGGCTGAACTGCCGCAGATGGGTGTCACCGCCAACTACTGGGAGCGTCTCCGGCTTAACCGTTTTGACAACAAGAACACCCGGATTATCGTGGAGCATGGAAAGCGTGACTCGATGAATGAGGCTTTCCGCGTCCTCCGTACGAACCTGGACCTGATGATTCACCGTGAGACGGAGACCCAGGCCATCATGATCACGTCTTTCAACCCGAATGCCGGCAAGACCTTTACCTTGATGAACCTTGCAGCCTCGATGGCCCTCAAGGGCAACAAGCGCGCTGTGATTCTGGACCTTGACCTGCGTAAGGCAACCCTCTCCAAGTCTATTGGAAAGAATTCCACCGGTGTCGCCTCTTACTTGAATGGAAAGTTTGAGGATCCGTTTGAGCATATCGTCAAGGTTCAGGACAATCTCGACCTCCTTCCGGTAGGCAGCATTCCGCCCAACCCCGCCGAACTGTTGGTCTCCGATCGTCTTGGGATGCTTGTGAATGCAATGAAGGAAAAGTACGACTACGTATTCATGGACTGCCCGCCGATCGATCTCGTGGCCGATACCAGCATCGTGGCCCCGCACGCCGACATCACCATCTTCGTCCTCCGTTCCGGTCTGTTCGACAAGCGCGCCCTGCCCGCCGTCGAGGAGATGTACAACGAAGGCAAGTACAACCGCATGGCCATCATCCTCAACGGCGTAGACTCCTATACCGGGCGCCATGGTTATGGCTACGGCTATGGCTACGGTTATGGCTACGGCTACGGCTATGGCTATGGTAATGAATCTGATACGAAGAATTCCTGATGTTCGGACTATTCAACCGGCATACCTCTATTCTCAATAGTGGCCTTCTGCAAGGGGCCGTGGACCAGCATTCCCATATCTTGTATGGGCTGGATGACGGCGTGAAGACGCAAGAAGACTCCCTGGCCATTCTCGGCTGGTTGGAGGAGCAGGGCGTCTCGGAAGTATGGTTCACTCCGCACATCATGGAGGATGTCCCCAATACGACGGAAGAAATCCAGGCGCGTTTTAAACAGTTAACTGCTATTTATGCCGGGGAATTGAAGCTGAATCTGGCGGCGGAATACATGATTGACACTGTGTTCGAAGACCGGCTCGAGCGGCGGGACTTACTCGAGCATGGACCTGAAACCATCCTGGTAGAGACTTCTGCTATCGCACCGCCTATGAATCTGTGGACAGTCTTGGAGCGGATCCTCAAGGCGGGTTACCGCCCTTTAATCGCCCATCCCGAGCGCTATCGCTACATGGACCAGAGCGACTATAAGGAGCTTCATAACATTGGCTGCTTCCTCCAGTTGAATCTGCCTTCCATCGTAGGCTTCTATGGAGAAGCAGTCCGCCAGCGTGCGCAGTTTCTTCTGGACAAAGGATGGTACCAGATGGTGGGGTCCGACTGCCACCGATTCCGTGCCATCGAGGCCCAGTATACGGCCAAGGAACTGAAAAAAGAGACCATAGCGAAATTGTCCGCCCTGATGGGCGGTCCCGAGGAGATATAGGCCGGGAATCCGGTTTCCTGGACAGGAAAGCGGTCCCGGCCTTCCTGCTCCGTCCATGCCAAATGGGCGGAGGAATATAAACATATGCCTTTATGAACATACTGGTCACCGGCGCCAACGGCCAACTGGGAACCGAGCTGCGGAACGTCTCCGCGGGAGCTCCCGACCGCTACATCTTCACGGACGTCACTTCGCTTCCCGGGGTGGACACGGTCTATCTGGACATCACCAACCGCGATGCGGTGCGGCTCATCTGCGATTCCGAGCAGGTGGACGTCATCGTGAACTGCGCGGCCTACACGAACGTGGACAAGGCCGAGGACGACTTGCAGATGGCGGACCTGCTGAACCACCTCGCCCCGGGCATCCTGGCCGGCGTGGCTGCGGAGCGGGGCGCGCACCTCATCCACATTTCCACGGACTACGTGTTCCAGGGGGACATCGCCCTGCCGTGCCGGGAGGACTGGCCGGTGCACCCGAACGGGGTGTACGGGGCGACGAAGCTCCAGGGCGAGCAGGCCGTGCAGGAGGCCGGCTGTTCCTGGCAGATCTTCCGCACGGCGTGGCTGTATTCGCCGTACGGGAAGAATTTCGTGAAGACGATGCGGCAGCTCACGGCGGAACGCCCGACACTGAAGGTCGTCTTCGACCAGGTGGGATCGCCCACCTATGCGCGGGACCTGGCGGAGCTCCTCTGCCGGGTGATCACGGACCGGAAGATGGACCGGGGCGGCATCTACCACTTCTCGGACGAAGGGGTGTGCTCCTGGTTCGACTTCGCCTGCGCCATCCGGGACCTGAGCGGAAACACGTGCGACATCAAGCCTTGCCATTCCGACGAGTTCCCTTCCAAGGTCCGGAGGCCTCATTTTTCCGTGCTGGACAAGACCAAGGTCAAGGAGACGTTCGGCGTCGAGGTCCCGCACTGGTATGATTCACTGAAACAATGCATTGACAGACTATGAACGTAATCGAGACCGGCATCGAAGGGCTCGTCATCATCGAACCGAAAGTGTTCGGGGACGAGCGGGGCTATTTCTTCGAGAGTTTCAACGAGCGGGAATTCACCGAGAAAGTGGGTCCCGTGCACTTTGTGCAGGACAATGAGAGCAAGTCGCGGTACGGCGTCGTCCGCGGCCTGCATTTCCAGAAAGGGGAGTTCGCCCAGGCGAAGCTCGTCCGGGTGGTGCGCGGCGCCGTGCTGGACGTGGCCGTGGACCTGCGCGAAGGATCGCCCACCTACGGCCGCTGGCACGCCGAGGAACTGACGGGGGAGAACCACCGCATGATGTTCATCCCGCGGGGTTTTGCCCATGGGTTCAGCGTCCTCAGCGAGGAAGTCCTGTTCCAGTACAAGTGCGACAACCTGTACTGCCCGTCCTCCGAGGGGGCCATCGCCTGGAACGACCCCACCCTCGCCATCGACTGGCGCATCCCCAAATCCGAAGTCATCCTTTCCGAAAAAGACAAACATCATCCTTTCCTGTATGAGCAGTAGAACCATTCTCATCACCGGCGGCGCCGGTTTCATCGGCAGCCACGTCGTACGCCTGTTCGTGAACAAGTATCCGGACTACCGGATCATCAACCTGGACAAGCTCACCTACGCGGGCAATCTCGCGAACCTCAAGGACATCGAGGACCGGCCCAACTACCGGTTCGTCAAGATGGACATCTGCGACTTCGAGGGCGTGCTGGCCCTCATGCGGGAGGAAAAGGTGGACGGCGTGATCCACCTGGCCGCGGAATCCCACGTGGACCGTTCCATCAAGGATCCCTTCACCTTCGCGCAGACGAACGTCATCGGCACCCTGTCCATGCTGCAGGCCGCCAAGGCGTACTGGGAGAGTCTCCCGGAGAAGTACGAAGGCAAGCGCTTCTACCACATCTCCACGGACGAAGTCTACGGCGCCCTGGAGATGACGCATCCGGAGGGAATCGAGCCGCCGTTCACGACGAAGGCGTCCAGCGGCGAGCATCACCTGGCCTACGGCGAGAAGTTCTTCACGGAGGACCTTAAGTACCAGCCGCACAGCCCGTACAGCGCCGCGAAGGCGTCCAGCGACCATTTCGTCCGGGCGTTCCACGACACCTACGGAATGCCGACCATCGTCACGAACTGCTCCAACAACTACGGCCCGTACCAGTTCCCGGAGAAGCTCATCCCGCTGTTCGTCAACAACATCCGGCATCGGAAGCCGCTGCCCGTGTACGGCAAGGGCGAGAACGTCCGCGACTGGCTGTACGTAGAGGACCACGCCCGCGCCATCGACCTGATCTTCCACGAGGGGAAGGTTGCCGAGACCTACAACATCGGCGGCTTCAACGAGTGGAAGAACATCGACATCGTGAAGACCCTCATCCGCGTCACCGACCGCCTCCTGGGCCGTCCGGAAGGCGCCGACGACGACTTAATCACCTATGTGACGGACCGCGCCGGCCACGACCTCCGCTACGCCATCGACAGCACCAAGCTCCAGCGCGAACTGGGCTGGGAGCCGTCCCTCCAGTTCGAGGAAGGCATCGAGAAGACCATCCGCTGGTATCTCGACAACCAGGCCTGGCTGGACAACGTCACCAGCGGGGATTACCAGAAGTATTACGAGGAGATGTATAAGGGAAGATAGACGTTCATGTCTAAGTCCATCCGAAAGAACTATCTGCTGAATCTCGTCAATTCGGGGACGCAGATTCTGTTCCCTCTCATCTCGTTCCCATATGTCTCGCGGATCATGATGGCGGATGGAATCGGTCAGGTCAATTTCTACGGGTCCATCATCCAGTACATCATCCTTGCCTGCAGTCTGGGCATCCCCATGTACGGCATCCGGGAGGTTGCGAGGGTCCGGGAGGACCGGCTGGCCCTTCAGCAGACCACGATGGCGCTTTTGTCGCTGCATTCCCTCCTGACCTTGGTCGGCTATGCGGTCGTCGCCTTGCTTTGCCTGACGGTCGGCCGGATCCAGGAGAACATCCCGCTGTTCCTGATCATCAGCATGAACCTGTTCTTCACGACCATCGGTTGCGAATGGTTCTATCAGGGTATCGAGGATTTCGGCTATATCACGGTCCGGGGAATCATCGTCAAGACGCTGTCCCTGGTATTCCTGTTCCTGTTCGTCAAATCCAGGAACCAGTTGTTGCTGTACGGGCTCTATACGGTATTGGGGGCTCTGGGCGGCAACCTCTTCAATTTCTTGCGCCTCCGCAAGTATGTGAATCCGCGGGAGGTCGATTGGAGGAGCCTGGGTTTGAAGAAGCACGTTAGGGCTGCGTCGGCCGTGTTCCTGTTTTATGTGGTCACGAGTGTCTACCTGCAGCTCAGCTCCGTCCTCCTCGGTTTCATGCGGGATGACGAGCAGGTTGGATACTATGCCGTCGGCTTGAAGATCGTCCGGATGGTGATGATGGTATCCTCCGCTTTCGGAGCCGTCATGCTTCCGCGTGTTTCGAACATCATTGCCGAAAAGCGGTTGGACGAGTTCGAGAGGCTCAGCTCGAAGGCCTTTGAATTCATGGTGTTCCTGACGCTTCCCATGGCTGTCGGCATGATCCTGGTCAGCTCTTATCTGGTACCGGTGCTCAGCGGTCCCGGATACGGGTCCGCCATCCCGGTCGCTGCCATCACGTCGTCCATCATATTCGTGATTGGACTGTCCAATGTTCTGGGGATGCAGGTCTTCTATCCGCTCGGCAAGATCGGCTTGGTCAACCTTTGCACCGGCATCGGGGCCCTGGTGGGCCTGGTCATCAATCTTCTGCTGATCAAGCCCTTCGGGGCGACCGGCTCGGCCATCGCCACCGTGGCGGCCGAGACGGGTGTCACCCTGTCCATGATGATCTTGGGACGCAAGTATATCCCGTTCACCATCTCCTGGCACCGGTATCTGGATTACCTCCTCGGCGCGGCCACGATGCTGGCCGTCGTCCTCTTGGTGCGGACCTATGTCCATCTCCCCGACGTCTTGATGCTGCTGCTTCTTTGCGCGGCGGGAGTCCTCGTTTACGCCGGTATCCTTGCGGTCCGGAACAATGTGTTCTATCTGGAGGTCAAGGACCGTATGGTCGGCCTTCTGAGAAAGAAGTAAGATGGAAAAACCGATAAAGTACGATTATCTGGTTGTAGGCAGCGGGCTTTTCGGTGCCACCTTCGCCTGGTTTGCGCACCAGGCGGGGAAGAAGTGCCTAGTCATTGAAAAACGTCCTCACCTGGGAGGAAATGTGTTTTGTGAGGAAGTCGAAGGCATCCATGTCCATCGGTACGGCCCACATATTTTCCATACTGACGATGAAGAGGTCTGGCGTTTTGTCACACAATTTGTTCCTTTCAACCGATTCACGAACAGTCCGCTGGCCAATTACAAAGGGGAATTGTACAATCTTCCCTTCAATATGAATACATTCCGCCAGATGTGGGGCGTGACCACCCCGGAAGAGGCGATGGAAAAGCTGGATGAGCAACGGGCGGAAATCCGGGAGCGGCTTTCATTGGAAGGTGTTGAAACCCCCAGAAACCTGGAAGAACAGGGACTGAGTCTGGTCGGAAAAGACTTGTTCGAGAAATTGATCAAGGAGTATTCGGAGAAACAATGGGGACGTCCCTGCCGGGATCTTCCCGCCTTCATCGTCCGGCGCCTTCCCGTCCGGTTCACTTATGACAATAACTACTTCATTGACCGGTTCCAGGGAATCCCCATCGGAGGTTATAATGGCTTGATCGAGTGCCTCCTTGCAGATGCCGAGTGCCGTTGCGGCGTTGATTTCTTGCAGTCGGAATACCGTGATTGGCGACGGTTTGCCCGGAAACTGGTCTATACCGGCCCGCTGGACGCTTTCTTCGACCATTGTTTCGGTGCGTTAGAATGGCGGACTGTCCGGTTTGAGACTCGTGTGCTGGACGTCCCCAATTACCAGGGAAACGCAGTAGTTAATTATACTTCTCACGACGTCTCTTATACACGGGTTATTGAGCACAAGCACTTTGAGAAGTTTGGCGCCGCCGTCTATGACAATCCTAAAACGGTCATATCTGAAGAGTTTCCCGTGGCATATCGGAAGGGTATGGAACCTTTTTATCCTGTCAATGATGACCGTAACAATGCCTTGTATAGTAAGTATAAAGAGCTTGCTGAAGCAGAGCGGGATGTGGTTTTCGGCGGACGGCTGGCAGAGTATAAGTATTATGATATGGCACCAGTGATCAAACGTGTCATTGATTATTGGAAAGAGAATGGGACGCTATAGAAAAGTATATGTCCTGGCTCCTGCCGGGGTGACGACCGGGGGGGTGGAACTAGCCCACCAGTTGGTGGATGCATTGACCAGCTTGAAACAGGATGCCTATGTGGTCTATGTGGACCGAGGACAGCTTGCTCCGGGGACGGAGGTTCCTGCAATGTATCGGAAGTATAGGGTCCGGGTTTCAGATGTTGTGGAAGATTCGCAGGACAATCTGCTGGTTCTTCCAGAAATCTTTTTTGATTATCTCTATCAGTTTCCTGTTATCCGGATCGCCTGTTGGTGGATGTCTGTGGACAATCATTATTATTCTGCCTGCTTGACTGATATGCTCCATTTCTCCAGGGGGCTACGAGCAAAAATGTCTCTTCTGTACCGATATCTGAAAGGGGAAGTGCATTATCGGAATTCATTGTCTGACTTACGGGGCCAACGGGATCGGGTTATCCATTTGTACCAGTCCGCGTATGCCCGGGATCATCTGGCATCCATCGGCTTTCCTGAAGCGAAAGCCCTGTCGGATTATATCCATCCTGACCTGCTCGTCAGCCGGACCGTCGAGAAAGAGAATATGATTCTGTATAATCCCAAAAAGGGCGTCAAGTACGTGGACCGCTTGAAAAAGCGGCTTCCCGAGTACCGATTCGTCGCGTTGCAAGGGATGACTCGGGAGGAACTGAACGGCATCTTTGACCGAGCTAAGCTATATGTTGATTTCGGCCCGTTTCCCGGGAAGGACCGCATCCCCAGGGAAGCCGTCGTCCACGGGTGTTGCCTGATAACTGGACGATTCGGCGCCTCCGTCTTTTTCGAGGATTTACCTATCCCTCCGCAGTATCAGTTCAATGTCGAAAAGTCCGGCAGCTGGAAGGATGTCGAGCGGATGGCCCGTTCCGTCCTGTCGGATTATGAGGGCCATCGGAAAGACTTTGATCTGATGCGAACCCGCATCGATGGGGAGCGAGCCGTCTTCGAACGAGAAGTGGCGGATTTGTTCATTTGACCTTCAAGACCAACAGAATGGGAGTGATTCCCTATAAGTTCAAACGCGATCCACGGATCGGAATGAGCATCGACATTCTGGTCTTGATGCTCCTGTCCACTTCATTCTTCGAACTGGCTCCCCTTCAAGGTTTTTTTGCCGGGAACAATGCCTTCACTTTCCTGGTCATATATATGGCCTATATGTATATCAGGTATATGGGCCTCACATTCCGGCAGGGCATTATGAAGCATCTCATCCCGTTGGTATGGATTTTTGTTTCTCTGCTGGTTTCTTTTATCCCCGCCTACCTGTACTACGGACAGCATTTGTATCATTCGTTAGTTGTGTATAGGAAGTCATTGGTATTCCTGTCACTTCCTCTCCTGCTGTCCATTCGGCCCACTCTCCGGGAGATGCATCTGGCTTTTTATGCCTTTGGAGTTCTCTTTACGATTGTTTCTTTCCTGGCCACGTATGTTTATCAGGACTGGCTGATTCCGGCTGAGGGAATGGAATACGTCCTACAAGAGGATCCGCTCAAGAGTATGTCCGGATTGATTTTTATGACTACTTCGCTGGTTTTTGCTCTGGACGATTACCGGAGGAGCCGTCGGAGGAAATATCTATACCTGTCCATTTTCCTGTATGCAGTGGTGTTCCTGGTCCAAAACCGAACAATGATACTGTCTTCTTCTGCCGTCGTTTTCGCTGCCGCCTTTTTCAATACGAAAGCGCGCAGCCGACTTGTCTCGATTGTCTATTTAATCTTTTTCATCTTGATGGTCCTTCTCGTGGGATGGGACTACCTCTCTGCCTTGATGGATGAGACTATGGGGCAACTGACTGATGAGGATTACAATCGGGTCAAGGCATTCAACTATTTTATTTCCCCCGTCAATGGAGAGTGGGCTTTTGTCTGGGGGAATGGCTTCATTTCCGGACATGTCAGCTCTTTGATGGCCGATCTCCGGGAAGAAGGAATTTACAATTCGGATCTTGGACTCATTGGCCTTTGGAATCAGTTCGGTCTGTTGTTCCCGCTTTCCGTGCTTTATTATCAGATTCAGCGACTTTCCCATAAGAGTTCTTTCCACGTCAGAGCAATGGCGCTGTCGATGCTGCTTTGCGCTTTGACTATGGCTTATTATTTCACGTATGCCAGCATCCTATGGCTGTGTTTCTTCTATTTCTTGATGGGAACCGATGTAGAGTATTACCGGAACCTTGATATTGAGAGGAGGAGGACACTCAAGCGAATGACGCGATACCGTTCATTGTACACCAAAAGATGAAGTTGCTTTTCGTAACACATAATTACTTGAACGGGGACGGAGGCAGCGTCTATGCTTCCCGTGCTTTCATCAATGCATTTGCCTGTTTTCGTGATGTGACACTCTTATGTCCGGTCCGCGGGAAAAGTTCTCCTCAGGAGATTGATCCGCGCGTATGCAAGATTCCGGTACCCTATGACGTTCCTCGGTGGCGTAAGGCGATAGATTTGGTTCTAGGGCGAATTCACCGCTATTTCGGCATTTTGGAGAAGTTTTTGGATGAGGACGAGTTCGATACCGTCGTCTTTGACACCTGCTATCCTTCTTTCAGGATGTTGGATAAAGTTCGCAAAAGGAACTGCCGGATCATATGTATCCATCATAACTGCCAGTGCGATTATGCCCGTGACAGTCTTACTTTTCCGGAGCGGCCGCTGATGCTTTTCTGGCTGCGTCGCTGCGAAAGGCAGGCAGTACGGGGAAGCGATTTGAACTTGACTTTGACGCCGGATGACAAGGAATTGCTTTACGCTAGATATGACCCATGCCGACTCTCGCGAATCGAGATCGCCGGAGTCTTTGAATATAAGTTTTCCGACTTGCCTGTCCCGTCCCCTGTCCAGGATTCGGTGTTCATTATTACAGGGAATCTAGGGGCCAGGCAGAACGATGACTCGCTCCTTCTCTGGCTGGAGACCTATTATCCTGCTCTGAAGAGGCTTGTTCCCGATGCCCATCTGATTATTGCGGGGAAGAATCCGTCCGAGCGGCTTACTGCTCGGTGTCGCGAATTGTCTCTCGAATTAATTGCTTCTCCTGCAGAGATGCAGCCCCTGCTCTATCGCGCCCGCTGGTACATCTGTCCAAATGATCGTGGTGGCGGTATCAAACTGCGAATAATGGATGCCCTCCGAACCGGACTTCCTGTCCTTACTCACCGGATGTCCGCACGTGGATATGGTCCTTTCCGCGATCTGGCACTTTTCCTATATAGTGATTTGGATTCCTTTTGCAGCGCTTTGTCCCGGATGATCCGGACCGAGGTGCCCTCTCAGTCCGTCCAGGAAGCATACCGCGCCTCTTTCTCGTTCAGCAGCGGCGTTTCTCGACTGGAACGGATTCTTCAGGAAATCGATGGATGAGACGTTGAAAAGCGCTGTTTATTTTTTCCAGTATCTGCCCCCGTGGAGGATCGACGTCTTCAACGGGATGGCGAAGCAATACGACCTTACCATCGTGTTCTTCAATTCCGAACTGGAAGGTTTTACCTATGACCGGAATGATTTGCTGTCCCGCTTGGATGGAGTGAAAGTGCGATTTCTCCAGACTGGGTTCAATGTGGGTAATCGACCGTTCCGCACAGGCATTGCTAAGCTTCTGAGGCAAATCCATCCCGATGTCGTTTTCGTGCACGAGTATTCTCCGGTGAGCATCGTAATCTCTTTGTTGAAACGTCGTTTTAAGTATCGGCTATACGTCACCACATCGGATAACCTCTCTATGGCTGAGGCCTCGTCCGGTTTGAAGGCCTGGGCGCGGCATTTCGTCCTCTCGCGTTCTGAGGGCGCTATTTTGTATAGCCGGGAAGTAGCGGCGTTTTATCAGCGACGTTTTCCCTGGCTTCGGACAGGAATCTGTCCGAATATCCAAGATCCTGCTCGCCTGTTTGCGTATCGAAAAGAGTTTGTCGATCCGCTTCCGGAAGGAGGACGCGTCATCCTATATATCGGACGGCTGGTGTATGTGAAGGGCCTGGACCTCCTTTTGGAAGCCTATGCACATACTTCGCATAGCGGGAGGACGCTGGTGCTGTTGGGAGAAGGCGCTGAACGGGATGCGCTTCAAAGGCAGGCAGAGAGATTGGGAATCGCGGACGAGGTCCGTTTCGTGGGATTCCGGACAGGCGCAGCGCTGTACCAGTGGTACGACCGGGCGGATTTTTTCATTCTTCCCAGCAGATATGAGCCTTTTGGGGCCGTAGTGAACGAGGCGTTGATCCTAGGGTGTCCTGTGGTTGCCAGCAGATTCATTGGCGCATTGGATTTCTTGGAAGGTACTCCCTCCCTCGTTTTTGACCCGTTGGACCCTGAAGATTTTCGAAAAACCCTTCAGGAAGGGATTGATCACTTTCCAGCCCCCATGGGACCGAGGCCGTGTCTGATGCGGGTCTCCTTCGAACAGGCCGTCCGGGTGTTTATGACTATTGACGATGATACACTATGAGAATATGATGAAGGGGCAAGGAAAAGCCTCCTTCGCCGTCTACTACGAGATGAACAGGTTGAGGACTTGGTTCGATTTCCATATCCGTTGGCCGTGGGTGAAGTATAAGGGATTCGTGCGCGTGCGCCATCATACGCGCTTCGAGAAAGGAATGAAGGTGGAGCTTGGAGATCGGGTCCAGTTCGGGGCCTATAACGAAATCGCCTGTGATCTTTTAATCGGGAATCAAGTTCTTTTGGGATCTCGGGTAGCTTTTGTCGGAAGGAATGACCATACATTCCATACCCCCGGTATTTCCATCTGGAAAGGACCTCGAGGAATCTGCGAGGCGGTCGTGGTTGAGGACGATGTCTGGATTGGGACAGGTTCTGTGATCCTTTCCGGGGTTACCATTGGCAAAGGCGCTGTCGTGGCCGCCGGTTCTGTAGTAACCTGCGACATCCCTTCCTGTGAAGTGTGGGGAGGAAATCCTGCCCGGAAAATAGCGGATCGGTTCGAGAACGAGGAACAGAAGGTTTACCACCTGAACACGGTATGAGTAACTTGTATATTTCCACATATCCAGCAACCTACCGTGTTGACCTATGCAACACGCTTTGTGGGCGACTGGGGTGCAAAATCTACCACTACGTGCCGGTGGAGTGTGAGGACGCGGTATTGGAGGCCGCCACGTTCGAACCCAATCGGCTTCCGGTAGGGCGGTTACTCGGAAAGAGTTATGCCAAAGGACTCAAGGGACTGTTGGATCGAGAGCGGCCGGAATGGATTATGGTTCAGGAGTATTCTTTGATTACCCTCCGCCTTCTGTGTCTTCGACGGCGGTATGGATACAAAGTGGTCGCGATGTCGGATGACAGCCTGGATATGATCCGGGGAAATGATTTCAGTTGGACACACCGTCTTGCGCGGAGAGTGGTCCCCAGGTATTTGGACGAAATCGTCCTGCACAGCCCCGATGTCTGCGACTGGTATCGAGCGCATTTTGGAAAGGGTTTATTTCTACCCATTCTGGCTGATGAACGACGTTTCAGACATGAATTGGAGCGAGCATTGCCGCTGGCGGCAGATTTGCGCCCGGGCCCAAAACCCGTCGTCGCTTTTGTCGGACGGCTGGTGGGACTGAAAAATATCCCGGTCCTTGTACGAGCCTTCGAGCCGTTCAAGGAAAGGGCTCGGCTTGTCATTATTGGAGACGGACCGGAAATGGGTGCGCTGAAGGAGATGGCACCATATGCTTTATTTACAAAAGCCTTGTATGGAGATTGTCTCAGGGCCTGGTACAACCTCATCGACATTCTGGTGATACCCAGTATGCGTGAAGCCTATGGAGCCGTTACCGGTGAGGCCTTGATGGCAGGTGCAAAAGTTGTCGTCTCCCGGAAAGCAGGCTCTTCCAGCCTCGTCCGGGAAGGGGTAAATGGATACCTGGTAAATCCGATGGATCCTAATGACATTTCGCGGCGGATTGGCGACCTCTTGGATACGCTTTCTTCAGGGCGACCTCTTTGCTTGAGAGGTAGTCTGCTGCCTTTCCGCTTTGAAGATTGTATTGATAACCTGATCGATTATCTTTCATGATGAAACGTTTTTTCCTGTCGATACTATTGGGAGGTTGTCTACTCACGAATCTGCACGCCGTAGATATCCGTGTCAGGGATCAGCAGTCATTTGACAGGTTGGACTCCGACCTGAAAGAAGCCTTATCCACCTCGCCCGAGCGGGTGGACGTGCATTTTGCCCCGGGAGTTTATTATTACCGGGATCGACATCTGTATCTCAAGGAAATCCGAGCTGAAGGTACAGTGATTGCCTTGCATGGGGAGAATGCTGTGTTATATCCTGCAATGGAACGGGTGGACCGTTTTGATCCGATGTCATCTTATTTTGTGGAGACCCCGGGAGGGCTTTTGCTCGTCCGCCGGGAGGATCCGATCCGGATGGCTGGTTTCCTCGTCCGCATTGTTGACAAGGAAAATGGAATCTGTCGTCTGAAGGTGGATCGGGAAGTCCCGCAGGAAGCGGTCGATAATGCCTATATCTACCTGACGGAATGGTATCGGGGGAGGACATACAAGATAGTGAAAACAGAAGGGAAGAGCATCTATTTTTATGTGGATGACTTGAAACAGCGGCGGTTCCTGTACAATGTCAACCTGGATTTCACTTTCTCTTTGCAGTTCCCGCGTTATCGCCTTATCCATTGCGGATTGTCTGAGCCCGAGGATGGAGCACTGTGCTCCACGGCTACGTCTTTCCTTGTGGTCGATCATTCTCAGTTGGGAGGATTGACTTGTTCGGATCTCACATTCATCGGGAACCGATACGACGAAAAACGCCCTGGAGCTGGTCTGATTACTTACGACCATTCCGTTTCTCCCGGCGGTTTCTCCCATTGCTTTTTCGAAGGGGTCCGATCCGATTGCTTCCTCTTTTTTTCGACGAACGGGGTCGTCGTGGAAGATTGCACCTTTCAAGGAAACTATCGACATTGCCTGAAGACTGAGCAGGACTGTGCGGACATTCGGTTTTGCAGGAACTCAGTGAAAGACTCCGGGCTTTGCGGAGACAATGTATATGCGGTTTTCTGTACAGGAACGGATTTTCTCGTTCAGGACAATGAGATCGCCGACTTCGGTTATGGAGGCATCTATACGGGACTGTACTATGCTACTGACAAGAATCATCGCATCAGCGGGCTGGTCTCCCGAAACGAGCTGTTTCAGACGCCTGCGTATTTTGCATCGGCTCCGGATCGCCTTCTCATGGATTCCGGCGCCATTTATATCGCAACCCAGAATGACGATGTTCGGATTGAGGACAATTACATCCACGACATCAACGGCCCCACTTACAACCGGGGAATTTTCGCTGATGACGGCACCTCCAACGTTACCATACGCCGCAACCGGATCGAGAATGTGAAGAACCATTTTGCCTTGGATATAGACCCTCGTTCCGCCTGGAAGATGTTGAGACGCAAGGAAAGGAAGGTGAATTACGTCCATGAGAATGTGGTGGTGGAGGATAACGAGGTGTCGGGCAGAGTCCGCGTTCCCAAGAAATGAGGTCATGCTAGGTGTCGTTATCGTTAATTACCGGAGCAACGCATTGACTTCCCGTTTCGTCCGGGAAGAATTGCCACATATCGGGATTCCATATGCTACCGTTATCGTGGATAACGGAGGGACGGAGGAGTCGTCGCGATGCTTGGAAGCAGAAACGGGTGTCCCTGTTATCACTTGCGAGAACCTTGGCTTTGCAAGAGGAAACAATGTTGGTATGGAGTATCTCTCCAAACGCTACGATATCGATTTCTTCCTCTTCACCAACAACGATATCCACTTCCAGTCGCCGAATGTGGTCGAGGAACTGATAATGAAACTGGAAAGCGATCCATCCATCGGCATTATCGGCCCCGAGATTATCGGCCTGGATGGTAAACGCCAGTCTCCGGAACCCTATATCCCCCTATGGGACAAATATGTATGGGTATATCTCTCCACCCCTTTTCTGTCCCGCGAGAAAAAGGCGGAGCGGTTCCGCTTCGGGTATTCCGAGCAAGCGGAGGAAGGGGTTCACTACAAGTTGATGGGCTCGTTCCTGCTTTGTCGGAGGACCGATATCGAAACGGTCGGGGGATTTGACCCCAAAACGTTCCTGTATGCGGAGGAAACTATCCTCTCTGAGCGGATGAAGCGGATAGGAAAGAGTCTGTACTTCTATCCGGCCGTGACGGTTGTCCACGAACACGGGGCCACCATCTCCTCCCATTTGAGCAACATGGCGATGGCCCGGCAGCAGTTCCGTAGCGATGCCTATTACTACCGTGCCTACAAAGGGGTATCCCGCTTGTCTATCTGGCTTGCAAAAGTATTGTATGACAGTATCCTTCTGGTACGTAGGCGCTTTTATAGACCGGACGATTCGCGGGGTGTCGATATCATCCCTTATGCCGGTCTTTGTAACCGGATGCGCGTCATGGCTTCCGCCTATGCCTGTGCGCGGGATCTTGGTTATTCCGCCCGCGTGCTCTGGTGTGGACGCAACAAGGACTGCAAGGTTCGTTTCGACAGTTTGTTCCAGCCTGTCACGCAGCCCGATCTCACGGTTGTGGAAACGAATGCCTTGTATAGCGAGACCAGTTCCAAGCTGCATTTATATCTTCCTTCCATCCTTCGGCGCCTCCGGTACGAGAGAGTCTATATCAATTACAACTTCCGGAATCCCGGGAACCGCCCGTTCCTCCGGGAGCAGATTGCCAAGGATATGCCTGAAAAGCGCTTTGCAATCTATTCGATGCATCAGTGCGGACCCAATTATCCGCTGCAGCGTTTATTCCGCCCCGTGGAGGAGATCGAGGAGCAGGTAAAAGCGCTGTTCCCGGATGGCGCGCCGGTAATCGGCGTCCACATCCGACGGACCGACCATCAGGAGGCCATCAAGCATACGTCCGTAAGCCGTTACGAAGATGTGATGGCCGGAGAAATTGAGGCCCGGCCGGAAGTGCGGTTCTTTCTCGCTACGGATGACGCTGATATCAAACGCCGTCTGCTGGACCGTTTCGGTGAAGATCGGATTATCACGGCCCGGATGGAACTGCGACGTGATTCACAGGAAGGGATGAAGGGAGCCGTCCTGGATTTGTTTGCCCTTAGCCGTACGGAGAAGATCATTGGCAGTTACTACTCGTCATACTCCGAGATTGCCGCGGAATTGGGCGGTATTGAATTGATTATTCCTTGATTTTTAGCAATATGGATTTAATTGGGACCATTAAGGAGCAGATGGCCGAAGCCGTGAAAGTGAAGCAAGCACTTCTCTCGGACGAGGCTCTGATGGAAAAGATCGCCCAGGTGGCAGATGTCATGGTAAACGCTTATAAGTCGGGACACAAGACGCTCTGGGCAGGGAATGGAGGAAGCGCGGCAGACGCCCAGCATATGGCTGGTGAACTAGTTAACAAGTTCAGTTTTGACCGCCCCGGTCTGGCGGCGCTGTCGCTTTCCACCGATACGTCGATCATTACGGCAGTCGGCAATGACTATGGTTTCGACCGTCTGTTCGCCCGCCAGATTGAGGCCCAAGGCTGCCCCGGAGATGTTTTCCTCGGCATTTCTACTTCCGGGAAATCGCCGAACCTGGTGAATGCGCTGGCTGCCTGCCAGGAAAAGGGAATTACATCCGTGGCCATCGTAGGAGCTAATCCCTGCCCCATGGATCAATATGACTTTGTCATCCATGTCCCTTCCCGGGTAACGCCACGCATCCAGGAGTGCCAGACGCTCATCGGGCACATCCTATGCTTCATCGTGGAAAACCAGTTGTTCGGCAAGGATTAAGTTTTCAGACTCCCTGCTCGATGAGGCGTTTGGTTTCCGCGATGTGAGCCTTGCTGGAGGCCCCGAAGACAACGGATTCAATTTTCGGGAAGCGGTTCACATACGCCATCGCCTCCGTCGGTTTCAAGGCTCCGGCCGCCAAACATTGCATCGCCATCGGCCGGAAACGCCTGTCAGACTGCAGGTATTCCTCGTATTCGCCGACCCCGCCGCTCATCCGGAATCCGATCTTGTTGATGGACGAGCAGATGATCGGGTTGTCGATTCCCACCCTTTCACACAGATCCACCATCCGGGGCAGGTTCATCGTGATGAACCCCGGCTCGGCGCCGTACCGCTTGCGGATGTATTCCGCATAGTGGACGAACAGCTCGTCCGTCCCCAGGCCGAGCATCAGGTCCACGATGACATTCTGCAGGAAAATGACGGGCGTGTTCATCCCCTCGAACATCTTCATCTCCGCGTCCACGAGCAGTTCCATCAGGGAAGGGAAGTCCTTCCGGAGGAAAGCGAGTCCCGCCTTGCCCGTGACGGCGAAGATATTGCCCGGAATATAGGCCTGCAAGGTGCCCAGGATGCCCAGCTCCGTAAGCGCGTTCGCGTATTTGTGGGCGTAGGGCATGCCGGGAAGGAACTTGAAGTCCGCGTACTTGGCCGGGTTCTTCCGCATGTGGTCGCAGATGGCGGTAATCCTGTCGTGTGTCGTGCACATGAACGTATTCACGCCGCATTCCATGGCCTGGTCCAGGACGTCAATGATGGCCCGGTTGTCCTTGAACCGGATTGCCTGCGCACGGCTCCTTTCGTCGGAAAGGTGGTTGACGGCGAAGAACTGGTTGTCTCCGAGAATGGCTCTGTCCATCATTTCTCCTCCTTTTTCAAGCTCGATTCCCAATCGGCGGTCATGGCCGCGATGATGCGGTCCGTGTTCAGGGCGCTCTCGAAGGAATTCCTCCCTTCCGTCCGCCCGGTGCGGATCGCGTCGATGAAGTCTTCGGTCTCGGCCGTGTATTCCTCGCCGCGGAGGTTGAAGGCGACCGGATCGGTCACATCGGTGATATAGCGGAAGTTCCAGCCCTTCTCCAGGCCGAATTCCGGCTTGTCCTCCTTCACATAGATTTTCAGCGTGGTGGCATCGGCTTCGAGCTTGCCGCCGTCGCCCTGGATTTTGACGGAGGTGGTCATCTTGCGCACGGTATCGTCGCTCCAGTTGACGGAAATCTGCCCGCGGAGCCCATTCTCGAGCACCAGCGAGCCGTAGGTGGCATCATCCACCTCCTTGCTGAAAATGGAGGGCATCTGCACGCCTGCGCAGCCGGTCAGGCGGCTTCCCGTCACATAGTCGATCAGGTTGAGGACATGGGCGGCGTAATCTTCGATGCAGCCGCCGCCACTCTTCTTGTCCGACCGCCAGGTGCTTCCTTTTTTCTTCAGGACGACGGGGCCATAGGCTTCCCCGATGAAGTGGAAAGGACGGCCGATGACGCCCGCGGCAAGCAGCCGTTTCATCTCATTGAACGTGCCGATATAGCGGTTGTGATAGCCGACCTGGTTCACGACCCCTTTTTCCCGGGCCAGGGCGACCATCTCTTCTCCCTGCCCGACTGTGAGGGCGAAGGGCTTTTCGCAGAAGACGTGGCATCCTTTCTCCAGGGCGTATTTCACCATCTCATAATGCATCCGCGTGGGGGTGATGACGTAGACACAGTCCGGGCGGACCGTGTCGATCATTTTCCGGTAATCGGTGAAGAAGGGGATGCGCGTGAGTTTGCCGAACCCGCTCTGGATGAGTCCGTCGGTATCGCAGACGGCGGCCAGTTCCACCTCGGGAAGGCCGCCCAGAATGGCGGCATGGCTGATTCCCATCTTGCCGAGTCCAATGACAGCTGCCTTGATCATATCCGTTATTTCTTGATTCTCAGTAATTTCAGCGCCAGGTGGCGGAAGAACACCATCTGGTTCGAGATGTTCCGCTTGAAGATCTCCGGCCGGTAGAAGATTCTGACGAACCATTCCAGGCCGGCTTTCTGCCAGAATTTCCCCGGCCGGCGGGTATTCCCGGCGTACCAGTCGAAAACGTTCCCCACGGCGATGCTGACATGGGCCTGCAGGAAGGGCATGTTGAAATAGGCCCACTTCTCCTGCTTCGGCGCAGTCATCCCGACGACGAGGACGTCCGGCGAGAAGGAATTGACCGCCTCGACCATCCTCCGGTTGTCCTCCGGGTCGAATTCCGGTTTGAAGGGTGGGGAGTAGCTGTCCACTCGGACCGCAGGATACTCCACCCGGATGCGGGAAGTCATTTTCCGGAGTGTCTCGGGGGTGGAACCGAGAAGAAACACTTTCCCACCCGTCTCCTGCATCCGTTCCAGATAGTAGATAAAGCTGTCCCAGCCCGTGATCCGGTGCGCTTTCTTCCCGTATCGCAGCAGGGGCCAGAGCCCGAAATAGACGCCGTCCAGAATCAGATAATCGGCCCCCTTCAATGCCTGGTCCATCTCGGCATCTTTCTGGGATATCCCATAGGAGTTTGGGCTGATGGTATTGACGACCGCCTTCCCGTCCATGGGGACACAGTCCAGCGATTCCTTGACCAGGGTGTAACCGTCAAAACACAGGCATCCATTCCGCTCTTCCATCATGGCTAGTATGCTTTTTCGTCCTGATGCCGGAGCATCTGCCAGATGGTCGTGAGAATGATGGAGACGTCCAGTTCCACCGACCAGTGCTCGATGTACCAGATGTCCTTTTCCACGCGTTCCTTCATCTCGGAGAGTTCCTTGGTCTCCCCGCGGCAGCCGTTGATCTGCGCCCAGCCGGTGATGCCGGGCTTTGCCAGATGGCGGATCATATAGTCGCCGATGAGCTCGGAATAGATGTCCGTATGGTGGAGCATGTGGGGGCGGGGACCGACGATCGACATGTCGCCCCTGATCACATTGAGGAATTGCGGCAATTCATCGAGGGAACTCTTGCGGAGGAATTCCCCGAACTTGAACACGCGGCTGTCGCCCTTGACGGCCTGCTTGGTGTCGGCGTCGGCGCTGGCGTGCATCGACCGGAACTTGTAGCACCAGAATTCCTTGCCCTCATAGCCGGTGCGCTTCTGCTTGAAGAAGACCGGGCCGGGGGAGGAGAGCTTGATGCCGATGGCGCAAATGATCCAGATGATCGGGAAAAGCGTGAGGAGGAAGAGTCCGGAAAACACGATGTCACCGGCCCGCTTGACCAGTTTGGCCAGCGGCTTGTTCAGCGGCTCCTCGTGGAGGCTGATGACGTTGACATTGCCCAGCTGGGAGATGTTCATCTTGCGGCGGGGATACCCCTCCATGCCGGGGACATACGTGAACCGGACCATCCGGCTCTCGCAGATGGAAACCAGCCGGTTCACAAAATCGGTCTCCGTGGCGGGATTCAGGGAGCAGTACACTTCCTTCAGGATGGAATGGTTGTCTTCCACATACTGGAAGGCCTTTTCCGGAGCGCCCAGGTTGGTGATTCCCTCCGGAATCTCCTTCGGGCTGGCGGTGAACATCCCGAGGACGTTATACCCCATTTCGGAGCTGGGCCCGTTCAGGAACTGGCATACCTGGCGGATGTTGGGGTCGGAGCCGACCAGGACCACGGTGTAGTTGTTGGCGCCCTTGCTCCGGAACCATCCGATGAGCCGGCGCATCAGCAGATGCCAGAGGGCATAGAGGAATCCCGTCAGGAGCGCCTGCAGGCCCAGGAGCTTGCCCTGGAGGACGAGCTCGTAAATGATGGCCATGAGCCCGTTGTACAGGATGAAGGTCAGGGCCGCATTCAGGATGGCGCGGTTCGCGATGTTCACGGCTGAACGTCCGCGTTCGTTGATCTTGATCCCAAGAAGCCAGGCGGCCAGGATGGCGCTGACAACCAGGAGAAACCAGGAGCCTTGCTGCTCATAGAGAGGCAAGTTGTTCTCGCGCACCATGCCCGTCCCGTATAAGAGGAACAACAGGACCCCCACCTGGATGAGGATGTCTCCTACAAGCGTGGGCAACTTGTAGAACAGGGTTTCCTTGGTGGCGGTCTTGATGATGCTCAACATAAAAGCGGGTGCTTTGCAAGGCAAAGTTAGCATTTTTTCATATATTTGCTGACCAAACCAAGCATTATGAAAGGAATCGTCCTCGCCGGCGGCAGCGGCACCCGTCTCTATCCCATCACCAAGGGAGTCTCGAAGCAGCTCCTGCCCATCTATGATAAGCCGATGATCTACTATCCGGTGTCCGTGCTGATGCTGGCCGGAATCCGGGATATCCTCATCATCTCCACGCCGTATGACCTGCCGGGCTTCAAGCGGCTGCTTGGAGACGGTTCCGACTACGGGGTGAAGTTCTCCTATGCGGAGCAGCCGTCGCCGGACGGACTGGCCCAGGCCTTCATCATCGGCCGGGAGTTCATCGGGAACGACACAGCCTGTATGGTGCTGGGTGACAATATCTTCCATGGCGCCGGCTTTGAGGCGCAGCTCCGGCAGGCGGTGGCCGATGCGGACCGCGGGATGGCGACCGTCTTCGGCTACTGGGTGTCCGATCCGGAGCGCTACGGCGTCGCGGAATTCGATGCGGAAGGGAAGTGCATCTCCATCGAGGAGAAGCCCGCCCAGCCCAAGTCCAACTATGCCGTCACGGGCCTGTATTTCTACCCCAACAAGGTGGTCGATGTCGCCGCCGCCGTGAAGCCTTCCGCCCGCGGCGAACTGGAGATCACCTCTGTCAACCAGGCCTTCCTGGCCTACGGCGAACTGCTCGTGCAGACGCTCGGCCGCGGCTTCGCCTGGCTGGACACCGGCACCCATGAGTCCCTCGCGGAGGCATCGACTTACATCGAGGTCATCGAGAAGCGTCAGGGCCTCAAGATCGCCTGCCTTGAGGAAATCGCCTACCGCAACGGCTGGATTTCGCGCGAAAAGCTCCAGGAAGTCGCCTTCCCGATGCGAAAGAATCAGTACGGTCAGTATTTGCTGGATCTCGCATGAAAAAGTATCTTCTCCTGCTGGCCCTGGCCTTTGCGTCCTGCACGGGTCCCGACGTGCTGAATCTGTTCGTGGGCACCTACTCCGACGGGTTCTATGCCTATGATTTCGACCAGAAGGCCGGAAAGTTCCTTGGGGAAGGGCCCGTCGCGAAGGCGGAAATGCCCAACCCGTCCTACTTGACGGTCGATGGCAACCGGGTGTACGCCGTTTCCGAAATGTCGGACACCACGGCCTCCGTCTGGGCCTGGCGCTGGGGGGGCAACGGTTTCGAACTCATCAACTCCCAACCTACCGGCATCATGCCCGGTTTCGACCGGGCGTCGGCCTTCCGCGGCGAAGACCCCTGCTACGTCTCCACCGACGGCACCCTCCTCGCCGTCGCCAACTATTCCGGCGGCACGCTGGCGACTTACCGCATCCGGGAGGACGGCAGCATCGCCCCGCTGGACTCGCTGCTCGTCTCCGGCACCGGTGGCCCCGACCTGTCCCGCCAGGCAGATCCCCATGTGCACTGTGCCGTCTTTTCGCCTGAAGGCAAGCATCTGTTCTTCAGTGAGTTCAGTGCCGATGAGATCGGCCGTCTGGACGTGTATGCCGGGGGTGTGCGCAACTATTGCCGCGCCGCCACCCTGCATGCCGACTACGGCCCCCGTCACCTGCTGTTCGACGCTTCCGGCCGGCATCTGTACGTGATCGGCGAACTCTCCGGCGACATCACCGTCTTCGATTATGCCGATGGTTCCCTGACCGAGAAGCAGGTCATCAAGGCCGACCGGATGGACGCTCGCGGCGCCGCGGACATCCACTTCTCCCCGGACGGCAAGTTCCTGTACGCGAGCCTCCGTCTCCGCGGCGACGGTATCGTCGTCTTCGAGGTCGGTCCCGGCGGCCTGCTGAACTATGTCGGCTATACGGCCACCGGCCCCCATCCGCGCAATTTCAACATCACCCCGAACGGCCGCTATGTCCTGGTCTGCTGCCGGGACAACGACGCGGTCGAAGTGTACGCCCGCGACGCCGCCACCGGTCTCCTGACCTTCACTGGCGAGCGGCTCACTGTTTCCCGCCCGGTTTACGTGGGCTGGTAATAAACTGCAGATTATGAAAGTACTCGTGACCGGCGCGGCCGGTTTCATCGGTTCCAAGCTCATGTACACGCTCAAGGAGCGCGGGGATGAGGTGGTCGGAATCGACAATTACAACGATTATTACGATGTGCGCCTGAAGGAAGGCCGCTGCAAGGCCTTCGGCATCGAGGTCCGGAAGATGGACCTGGCCGACAAGGAAGCCATCGACAAGCTCTTTGACGAGGAGAAGTTCGACAAGGTCGTGAACCTGGCCGCCCAGGCCGGCGTCCGCTACAGCATCACCAATCCGTATGCGTACCTCCAGAGCAACCTGGTCGGGTTCCTGAACATCCTCGAGGCCTGCCGGAACTTCGGGGTGAAGCATCTCGTATATGCTTCGTCTTCCAGCGTCTACGGCATGAACGCCAAGGTTCCGTACAGCGAGGACGACAAGGTCGACAATCCCGTCTCCCTGTACGCCGCGACCAAGAAGTCCAACGAGCTGATGGCCCACAGCTACTGCAAGCTGTACGGCATCGCGATGACGGGCCTGCGGTATTTCACCGTCTACGGGCCCTGGGGCCGGCCGGACATGGCGCCGATGCTGTTTGCGAGCGCCATCTCGAAGGGGGAGACCATCAAGGTCTTCAACCACGGCGACATGATCCGCGACTTCACCTTCATCGACGACATCGTCGCGGGCACCATCGGCTGCCTGGACCACCTGCCGGAGCCGGATGCGAACGGCCTGCGGTACCGCGTGTACAACATCGGCTGCTCCCACCCCGTGAAACTCATGGACTTCATCTCCGAGATCGAGCAGGCGCTCGGCGTGGAGGCGAAGAAGGAGTTCCTGCCCATGCAGCCCGGCGACGTCTACCAGACCAACGCCGACACCGCCAAGCTCGAGGCGGAGATCGGCTACAAGCCCGTCGTGCGGCTGCATGAGGGCATCGGCAAGTTCATCGAATGGTACCGGAGCGACCTTAACCCCTTGAAATAACATGCGCTGCGAAGACCGATTCTACGAAATCTACGGCCGGGACTACGGCGGCATCGCCTTCTGTCCCTACCGCATCTGCCCCATCGGGGCCCATTCCGACCATAACCTCGGGAAAATCACCGGCCTGGCCATCGACAAGGGCATCCACATCGTGTATGGCGCCAAGCAGAACGGCGTGGTGGAGATGTCCTCCCTCCAGTTCCCCAAGCGAGCGCAGTGGCACATCGAGAACGTCCCGCCCCGGAAGGAAGGGGACTGGGCCGATTACCTCCGCGGCGCCACGCTCTCGCTGGAGCGCGAGCACCGGCTGAAGGTGGGCATCTGCGGCGTCATCGAAGGCACGCTGCCCATCGGCGGCCTCTCTTCGTCGGCCGCCGTCATCATCGCCTTCCTGACGGCGCTGTGCCGCGTGAACGACATCCGTCTGAGCGCGCAGGAACTCATCGACCTGGCCTATGACGCCGAACTGAACTACGTGGGTGTGTCCGTGGGTAAGCTGGACCAGAGCTGCGAGGTGCTCAGCCAGGCGCATCACCTGCTGTACCTGGATACGAAAGACGGTCAGTATGAGCTGATTCCGGAGCATCCGGACATGAAGCCCTACCGGATCGCCATCTTCTTCTCCGGGCTGGAGCACAGCCTCGCCGGGTCCAAGTACAACATGCGGGTCGACGAACTCCGCAGCGGTGTCTACGCCCTCCAGGCCTATGCCGGGATGGAATACGGCAAGTTCAAGGACGCGATGGCCCGGAACGTGCCGCGCGAGGTGTACGAGACGTACAAGGACCGCCTGCCGGAGCCTTGGCGCAAGCGCTGCGAGCACTGGTATACCGAGTTCGAACGCGTGGAGAAAGGCGCCGAAGCCTGGCGCCGCGGCGACATCGAGACCTATGGCCGTCTCTCCTTCGAATCCGGCTGGAGCAGCATCCACAACTGGGAATCCGGCGCCCCGGAGCAGATCCGCCTGTACGAGATCATGCGGCAGACGGACGGCATCTACGGCGGCCGTTTCTCCGGCGCGGGCTTCAAGGGCTGCTGCATGGCCCTCATCGACCCGGCCTATGCCGATGAAATCGCCGAAAAGGTGAGCGCGGCCTATCTGAAGGATTTCCCGCGCCTCTCCGACAAATACGGCGTCTATATCTGTGACAGCGCTGACGGATTGAACTTATGAAATGCCTGATCCTCGCCGCCGGCTACGCCACGCGGCTCTACCCCCTCACCGAGAACTTCCCGAAACCCCTCCTGAAAGTAGGGGAGAAGACCATCCTGGACTGGCTCATCGACGACATCGACACCGCCGGCCTGGTCGACCAGTACGTGGTCATCTCCAACCACAAGTTCGCCCCGATCTTCGAAGAGTGGGCGAAAGAGATTCCCGGTCGAGCCGGGAATGACGTCGGTCGTCATGCCCGACCGGATCGGGCATCTATCACCGTCCTGGACGACGGCACGTCGTCGAACGAGACCCGGCTCGGGGCCGTGCGCGACATCCAGTTCGCCATCGACACGCTGGGCCTGGATGACGACCTGCTGGTCATCGCCGGGGACAACGTGCTGGATTTCAGCCTGGTACGGTTCCTTGAGTACGCCCGGGAGAAGGGAACTTCCTGCATCATGCGGTACTACGAGCCGTCGGAGGAGAAGCTCCACAAGACCGGCGTCGCCCTCGTGGACGAGAACGACCTGATCCTGGAGATGGAGGAGAAACCGGCGTGCCCCAAGAGCCATTGGTGCTGCCCGCCGTTCTATTTCTACCGCCGGAGCGACGTGCCGCTCGTGCAGGTGGGCATCGACAGCGGCTGCGGCGTGGACGCTCCTGGCAGTTTCATCGCCTGGCTTTCCGCGCAGACCCCGGTCCACGCCTGGGAGATGCCCGGCCGGCGCTATGACATCGGCAACCTCGCCTCCTACGAGGAGGTCCAGCGGACCTATCATGGCATTTTATAGTCTCGCGCGTGCGTAAACGCGAGATTTTTGTTACCTTTGCGCGCTAATTCAGACAAGGTTATATGAAACGTACGGCAATTGAAGATACCCGGATCTGCGTGATCGGCCTCGGCTATGTCGGCCTGCCGCTTGCACGCCTGTTTTCCACGAAATATCCGACCATCGGCTTCGACATGAACCGCCAGCGCGTGGAAGCGCTGATGGCAGGCCACGACGCCACCCTCGAAGTTTCCGACGAACTCCTGCAGGAAGCCATCGGCAAGCACGGTTTCCGCTGCACGGCGGACTTGGACGAGGTACGCGACTGCAACTTCTACGTGGTGGCCGTTCCGACACCGGTGGACGAGAACAACCGTCCGGACCTGAAGCCCCTGTGGGGCGCTTCCAAGACCGTCGGCGAGGTCATCTCCAAGGGCGACGTCGTCGTCTACGAGAGCACCGTCTATCCCGGCGTCACCGAGGAGGAGTGCCTCCCGGTGGTGGAGCAGGTGTCCGGCCTGAAGTTCAATGTCGATTTCTTCGCGGGCTATTCCCCGGAGCGCATCAACCCGGGCGACAAGCAGCACACCGTGGAAAAGATCAAGAAAGTGACCTCCGGTTCCACGCCGGAAATCGCCGATTACGTGGACGCGGTCTACAACTCCGTCCTCGTGAACGGCACGCACAAGGCCCCGTCCATCCGGGTGGCCGAAGCCTCCAAGATCATCGAGAACTCCCAGCGCGACGTGAACATCGCCTTCATGAACGAGCTGGCGAAGATCTTCAACGCGATGGGCATCGACACGCACGACGTGATCGAGGCGGCCTCCACTAAGTGGAACTTCATCAAGCTCAGCCCGGGCCTGGTGGGCGGCCACTGCATCTCCGTGGACCCTTACTACCTGATCCAGAAGGCGCAGGTGTACGGCGTGCTGCCGCGCGTGATGTCCAATGCGCGCCGCCTGAACGACGGCATGGGCGCCTATGTGGCGAACCAGACCATCAAGTGCATGAACAAGAAGGGCGTGGTGGTGAAGAACGCCCGGATCCTCATCCTGGGCATCACCTTCAAGGAGAACTGCCCGGACATCCGGAACACCAAGGTCGTGGACATTTACCACACCCTGGAGGAATACACGCGCCGGATCACGGTCTACGACCCCTGGGCCGACAAGGACCACGTGATGCATGAGTACGGCATCGACGTGACGAACGAACTCCCGCAGGAGCAGTTCGACGCCGTCATCCTGGCCGTCGCGCACCGGGAGTTCCAGGGCCTCGACGTGAAGGCCCTCCTGAAGGAAAACGGCGTGATCTACGACGTCAAGGGCTTCCTGGACCGGGAGATCGTCGACGGAAGACTGTAACAACCCATACTGGCTATGAAAATCGCTGTCGCCGGAACCGGCTATGTGGGCCTGTCCATCGCCACGCTGCTCGCGCAGAAGCACACGGTGGTGGCCGTGGACGTGATTCCCGAAAAGGTGGAGAAGATCAACCGGAGGGAGAGCCCGATCGCGGACGAATACCTGGAAAGATACCTGGCGGAGAAGTCCCTGGACCTCGTCGCCACGCTCGACGGCCGCGCCGCGTACCGCGATGCCGACTTCGTCGTGATCGCCGCCCCCACCAACTATGATCCCAAGAAGAACTTCTTCGACACCTCCCATGTGGAGGAGGTCATCAACCTGGTCCTGGAGGTCAATCCCGACGCCGTGATGGTGATCAAGTCCACCGTGCCGGTGGGCTATACGAAAGCCGCGCGGGAGAAGTTCTCCTACCGCGAGCGGCTCGCCGACGGATCTTTCCGCGTCGTCACCCCGAAGATCCTCTTCGCCCCTGAATTCCTCCGCGAATCCAAGGCCCTCTATGACAACCTCTATCCCTCCCGGATCATCGTCGGATACGACGCCCCCGAGAAGGAGGCCGCGGAAACCTTTGCCGCCATCATCAAGGAAGGCGCGCTGAAGGAGGACGTCCCCGTCCTGCTGATGGGGGACACCGAGGCGGAGGCCGTGAAGCTGTTCGCGAACACGTACCTGGCGCTGCGGGTGTCCTACTTCAACGAGCTGGATACCTATGCGGAGATGAAAGGCCTGGACACCCAGGCGATCATCAACGGCGTCTGCCTGGATCCCCGCATCGGCGCGCACTACAATAACCCGAGCTTCGGCTACGGCGGCTACTGCCTGCCGAAGGACACGAAGCAGCTCCTGGCGAACTTCAACGACGTGCCGGAGAACCTCATCAAGGCTATCGTTGATTCCAACCGCACCCGCAAGGACTACATCGCGGACCGCGTGCTGGAGAAGGCGGGCTACTATACCGCCTCCAGCGCCTTCGACTCCGCGAAGGAGAAGGAAGTCGTCGTGGGCGTGTACCGCCTCACGATGAAGACCGGCTCCGACAACTTCCGCCAGTCCGCGATCCAGGGCATCATGAAACGCATCAAGGCGAAGGGCGCGAAGGTCATCGTCTACGAGCCTACGCTCCAGGACGGCATCACCTTCTTCGGCTCCCGGGTCGTGAACGACCTGGCCGCCTTCAAGGCCCAGTCCCACGCCATCATCGCCAACCGCTACGACGCCGCCCTCGACGACGTGGCGGACAAGGTCTACACGCGCGACATCTTCAAGCGGGACTAGCCATGAAACGCTATTGCCAGACCCTGGAACTCCGGGACGATCCGGAGATGATCGACAAGTACTGCGAGGCCCATGCGCACGTCTGGCCGGAAATCCAGGCCGGCATCCGCGAGGTGGGCATCCTGGACATGCAGATCTACCGCCTCGGCACCCGCCTTTTCATGATCATGGACACGGTGGACGACTTCGATTTCGTCGCCGACAACGCCCGGCTGGCCACGCTCCCGCGCCAGGCGGAATGGGAAGCCTATGTGGCGCAGTTCCAGGGCTGTGACCCTTCCGCCCCGTCCACGGCCAAGTGGCGGCTGATGGACAAGATCTTCGAACTGGAGAAACCGGAATCCCGCTAGATGCCTGCCATCCTCACCGACCGCCTGCACCGCCTGGCCTATGCGACTGACGCATCGGCCTACCGCGAGATGCCGGAAGGGGTGGCTTATCCTGAAACGGTCGCGGACGTGCAGGAACTCGTCGCCGAAGCGCGGCGGCGGGGGACCTGCCTGATTCCCCGCGCCGCCGGCACTTCGCTCGCCGGCCAGGTGGTGGGGAAGGGAATCGTCGTGGACATCAGGGGCTGGAACAAGATCCTGGAAATCAATGCGGAGGAGCGCTGGGCCCGGGTACAGCCCGGCGTCGTGCGCGACGAACTGAACCTCGCCCTGAAACCGTATGGCCTGCTGTTCTCGCCTGAAACGTCCACCAGCAACCGGTGCTGCCTCGGCGGCATGTTCGGGAACAACTCCTGCGGGACGCATTCGCTGGTGTACGGCGCCACGCGGGACCATGTCATCGCCTGCAAGGGCGTGCTGTCCGACGGCTCCGATTTCGATACGGCGCGCGTCAAGGATCCCGCCTACCGGGCGGCCCGCCCGCGGCTGGATGCCATCCTTTCCCTGCTGGAAACTTGGCGCGACGATCCGGAAACCCGCCGGCTGATCGAAGAAAACTACCCGGACAAGAGCCTCAGGCGCCGCAGCTGCGGCTATGCCCTCGACGAGGCCCTGCCGGAAACCGACCTGTGCAAGCTCCTGGCGGGAAGCGAAGGAACCCTGGCTTTCATCACCGAAATCACCGTTTCCCTGGACCCGCTTCCGCCGAAGGAGAAAATGGTCGTCTGCGCCCATTGCGGTACGCTGGAGGGCAGTTTCGAGGCCAATCTCGTCGCCCTCAGGCACCATCCCGCCGCCGTCGAGCTGATGGACGGCAAGATCCTGGAACTGAGTTTCCAGAACATCGAGCTCAAGCGGAACACCACGTTTGTGGAAGGACTGCCGGCGGCGCTGCTGATCGCCGAGTTCTGGGGAGATACCCGCGAAGAAATCGACACGAAGGCCGCCGCCTTCGAGCAGGATGCCGGGTCCTCCGGCCTGGTGTACGCCTGCACCCGGGTGTACGGGGCCGATGTCGCCAAGGTCTGGGACCTGCGGAAGGCCGGCCTGGGCGTGCTCAGCGGCATGAAAGGGGACGCGAAGCCCATCGGCGTGGTCGAAGACACCGCCGTGGCGCCGGAACGGCTGCCCGCCTATATGCGGGACTTCCGCGCGATGCTGGAGCGCCTGCGCACATCCTGTGTTTTCTATGGCCATATCAGTACGGGCGAACTGCATCTCCGGCCGATCCTGAACATCAAGACGGGGGAGGGGCGGAGGCTGTTCCGCGCCATCGCCGGCGAGACGGCGGCCCTGGTGCGCAAGCACAAGGGGAGCCTGAGCGGCGAGCATGGCGACGGCCGCCTCCGCGGCGAATTCATCCCGCTCATGTACGGGCCCGAGGTCTATGCCCTCCTGCAAGAAGTAAAACGCTGCTGGGACCCCGAGGGCGTTTTCAACCGGAACAAGATCGTGGACACGCCGCCGATGGACGAAGGTCTTCGGTTCGACGTGGACCAGCGCTATGTCGTCGAGGACGCGAAAACCGTGTACAACTGGCGGGCGGCGTTCGACGAATGCCGGGTGGAAGGCGCCAGCGGCGTGCGTTCGCAGGCCCATGCGCTGCTGTGCTCGATCGAGCAGTGCAACGGCGCCGGCGCCTGCCTGAAGTCCAACCGGATCGGAGGGACGATGTGCCCGGCTTTCAAGGAATCCGGCGACGAACTGCGCTCCACCCGCGCCCGCGCGAACATCCTGCGCGAAGCGCTGACGCGCGGCGACGGCTTCACCGATCCCGCTGTCGCAGAAATCCTGGACTCCTGCCTGGCCTGCAAGGGCTGCCTCTCCGAATGCCCGTCCAATGTGGACATGACGCGGCTCCGCAGCGAAATCCTGCAGCAGAAATACGACCGCCAGGGAACCCCGTTGCGCTCGTGGATGGTGGCGCGGATGGCCTCCTTCGAGTCTTTCGGCGCCGTCGTCCGCCCGCTGTACAATTTCTTCGCGACCTGGAAACCGTCCGCGTCGCTCATCAAGCGGATCGTCCGCTTCTCCGCGGACCGTCAGATCCCGACGCTCTCCCGCTTCAGCATGCGGAAGCTCGTGAATCGATATTCCCAATCTGTCATTTCAAGCGAAGTCGAGAAATCTCCTTTTCGCAAAGTCTACCTCTTCGCGGACGAGTTCACGAACCACCAGGAGGCGGAACTCGGTCTGACGTTCGTCCGGCTGCTGAACCGCCTGGGCTATCGCGTGGAGATTCCCCGGCACGTGGAAAGCTGCCGCGCAGCCATCTCCAAGGGCTGCCTGCGGCTCGCCCGGAAGTTCGCCGTGAAGAATGTCTCCCTCCTGAAGGACCTTGTATCGGAGGAAACGCCCCTGGTGGGCATCGAACCGTCCTGCATCCTCTCCTTCCGGGACGAGTATCCCGATCTCGTGCCGCCGGGGATGCGCTCTGAAGCGCAGTCTCTCGGCCGCAACTGCCTGCTGTTCGACGAGTTCCTGGTCCGGGAATTCCGGGCGGGCCGCATCGGCAAGGATGCGTTCCGCGAGGTCCGGGCTGATATCTGGCTGCATGGGCACTGCCATCAGAAGTCCATCGTGGGCGTCGGAAAGTCGGCGGAGATGCTCCGCATGATTCCCGGCGCGACCGTCCATGTGATCCCGAGCGGCTGCTGCGGCATGGCGGGTTCCTTCGGCTACGAGAAGGAGCATTACGCGACCTCGATGGCCATCGGCGAGATGGTCCTGTTCCCGGCGGTCCGCCAGGCCGGACCGGGCGCCATCGTCGCCGCGCCGGGCACTTCCTGCCGCCAGCAGATCCTGGACGGGACCGGGATCCGGGCCCGTCATCCGGTCGAGGTTTTGTACGATTGTCTGAAATAATTGCTATCTTTATACCCCGAAAGAACTTGCAAGCTATGATTACCCGAGTTTTCAGGCTGACGGAAGCGTCGGCGAAGTATATGGGCAGCCTCCCGAAGGAGAATGCCATCCTGGTCGTGAAGTCCGAGCACAAGGTGCGCCATCTGTTCATCGACGCCCTGGAGGTGGCGCTGTACCAGCGTGGAGACACGAAACCCGCCTTCGCGGCCATCGGCGACTATTTCAAGGGCATGGTCCCGGACCCGGCCTTCCGGGAGAAGGTTGACGCCGAGCTCCAGGCGCTCCGCCATTATGTCGACGAGGGCGTGGTGTACCGTCCCGCCTTCGAGACCATCCGGGACTACGTGCTGGGCAAGTGCGCCCGCATGTGTGCGGAAACGGTCCATGCGGTCGTCGGCGGCACCTTCGTGGACGGGGCCGAGGTGATGGTATGCGAAGAGGACCACGGCGCGCTCCGGGTGGACTGGAATACGTCCATGACCCGTTTGAACGAGCGCACGGCCAAGCCCGGCCTGTATGTGATGTCCAGCGGCTACGGCCACAACCCCTACGGCTTCAGCATCCGGCTGGGACGTCGCGGCGAGGACCTGATGGCGATGACCATCGCGGCCCATTTCGGCGAGCCCGCCGAGGTCTATGTCCTCGGCGACCGGATCCTGGGCATCCCGGCCATGACCTACGAGGAAGCGGCCGTGTTCTGCTCGGGCACGGACGGCGCCTTCGCGCCCGCCGCCCTCCTGCCCATGATGAAGGCGGGGCTCCCGATCCTGGTGAAGGACCTGGCCGATCCTTCCTGCCTGACGGTCATTTCCGGCAGCAAGCCGGCCTCCGACCACGTGGTCACCGGCTTCGTGGTGGAAGAGGGATTCGCGCTGATCAACGTGCGCGGCACCGGCCTGGTGGGCAAGGTGGGCGTTTCTTCGTCCATTTTCGGCGCGCTGGCGCGCGGGGGCGTGAACATCCGCTTCATCTCCCAGCCTTCCTCCGAGTTCTGCATCACGATCGCGGTCGCTACGAAGGATCTCCCCGCCGCGCGCGAGGCGCTTTCCGGCCTGTACAAGGACGGTGAAGTCTCCCTGGACGACGCGGTGGATTTCGTGGAAGACGTCTGCCTCCTGTCCGTCTGCGGCAATGGCATGAAGAACGTCCCCGGCACCTCGGGCCGCATCTACACTGCCCTCGGCGCCTACGGCGTGAACATCATTTCCGCCGCCCAGGGCGGTGACGAGCTCACGATCTCCTTCGTGATCCGCGCCGCGGACCGCGCCGCCGCCGAGGAAGCGCTCTCGATCCTGTAGCTCTTCTTGATCATCCTATACGAGGGGTGCACCGTTCCGTGCACCCCTTTTTTATGTAATATAGTTGACGCTATATTGTCAAGTAGATTATTTTAGTTTGAAAATTTTGTCAAGTCGTGCAAAAGCCGTAACTTTGTATCTATGGTAGATTACGAGATTATCAATAAAATCAAGGCTGCGTTGGGCCGAAAGGGCGTTTCGCAGCGGGAGCTGGCCGAACGGATCGGCAAGGACGAGACGGTCGTGAGCCGGTGGCTGGCCGGGAAGGTGGGCATCGGCGGACAAAGTCTCAAGCAGATCGAGGCCGCGCTCGGCATCAACTTGACAAAAGAAAGACAACATACGATGAAGACTGCGCTCATTACCGGCGTGACGGGGCAGGACGGTTCGTACCTTTCCGAGTTCCTGCTCGAGAAAGGGTACGACGTGCACGGCATCATCCGCCGCAGTTCGGTGGACTTCCGCGAGCGCATCGCGCACCTGGAAGGCCAGCCCCATTTCCATCTGCATTATGCCGACATGGGCGACTCCATGAGCCTCGTCCAGGTCATCGGCAAGGTCCGTCCGGACGAGATCTACAACCTCGCGGCGCAGAGCCACGTGCAGGTGAGCTTCGACTCGCCGGAATATACGGCGAATGTCGATGCGACCGGCGTCCTGCGCATCCTGGAGGCCGTCCGCCAGTGCGGGCTGGCCGGAACCTGCCGGATCTACCAGGCATCCACCTCGGAGCTGTACGGCAAGGTGGAGGAAGTGCCCCAGAACGAGAATACGCCGTTCCATCCCTACAGCCCGTACGCTGTCGCGAAGCTGTACGGTTTCTGGATCGTCAAGGAGTACCGCGAGGCCTACGGCATGTACTGCTGCTCGGGCATCCTGTTCAACCACGAATCCGAGCGCCGCGGCGAGACGTTCGTCACGCGCAAGATCACCCTCGCCGCCGCCCGCATCGCGCAGGGCAAGCAGGAAAAGCTGTACCTCGGCAATCTCTCCAGCCTCCGTGACTGGGGCTACGCGAAGGATTATGTCGAGTGCATGTGGCTCATCCTCCAGCAGAAGAAGGCGGAAGACTTCGTCATCGCCACCGGCGTGCAGCACAGCGTGCGCGATTTCTGCCGGCTCGCGTTCCGCTACGCCGGCATCGAACTCGAGTTCGTGGGGGAGGGCGCCGATGAGAAAGGCGTCGACAAGGCCACCGGCCGCGTGCTGGTGGAGGTGAGCCCGGATTTCTACCGGCCCACGGACGTGGTGAACCTCTGGGGCGATCCGACCAAGGCTCGCGCGAAACTGGGCTGGAACCCGCAGAAAACCACCTTCGAGCAGCTCGTGAAGCTGATGGTGGACCACGACATGGCGAAGGTCGCCGGCGAGGGCGCCGCGGAGAAGGTGCGGATGAACCTGGCGGAGTATCTGGAAAAGGGTATCGTCAAATGACAAAGAAAGTATTCGTATCGGGGTGCTACGACCTGCTGCACAGCGGCCACGTGGAGTTTTTCCGGCAGGCGGCGCAGTATGGCGACCTGTATGTGGGGATCGGCTCGGACGAGACCATCCTGCACTATAAGCATCACAAGACCATCTACAGCGAGGACGAGCGCCTGTTCATGGTGAAGGCGATCCGGTATGTGAAGGACGCCTACATCAACGCCGGCGACGGCATCATGGACTTCGTGCCCACGCTGGATATCGTGAAACCGGACGTCTTCGTGGTCAACGAGGACGGCGGGAACGAGGAGAAGCGCCGGCTGTGCGAGGAGCGCGGCATCGAGTATGTCGTGCTGCAGCGCACGCCGCAGGAGGGGCTGCAGGCCCGCTCCAGCACGGCGCTGAAGCAGACCCCCTGCCAGATCCCCACGCGCCTGGACCTCGCCGGCACGTGGATCGACCAGCCGTACGTTTCGTGCTTCGCCCCGGGATGGGCCCTGACCATCTCGCTGGAGCCCACCTTCGAGGTGCGCGAGCGCTGCGGGCTGTCCACGTCGACCCGGAACATGATCCGGAAGATCTGGCCGTTCCAGCTGCCGAACATGGACCCGGAGACGCTTGCGAAGCTCGTTTTCTGCTTCGAGAACGATCCGGAGCGCTCCGACGGCATCGTGTCCGGGGCCCAGGATTCCATCGGCATCTGCATGCCGGGGCTCGTGCGCCATTGGTACGACAACCGTTTCTGGCCGGACAAGATCGAGTCCTGCCACGACGAAGCCGTCCTTTCCTGGCTCGAGGACCATCTGTGCATGGTGCCGATGTTCCCGCGCCGCCCCGGCTGCTCCGTGGTGGAAGGGAAGGACATCACGAAACCGAAGGTGGAAGCCCTGGCGAAGGCCGCCGACGACTGCTGGAAGGCGATCCTCGCCCGCGACCTGGCCGGTTTCGCCGCCGCCTACAAGGCCTCCTTCGAGGCCCAGGTGGCGATGTTCCCGGCGATGATCCAGCCGGGCGTGCCGGAGTATATCGACAAGTACGGTTCCATGGACGGCGTCCTGGCGTGGAAGATGCCCGGCGCCGGTGGCGGAGGCTATCTCGCCCTCGTCTGCACCGACCGGGCCCATTTCCCGGAAGGCGCCATCGAACTGCATATCAGAAGGAGAGGAACGTTATGATGGAGAAAAACGCGAAAATCTATGTGGCGGGCCACCGCGGGATGGTGGGTTCCGCCATCGTCCGGGAGCTTCAGCGCCAGGGCTATACGAATATCGTCACCCGTACGCACAAGGAACTGGACCTCACCCGCCAGGCGGACGTGGAGGCCTTCTTTGCCGCCGAGAAGCCGGAATATGTATTCCTGGCGGCGGCGAAGGTGGGCGGCATCGTGGCCAACCAGAGCGCCCTCGCGGACTTCATGTATGACAACATGATCCTGGAGATGAACGTCATCCACGCGGCATGGGCCAACGGTTGCAAAAAGCTCGAATTCCTGGGCTCCAGCTGCATCTATCCGCGCCTGGCGCCGCAGCCGATGCCGGAGAACTGCCTGCTGACCGGCGCGCTGGAGAAGACCAACGAGGCCTATGCGCTGGCGAAGATCTCCGGCCTCAAGTACTGCGAGTTCCTCAACCGCCAGTACGGGACGGACTACATTTCCGTGATGCCCACGAACCTGTACGGGCCCAACGACAACTACCATCCCGAGCACAGCCACGTGCTTCCGGCCTTGATCCGCCGCTTCCACGAGGCGAAGGTCGCCGGCCTTTCCGAGGTGACCTGCTGGGGAGACGGCTCGCCGCTCCGCGAGTTCCTCTATGTCGACGACCTCGCGAACCTGTGCGTCTTCCTGATGAACAACTACAGCGGGAACGAGACCGTGAACGCCGGCACCGGCAAGGAACTCACCATCAAGGCGCTGACCGAGCTCGTCGCCAAGGTCGTCGGCTACACGGGCGCCATCAAGTGGGACACCACCCGGCCGAACGGCACGCCGCGCAAGCTCCTGGACGTGTCCAAGGCCACGGCCCTCGGCTGGACCTACCAGACCGAACTCGAAGACGGCATCCGCCTCGCCTACAACGACTTCCTGTCCAATCCCATGCGTGCAGAGCGATAGCATTTTTTTGCTATCTTTGCACTCATGTTCAAGACCATCCTCAAGCAAGTCAGGCAGTACAAGGCCACGGCCCTGCTGACCCCGCTGTGGACGGCCCTGGAGGTGATCATGGGCGTGCTGATCCCGTATGTGACGGCGTCCATCATCGACAAGGGCATCGGCGCGGGGAGCCTGCCGGACGTGTACCGGTACGGGGCGATGATGATCGGCATCGCCTGCCTGAGCCTCCTGTTCGGCGTCCTCGCCGGCCGGTTCGCCGCCTACAGCAGCACCGGCCTCGCGGCGAACCTCCGCCTGGCGATGTATGAGAACATCCAGCGCTTCTCCTTTTCCGATATCGACAAATTCTCCACGGCCGGACTCGTCACGCGGATGACCACGGACGTGTCCAGCATCCAGGGCGCGTTCCAGATGCTGCTCCGGGTCTCGTTCCGCGCGCCGTTGAACATGATTTCGGCGCTCGGCATGTGTTTCCTGATCCATAAGAAGCTGAGCATCATCTTCCTGGTCGCCATGGTCGTCCTGAGCGTGTTCCTGGCCGTGCTGATCACCCGCGCCGCGAAGCTCTTCAAGCAGATCCTCCTCAAGGTGGACGCCGTGAACGGCGTGGTGCAGGAGAATGTCGATGCCATCCGCGTGGTGAAGGCCTTCGTGCGCGAGGACCACGAGATGTCCAAGTTCGACAAGGCGGCCCTCGGCCTTTATACCATGAATGTGAAGGCGGAGACGCTGATGGCCTTGAACGGCCCGGTGATGAACCTCATTGTCAACGCCTGCATCATCGCCCTGAGCTGGTGGGGCGCGCATTACATCGTGGAGGGAAGCCTCACCACCGGCCAGCTGACCTCGCTGTTCAGCTACATCATGACGGTCCTCACCTCGCTGATGATGCTGTCCATGATCTTCGTCCAGCTCACCCAGAGCGCGGCCAGCGCGGCCCGCATCGCGGAGGTGATCGACGAGGAACCCGACATGGCCGATCCCGCCGAGCCGGTGACGGAAGTCCCCGACGGCCGCATCGACTTCAACCACGTCTACTTCTCCTACAAGCAGGGCGGCGACTACGCCCTGGAAGACATCGACCTGCACATCCGCGCCGGCGAGACCATCGGCATCATCGGCGGTACCGGCAGCGGCAAATCCTCTCTCGTGAACCTCATGGCCCGCCTGTATGACGTGTCCGAAGGGTCCGTGGAGGTGGGCGGCATCGATGTCCGGAAATATGCCATGCAGGTCCTCCGCGACGAGGTCGCGATGGTCCTGCAGAAGAGCACCCTGTTCTCCGGGACCATCCTCGACAACCTCCGCTGGGGCAAGGAGGACGCCACCCTGGAAGAATGCCGGGAGGCGTGCCGGCAGGCCTGCGCGGACGAGTTCATCGAGAGCTTCCCCGACCGGTACGACACGGTCATCGACCAGGGCGGCACCAACGTCTCCGGCGGCCAGCGGCAGCGCCTGTGCATCGCCCGGGCCCTGCTGAAGCACCCGAAGGTGCTGGTGCTGGACGACTCCACCTCGGCCGTCGACACGGCGACCGACGCCGCCATCCGCGCGACCTTCAACGCCCGCATCCCGGGCACGACGAAGGTCATCATCTCCCAGCGCATCCTCTCCATCCAGGAGGCCGACCGCATCGTGGTGATGGACAACGGCCGCGTGGCCGCGTTCGACACGCACGAGAACCTCCTGCGCACCTGTGACATCTATTCCGAAATCTACGAAATGCAGACGAGCGGCGGCTCGGGCGATTTCGACGAACCCCAAGCCTAGCCTATGCCACCCGGATTCAACCAACACCCCGGACAGGACCGCGGGCCTCGGGCCGGCGCCACCCTCAAGGACCTCAAGAAGGATTCGACGGTGTTCCGCCTGTTCAAGTTCATCCTCAAGAACTACAAGGTGAACTTCATCGTGGTGACCCTGTGCATCATCGTGTCGTCCGTCACCTCGCTCGCGTCGTCCCTGTTCACCCGGACGCTCATCGACGACTACATCACGCCGATGACGGCCGCCGCGGCGCCGGATTACGCGCCGCTCGCCGTCGCCCTGGTGAAGCTGGGCGCCATTCTCCTCGTCGGCATCCTCGCCGGCTATGCGCAGTCGCTCATCATGATCCACGTGGGGCAGGGGACGATGCTCCGTATCCGCAAGAACCTGTTCTCCCACATGGAGACGCTGCCCCTCAAGTACTTCGACAATCACTCGCACGGTGACATCATGTCCGTGTACACCAACGACGTGGACACTCTCCGGCAGGTGATCGGGAACAGCATCCCGAGCCTGTTCCGGTCGGTGGTGACCATCCTGGCGACCTTCGTGAGCATGCTGGTGCTGAGCCTGCCGCTCACGCTGGTGGCCGTGGCGATGGCTTTCCTGATGTACAAGGTGACGACGGGCCTGGGGAAAGTGTCCAAGAAGTATTTCGTGGAGCGCCAGCGGAACCTGGGCCGGGTGAACGGCTTCATCGAGGAGATGGTCTCCGGGCAGAAGGTCGTGAAAGTCTACTGCCACGAGAAGAAGGCGCTGGCGGATTTCGCCGGCCTGAACGAGGAACTCCGCTCCAGCGTGTACAACGCCAACAAGATCGGCAACATCATCATGCCGATCAACTCCAACATCGGCAACTTCATGTATGTGCTGCTCGCCATCGTGGGCTCCGTCATCGCCCTGGGCGGCGCATCCCCCTGGTACCTGAACGGCCTGGACGGCGCCGCGCTCACCCTGGGTACGCTGGTGTCCTTCCTGACGCTGCAGCGCAACTTCACGCGGCCGGTCACGCAGATTTCCAACGAGATCAACTCCATCGTGATGGCTTCGGCCGGTACCGACCGCCTGTACGCGCTCCTGGACGAGGCGTCGGAGGTGGACGAGGGAACGGTCACCCTGGAGAAGGAAGGGGAGGGAAGCTGGTCCTGGAAGGAGGCCGACGGGTCTCTCCGGAAATTGGAAGGCCTCGTCTCCCTGTCGGACGTCGACTTCAGCTATGTGCCTGAAAAACAGGTTCTTTTCGATATCACGCTGACGGCCTATCCCGGCCAGAAGATCGCCTTCGTGGGCGGAACCGGCGCGGGAAAGACCACGATCACGAACCTCATCAACCGTTTCTACGAGATCCAGGACGGCACGATCACCTACGACGGATTCAGCGTAGCGGGCATCAAGAAGGCCGATCTCCGGCGTTCCCTCGGCATCGTGCTGCAGGAGACGAAGCTCTTCAGCGGCTCAGTGCTGGACAACATCCGGTACGGCCGCCTGGACGCCACGGACGAGGAATGCCGGGACGCCGCGCGCCTGGTGCATGCCGATGCGTTCATCCGCCGTCTGCCGAACGGCTATGACACGGTCCTGGACGCCGACGGCGGCAACCTGTCGCAGGGCGAGCGCCAGCTCCTCGCGATCGCCCGCGCCGCCGTGGCGGACCCGCCCGTGCTCATCCTGGACGAGGCGACCTCCTCCATCGACACGCGCACGGAAAGACTCATCCAGCAGGGGATGGACTCCCTGATGAAGGGGCGCACGACCTTTGTGATCGCCCACCGCCTGTCCACAGTCCAGAACGCGGACTACATCGCCGTGATGGACCACGGCCGCATCATCGAACGCGGCAAGCACTTCGAACTCCTGGAGCAGAAGGGCAAGTATTATGAACTCTATACCGGAAACCAGATTGCATAGCATGGAATACAGGAATCTTACTCAGAAGGAAATCAGTCAATTGCAGGCCGCCGGCTGCGAAGCGGAAGACTGGGGGAACGTGCTGACGTCCGCCCCGTCGGTGGACCATATCCGGCGGGTGCGCTTCTCCGGCACCGTGCGTTTCGGAAAGTTCGGGCGGGAATTCACGTTTCCCGGCGGACTCCGCAAGCATGCCGGCATGCATGATGCGACCCTGCACAACGTGACGGTCGGGGACGACTGCCTCATCGAGAACATATCCAACTACATCGCCAATTACGAGATCGGCCACGACACGGTCCTGGAGAACGTGGACCTGGTCCTGACGGACGGTCCCTGTCGCTTCGGCAACGGCGTTTCCGTCTCGGTCCTGAACGAGACCGGCGGCCGCGAGGTGCTCATCTACGACCGCCTCACCGCGCAGATCGCCTACGTGATGGCGATGTACCGCCACCGCCCGGAACTCGTGAAGGTCCTGGACCGGATGGTCGAAGACTATGCGAAGTCCCAGGAATCGACCGTCGGCCGGATCGGCAACCACGTGTTCATCCGCAACACGCGCTACCTGAACAGCGTGCGGATCGGGGATTACGCGGTCATCAGCGGCGTGAACCGGCTTCGCAACGGCAGCGTGCACAGCAACGAGGCGGCGCCGACCCAGATCGGCCACGGGGTGATCGCCGACAATTTCATCATCTGCAGCGGCTCCCATCTCACGGACAACGCGACTTTCACGCGCTGTTTCATCGGCCAGGCCTGCCATTTCGGACACGGATACAGCGCTTCCGATTCCCTGTTCTTCTCCAACTGCCAGGGAGAGAACGGCGAGGCCTGCTCCATCTTCGCGGGTCCGTTCACGGTGACGCACCACAAGTCGACGCTCCTGATCGCGGGCCATTTCTCGTTCATGAACGCCGGCAGCGGCTCCAACCAGTCCAACCACATGTACAAGCTGGGGCCCATCCACCAGGGCATCCTCGAGCGCGGCGCGAAGACTTCGTCCGACTCCTACATCCTCTGGCCTTCCCGCGTGGGCGCCTTCTCGCTCGTGATGGGCCGGCACGTGAACCATTCCGATACCACGTGGCTTCCGTTCTCGTACCTCATCGAGCAGCAGAATACGACCTACCTCGTGCCGGGCGTGAACCTCCGGAGCGTGGGCACCATCCGCGACGCCCAGAAGTGGCCCAAGCGCGACGCCCGCAAGGATCCCGACCGCCTGGACTGCATCAACTACAACCTGCTGAGCCCCTATACCATCCAGAAGATGTTCAAGGGCATCCAGCTGCTGAAGAACCTGCAGCATTCCTCCGGCGAGCTTTCCGACATCTATTCCTACCATAGCGCCAAGATCCGGAACAGTTCGCTCCGGAAGGGACTGGACCTGTACCGGATCGCCATCACCAAGTTCCTGGGGAACTCCATCATCAAGAAGCTGGAAGATCTCCCTGCGGACGCCTCCGACGAGGCGCTCCGGGAAGCGCTGAAGCCGGAACTCCCCGACGGAAAGGGCAAGTGGACGGACCTCAGCGGCCTCATCGCCCCGAAGGCGCTGGTGGATGCGCTGCTGGACCGGATCGAGAAAGGGGAGGTTAAGGACCTGGAGACCGTGGACGGCGTCTTCCGCCGGATGCACGCGGACTACTACCGGCTGGAATGGACCTGGGCCTATGACAAGTATGCCGAGTTCTTCGGTTTCCCGCTGGAGACGGTGACGGCCGCCCAGGTGCGGGAAATCGTGATGAAGTGGAAGGAGGCGGTCATCGGCCTGGACGAGATGCTGTACGAAGACGCCCGCAAGGAGTTTAACTTGGCGTCGATGACCGGCTTCGGCGCCGATGGCTCCCGCGAGGAGAAAGAGCTGGATTTCGAGCAGGTACGGGGCGACTTCGAGTCCAATTCCTTCGTGCAGGCCGTCCTGGAGCACATCCGCGTGAAGCGCGCTCTCGGCGACGAGCTGCTCGCGCGTCTCCGGGCTTGATTTGGCAATATGGGAAAAAGGTCGTACCTTTACGACGAACTAAAACCTGTCCCTGAATGTCGTTTTTCCGACAGATCTTTTCCTCCAAGATCCTTCCGTCTTGGACGATCCTGCTTTTCGACGCCATCGTCGTAGCGGTTTCGGTCCTGTTTGCGTACCTGATCCGGTTTCCGATCGTGGAAACGATGGGATCGGGGCATTTCCCCTGGTGGTCCGTTTTCGTCATCACGTTTGTCAACCTGATCTTCTTCCGGTTGTTCCACACCTATTCGAACATCCTGCGGCTCTCGTCCTTCGTGGATGTGATGCACGTGTTCGTGGCCTTGACGCTGGCCTTTTTCTGCAACGCCGTCATCTCCTTGCTGTGGCCTGTGGTCTTCGGAACCCCGTTCGCCTCCTTCTCCGTCGTGTTCATCGCGTATCTCGTCAGCTTCGCCGTCCTGGCTTGCTCCCGGATGATGATCAAGATGATGTACGACTACTTCAAGCAGAACAAGCAGTCGATGCTGAACACCTACATCTACGGGACGACGACCGGCATCGACATCGCGAAAGCCCTCCGCACGGAGGCGGACAACCGCTTCCACATCGTAGGTTTCGTCAGCGACGACCCGAACGTGGTGGGAAAGGTGATGATGGGCGTGAACGTCTATCCCAATGACGGGGAGCTTCCCGAGCATTTCCAGCGCGACCGGGTCACCGCCCTGATCGTCTCGCCGGCCAAGGCCAAGACCCTGAAGGATTCGGACCTGGCGGACCGGGTTCTCAAGGAGGGCGTCAAGATCTACCTGGCGCCGGAAGTCTCGGACGACTGGGATCCCAGCCAGCGGAAGCAGGTGGTGAAGGAGGTCCAGATCGAGGACCTGCTGGGCCGCGACCCCATCAAGATCAACATGCAGGAGATCGCCGCGCACCTGGAAGGGAAGCGCGTGCTCATCACCGGTGCCGCGGGCTCCATCGGCAGCGAGATCATGCGCCAGGTGGCGAAGTTCAACCCCTACCAGCTCATCCTGATCGACTGCGCGGAGACGCCGCTGCACGACCTCCGGCTGGAACTCAAGAACAAGTGGTCGGAGATCGAGGCGCCCACCATCGTGGCGAACATTACCAACAAGGCCCGGATGGAGTCCATCTTCGCCGAATACAAACCGGACTATGTCTTCCACGCCGCGGCCTACAAGCACGTGCCGATGATGGAGGACAACGTGTCCGAGGCCATCCAGAACAACGTCCTGGGGACGCGGACCATCGCGGACCTGGCCGTGAAATACGGCGTGCGCCGCTTCGTGATGGTGTCCACCGACAAGGCGGTGAATCCGTCCAACGTGATGGGCTGCTCCAAGCGCATCTGCGAGATCTATGTCCAGGCCCTGGCCCGCAAGATCCAGAAGGACGGATCGGCTCCGACGCAGTTCATCACCACCCGTTTCGGGAACGTGCTGGGCTCCAACGGTTCCGTGATCCCGCTCTTCCGGAAGCAGATCGCCGCAGGCGGCCCGGTCACCGTGACGCATCCGGAGATCATCCGCTATTTCATGACCATCCCGGAGGCCTGCCAGCTGGTGCTGGAGGCCGGCAGCATGGGCAAGAGCGGCGAGATCTACATCTTCGACATGGGCCAGCCCGTGAAGATCGCGGACCTGGCGAAGAAGATGATCCAGCTGTCCGGCCGGACCGACGTGAAGATCGAGTACACGGGACTCCGCCATGGCGAGAAACTCTACGAAGAACTCCTTGCGACCCGTGAGAACACGAAACCCACGTCCCACGACAAGATCATGATCGCTTCCGTCCGGGAGTATGACTTCGAAGACGTTTCCGACGACATCGAAAACCTCATCAACCGCAGCTACCAGTTCGACTCGATGGCCACGGTAGCCAAGATGAAGGACCTCGTACCGGAATTCAAGAGCCTGAATTCCAAGTACTCGGTCCTGGACAATCAATAGGAAGGATCAGATTCCTCAGAGGATACCGAGGAGGTGGCTGCGGGAAAGCATGCAGTCACCGATCGGCGCGGCCTGGTTCCGGAGCTTGGAGAACTTGATGGCCGTGTCCTGGTTCGCGATGGTCTGCGCGTGGCGTTTCACGGCGCTGCGGACGGCCAGCAGGAGATAGTCTCCCGCCATGGCCACCTTGCCGCCGAGGACGACGAGCTGCGGGTTGAAGACATTGATCAGGCCCGCCAGGCCGCGGCCGAGGTTGGCGCCGATCTTCTCGATGGTCTCGATGGTGAGGATGTCCTCCTCCTGGACCGCCTTGAAGATGTCGTTCAGGTTCACCTTGCCCTGGTCCTTGAAGATCCGGGAGAGGGAAGAGGCGCGGCCCGCCTGGAGCTGCTCGCTGATCATGCGCACGAGCGCGGAGCCCGAGGCGCCGGTCTCGAGGCAGCCGACCTTGCCGCAGCGGCAGATCTGGTCGTTGTCCAGGAGCGGGAAATGGCCGAATTCGCCCGAATAGCCGGACGTGCCGTAGTACAGGCGCCCGTCCAGGATCATGCCCATGCCCAGACCCCAGCTCACGTTGACGAAGAGGACGTTCTTTTCCTTCTTGACCACGCCGGAGAGGTACTCGCCGTAGGTCATGGCCCGGGAGTCGTTCTCGATGACCACGGGGATGTCCAGGTCCTCGGAGAGGATCTTGTTGATGGGACGGTCCGGATCGAAGGAGTACAGGTTGCTGTAACCCGTCTTCGGGTTCACGCGGCCGGCCACGCTGATGCCCATTCCGAGGACGCGGTTCCAGTCCAGGTCGTGCTCTACGAAGAAATCGCGGATGTTCTTCGAGATGGAGTGGAGGCAGGCTTCGTCAATTTCCAGGATGAAGGGAATGTTGTCCTCGAAGCAGACGAGGCCGCCCTTGAAGTCGGTGACCGCGATGCTGGCGTGCGTGTGCCGGATGTCCAGGCCGATGAAATAGCCGGCCTCGGGGTTCAGCCCGTAGATGCTGGGCCGGCGGCCGCCGGACGTGCCGGACTTTCCGAGCTCGATCATGAAACCTTCGTCCATCAGTTCGCCGATGAGTTTCGTCACCGTGGGGACGCTGGTGTTGATCTGCTCGCTGAGGGCGGCGATGCTATATTCCCCGCTCTGGATGCAGAGCCGGAGGATGGTCTTTTTCAGGATGGAATTCTTGTTGTCTTTTTTGTCTAGGAAAGTAGTTCGCATCGTCTTTCGATTTAGATGTGCAAAAATAGGATAATTTTTTAGAAATTCAAAGAAAGTTTTGAAAATTCCTTAAATTATTTTTGAGAAAATTACCTCCCTTGGCAAGTTCGGTGAAAAACGTTATATTTGTCAGTTGAGAAAAAGGTACGCTATGTTCGGAAGGCTCAAAAAAAGGATGAATTCGTTCCGGCTGTCGATCAAGTCGAAAATGGTGCTGGCCCTGAGCGCCATCGCCGTCGTCCTGATCGTGTCGGGCGTCATCTCCTTTATCGAATACAGGCGCATGTCCACCTATGTGTCCGACATGATCGCCGAGGATATCAGCAGCATCAATGTGGCGCAGAAGCTGGCGGCGGTCACCGACAGCTACAACCTGCAGATCCTGACCGTCATCGGCGACGACTCGCTGAATTCGCTGCCGGACTTCGACCAGCAGGGGTTCGTCTCCTATTGTGATTCGCTGCGTTCCTCCTTCTCCGGCGAGAATGTCCTCCCGCTGACGGACTCTGTCCTGTATTCCTACTCGGCGTACATGCTCACGTCCCTGGAACTGGAGCAGGTCCTCCAGTCCGACTTCATCGACTCCCGGACCTGGTATTTCGAGCGCCTGCAGCCTTCCTTCAACCGGCTGAACGGGGACATCGATCGCCTCAGCCAGGCCATGTACGACGACCTGCAGGCGAACTCCGAGGATTTCGACCAGGGCTTCATCCGCAGCATGATGCCGGTGGTCGCCTCCGTCGCCGTGGGCGTCCTCCTCGTGATCCTCCTGATGTTCTTCATCGTCAGCTACTACGTGAATCCGCTGAACCGGATGCTCGCGGGACTGGACGATTACCGGTCCATGGGCCGGCGTTACGGCTATGCCTTCGAAGGGGACGACCAGCTGGCCGACCTGAACCAGGGCATCACCGAACTCACCGAGGAGAACCGGCAGTACCGCCGCCGGATCAAGCTCCTGAAGGAAACCCAGTCCCGGACGGAGGAAACCGAATGAACCTGAAAGTCATATCGCGGAACACGGGAATGGCGCTCCTCGTGAGCTCGCTGTTCATGCTGGTCGCGGCGGGCATTTCGCTGTACGACGGCGGGGACAAGGCCCTGGCGCCGCTCCTGATCAGTTTCGCGCTGACTTTCACCGTGGGCATCTTCCCCTTCATCTTTGTGCGGAAGACGGACGGAATCACGCTCCGGGACGGCTACATGATCATCTTCCTGTCCTGGATCCTTTCCTTCGTGTTCGGCATGCTGCCTTATGTGCTGTATGGCGGCCCGTTCACCCTGGCCAACGCCTGGTTCGAGTCCGTGTCGGGCTTCACCACCACGGGCGCCACGATCCTCGAGGATGTGGAGGCGCTTCCGCGGAGCCTGCTGTTCTGGCGCTCTTCCACCCATTTCATCGGCGGTCTCGGTGTCGTGGTGTTCCTGCTCCTGATCATCCCGAACTCCTCGCCGGTGCGCCTGCGGCTCACGAACATGGAGCTGTCGTCCCTTTCCCGCGAGGAGTACCAGTCCCGGGCCAACAAGTCCGTGTCCATCTTCGCGCGGGTGTATCTCGTCCTCTTCGCCCTGGCTTTCCTGAGTTTCTGGGCGGCCGGCATGTCCGCGTTCGATGCGGTCAACCATGCCTTCAGCGTCTGCGCGACGGGGGGATTCTCCACCCATAACCTGTCCGTGGGCTATTTCCATTCCACGCTCATCTCCGTCCTCACGATCATCTTCATGGTCCTGGCCTCGCTGCATTTCGGCCTGCTCTACATCGCGTTCGTGTCCCGTTCGCTCCGTCCGCTCAACAACCCGGTGCTGAAGTTCTTCCTGTTCAGCCTGGCCGGCGGCTCCTTGCTGGCGGCCGTCTCGCTCAAGCTGCAGGGGGTGGATGCCACCTGGGGGGAGGCTCTCCTGGATGCGACGTTCCACGTGGCCAGCTACACATCCACGTCGGGCCTGGCCATCAGTGACAATGCGAACTGGCCGATGCTGCCGTGCTTCATCCTGGTCCTGGGCGGCCTCGTCTGCGGCTGCGCGGGCTCCACGACCTGCGGCCTCAAGTCCGACCGCGTGCTGGTGCTGTTCAAGGCCATCCGGATGCAGATCGTCAAGACCCTGTATCCCTCCTCCATCTTCGAGGTCCGCTTCGGCAAGCGGACCGTCCGGGACGAGGACGTGTATCAGCAGATCCTCTATATTGCCCTGTTCCTGCTCCTGATCGCCCTGTCGTCCGTCCTGTGCATCGTGATCGGTGACCCGAACCAGCACGCCCTCCTGGGCTCCATCGCCTCGCTGACGAACGTGGGACCTTCCCTGGGAACCATCGGCTCGTTCGGCAACTACAACGCAGAGCCGGACGCGCTCAAGATCATCTTCTCGTTCGACATGTTCCTTGGCCGCGTGGAAATCTATCCCGTCCTCGCCGTCATCGCGAGCATTTTCCACAAGGGCTAGCCTATGGACCGGGCAGGATTCCTGTACCACGAGTTCCTGCGTCGCCTCCCGTACGAGCCGACGTCCTGCCAGGATGCCCTGATGCGCGACATCGGGGAATTCCTGACTTCGGACGAGGGCGACATCCTGGTTGTGAACGGCTACGCCGGCACCGGCAAGACGACCGTGCTGGCGGCTGTCGTATCGGCCTTCATGGACCTGAAGACACCCGTCATCCTGATGGCCCCGACCGGGCGGTCGGCCAAGGTGCTGTCCGGCTACACCGGGCGGCCTGCCTCGACGGTCCACAAACAGATCTATCGGCAGAAATCGCACGGAGACGACGGTTTCGGCCAGTTTTCCCTGGCGCCGAACAAGGCGAAGAACACGCTCTTCATCGTGGATGAGGTGTCGCTCATCGGCATCGAGGCGGGGGAGCGGCAGAGTACCGCGGCCTTCGGCTCGGGCAACCTGCTGGAGGACCTCATCCTGTACATGCGCAGCGGGGTCGACTGCCGGATGATCCTGGTCGGAGATTCGGCGCAGCTCCCGCCCGTGGGCCTGGACCGGTCTCCGGCGCTGTCGGAAGAGTACATGTCCGGCGTCGGCGGCGTCCGCTTCTCGGAGCTGAGGACGGTGGTCCGCCAGCAGGCGGATTCGGGCATTCTCGTGAACGCGACGCACCTGCGGGAACTGCTGGAAAAGGATTGCGAGATTCCGCTGGACGAGCTGGGGCTGACGGTCGAGGGTTTCGACGATGTGCAGCGCATTTCCGGCGGCGAACTCATCGAGACATTGACCGACGCCTATGCGAAGTACGGCGAGGACGAGACCATCGTCCTGTGCCGGTCCAACAAGCGGGCGAACCGCTACAACGCCGGGATCCGCGCGCAGGTCCTGTTCCGCGAAGAGCGTCTCGTGCGGGAGGACAAGCTGATGATCGTGCGGAACTGCTACCATTTCGCCGAGGAACTGGAAGGAACGGATTACATCGCCAACGGCGACATCTGCAAACTGGTCCGCATCAGCCATTACGAGGACCGTTACGGCCTTCATTTCGCGGATGCGCGGCTCTCGTTCCCGGATTACCAGGACCAGGAGATCGTGGCCAAGGTCCTGCTGGACACGCTGGACGCCGAATCCGCGTCCCTGACCTACGAACAGGCGAACGCCTTGTACCAGGGTGTCAGCGAGGATTACGCGCACCTGTCCACCAAGAAGAAGCGGTACGACGCCGTCCGGGAGGACCCTTTCTTCAACGCCCTGCAACTGAAATATGCCAACGCGATCACGGGCCACAAATCCCAGGGCGGCCAGTGGCGATGCGTCTTCATCGACAATCCCTTCTGGCAGGATTTCCTCACCCCGGACGACCTCAAATGGCTCTACACGGCCCTCACGCGCGCCGTCGAAAAAGTATATCTCGTGAATTTCAAAAACGAACTGTTTGTTTAACCATGTCATTTCGAGCGAAGTCGAGAAATCTAATCATTTGTGATATGAAGAAGTTATTCCTTACATTAACCTTCCTCGCAGCCCTTGCCCTCGGCGCTTCCGCCCAGGAGTTCAACCGGATGCCCTATGCCTACAAGTGGCTGGGCGACAAGGAAGTGGCGTTCACCTACAACGGAATGTACACCGATGACGCTTGCTTCAAGCTGGTGATGCCCAAAGGCACGAAGGTGACGGGCGTGAAGGCCCCGGAGAAGTTCTCCGATTTTCCGCTGCGGCCCGAAGGCGCCGTGAACCTCACCTATTCGCCGGATTCCACGATGCTCGCCTTCACCCGGGCCAATGACCTCTATGTGGTGTCCATCGCCGACGGGAAGGAATGCCGCCTGACCTTCGACGGAACGGAGACGGTGATGAACGGATACGCCTCCTGGGTGTACTACGAGGAGATTCTCGGCCGTCCGTCCCGCTACCGCGCGTTCTGGTGGTCGCCGGACAGCAAGAAACTCGCCTTCTATCATTTCGACGATACGGAGGTGCCGATGTTCCCGATCTATTCGCCCTTCGGCCAGGACGGGAAGATCCGCGAGACGCATTACCCGAAGGTGGGGGAGAAGAACCCGGACGTGAAGATCGGCTTTGTCGATGTGCCCGCGGCCTTCGCCGGCCGGGTGTCGACGGTCTGGGCCGATTTCGACGAGAAGGAGGACCAGTACTTCGGCATCCCGTTCTGGTCGGACGACTCCCGGACCTTCTACGTGGCCCGCGAACCGCGCATCCAGAACACCCTGGACCTGTACGCCGTGTCGCCGGTGGACGGTTCCAAGAACGTCCTCTATCACGAGCATTATCCCACCTGGCTGGACTGGATCGAGGGCATGCTGTTCACGGAGAAGGGCCTGTACATGGTCCGCGCCTTCGAGACGGGCTGGCAGCAGATCTATTTCCTGGGCTATGACGGCTCGGTCCGCCGCCTGACCGACGGCCCGAACTGGCGCATCGCCCTGGTCCGCGCGGAAAAGGACGGCACCGTCTATTTCACCGCCCAGCGGGACGATCTCCATATCCGTCAGGCCCTTTACAAGGTCTCCCCGAAGGGAGTCATCACGCCCCTGACGGACGAATCCCTGAATGTGGCCGGCGTGCAGTTCTCCCCGGACGGCAAGTATTTCGTCGCGCAGACTTCTTCCCTGCACGTTCCGGCGCAACTGCGTGTGTATCAGACCTCCAAGCCTTCCAAGAACTGGCTGGTCGCGGACCAGAAGGGACCTGACTATGATGCTTCCAAGTACTCGCTCGGCGAGGTGATCACCATCCGTCGCGACGGGTTCGAGTTCCCGGGCATCATCATCTATCCGGAGAATTTCGACCCGGCGAAAAAGTATCCGGTCCATGTGGACATCTACGGCGGTCCGGACTCCCCGCAGGTGACCGACCGCTGGACCGCGCCCACCCGCTATGCCTGGTATCGGCAGCACGGCATCATCGAGGTCATCGCGGACAACCGCGCCTCGGGCCACAACGGCCGCGCCGGCCTGGACTGCATCTACAAGCAGCTCGCCACGGTGGAGGTCGACGACTTCGTCGCCTGGGCGGAATACCTCCAGACGCTTCCGTACGTGCAGGGGGACAAGATTGGTGTCGAAGGCTTCTCCTTCGGCGGCACGATGACGGCCTTGCTGGTGGCGACGGCTCCGCAGGCCTTCCACTACGGCATCGCCGGCGGCGGCGTCTATGACTGGAAACTCTACGACACGCACTACACGGAGCGCTTCATGTCCACGCCGGAAGACAACCCGGACGGCTACGCCCGCACTCGCGTCGTGGACCGCATCGCCTCCTACCCGGCCCGCCCCGGTGATGACGGCACCGTGATGCTCAAACTCACCCACGGCACCGGCGACGACAACGTCCACTACCAGAACACCCTCCAGCTCATCGACGCCCTCCACAAGATCGGCGCCTCCTTCGACTTCATGGTCTACCCCGACGGCATGCACGGCTACCGCGGCTACCAGGGCGCCCACTTCCAGGCCGAAAACAACGCCTTCTGGCTCAAGTACCTGAAAGGGGAGTAGCAAGGCGTCATTCCGGGCGGTTCCTGAGCTTGTCGAAGGATGGACCGGGAATCTCTAAATCGCTCGGGCACGAAAATGATGCCCTGTGCAACGAAACGTGGCCGACCCCAAGTGTTGAATAGGGGGTCGGCCACGATTCGTGTCGTAGGAGGGCGAAAGTGTGCCCGAGCGTATTCGGCTACTTTTCCCTATCTGTCTTTTTACGCGTTTTTCCTTGGTTTTTGTTGAAATGGTTTCTCCGAAAACCGCGTTGTAAGCTTCTGGGATGGGCTTTTCTTTTTTTATCCGTTTCCCTTTTTGCGAAAACGGATAGGTCGCAGTATCTTGCGGGTAAAAGAAGAGTATGAAGGACGAAGTGGTTGAAAACATGTGGCATGTCTATTCGGACGGCACCCGGGCTGATATTCCTTTCAATACGGATGAAGACAAGTTGTATGCCTGGAACAGTGTGGCGGTTTGTGCAGAGATCGCCGGAGTGCAGGTGTGGGTGTCGACGGTGAATGATACGCATCTTCACACCGTGGTGAAAGGCGTGGAGGTCCGTGTGAAACGGTATCGGGGCGTCCTCCAGCAGCGGCTGCAGACGCGGTTTCCGGGGCAGGGCGTCTATTTTGCTTGTGACCCGATCAAAACGCACGATGATGTCCTGATCAAGTTCATGTACGTGTATCGGAACTGCCTGGACTTTTTCAAGAACCTCCCCGGGGAGTATGCCTGGGGTTCTGGGAACATCTACTTTTCCGAGAAACGTCATTTCTTCAAGGGACGAAGGATCGGAGACATGCCGGTGCGGGAACAGCGCCGTCTGTTCCACACGAAAATACCCCTTCCAGCCCATTGGATGTGTGATTATGACGGGAGGATCCTTCCGGAATCCTTCATTGACTATGAATCAGTAGAGCAATTTTTCCGATCCGTGTTCACCTATATCGCCTTCATGCATATCAAGAAAGATGATGAGGCGAGGTTGAAGCAACAGATTCATAGCCGTTATCTTGAATCTCGTTCGATCCAGGATCTCCGGCGGCTGGGCAACGAAATTTGCGTGAGACGGTGTGGACGAAAACTATCCAAAGCATCGTTCAAGACTCGCTTGGATGTCGCTGTCGAAATGCTCCGTCGCGGTCTCTCCGGCCGTTCCGCCAGCCTGGCCAAGGCCCTTATTCTCAAGCCGCAGGACCTTGAGTTGCTGGTGTAACAGTGAGTATGCGCGGGGAGGTCTGGCGGGCGGCGGGGGCTCCGGCGTCATGCGTCTTTCATCGTGCTCGCACGGTGTCGGGAAGGCTCGCGTTCGATGAAAGCCGAAATCCGCCGGAGCCACCCGCCGCCCGCTTCAGACCTCCCCAAACTGATTGCCAAAACGGTCGGCTACGAAATAGCCGTCCTATGTAATGAAACGTGGCCGACCCCGGGTGCCTGATAGGGGGTCGGCCACGTTTCTTGTCGTGAAAGGGCGAAAGCGTGTCCGAGGGCTCTGAAGCGGCGTGTCGATCGTTACGTGATCAACGTTATCTCCGTCTTGCTTTATCGTCATTCCCGGCCTGCTTCCCGTCTTGCCATTCCGTCATTCCCGGCCTGACCGGGAATCTATTCCAGCGCTTCGGCGAGGATGGAGATGGGATGCTTCACCTTGTAGGGGGTGGACATTTCGAGCTGCCATTTGCAGGTTTCGCAGTCGCAGGCGACGAAGTCGGGGTTCACGGACTTGATTTGGTCGAAGAGGGGCTTGCCGATGGCCTGGGAGGCCTCGTAGTTCTCTTTCTTGAAGCCGTAGGTGCCGGAGATGCCGCAGCAGTTGGAGTCAAGGAGGGTGAATTCCACGCCGGGAATCATCTTCAGCATTTCGGTGGAGAAGATGCCCCAGCCCAGTTTCTCCAGGTGGCAGGGGATGTGGTAGGCGATGCGGGCGCGGTAGTTCTCCTTGAACTTGAGCTGCGCCTGCCCGGATTCGATCAGCTGATAGATATACCGCGTGGCGAGGAGGATGGAGTCCTTGATGCCGCTGTTGTCGACCTGAAGGAGGCCCGGGTACTCTTCGCGGATGGTCATCGTGCAGGTGGAGGAGGTGGTGAGGACCTTGAGCCCGGCGTCCACGGCCTTCTGCAGGACATCCACATTGTGCTTCGCGTTCTTCGCCGCCTTCTTGGACATGCCGTTCGCGATGAGGGCGACGCCGCAGCATTTCTCCTTGTCCAGCAGCTGGACGCCGATGCCGAGTGCGTTCATCACCTTCACGAAGTCCTTGCCCAGCTGGGGATAGTTGTAGTTCACGTAGCAGCCGTGGTAGTAGGCGACCTGCTTCTCGAACTTCGCCTGCTCCTTGGCGCGGCGCTTGAGCCAGCGCTCGAAGCTGCGGCCGCTGTACTTCGGGAAGGTGCGGTGCTTGTCAATGGCGAAGGTCGCGTCCAGGACGGTCTTGGTGACACCGAGGGCGGTGGTTCCGTTCACGATGGGCGCGAACGGACGGGCAAGCTTGCCCATGAAATCCGTATTGGCCAGCATCACGTCGCGGAGCTTGGGCTGCGCGTGGTCGTACTTGATGCGGGCGGACTGGATGATGTCCGCCACTTTCACGCCGGACGGGCACACGACCTCGCACCGCTTGCAGTTCAGGCAGTACTTGAGCGCCTGGTTGAAGAAGTACGGATCCTTGAGGCGGAGCCGTTCTCCGTCGGGACCGGCCTGCTTGGGGCCGGGATAGCGCGGGTTCACCGGCACGACCGGGCAGTAGGCCGTGCAGATGGTGCATTTCATGCATTCCTCGAAATTATGCGCGCTGGCGGTGTATTCCTGCAGTTTCATACGTTCCCTCCTTTGATGGTGTCCACGACCGCGAAGGCCGTCCGGATGGCGAGCCCGGCCGCCGTCCCGTAATCCTCTTTTCTCGTGCCACCGAGCACGGAGCCGATGCAGAACAGGTTCTTCACCTGTTCGCCGTCCTTGACGGCGTGCAGCGACGCGTCCGTCTTGACGCCGAAGTCCATGAACGGCTGCGCCGAGAAGAAGTCCGCGTCATACCAGTCCTTGCGCTCGACAGGATAGTCGATGTCCAGGCCGAACAGGGGCTCGAACACCTGCGTGGGCGTGGCGACTAGGCCCTTGGAGAAGTAGCCGCCGGAAGCGAGGATGAAGTGGTCGGCGAAGAGCCGGGCCGTGTCCAGGTTCCGGGTGGTGATGCTGGAAACGACGCCCCCGTGCAGGGCGGCGGAGGTGACTTCGTCACCCATCAGGAAAGTGCCGCCCAGCACCTCGAAACGGCGTTTCAGCAGCATCTGGGTGCGGATGCCCGGCACGGAAGGGGGCATCGTCCCGACGAAGGCGACGCGGGCGGGGAGGGCGGTGCGGATCTTGTCCAGCACCGACGCGTCCTTGAGCCCGAACACCTGCGGGAGGATGATGAGATCCTCGTCCCCGAGCAGGATGCGGATGTCGGAAACGGCCTTCTCCCAGTATTCGTCCAGCACGCGCGCGATGTTCACGGAGCGCATTTCGCTGGGGCTCGTCCGCAGATGCTCCATCTCGGGCAGGCGCACGAAGCGGATCCGGCAGGCGGTGCCGGCCTTTTCCAGCGTCTCCGCGAGGAAGGTGCAATAGAAGTCGTGGAAGCCGGTGAAATTGACGATGAGCGCCTTTTCGGCAATGTGTTCCTCCGGGAAGACGGTCACGTCCTCCAGGGTCAGGGAAACGGGCTGGAACTTGCCCATGGGCATGAGCTGGAGTCCGTCGATGGCGCTCATGCGCACGCCGGCGGCCGCGAACAGGGCCGAAACCCGTTCCCGGACCGGCGCGGCCTCCTCGAAGCTGCCGGAGAAGAAATGCATCGCATTCTGGCCGGCGCTCACGATGGCGACTTTCTGGCCCGCCTCCTGGAGGCTGATGCCCGCGGTGAGGCCCGCTAGGCCTCCGCCGATGATCACAGTATCGAATCTCATACGCCCAACACGTGTTTATAGACCCACTGCGTATATTCCGCTTCGCGGAGGGCGTCGCCCCAGCCGATGGGGTACATGCCCTTCCAGCGCTCGGTCATGAAGTCCTGGAGGTCGGCGCGGGCGCGGTCGGCGCAGCCGTGCGCCTTGGCGAGCAGGCCGGCTGCCCGGCAGCCGCAGAGCTCGCCCTGGCACGTGCCCATGCCGACGCGCGTTCTCCGGCGCAGGTCCGTCAACCCGTTCACATCCAGCCGCTCGATGGCGGAATTGATCTCGCCCACGGACACTTCCTCGCATTCGCAGATGAGGGACTGGTCCAGCGAGTCGGCCGACTGGATGCGGGCGGCGACGGTGCCCAACCGGCCCACGGCCGCCTTCTGCACGGTCGTCGGATTCTCCCAGATCTTTTCCGCCACCTCGCGGAAACTCTTGCCGCCGGAGCCCGGCAGGGGAGTCGTGGCCGTCTCGCAGGCCTTGTCCACAGCGAGTTTCTTGCACACCAGGTCCGTGGCCATTTCGGCCATCAGCCGGTAGGTCATCAGCTTGCCGCCGGTGATGGAGATGAAGCCCTTCACGCCGTCGCGCGTTTCGTGATCGAGACAGACGATGCCGCGGCTGATGTTGCGGCCGGAGGGATCGTTGTCCGCGCTCACGAGCGGGCGGACGCCGGCGTAAGCCCTTAAGATACGGGTACTTGCGAGGGCGGGCGCGAGCTTGGCGCCTTCCTCGATGAGGAGGTTCACCTCCTCGGGCGTGACGCGCACGCCGTCGCACTCCTCGAACGGAATCTTGGTGGAGGTGGTGCCGATGATGCAAACGGTATCGCCCGGGACGAGGATGTCGGCGTTCGCAGGCTTGCGGCAGCGGTTGATGACGATGCCGTTCACGCGGTGCGCGAAGATCAGCAGGGCGCCCTTCGCCGGGAACATGCCGATCTTGACGCCGGCGAGGTCCGCGATGCGCTGGCCCCAGATGCCGGCGGCATTGACGGTGATGGTCGCGTAGTACTGGCCGGATTTATGGGTCTGGTGGTTGTACGTCTTCACGCCCACGATGCGGTCGCCGTCCTTGATGAAGCCGGTGACCTCGGTGTAAAGGAGAACCTGGGCGCCGTGGAGCTTTGCGTCCACCATGTTGGCGGCGCACAGGCGGAACGGGTCCACGCTGCCGTCCGGCACCTTGACGGCGCCGATGATGTCCGGGTTCATGGCCGGTTCCATCCGGAGGGCCTCCTTCGGGTCCACGATCTCCGCGTTGATGCCCGCGGCGAGGCAGGATTCGACAAACTTGGCCTGGTAGTTCAGGTCGTCCTCCGGGAGGGTGATGAAGAAGCCGTCGGTCTCGTCCACGCAGTGGGACGCGATCCGGCGGAGGATCATGTTCTCGCGGATGCACTCATTGGCGGACTCCTGGTCCGTCACGGCATAGCGGGCGCCGGAGTGCAGCAGGCCGTGGTTCCGGCCCGTCGCTCCGGTGGCGATGTCATGCCGTTCGATGAGGAGGACCTTCAGTCCGCGCATCGCACAGTCCCTCGCCGTGCCGGCACCGGTGATGCCGCCGCCGACGATGATGACGTCGTACTCGTTCCTTTTCATCTGATTTTCAGTAGTTTATGTGTCTGCAGCGACAGCCTCCAAAGGGGATGCCGCTGAATGTGGTCCATGGTTTCGGCCCATAGGGCCTTGTTCTTCGCTTCGTCGCCGGTGTCGCAGGGCTGCAGGAAATGCCAGTCCGCCGGGAACGCCGCCCACTTGTCGACAGGGAAGCCCTCGTAGACGACTTTCACCTCGTCGGCCCTTTCCAGCACGACGGTTCCGTCGCCCTTCAAGCCCTTCACATCGGACTTCGGGCTCAGGGTCAACCAGTCCACGCCTCCCGGCAGGACCCGGGTTCCGTTGGTCTCGACATGGATCCGGAATCCGGCCCTGTGCAGGGCCTCGACAAGCGCCTCGTCCAGCTGCAGCGAAGGCTCGCCACCGGTGACGCAGGCTCGCCGGCACTCTCCGCCGGCCTGGAGCATTTCCGCCACGATTTCTTCGGCACCCATCTCCCGGTATCCGCTGTGGTCCGTATCGCAGAACGGGCACTTCAGGTTGCAGCCGGAAAAGCGCAGGAACACCATCGGCGTCCCGGTCCAGAATCCTTCTCCCTGCAGGGAATAGAATATTTCGTTGACCCGGTACACTAGTCCCTTTCGTACGCGGCCATGTTCATCTCGGACTCCCAGACCTCGACCTTGTAGGCGTTGGGGGTGCGGTCGCAGATCCAGCGGGCGATGTTCTCGGCCGTCGGGTTCATCGGGAGGACGTCGTTCAGGTTCTTGTGGTCCAAGGCCTTCTCGATGTCCCGCTTGATGAGGGTGAAGTCCGTGACCATCCCGTCCTGGTTGAGGGTTTCGGACTTGCAGTAGATCTTGACGATCCAGTTGTGGCCGTGCAGGTCCTCGCACTTGCTCTCGTAGGAGAGCATCAGGCTGTGGGCGGCCGATATTTCAAGTCTTTTGCAAACGTAGTACATGGTTCTATGCTTCGTATTCGGTGGGGTCGAAGCCTTCGAGGGCTTCTTTCCGTTCGGTGCAGGTCCCGCAGCGGCCGCAGTGCTTCTCGCCGCCCTTGTAGCAGGAATAGGTGAGGGAATAGTCGATCCCGAGCGCCCGGCCGCGGAGGGCGATGTCGCGCTTGGTGATGTTACAGTAGGGGGAGACGATGTGGACGCCGTTGTAGGTGCCCGCTTCGGCCGCCCGGTCGAAGGCGTCCACGAACTCCGGACGGCAGTCCGGGTAGATGGCGTGGTCGCCGCCGTGGTTCGCCAGGAGAACGGTGTCGAGGTCGTTGCTTTCCGCCAGGCCCACGGCCACGGCGAGCATGATGCCGTTCCGGAAGGGAACGACGGTCGATTTCATGTTGTCGTCGGCGTAGCTGCCCTCGGGGATGTCGCCCCCGGACAGGAGGAGGTCGCTGCGGAAGTACTTGCCGATGAACTCCAGCGGAATCACCCGGTGCGGGATGCCGAGGCGGCGGCAGTTCTCCACTGCGTAGGCAATCTCCCGGGCGTTGTGCTTGGATCCGTAGTCGAAGGTGACGGCCAGCGCGATGCTGTCCTTGTACTCGTACAGGAGCGTCGTGCTGTCCAGCCCGCCAGAATAGATGAGGATTGCTTTCATTCCTTGTTTATATTTTTCAAATATAAGAATAATTTCCTAAATTTGGGCCAATTTAAACCGACTGTTAAAAACAAATGTACAAGATTATCCAGAAGGAAATGCTGACCCCGAACATCTGCCGGATGGTCGTGGAAGCACCGAGGCTGGCGGCCGCCGCCAAGCCCGGCCAGTTCCTGATTGTCAGGGCTGACGAGAAAGGAGAGCGCATCCCGCTCACCATCAGTGATTTCGATGTCGAGAAGGGCACCGTCACCATCGTCACCCAGCCCATCGGCGCTTCGACGCAGGACATCGTGGCCTTCGAGGAAGGGGAGTCCTTCGCCGACGTGGTCGGCCCCCTCGGAAACCCGTCCGAGTTCATCGAGATGAGCCCTGAGCAGCTCGCGGCGAGCCATTTCATCTTCATCGCCGGCGGTGTCGGTACCGCTCCGGTCTACCCGCAGGCCAAGTGGCTGCACGCGCACGGCGCGAAGGTCGATGTCATCATCGGCGCCAAGACGGCCTCCCTGCTCATCTACAAGGAAGAAATGGCCGCGGTCTGCGACCATCTCCACCTCTGCACCGATGATGGCTCGGAAGGCTTCCACGGCATGGTCACCGCCCTCCTGGAGAAGCTTGTCAACGACGGCAACCAGTACACCCAGGCCGTCGCCATCGGCCCGATGATCATGATGAAGTTCACCACGCTGACCGCGAAGAAGCTCGGCCTGCCCATCGTCGTGAGCCTGAACACCCTGATGGTGGACGGCACCGGCATGTGCGGCGCCTGCCGCGTCACCGTGGCCGGCAAGACCCGCTTCGCCTGTGTGGAAGGCCCCGAATTCAACGGCTACGACGTCGACTTCGACGAGGCGATGCGCCGGCAGTGCCAGTACCGCACGGAAGAGACGGAGGCCCGGGAGAATCACGTATGTAAAATCGGTAGAGGTTAATGGCTATGGCGAACAAGATTGGAAGAGTTCCCGTCCGGGAACAGGACCCGAAAGTGAGGGCGACCAATTTCGAAGAGGTCTGCTACGGATATAATGTCGATGAGGCGATGCTCGAGGCGACCCGCTGCCTGCATTGCAAGAATCCCCGCTGCGTGGGCGCCTGCCCCGTGGGCATCAAGATTCCCGAGTTCATCGAGAAGGTCAAGGACGGCGACTTCGCCGCCGCCGCGGCCGTCATCGCCGAGGACAGCTCGCTGCCGGCCATCTGCGGCCGTGTGTGCCCGCAGGAAACCCAGTGCGAAGGCAGCTGCATCCTGGGCATCAAGGGCGAGAGCGTCGCGATCGGCAAGCTCGAGCGCTTCGTGGCCGACTGGACGCGCGAGCAGGGCAAGGCTCCTGCCGCCGCCATCGCTCCCTCCAACGGCAAGAAAGTGGCGATCATCGGCTCCGGCCCTTCCGGCCTTGCCTGCGCCGCGGACCTCGCGAAGCTCGGCTATGACGTGACCATCTTCGAGGCGCTGCACCGTCCGGGCGGCGTGCTCGAGTACGGCATCCCCGAGTTCCGTCTTCCGAAGGACAAGGTCGTGGCCGCCGAGATCGAGGCCGTCAAGGCGCTCGGCGTCAAGATCGAACTGGACGTGATCATCGGCCGGACCGTCACCATCGACTCCCTGATGGACGAGGAAGGCTTCGAGGCCGTGTTCGTCGGCTCCGGCGCCGGCCTGCCGCGCTTCATGGGCATCCCGGGCGAGAATGCCAACGGCGTCTTCTCCGCCAACGAGTTCCTGACCCGCAACAACCTGATGAAGGCTTTCCGTCCGGACTATCTCACCCCGATCCACGCCGGCAAGCAGTGCGTCGTGGTCGGCGGCGGCAACGTCGCCATGGATGCCGCGCGTACCGCGCTGCGCCTCGGCGCCGAGACCACCATCGTCTACCGCCGTACCGAGGTGGAACTTCCCGCCCGTAAGGAGGAAGTCCATCATGCGCACGAGGAAGGCGTTGAGTTCAAGATGCTTACGAACCCCGTCGAGGTCCTCGCGGACGAGAAAGGCTGGGTCCGGGCCATCAAGTGCATCAAGATGGAGCTCGGCGAGCCCGACGCCAGCGGCCGCCGTTCCCCGATTCCCATCGAGGGCTCCGAGTTCGAGATCCCCTGCGACACCGTCATCATGGCCCTCGGCACGTCCCCGAACCCGCTGATCGCCCAGACGACCGGCGGCCTGGAGACGAACCGCCGCGGCTGCCTCGTCGCCGACGAGCACGGCGCGACGACCCGTCCCGGCATCTTCGCCGGCGGCGACGCCGTCACCGGCGCCGCGACCGTGATCCTCGCGATGGGCGCCGGCCGCAAGGCCGCCGCCGCCATCCACGAGTATCTTTCCGCGAAATAGCGGACTATTACGATAGCATCAGGATTACACCCACGCGCTACAACGACAGCGCGTGGGTGTTCTTGATTTCCTTCATCACGAAGGAGGAGAGGATGGAGCCGATGGAGTCGATGGTGCCCAGGACGTTGATGATGAATTCGTTGTAGTACTTCATGTCGGGGGCGTGGATCTTCAGGAGGTAGTCGTATTCGCCGGAGATGTTGTAGCATTCGGCCACCTGGGGGATGTCCCGGATGATGGAGACGAAGGTCCGGGCGACTTCGCGGCTCATCTGCTTCAGCTTCACGGAGCAGAAGACGACAAAGCCCCGATTCAGTTTCTCCGCGTCGAGGACAGCGACGTACTTCTTGATGAAGCCGCTGCGTTCCAATCGCTTGAGGCGTTCGAAGACGGGCGTGGTGGAGAGGTTCACGCGGGCGGCCAGCTCCTTGGTGGTCAGGCGGGCGTTCTCCTGCAGGCAGCGCAGGATGTCCAGGTCGGTGGAGTCAAGGACGAATTCGTTCATATCGTAGAATATTTTTCTATATCTGGCTGGATGAAGTGGGTACTTTTTCTTTATTGCCCCCATTTTTCTGCAAAAATAGAAATATTTTCCAAATTATTTAAGAACTTTGGAAGAAAAGTCCAAAGACCTTATCTTTGTACGGAAACAATGGATTGACCATGAGCAAGATCGACACCCTGTGCGTCCATGCGGGCTACGAGCCCGGACGCGGCGAACCCCGGCAGATGCCCATCGTGCAGAGCACGACGTTCAAATATGAAACCTCCGACCAGATGGGCCGGCTCTTCGACCTCGAAGACGCGGGCTATTTCTATACGCGGCTGGCGAACCCGACCTGCGACATGGTCGCGGCCCGCATCAACGCCCTGGAAGGCGGCGTGGGCGCCATCCTGACCTCCTCCGGCCAGGCGGCGAACCTCTTCGCCTGCATGAACATCTGCAGGGCGGGGGACCACATCGTGAGCCTGAACAACATCTACGGCGGCACCTTCAACCTGCTGGGCGTGTCCCTGAAGCAGATGGGCATCGACGTCACGTTCGTGGACCACAAGGCCACGGATGAAGAGGTGAACGCCTGCTTCCGCCCGGAAACCAAGCTCCTGTTCGGCGAAACCCTCTCCAACCCGGGCGTGGAAGTGCTTGATATCGAGCGCTTCGCGAAGATCGCCCACGCGCACGGTGTGCCGCTGGTGATCGACAATACCTTCGCGACGCCTGTCCATTGCCGTCCCTTCGAGTGGGGCGCGGACATCGTCACCCATTCCACGACCAAGTACATCGACGGCCACGGCGCCACCGTCGGCGGCTGCGTGGTGGACAGCGGCAACTTCGACTGGGAGGCCCATGCGGACAAGTTCCCGGGCCTGACCACGCCGGATGCTTCCTACCATGGACTTACCTATACGAAGAAGTTCGGCCGCGCGGCCTATATCACCAAGGCCACGACGCACCTGATGCGCGACCTCGGCTCGATGCAGAGCCCGCAGAACGCCTTCTACCTGAACCTGGGCCTGCAGACGCTGCACCTGAGGATCCGCCGCGTGTCGGAAAGCGCGCTGAAGGTGGCCACCTTCCTCAAGAACCACCCGGCCGTCGCCTGGGTCCGCTATCCGGACCTGCCGGACGATCCTGAGCACGAGAAGCAGCTCAAATACCTGCCGGAAGGCTCCTGCGGCGTGATGTGCATCGGCCTCAAGGGCGGTCGCGCCTTCGACAACCGCTTCATGGACGCCCTGAAGCTCATCACCATCGAGACGCACGTGGCGGACTGCTATTCCTGCATCCTGCACCCGGCCTCGCATACGCACCGGCAGCTGTCGGACGAACAGCTCCGCGCCGCCGGCATCGACCCGGGCCTGATGCGCGTGTCCGTCGGCCTGGAAGATCCGGACGACATCATCGCCGACCTCGCCCAAGCCCTTGACGCCGCCGCGAAATGATCCGCAAAGAACTCATCACGGACCTGACCTTGGAAGCCGGAGGAACCCTCTCCGGCGCCCATGTCGTGTACCATGTCTCCCAGGAGGCCTGGGACGGCCGCAAGCCCGTCATCTGGATCTGCCACGCCCTCACGGCGAACAGCGATCCCGAGGACTGGTGGCCGGAGATGGTGGGTCCGGGCAAGGCCATCGACACGGAGAAGAGCTTCGTGGCCTGCGTGAACATGCTGGGCTCCGCCTACGGTTCCGAAGGACCGGCCCGCGAGAATCCGGCGACAGGGAAACCCTGGCTCCTGGATTTCCCGAAGGTGACGGTCCGGGATATGGTCACGGCGTCCATCGTTGTCCGCAAGGCGCTGGGTATCAGTTCGGTGGACCTCCTAATCGGCAGTTCCATCGGCGGTTTCCAGGCCATTGAATGGGCGGTGACCGAGCCCGATGTGTTCAAGCGCTGCCTGTTCATCGCGACGGCTCCGCGCGTGTCCCCGTACCTGTCGGCGACGGTGGAGGCGCAGCGCATGGCCCTGGAGGCGGACCCGACGTTCCGGGAGGCCCGGGACCTGTCGGGCGGCGCCGCCGGCCTCAAGTGCGCCCGCGCCCAGGCGCTCATTTCCTACCGCTGCTTCGAAGGCTATTGCCTCACCCAGTTCGAGGCCGATCCCGACACCCTCTTCGCCGGCCGGGCCGCTTCCTATGAGCGGTACCAGGGCGAGAAGCTGGTCCGTCGCGGGTTCGACGCCTATTCCTATCACACCCTGTGCGACGCCCTGGACAGCCACAATGTGGGCCGGGGCCGGGGCGGGGTGGACGCCGCCCTCGCGCGGATCAAGGCGCGGACGACGGTCGTCTCCATCGACACGGACGCCCTTTTCCCGCCGCAGGAATCGTCCGTCTGGGCCCGCTGGATTCCCGCGGCTGACTACATTGAAATCTCCTCCCGTTTCGGCCACGACGGCTTCCTGCTGGAAACCGCGCGGCTGACGGCCATCCTCATGAAATAATAGAACGAACATGCAAGTACTGAAATTCGGAGGCACCTCCGTGGCCTCTTCCGAAGCGATGCTTCAGGTTGTCGATATCGTCCGCAAGGCCCTTGAAGAAGACCGCACGATCGTGGTCTCCTCGGCCGTGAGCGGATGTACGGACGCGCTGATCGAGACCGGCCGGAAGGCGGCCGCCCGCGACGAGTCCTACAAGACGCTCATCGAGGACCTCCGGAAGCGCCATTACAAGATCATCGGCGAACTGCTGCCGGAAGGATACCGGGAGCGGACGGCCGCATCCGTGGACAAACTGTTCGAATCCCTGGAGGGCATCACGTACGGGGTGTTCCTGCTGGGCGAACTGAGCCATGCGAGCCTGGAAGCCATCGAGAGCTACGGCGAGCTGTTCTCCACGACCATCCTGACGGACAAGTTCCTCTCGCTGGGCATCACTTGCCAGTGGCTCGACGCCCGGGACTTCGTCCAGGTGCGCGACGGGGAAGTGGACGAGCCGGAAACCTACGCCCGGGTGGCCAAGACCGTGAATTCGAACCCGCATGTGGAACTGTTCATCGTCCCGGGCTTCATCGCCACAGACGGGAACGGCCGCGTGACCACGCTCGGCCGCGGCGGCTCCGACTTCACGGCCTCGCTGGTGGCCGTGGGCATCCACGCCCGCCGCGTGGAGATCTGGACCGACGTCCCGGGCATCATGACGGCCAATCCGAAGATTGTCCCGACCGCCCGCCCCATCCCGAACATCTCCTACCGGGCGGCGCAGGAACTGTCCCATTTCGGGGCGAAAGTCATCTATCCGCCGACCATCCAACCCGTTGTGGATGAGGGAATTCCGATTATCGTCAAAGATACCTTCCATCCGGAGGAACCGGGTACGCTGGTGGAACGGAACCCGCCGCGCGTGCGGGACGGCATGATCGGCATCGCCCATTCCGACCACATCGCCCTCATCTCCCTGGAGGGCAGCGGCATGGTGGGCGTTCCGGGCTTCTCGTCGCGCCTGTTCGACGCGCTGAGCCGGAAGGGGATCAACATCATCCTCATCACCCAGGCCTCGTCGGTGCATTCGATGTGCATCGCCATCGCCGAGCAGGACGCCGAGGCGGCCCGCGAGGCGGCGGACGCCTGCTTCGCCTACGAGATCTCGCTGGGCCGGCTGAATCCGCTCAAGGTGGAGACGGGCTTCTCGCTCGTGTGCCTGATCGGCGACGACATCCTCGGGCACAGCGGCGCCACGGGCCGCATGCTGGCAGCCCTCGGGGCGCACAGCGTCCCGGTCCGCGCCACGGCGCAGGGCTCCTCGGAGCGGAACATCTCCGTCATCGTCCCTTCCGTCCGGGCCGAGGTGGCCATCCGGGCCATCCACCGGGAGTTCTTCGACAAGTGGAGCAACAAGGTCATCCACCTGTTCATCGCCGGTTACGGCCGTGTCGGCAAGGCGCTGGTCGAGATGCTTTCCGAGAATGCGGCTTCCATCGCGAAGCGCTCCGGCAAGGAGCTGCGCGTATGCGGCCTCGCGAACAGCCGGAAATATGTGATCGACACGGAAGGCATCGACCTCACCAAGGCGAAGGAACGCCTGGACGCCGGAAAACCGGGCGCGGGCTATATCGATGCGGTGGCGGAACTGTCGCTGGAGAATTCCATCTTCGTGGACTGCACGGCGAACGGGGAGATCGGCTTCCGGTATCCCGCCCTGTTCCGCAGCGGCTACAGCGTGGTGGCCTGCAACAAGATCCCGTTCTCGGGCACGTACGCCCAGTTCAAGGCGCTGCAGGAGCAGGCCCACAAGGCGGGCGTCTCCCTGCGGTATGAAACCACGGCCGGAGCCGCCCTGCCGGTGCTCGTCACGCTGGACCGCGTGGTCCAGTCCGGCGACACCCTGGTCCGCATGGACGCCGTCCTTTCCGGTACGCTCAACTACCTGATGGACAATTACAAAGGCACCGGATTCGACGAGCTGGTCGAAGACGCCCGCATCAAGGGCTACACCGAGCCGGACCCGAACATCGACCTCAGCGGCAAGGATGTTCTCCGGAAGATCCTGATCCTCAGCCGCCAGACGGGCATTCCGCTGGAAGAGTCCCAGGTCACGCTCGAGCCCATCCCGGCCGACATCGCCGACCGCTATGCCGCGGCCGCCGCGAAGGGCCTGAAACTGCGCTATGTCGCTTCCGTCGATGCCGAAGGGCACGCGACCGTGGGCCTGCAGGAAGTCGGCCCCGACAGCCCGCTCTACGCCCTGAAGGGCACGGACAACGCCATTATGATCACGACGGGCGACTATCCCTCGCCGATGCTCATCCAGGGCGCCGGCGCCGGTACGCGCCAGACGGCGGGCGGCCTGCTGAACGACATCATGCTGACGCTGTAGCCGTATGGACGAAAAGCACCTGCTGGAATTGATGGAGCACCACGGCGTCAAGCCGACGGCGAACCGCATCGTCATCGCCCGCGCCCTCGCGGCGGCGGGCCGCCCGATGTCCATGACCGAGCTCGAAACGGTCGTGGAAACCATCGACAAGTCCAACATTTTCAGGACCTTGCAGGCTTTCCGCGAGGCGCATCTCGTGCACGTCCTCGACGACTCCGGCGACGGCGTCCGTTACGAACTCTGCCACAGCCACCACGATGACGAGGACGATGACGTCCATGTCCATTTCTACTGTGAAAAGTGCCACCGCACCTTCTGCCTGGAAGACACCCCCGTCCCGCCGGTTTCCGTGCCGGATGACTATGCCGTGCATTCTGTTTCCTATCTGATCAAAGGTCTTTGCAAGGACTGTCGCTACCGACAGTCCGGTGCCATCAAATCTTGAATGACCAGTGAAGCGAGGGTAAATCCGAAGGGGGCGGTGACGGTGATGAGGGAGCCGTTGTGGCTTACTTTGTCGAATTTCAGCTCTTCGGGGAGGGCGGTTTCTTCGCCGCGGTTGGGGAGGAGTTCCTCGTCGTAGACGCAGAGGAAGTCCTTGGCGGGTAGGGTGCCGGCCTTGCGGAGTTTCTTGCGGAGCATGGCCCCGAGGGGGCAGCCGCGGACTTCCCAGAAAGAGGCCACCCGCACCTTTGTCGGGTCGATTTTACAAGCTGCGCCCATCGAGGAGAAGAAGGTCGCCGGGGTGGCTGTCGCGTGCAGGATCAGGGCCGCCTTGTCCTTCAGGGCGTCGATCGCGTCGATGATGTAATCGTAGTTTTCCAGTCCGAACGAAGCGGCCGACGCTTCTGTGAAACGGGCGTGGATGGTCTCGACCGAGGCCTCCGGATTGATGTCCAGGAGGATTTCTTTCAGGGCTTCCACCTTGGAACGGCCCACGGTGGAAACCGTGGCCATGCGCTGCCGGTTGATGTTGGAGGGGACCACGTCGTCCGCATCGACAATCGTCAGGTGCGTGATGCCCGAACGGACGAGCCCTTCCGCGCACCAGCTGCCGACCCCGCCCACGCCGAAAAGAATGACGCGCGCGGACGCGAGGCGTTCCATCACGTCGGCCCCGAGCAGCAGTTCGGCCCGGTTGAAGATATCCTTGGATGCGGGCGTCATCGGGCCAGCCATCCGTCCAGCCGCTCCCGGACGTCGCGCCAGACGTCCTCCCGGCCGATTTCGTTCAGGATCTCGTGGCGCAGCTTGGGATAGACCTGGCTCGTGACTTCCCGGTAGCCGCGGCCGCGGAGGAAGCTCACCGCCTGCGAGAACTTTTTCAGGTTGATGATGCAGGGGTCCTCGGCGCCGGCGATGAAGTGGACCGGCAGGTCCGGCTTCGTCACGTTCCAGCCCTCGGGGGAGTAGATATCCTTCATCAGGCGGAAGAGGCCGTTCCGGTAGCCGTTCACCGTGAAGACGAATCCGCACAGGGGATCGTTGTTGTAGGCCTGCACATTGGCCTTGTTCGTGGAGAGCCAGGCGTTCTTGATGCCGTCGGCCTTGAATTTCTTGTCGTTGTTCCCCGTGCACAGGTTCGCCAGGAACTCCGAACGGTAGCGGGGGCCCCGGAAACAGCTGATGCAGCCGGCGAGGAAGTCGCCCAGGCCTGCGGCGGGGTTCTTGCTCGGGCTGCCGCACACGACGAGCCCGTCGATGTCGTGGTCATACCGCTTGAGATAGCTGCGGACGATCATCGACCCCATGCTGTGGCCGAACAGGAAGAAGGGGAGTCCCGGGTATTGCGCCCTGGCCCAGTCGGTGACGCAGTGGACATCGTCCACCAGGGCCTGCATGCCGCCCTTGCCCATCCAGCCGAGGTCCTTCGGGTCCGTGACCGTGGCGCCGTGACCGCGGAGGTCGCAGATCACGCAGGCGTAGCCGGCCTCGGACAGGTAGTTCATGAAAGGAATGTAGCGCTCTTTGTGTTCCGCCATGCCGTGGACCAGCTGGAGGACGGCCTTGGGGGACTCGGGCGCGATGACGAGGGTGCTGAGCCGGACGCCGTCGGCGGCGCCGGGCACGGTGAACGTTTCCATCATTTCTCGATTTTCTCGAATTTGTCGAAGGGGGCGGGAAGCGGAGACTTGAGGCGCACGATCTCGCCGGACATCGGATTCCGGAACACGAGGGTGGCCGCGTGGAGGGCGAGGCGGCGGATCGGGTCCGTCTCGGCGCCGTATTTCTTGTCGCCGGCGACGGGGTGGCCGAGGTCGGCGGCATGGACGCGGATCTGGTTCTTGCGGCCGCTCTCCAGGGAGAATTCGGCCTTGGTATAGACGCCCTTGCCCCGGCGGACATACTCCAGGACCTTGTAGTGGGTGATGGCGAGCTGGCCGCCGCGGACTTCCTCCGGATAGGAATAGACGATGAGGGACTTGGGATTCTCCACGAGCCAGCTCTGGATGGCGCCGCTCTCCTTCTCGAGCCTGTTCTCGAGGACGGCGATGTACCGGCGCTCGATGACGAGCTCCTTCCAGCGGCTCTGGAGAATGTCCTTGGCGTGCTCGTTCTTGGCGAAGACCACCAGGCCGGACGTGCCCTTGTCCAGGCGGTGGACGATCCAGATCTTGGCGGTGGAACGGTCGGGCGTCCTTCCGCTGGCGATGTCCTCCTTGCGGCGGGCGCGGGCGTCCGTCTTCACGTAGGCGTTCAGGATGGCGTACAGGGTGGCTTCCTTCTTGCCGGACTTGCTCTGGGAACCCTTGGCGGTGGAAACCGTCAGGAGGCCGGCGGGCTTGTCCACGACGATGTAGTCGGCGTCCTCGAAGACGATCTTGACGCCTGTCTTCTCCACGTCCTCGCGGGCGTTCTCGCTGCTTTCGCGGGCCATGGAAACGGCCTTGGCCAGGACCAGGAGGGAATCTCCGGCGCGGAGGGGATGGTCGAAGGCGGTCCTCCGCTCCCCGTTCACCAGGACCTGGCCCTTGGAAAGCATGTTCTTGACGCCGGTCTTGGACTGGCCCGGGAAGATTTCGTACAGGTATTTCAGGAGGGGACTGTCGTGGGAGACGGTAAACTTTTGTCCGGCGGTGTTCATAATTCTTCGATGAATTCGTGTAAGGATTTGGGGATGAGGGCGAGGAACCGGTCCAGGGTTCCGGAAGGGATGAGGATCGCCTCGAGCGATTCGCAGTCGTCGAAGGCGTCTTCGCCGATGGCTTCGAGCCCCTTGTTCAGGCGGATCTGGTACAGGTTGATGCAGCCCTGGAAGGCCCGGGGGCCGATGACGCGGAGCGAGGCGGGGCAGGTGATCCTTTCCAGGTTCCAGCAGTCGCAGAAGGCTTCTTCGCCGATGGACAGGAGCCCTTTCGGGAGCCGGATGCTCTCCAGGAGCCCGCATTCGTTGAAGGCGGCGTTGCCGATATGCGTGAGGGAGGCGGGAAGGTGAATCTTCTCCAGGAAGGAGTCCCGCTCGTCCAGGGGAATCTCTTCGCCGATCTTCCGGTCCTCGGCCATGTAGTCCTGGAAGGCGAACACCCCGTCGCAGAGGATCCGGCAGCCTTCGCGGACCGTCACCTCGGACGGAAAGTTCTCCGCGTCGAGGAGCTTCTCCCCGTCGGCCGAGTAGCAGCAACGGTTCTCGTCGTCCCAGACGTCATCGGCCCGCTCTTCGGGGCTGGCGGCCGTAGGGACGCGGAGGATTTCTTCCAGGGTCATGGTCAGAAGTTCTTGACGAATTCGATGTCTTTCTTGAGCATCACCTTCGGCTCCATCACGGAGACTTTCTGGAACAGCTTGAACTGATAGGCGGGGGAGAGGTAGACCACGTGCTCGTGCTTTCCTTTGCGCCACCATTTGTAGAAGGCGATGGGGTCGGTGTCGTAGGGGATCTTGGCTTCGATCTCGGAGGTGTATCCGGGGAAGTCGATGAGCATCTTGAGGCCGGTGATGCGCTTGTAATACTCGTAGTCCGCCCGGCGGAGCTTGGACACCAGGGGGGCGAACACCTCCATCTGGTCCACCTTGAGGACCTTTTCGCGCACGACCATCCGGTGGATGCGGACAGGGTCCACATTCAACCATTCGCCAATTTTCCGGGTTTCAGGGCCGCTTTCACACTCAAGTGTCAGCAGGTCAGCGGAATTGTACGTTTTTTCTTGGTCAAGCGGATAGGTTTCCATCAAATTTTTTTCCTACTCCTTGCAAATATAAGAAAAATTTTGTCTTTTTCCACGAAAAAATGTATATTTGAACGATTAATAAACACGAACAACAACCTTTAAACACAAATTTTGATATGACTTACAAGATTATCGACATTCAGGGTATCGGCCCTGTGTACGCCGAGAAGCTCATCGGCATCGGCATCGAAACCGTGGACCAGCTCCTTGAGAAGGGCGCCGACCCGAAGGGCCGCCAGGCCATCGAAGACGCCACCGGCATCGACCACGGCCGCGTTCTCACCTGGGTCAATCACGCCGACCTGTTCCGCGTCAAGGGCGTCGGCCCGCAGTTCTCCGAGCTGCTCGAGGCCGCCGGCGTGGACACCGTGAAGGAGCTCCGCAACCGCAACGCCGCGAATCTCGCCGCCAAGCTCGCCGAGGTGAACGAAGAGAAGCATCTCTGCCGTCGCACCCCGGTCGAGAAGGAAGTCGCCAAGTTCGTCGAGCTCGCAAAGGCCCTCGACCCGGTCGTGACCTACTAATCGTCGCATAACCCAACGAAAACGGCGCCCCGGAAGGGACGCCGTTTTTCTTGTCATTTCGAGCGAAGTCGAGAAATCTATAGGATCAGATCGTCGGCCTTTAATTTCGGGACGAAGTGGACGCCGTCCTTGCGGTAGTAGTTGAGGGATTCGCCCGCGTCCACGGGTTTCAGGTAGATGTTTTCCGCGCCTTTGCCGATGGCGATCACGAGAAGGGGTGTCAAGTCCAGGCCCAGGGCTTCCTGCATCTTTCCGGGGTCGAAGGCCCGGATGATGAGGCCGTTCAGGCCCATCTCGACCGCCTTCAGGAGCAAGCTCTGGGCGGCGATGCCGAGGTCGATGTCCAGGACCGGATTCTCCGGGACCGTGCCGCAGATGACCAGGAAGGCGCGGGGCTCCGTGCCCGGGAAGGGCAGGTGGAGCTCCGGCAGCGCGGCGCCCATCCGGATGAGGGGCAGGACCTTGTCGCTTTCCTCGGCCGTGACGAGCCGGTAGCGGAGCGCCTGCAGGTTCTTGCCGGAGGGGACCAGGGTGGTCACTTCCACCAGCTTCTTCAATTCTTCGCGCGTGACCGCGCGGGCGGGATCGTAGCCCCGGTAGCTCCGGTTCCGGCGGAGGAGCGTGTCCAGGGACAGGTGGTTCCGCTTGATGACCGGCCGTTTTTCCCGGAGTTCCTCGAATTTCTTTTCCAAATAGTTGTCTGCCATATGGCAAAGATACGGATTTTTCTTATCTTCGCACTATGAGAATCACCTTGCTGCAGACGGCTCCGGAGTGGGGGAATCCCGCCCAGAGCCGGGAGGATGCCCGCCGGATGCTGATGGGTACCCTGAAGACGGACCTCGTCGTCCTTCCCGAAATGTTTTCCACCGGATTCGTCACGGACCCCGTCGGGGTGGCCGAGGAGGGAGAAGGGGACAGCCTCCGATGGATGCAGGAATACGCGCGCAGCAGGGGCTGCGCCGTCGCGGGCAGCGTGTCCACGCACGTGGACGGCACCTACCGCAACCGGTTCTATTTCGTGTTCCCGGACGGCCATTACCAGTATTATGACAAGCATCACCTCTTCACCTTTGCCGGCGAGCACGAGCGCTATACCGCCGGCGAGGAGCGGGTGGTCGTGGAGCATGCCGGCTTCCGGATCCTGCTCCAGGTCTGCTACGACCTCCGTTTCCCCGTCTTCGCGCGGAACAAGCTGGTGGACGGCAAGCCCGATTACGACCTGATCCTCTATGTCGCCAGCTGGCCGCAGCAGCGGATCGACGCCTGGGACGCCCTCCTGAAGGCCCGCGCCATCGAGAATGTGTGCTATGTCGCGGGTGTGAACCGGGCCGGAAAGGACCCCGGAAATCTGTACTCCGGACATACCAGTTTGTATGGTCCCCGCGGGGAACTGCTTTCAATTTGTAAGGAAGGACGCATCGACATTATCGAATCTGAACTGAAACGCCCGGTTCTGGACCAGTTCCGTCAATCCTTCCCGGCCCTCTCGGATGCTGATTATTAAGATTTTTTTGGACTTTTTCTTGTTTTTTAAAAACTAATTTGCCATCTTTGTTCTCGGTAACAATTTGAAACCGGAATGAACATCGTACTCGTCCTTGCTCTCGTCCTTATTATCCTTGTCAAGTAGACGCGGACTGGAACGGCATGACGGTGTAAAGATAACATGAGCCCCTTCCAGTCCGCACTGGAAGGGGTGTTTTTTTAGTAGTGTATGAAACATCCTTTCAGAAGCAGCGTTACCTTCGAGGGACGCCGGATGGCAGGCGCCCGCGCCCTCTGGGCCGCGGCGGGCATGAAACCGGAACAGGTGGGAAAGCCGGTCATCGCGGTGGTGAATTCCTTCACCCAGTTCGTCCCCGGCCATACGCACCTGCATGAGGCCGGCCAGCTGGTCAAGGCTGAAATCGAGCGCCTGGGCTGCTATGCCGCCGAATTCGACACCATCGCCGTGGACGACGGCATCGCCATGGGCCACGACGGGATGCTGTATTCCCTCCCTTCCCGCGAAGTCATCGCGGACAGCGTCGAGTATATGGTCAACGCCCACAAGGCCGACGCGATGGTGTGCATCAGCAACTGCGACAAGATCACGCCCGGGATGCTGATGGCCGCGATGCGGCTGAACATCCCGGCGGTCTTCGTCTCCGGCGGCCCGATGGAGGCCGGCGTCCTGGGCGACCGCAAGCTGGACCTGATCGACGCGATGGTCCAGTCGGCCGACACCTCCCTGTCCGATGCCGAGGTGGCGAAGATCGAGGCGGCCTCCTGCCCGGGCTGCGGCTGCTGTTCCGGCATGTTCACGGCCAACTCGATGAACTGCCTGACCGAGGCCATCGGCCTGGCCCTCCCCGGCAACGGGTCGGTCCTGGCCACCCACGCGAACCGGAAGGAACTCTTCCGCAAGGCCGCGGCGCTCGTCGTGGAAAATGCCTGGAAGTATTACCGGGACGGCGATGAACGCGTCCTCCCGCGCAGCATCGCGATCCGTCCGGCGTTCCTGAACGCGATGGCGCTCGATATCGCGATGGGCGGTTCCACGAACACGGTCCTGCATCTGCTGGCCGTGGCGCAGGAAGCCGGCGTGGATTTCACGATGGCCGACATCGACGCCCTCTCCCGAAAAGTCCCCTGCATCTGCAAGGTGGCCCCCAATACCGCAAAATATCACGTCCAGGATGTGAACCGCGCCGGCGGCGTCATCTCCATCCTCCGCGAACTGGCTGTCGCCGGTCTTGTCGACACCACCCTTTACCGGGTGGATGGAACCTCCCTTTCGGAGACGATGGACCGCTTCGCCATCCTGTCGGAGCACGTGACGGAGGAGGCCCTGCAGCTGTATCGCAGCGCACCCGCCGGGCGGTTCTCGACGGAACTGGGCTCCCAGGAAACCTATTACAAGGAACTGGACACCGACCGGGAGAACGGCTGCATCCGCTCCGTCGCCCACGCCTACACGAAGGACGGCGGCCTGGCGGTGCTCCGGGGGAACATCGCGGCCGACGGCTGCGTCGTGAAGACGGCCGGCGTGGACGAATCCATCTGGAAGTTCACCGGCCCGGCGAAGGTCTTCGATTCCCAGGAAGCGGCCTGCAACGGCATCCTGGGCGGGAAAGTGAAGAGCGGCGACGTCGTCGTGATCACGTATGAAGGCCCCCGCGGCGGTCCCGGCATGCAGGAAATGCTGTACCCGACCTCCTACCTGAAGTCGGTGCACCTGGGCAAGGAATGCGCCCTCCTCACCGACGGCCGTTTCAGCGGCGGCACGTCCGGGCTGTCCATCGGCCACATCTCGCCCGAGGCGGCGGCCGGCGGCGCCATCGGCCTGGTCCGCGACGGCGACCTCATCGAAATCGACATCCCGGCCCGTTCCATCCGCGTCCTGTTGACCGACGAGGAACTGGAGAGCCGGAGGCAGGAGGAACTCGCCCGCGGCGACAAGGCCTTCACGCCACCTTTCCGCGTGCGCGAGGTCTCTAAGAGCCTGAAGGTGTACGCCCGGATGGTCAGCTCCGCGGACAAGGGAGCAGTAAGGGTCATTGATTGAAAGAACGATAACAAATAGATATGATTACAGGTTCGGAAGCCTTGTGGCAGTCCCTCATCGAAGAGGGCGTGGATACCGTCTTCGGGTATCCGGGCGGGCAGATCATGCCCGTGTACGACAGCCTGTGCAGCTATCGGGACCGCGTCCGCCATATCCTGGTGCGGCACGAGCAGGGAGCCATCCACGCGGCGCAGGGCTTTGCCCGCGTGAAGGGCGATCCCGGCGTGGTGATCGTCACCTCCGGTCCCGGCGCGACCAATGTCATCACCGGCGTCCACGACGCGATGACGGACTCCACCCCGGTGGTGGTCATCACCGGGCAGGTTTCGTCCGCCGCCCTGGGCACGGACGCCTTCCAGGAGGCCGACGTCATCGGCCTCACCGGCCCCATCAGCAAGTGGAACTACCAGATCCGCTCGGCGGACGAGGTGGCGTGGGCCGTCGCCCGGGCTTTCTACATCGCCCGGAGCGGCCGTCCCGGCCCCGTGGTCCTGGATTTCACCAAGGACGCGCAGGTGGGCCTGACGGATTTCAAGTACGAGAAATGCAATTTCATCCGGAGCTACGTCCCCGACCCGAAGGTCTCGGAAGTCTCCCTGAACAAGGCGGTCGCCCTCCTGAACGAGGCGGAGCGCCCCTTCGTCGTGTTCGGCCAGGGCGTGGTCCTGGGCCATGCCGAAGAAGAACTGAAGGCTTTCCTCGAGAAGGGGGACATCCCGGCGGGCTCCACGCTCCTGGGCCTCAGCGCCCTGCCTTCCGACTTCCCGCTCTACCGCGGGATGATCGGGATGCACGGAAACGTGGCCCCGAACATCCTGACGAACACCTGTGACGTGCTGGTGGCCGTCGGCATGCGGTTCGACGACCGCGTGACCGGGACGGTCTCCACCTACGCCCGCCAGGCGAAAGTCATCCACATCGACATCGACACCTCCGAGATCGGGAAGATCATTCCCGTCGAGGTGGGCCTCCGTGGCGACGCCAAGAAGGTCCTCAAGGTCCTGACGGAGCGGATGAAGGCACGCAAGCACCCCGAGTGGAACGCGAGCGTCCAGCGCTGCGACGCCGTAGAGAAGGAAAAGGTCATCGACCCGGAAGTGCACCCCGGCTCCGGCATGCTCCGGATGGGCGAGGTGGTGGACCGCGTGGTCCGCGCTTCCGAGGAGAAGGCGGTCGTCGTGACGGACGTGGGCCAGAACCAGATGATGGGCGCCCGCTACTCCCGCTTCACGCGCTCCCGCAGCTTCATCTCCTCCGGCGGCCTGGGCACGATGGGCTTCGGCCTGCCCGCTGCCATCGGCGCCAAGGTGGCCGACCCGGGTCGCCCCGTGTGCTGCTTCGTCGGCGACGGCGGCATCCAGATGACGATGCAGGAGTTCGGCACCATCATGCAGGAGCAGGTGGGCGTGAAGATCGTCCTCCTGAACAACAACTGGCTGGGCAACGTCCGCCAGTGGCAGGAACTGTTCTTCGGCTGCCGCTATTCGGAAACCCGGATGCTGAATCCCGACTACGCGATGATCGCCCGCGCCTACGGTATCCCCTGCGTCACCGTGGAGAAGCGCGAGGAGCTGGATGCGGCCCTGGAGGCGATGTTCGCCGACGACAAGCCCTTCCTCCTGGACGTCCATGTCCTGGAAGAGGGGATGGTAATGCCCATGGTGCCCCCCGGCAAGGGCATCCACCAGATCATGATCACGGAAAACGAATGGTACAATGGATAGCGAAGTGAAAGAATACACGGTGACCATCTACACCGAGAACCAGATCGGCCTCCTGGCGCAGATCACGAACGTGTTCACGCGCCACGGCCTGAGCATCTGGAGCCTTTCCGCGGGCGCCACCTCCATGGAAGGCGTCCACAACATCACCATCGTGACCTCCGGCCTGGAAAAGAAGGTCCGCGAGAGCGTCCAGCAGATTGAGAAGCGCGTGGACGTGATCAAGGTTTTCTACTACACGGCCGACAAGATCGTCTACCGCGAGCTGTGCCTCTACAAGGTGCCCACGCCGGCCCTGCTCGAGTACGGCGACATTGAAACCCTGCTGAACCGCTATCACGCGCGCATCGTGGAGATGAACAAGGTGTTCACGGTCATCCAGAAGACCGGCCTGTCCGACGAGACGGCCGCCCTGCACGACGACCTCAAGCCCATCGGCGTGCTGCAGTTCGTGCGCTCGGGCCGCATCGCGGTCTCCCGCGCCGAGCAGGAGCCCGTCTTCAAGTTCCTGAAGAAACGGGAAAGGGAAAGAAATCAACAATTAAACAACAGATAGTTATGGCAAAGATCAATTTCGGCGGTGTCGACGAGAACGTCGTGACCCGCGAGGAGTTCACCCTGGAACATGCACGCGAAGTCCTGAAGGACGAAACCATCGCCGTCATCGGCTACGGCGTCCAGGGCCCCGGACAGTCCCTGAACCTGAAAGACAACGGCTTCAACGTCATCGTCGGCCAGCGCAAGGGCAAGACGTATGACAAGGCCGTCGCCGACGGCTGGGTCCCGGGCGTGAACCTCTTCGAGATCGAGGAGGCCTGCGAGAAGGGCACCATCATCCAGTTCCTGGTCTCCGACGCGGCCCAGATCGCGATCTGGCCCACCGTGAAGAAGCACCTGACCGCTGGGAAGGCCCTGTATTTCTCCCATGGCTTCGGCATCACCTACAAGGAACGCACCGGCATCGTCCCGCCCGCGGACGTGGACGTGATCATGGTGGCCCCGAAGGGCTCCGGCACCTCCCTGCGCCGGCTCTTCCTGCAGGGCCGCGGCGTGAATTCCTCCTACGCCGTCTACCAGGACGCCACCGGCCGCGCCCTCGACCGCACGCTCGCCCTGGGCATCGGCGTGGGTTCCGGCTACCTGTTCGAGACCGACTTCAAGCGCGAGGTCTATTCCGACCTCACCGGTGAGCGCGGCACCCTGATGGGCGCGATCCAGGGCATCCTGTCTGCCCAGTACGAGGTGCTCCGCGAGCACGGCCACAGCCCGTCCGAGGCCTTCAACGAGACCGTCGAGGAGCTGACGCAGTCCCTGATGCCGCTCTTCGCCGAGAAGGGCATGGACTGGATGTACGCGAACTGCTCCACCACCGCCCAGCGCGGCGCGCTGGACTGGATGGGCCCGTTCCACGATGCCACCAAGCCCGTGTTCGAGAAGCTGTACCAGCGGGTGGCCAGCGGCGAGGAGGCCCAGGTCTCCATCGACGCGAACTCCAAGCCGGACTACCGCGAAGGCCTGGAGAAGGAACTGAAGGCGCTCCGCGAGAGCGAGCTCTGGCGCACCGGCGCCGCCGTCCGTAAGCTCCGTCCCGAAGAGATCGACCGATGAGCGACCGGGTGTACATATTCGACACCACGCTCCGCGACGGGGAACAGGTCCCGGGATGTCAGCTGAACACCGTGGAGAAGATCCAGGTCGCCAAGGCCCTGGAGCTCCTCGGGGTGGACGTCATCGAGGCCGGTTTCCCGATCTCCTCGCCGGGTGATTTCAACTCGGTCGTGGAGATTTCCAAGGCGGTGACCTGGCCCACGGTCTGCGCGCTGTCGCGGGCCGTGGAAAAGGACATCGACATGGCCGCGGAGGCGCTGAAGTACGCCAAGCGGGGCCGGATCCACACCGGGATCGGCACCTCCGACTCGCACATCCGCTACAAGTTCAATTCCACCCGGGAAGAGGTCCTGGAACGGGCCGTCCGCGCCGTCAAGTACGCGAAGAAGTACGTCGAGGACGTTGAATTCTATGCGGAGGACGCCGGCCGTACCGACAACGAGTTCCTCGCCCGCGTGGTGGAGGCGGTGATCAAGGCGGGCGCGACTGTGGTGAACATCCCCGACACGACGGGCTATTGCCTGCCGGAGGAGTTCGGCGCCAAGATCAAGTACCTGATGGAGCACGTGGACGGAATCCACAAGGCCATCATCTCCACCCACTGCCACAACGACCTCGGGATGGCGACGGCCAACACGATGGCCGGCCTGCTGAACGGCGCCCGCCAGTGCGAGGTCACGATCAACGGCATCGGCGAAAGGGCGGGGAACACCGCCCTGGAGGAGATTGCGATGATTCTGAAGGCCCATCACGGGATTCCGCTTGAGACGAACATCAACACCAAGCGCATCTATCCCACGAGCCGGCTCGTGTCGTCCCTGATGAACATGCCGGTGCAGCCGAACAAGGCCATCGTGGGCAAGAACGCCTTCGCCCATTCGTCCGGCATCCACCAGGACGGTGTCCTGAAGAACGCCGAGACCTACGAGATCATCGATCCGAAGGACGTGGGCATCGACACGAACTCCATCGTCCTGACGGCCCGCAGCGGCCGGGCGGCGCTCAAGTACCGCCTGGAAGTGAACGGCGTGAAACTGGACGAGAACAAGCTGGACGAGGTGTACGAGCAGTTCCTCCGCCTCGCCGACAGCAAGAAGGAGATCCACGACGACGACATCCTGATGCTCGCCGGGGCCGACCGGGCCGCCGCGCGCCACATCAAGGTGGACTGGCTTCAGGCGACGAGTGGCATCGGCGTGCGGCCGGTGGCCTCCGTGGGCCTGGACATCGCCGGGGAGAAGTTCGAGGCGGCCGCGACCGGCAACGGCCCGGTGGACGCCGCCATCAACGCGCTGCGGCAGATCGTCCGGCGCCATGTCACCATCAACGAGTTCACCATCCAGGGTGTGACCAAGGGGTCCGACGACTGCTGCAAGGTCCACATGCAGGTGGAGAACGAGGGACGGGTGTACTACGGATTCGGCGCTTCGACCGACATTGTGACGGCCTCCATCGAGGCCTATGTGGATTGTATCAACAAGATTGTATGAACACCCTCTTTGACAAAATCTGGGATGCGCATGTCGTCCAGCACGTGGAAGGCGGGCCCGACCAGCTGTACATCGACCGGCTCTACTGCCACGAGGTGACGAGTCCGCAGGCGTTCGACGGCCTGCGCGAGCGGGGCATCCGCTGCCTGCGTCCGGAGAAGATTATCTGCATGCCGGACCACAATACCCCGACCGAGGGCCAGGAAAGGCCCATCGAGGACCCGGTTTCCAAGAAGCAGGTGGACGCCCTCGCGGCCAACGCCGCCGAGTTCGGGCTCACGCATTACGGGATGATGGACCCGGACAACGGCATCATCCACGTCGTGGGACCGGAGAAGGGCCTGTCCCTGCCGGGCATGACCATCGTCTGCGGCGACTCGCATACGTCGACGCACGGGGCCGTGGGCGCCGTGGCGTTCGGCATCGGCACCTCTGAGGTGGAGATGGTCATGGCTTCGCAGTGCATCCTGCAGCAGAAGCCCAAGTCGATGCGCATCCGCATCGAGGGCGCCCTCGGACGGGGCGTGACCGCCAAGGACATGGCGCTGTTCCTGATGAGCAAGCTCACCACCAGCGGCGCGACGGGCTACTTCGTGGAGTACGCCGGTTCCGCCGTCCGGGCCCTGTCCATGGAAGGCCGCCTGACGCTGTGCAACCTGTCCATCGAGATGGGCGCCCGCGGTGGCTTCATCGCCCCGGACGACATCACCTTCGCCTACCTCCAGGGCCGCGATTACGCGCCGAAGGGGGAGGACTGGGACAAGGCCGTCGCCGCCTGGAGACAGCTCCGCAGCGACGACGACGCCATCTTCGACCGGGAAGTCGTCTTCGACGCGGCCGAGATCGCGCCGATGCTCACCTACGGCACCAATCCCGGCATGGGCATCGCCATCACGGGCTATCTGCCCACGCTGGACGATATCCCCGCCGAGGCCCAGGCATCCTTCTGCAAATCCTTGAAATACATGGGCTTCCGCCCGGGTGACATGCTCCTCGGAAAGCCCGTGGACTATGTTTTCCTCGGCGCCTGCACGAACGGCCGCATCGAGGACTTCCGCGCATTCGCGTCCATCGCCGCCGGCCGCCAGAAGGCCCCCGGCGTCGTGGCCTGGCTCGTCCCCGGCTCCTGGAAGGTCCGCCGCCAGATCGAGGAAGAAGGCCTGGACAAGATCCTGGAAGCCGCCGGCTTCGAGATCCGCCAGCCGGGCTGTTCCGCCTGCCTGGCGATGAACCCCGACAAGGTCCCCGCTGGAAAATACTGCGTCTCCACGAGCAACCGGAACTTCGAAGGCCGGCAGGGCCCCGGTTCCCGGACGCTCCTCGCCAGCCCGCTCACGGCGGCCGCCGCGGCGGTCACCGGTTTCATCACTGATCCCCGCGTACTGCTATGAAACAGAAATTCGACATCATCGAGAGCACCTGCGTCCCGCTTCCGCTCGAGAACGTGGACACGGACCAGATCATTCCCGCCCGCTTCCTGAAGGCGACCACGCGGGACGAACAGTTCTTCGGCGACAACCTGTTCCGCGACTGGCGCTACCGTCCCGACGGCACGCCGGATCCGGACTTCGTCCTGAACGATCCGCGCTATGGCGGCGAGATCCTCGTCGCGGGCCGCAACTTCGGCTCCGGCTCCAGCCGCGAACACGCGGCCTGGGCCATCGCCGGCTACGGCTTCAAAGTCGTGATTTCCAGTTTCTTCGCGGACATCCACAAGAACAACGAGCTGAACAACTTCGTCCTGCCGGTGGTCGTGACCCCGTCCTTCCTGGAGGAGCTGTTCGCCTCCATCGAGGCCGATCCCGCGACGAAAGTCCGGGTGGACGTCCCGAACCAGACCGTGACGAACCTCGCCACGGGCCGAAGCCAGTCCTTCGAGCTGAACGCGTATAAGAAGTACTGCCTGATGAACGCGCTGGACGACATCGACTACCTGCTCCTCCAGAAGGAGAAGATCGAAGCCTACGAAAAACGATGATCGAAATCCTGGACACCACCCTGCGTGACGGCGAGCAGACCGCTGGCGTCTCGTTCAACCCGGACGAGAAGCTGGCCATCGCGCGCCTGCTCCTGGATGAACTGAAGGTCAACCGGATCGAGGTGGCCTCGGCGCGGGTTTCCCGCGGCGAACAGGAGGCTTTTGCCAAGATCTGCGCCTGGGCCTCCACCTGCGGGAAGCTCGGCGCCGTGGAGGCGCTCGGCTTCGTGGACGGCGGCCTGTCCGTGGACTGGATCCGTTCCGCCGGGGGACAGGTGATGAACCTGCTGACGAAGGGCTCCCTCCGCCACGTGACCGCCCAGCTGCGGAAAACCCCGCAGGAGCACCTGGACGACATCCTCCGGGACATCCGCATCGCCGTTTCGAAAGGAATGGAGGTGAATGTGTACCTCGAGGACTGGTCCAACGGAATGGCCGACTCGCCGGACTACGTGTTCTTCCTGGTGGACGCCCTGAAGGACGCGCCCGTGAAGCGGATCATGCTGCCCGACACCCTGGGCATCCTGGACCCGACCCGGGCCTCGGCGTATTGCCGGACGATGGTGGAGCGCTATCCGTCCGTCCATTTCGACTTCCATCCGCACAATGACTACGACCTCGCCGCGGCGAACGCCTTCGAGGCGGTCCGCGCCGGCGTCAAGGGCCTGCACACGACCGTGAACGGGCTGGGGGAGCGGACCGGCAACCTGCCCGTGTCCAGCGCCATCGGCATCCTCAACGATCACCTGAAGGTGGAGAACACCCTGGATGAGAGCCGCCTGATGCACGTGTGCCGGTATGTGGAAACGATTTCCGGCGTGCGGATCCCCGCGAACAAGCCCCTCGTGGGCGAGTTCGTCTTCACGCAGACGAGCGGGGTCCATGCCGACGGCGACCGCAAGGGCGGGCTGTACCAGAACGCCCTCCTGCCGGAGCGCTTCGGCCGTCACCGCCACTACGCCCTCGGCAAGACCAGCGGCAAGGCGAACATCGTCAAGAACCTGGAATCCCTGGGCATTACCCTGACGCCGGAGCAGATGAAGCAGGTCACGGCCCGCGTCGTCGAGCTCGGAGACAAGAAGGAGAGCCTGACGCCGGAGGATCTCCCGTTCATCGTCGCGGACGTCCTGAAAGGGGACGTGTCCACGACGGCCCCGGACCGGATCCACATCATCAACTACAGCCTGCAGCTCGCCCGCGGGATGCGTCCGATCGCGAACATCCGGATCGACATCGACGGGACCGAATACGAGGAGGCCTCGGCCGGCGACGGCCAGTACGACGCCTTCATGAAGGCGCTCTGGATCATCTACGACCGCCTGGGCCGCAAGCATCCCCGCCTGACCGACTATGTCGTGAAGATCCCGCCCGGGGGCAAGACCGACGCCCTCGTGGAGACGACCATCTCCTGGGACTGGCAGGGCAAGGGCTTCAAGACCCGGGGCGTGGACTCCGACCAGGCCGAAGCGGCCATCAAGGCCACGGTCAAGATGTTGAATTTAATCGAAAACAACCTGATATGAAACTCAAGATTGCAAAACTTCCCGGCGACGGCATCGGCCCGGAAGTCGTGGCCCAGGCCGTCAAAGTGGTGGACGCCGTCTGCGCCCGCTTCGGACACGAGGTGTCCTATACCTATGGCTATGTGGGCGCCTGCGCCATCGACCGCTTCGGCGACGCCTATCCGGCCGAGACCCATGCCCTGTGCATGGACAGCGACGCCGTCCTCTTCGGCGCGGTGGGCGATCCCCGGTTCGACAACGACCCCACGGCCAAGGTGCGCCCGGAACAGGGCCTGCTGGCCATCCGGAAGCAGCTGGGCCTGTACGCGAACCTCCGTCCGGTGGAGACTTTCAAGTCCCTGGTGGACAAGTCCCCGCTGAAGACCGAGCTCGTGGACGGGGCCGATTTCCTCTGCATCCGGGAACTCACCGGCGGCATGTATTTCGGCGAGAAGGGCCGGAAGGACAACGGGAACACCGCCTATGACACCTGCATCTACAGCCGCGCCGAGGTGGAGCGCATCCTGAAGCTCGCCTTCGAGTACGCCGGCCGCCGCCGCAAGCACCTCACGGTCGTGGACAAGGCCAATGTGCTGGAGTCCTCCCGCCTGTGGCGCCAGGTCGCGCAGGAGATGGCGCCGAACTACCCGGACATCCAGGTCGACTACATGTTCGTGGATAACGCCGCCATGCAGCTCATCCGCTGGCCCAAGTTCTTCGACGTCCTGGTGACCGAGAACACCTTCGGCGACATCCTCACGGACGAGGCCAGCTGCATCAGCGGCTCGATGGGCCTGCTGGCATCGGCCTCGGTGGGCGAGCACACCTCCCTGTTCGAGCCCATCCACGGCTCCTACCCGCAGGCGGCCGGCAAGGACATCGCGAACCCTGTCGCGGCCATCCTGTCGGCGGCGATGATGTTCGAATACGCCTTCGGCCTGATGGACGAGGGCAAGGCCATCCGCGAGGCCGTCGCCGCCTCCCTGGAGGCCGGCGTCACGACCGAGGACCTCGGCGGCAGCTATTCCACCTCCGCGGTGGGTGATTGGATCGCATCGAAAATCTAAGACATTATGGCACAGATAGATTGGAAGACTTTAGGCTTTGACGCCTATCGGACCCGCACGGTCGTCGTCTCTCACTTCAAGGACGGCAAGTGGTCCAAACCCGAATCGACGGAGACCTTCTCCTTCACGTTCGATCCCTTCGCGCAGGTGTTCCACTACGCGATTTCCTGCTTCGAGGGCCTGAAGGCCTTCCGGCAGAAGGACGGCCGCGTGGCGATGTTCCGCCCCGACCAGAACGCCGCCCGCCTGCAGCGGACCGCCGACTACCTGGGCATGCCCTGCCCGGACGAGAAGATGTTCTACGAGATGTGCGAGGCCTGCATCCGCGGCAACATGGAGTTCCTCCCGCCGTACGGCCTGGGCGCGTCGATGTACCTGCGCCCGCTGCTGGTGGGCATGCATCCCCAGATGCAGCTCGTGCCGTATCCGGAGGCCGTTTTTGCCGTGATGTGCGCCCCCGTGGGCTCCTACTACGGCGCGCACCTGAAGTCCTGCGCGGCCGTGATCCCGGGCAACTATGACCGGGCGGCGCCGAAGGGCTCCGGCAGCTACAAGATTGGCGCGAACTACGCGAACACCTTCAAGCCCTACAAGTTCGCCCACGAGCAGGGCTATGCGGAGCTCCTGTACCTGAATTCCTCCACCCGCGAGTTCGTCGACGAGTTCGGCTCGTCCAACTTCTTCGGCATCAAGGGGAACAAGTACATCACCCCGCTGTCCGACAGCGTCCTTCCGTCCATCACGAACAAGACCCTGCAGCAGGTCGCCATCGACCTGGGCATGGAAGTGGAGAAGCGGCCGGTCCCGCTCGAGGAACTGGAAACCTTCGAGGAAGTGGGCGGCTGCGGCACCGCGGTGGTCATCACCCCGCTCTCGCACATCGACATGAAGCCGGTGCTCGAGCAGCCGGAGGTCTCCCGCGAATTCCGCTACTGCCCCGATGGCGAGGTGGGCCCGAAGTCCACGGCCCTGTACAAGCGCATCCGCGCCATCCAGGACGGCGAATTCCCCGACGAGCACGGCTGGTGCCGGTTCGTGGAGGTGTAAGGAACCACCCCTGCGACCTACGCGACTCACCTTATAGTTCGAGTCTCGTTTTCCGCTCCAAAAGCCTCGCAGCAATGCGGGGCGTTTTTTTGTTGGTCTTGGTTGGGAACTGTGATTTCGACAACGTGTTAACAATTCAACACTTAATAACATGCGCGTGCCAAACCTGACCCTTTTTCTTTTCGACCGAGCACGGTTTAAGCGTTATTATTCGTTTTGAGAGAAAAAAACACTTTTTCTTCTTGACTTTTTCCTTTTTTTGCGTCTATATCAGTGAGGTATGGATAAAACGCTTGAAATAGAACTCGCGCAGATCAGGCCCAAAGTTCTGTCGACGGCACAGAGGTTCTTCCGGGTAACGGGGCTGGACGGAGATCCGGAGGATGTAGTGCAGGATGTGCTGCTTCGGCTTTGGGTGGCAAGACGTGATGGTGTACAGATCCGTAGTGTCGAGGCCTGGGCTGTATCTACAACTAAGAACACTTGCATTTCACTCTGGCGCAAGAAATGTCCCGTGAGAAGCGGGGTGTATCCCGAATGGTTGTCGGATGGCAGGGACGCTTCCTCGCAGATAGAGCAATCCGAGGCCGAAAGGATGGCTGACAAGGCGCTGGAACGACTTTCCGCAGGCACAAGACGGTTGCTGCAGTTACGTGCCACCGGGCTTTCCCTGGATGAAATTGCTGCTATAACAGGTAGGACGAAGGGCGGCGTGAAAACAGCCATATCAGCCGCGCGACAAGAATTGATGAAAACCTTTAATTCGAAGTAATACAATGGACCGGAAAGACTTGATAAGATTGTATCTGGACGCAGAAACGACCTGCGAACAGGAACAGGAGCTTGCCGCCTCCTTTGCCACTATATAAGATGATGCAGGCTGTCCGGCCTATCGAACTCCCTGAACTGCTGGAAGCCGGCGCAGAGTATGACCGGATGGTCAGGCCTTCAAGGGTGCGCCCTTTCTATACCTGGAGCCTTTCCCTGGCCGGAGTTGCCGCTGCCATCGTTGCGGTCGTCCTTCTTGCCACCAAACCCGATACCCCGGCCATTCCGACTCAGCCGGATGATGACTATGCCGAATTGATCCAGCAATTAGCGTTTATATCCAACTTCAATCCGGCTGAAGCCGAAAGTCTCGAATTCAAACCCGTAGGGGACGGGTTTGTGATGACCGCCCATTTCCCCGATGGGCAGACAGTCTCCTACATCCTCACCCCGCTGGACGGGGGATTTAATCTCATTTCGTTGAACCAATAACACGATCATCCATGAAAAAGTTGTTTTTAATTCTGGTTTGCCTGTTTGCGGGTGTGCTTACCCTGTCCGCCCAGAAAACGATATATGTCATTGACAATGAGACTGTGGAGCATTTTGACGGTTCACAGGTCAAGGGTAAGTTTGTCAAGGATTACAAGATAACCACCACCGGGACTGGACGTGATGCCATTACAGTACATGCGATTACAACGGCCCGCACCTCTTTTTCCTTCTCTTATTCCGTACCTCAACTGGACTCGCTGAGAATGCCTGATATGGGCGGTGCCATGAGCGTCAAGGCAGATACGATCTATTTCCCGAAGGGAATCAGTACCTTCCAAAACTCCTCCAAAAAGATTGTATATGTCATTGACGGTAAAGAATCCGATGAAGATGATTTCAAGTCGATCTCCAAACGGGATATCGTGAACATTACTGTCCTGAAAAACACGTCTCCGAAGGCGAAGGCATTTGGTGTGAATGCTGAAGTCATCATGATCCAGACAAAAAAGGCGAAAAACGACCCGAAACAGACATTGCAGGGCCTTATCGGCATAAAGAAAGAAGCGGACGGGAGCGTTACATTGAACGGAAAACCTGCGAAGTCGGTTACGATTGACGGGGAAGTGTATTATTCTATAGAACCGATCGATGAATAAGGTCTTCAGTTCAATCCTCTTTTGCTTGTGCCTCTGCTTCTCACTCAAAGCACAGGTGGTCATTATCAATGACAATGTCCTGACACAGCGCCTGTCTGAGATCAAGGCTTCTGTCGTGGACTCGCTGACCAACGAACCGGTGGCTTTCGCTTCCGTGTATGTGGTTCCGTCGAAGGACACCGTCATCACGAATTTCACCTTGACGGATGCCACGGGCAAAGCCACGCTGGACGAAGTGCCGTTCGGCAGCTATGTCTTCCATGTGGAGATGATGGGCTACAAGCCCTTCGTGAAGGAACGGTATTTCCGGGAGGCGGAAGTGGATATGGGTACGATCAAGCTCCAGGTGGACGAGAACTTCCTGCAGGCGGCCACCGTCACGGACGTGGGCAACCCGATCGTGGTGAAGAAAGATACGGTCGAGTTCAACGCCTCCTCCTTCCGCGTGGGGGCCAATGCCATGCTGAAGGACCTCCTGCAGCGGATGCCGGGCATGGAAATCACCGAGGACGGCAAGGTCAAGTTCAACGGCGAACTGATCGACAAGCTCACCGTGGGCGGGCGAACCTTCTTCTTCAACGACCAGAGTACGGCCTTGAACAACCTGCCCGCGGCCATCGTGGACAAGATCCGCGTCATCGACCGGGAAACCGAGCAGGCCCGCGCGACGGGAGTCTCGGACGGCGAGCGGGAGAAGGTCCTGGACGTGGCCCTGAAGAAGGAATACGAGCAGGGCTGGTTCGGGAATGTGGGCGTGAAGGGCGGCACGACGGTGGGCTCCAAGGATGCCCCCGACGACCTCCGGGACGACCGCGGCCTGCTGTACTCGACCAACGCGCTGGTATCGGCCTACAACGAGAAAGACCAGGTCACGGTCGTCGCCAACGGGCAGAATATCGATGATTCCGGAATTACCGTCATCATTGTCCGCGAGGACGACCGTGAGCGCCTGACATCGGATTCGGGACTGCTCTCTTCGGCCGCCCAACTGGGTGTCAATGTCAATACTTCCCGCATCAAGGATGTCGAAACTACACTCAGTGCCAATTACAAGTATGGGGATATGATTTCCGGGGCCGAGTCCGAACGGACGGCCTATCAGGACGACGGAGACTTGTTATCTACAGCAGTGGACAAGGGAAGGCAGTCCTCCCATGTTTTCCGTTCGAATCTGGAACTCAAGAAGGAGAAGGGCAAGGTTTGGTTCCACGTCCGGCCGGAATTCAGTTACGAAAAAATGGAATCCTGGAAAACCGGCTCGTCGGAGGTTTTCCGGGCCGGCTCCTTCGTCAACAACTCCGACAATTCTTTCCAGAGCCTCTCGACCGTAAAAAACGCAGGTGCGGATACCGATGTCACCTTCCGCGATCTTGGAGGTAAGAAAGGGCGGAGCATATCTCTGGATCTTTCTACGGATTATGAGACATTTTCCGACGCCGAAGACGAGGCGACAGCCTTGACGACGGCGGCCGGAACGGTGTCTCGGACGATGCTGTACAACTCCGACGGCTTCTCCTCTTCGTTGTCAGGTTCCGTGGGTTATACTGAGCCATTGGGCGAAAAATGGACGCTCAGCACGACGGCAGAGTTTTCCCGTTCCTGGCGCGAGTCGGTACGCGACGCGTTTGATGCCGGAGGAAGGAACGACTATTATTCGTCCGAGAATCGGACGGATTACATCAGCCAGCGTTATCACCTGAGGTTCCAGTACAAGTTTAACCAGTATGGCAGCATTACCTTGGGAGGCCGCGTGAACGGCGTTCTCAATGAGGTTTACTCCAAAAGTTATGGCATCGAGGACGTGACCGGTAAAGACGAATGGATTTGGTATGTAACCCCGGATGTCCGATTCCAGTTCAACAGGGGGAACAATCGCCTGAACCTGTCCGCAGCCGGCGGCACCACCCGGCCTTCCGCCTCCCGGATGCTCCCGGTTTTGTCCACGGCCGACCCTTCGCGCCTGTCTTTGGGCAACATCTATCTGAAGCCCTATTCGCAGACTACCTTCACCGGAACCTTGAATCGGAACAACCGGAAGAAGTTCTCCACGCTGATGGTCTATCTCTATGGAAACCTGAACAGGTCTCCCATCACTTACGCCCGCTGGTACGATAGCGACGGCATACTGTATTCCTTTCCGGTCAATGCGCGGAAACCCAGCCTGTCGGCCTCGCTCTCCGGGAATTATACCACCCCGCTGGATGCGAAGAGAAACTGGTCCCTGACGGTCAATACCGGCGCCGGTGTCTCCTCGTCGGTCAGTTACCAGACCCGGACGAGATCCGCAGGGCTGGACAAAGAGAACTTCGACTATTCCGCGTTCATGGACGATTTCTGGGGGAATGCCGACGGCGACTGCTTCTACGGAGGTCAGAGCGGGTTCGGCGAGAGTAAGACGATCTCCTTCAGTCCTTACCTGATACTGCGCATCAGATACAACCAAGAACGTTGGTCCTTCAGCGGGGGCGCCCGCACCCGGGGTGAAATCAGCCGCTATTCGCTGGATCCTTCCGTGAACATGAATACCCTGGACTCGGAGTTCTTTCTCGATGGCACCTATATGTCCAAACACGGGTTTGACTTTGACAGCCATTTGGGCTATGCCTTCTACAGGGGTTACGCAGAAGGCTATGGCCAGCCAGAGTGGAATTGGGACGCGGAGATTTCCAAGAATGTCGGCGCTTTCAACCTGAGCGTGAAGATCCATGATATCCTGAACCAAACGCGCAACCTAACGCACACGGTCACCGCCAACTACGAAGAGGACAGCTACCGCCTCATCATGGGCCGCCATGTCCTGTTCGGCGTGAAGTGGAATTTCGGCAAAATGAACGCCGCCCACAGCGCAAGGTCGCAGCGGGCCGCTTTGGATATGGCTTTGTGATCAGGCGGCCCCTCCGATAAACAAGGCTTTCATAAGCACAGTTAAACATAATCATTCCTGATGCCAGGCGGGGCCTGTGAAGGTCCTGCCTGGCGGAAGGAAAAAAAAAGAACTTTTACAGGCAAGATTTCATACTCCCATGCGTTTTATAAGAAAACGAAAGCGATGAAGATTTTGAAGACAGTGATTTGTGCGGTGCTGCTGGTGGCAGGGCTGTGCGGGTGTGAGAAACAACTGATTCCCGAGATTAACCTGACAGATAATCTGGAAGGAAGTTGGGAGAAAGTGTACCCGGAAGGTGTGCAGGATGCTGGGCTGGTGATCTGGACCTTCTCGACCATCAACAAAGAGAGCCAGGATCCGTTTATCCTGACAATATACGTATCTGATGTATTCTCCGGGGACTCGGAGGCAAAGTACATCTACCAGCAACATCAGAACGGCTATCCCGGAGTCGGCAGTTCCACGCCGGAAATTTACCTCTTTGAGTTGGACCACGATTTTATGCAAGAGGACAGGAAAGCGGCCTATCGCCTGCAGCTCGCTATTACGTCAAGGAGTGCAGCAAGGACAAGCTGGTGCTTTCGCGCGAAGAGGTGAATGTGGACGGGCCGAACCTGATCGAGGGCGATGTGACGTTCCGGAGGATGGGGCTATATACAAAGTAGATTCTTCGTCCAAGGACCAAGTAATGACAGGACTGCCGTATGCTCTTTCGTGCAATGAAGGTAGGTCAGGGAACTGCCCAGGATCTTATGCCCCAGGAAGAAAGCGATCGTCGGGATGGAACAGAATGGTGGAAATAATGCAATAGGGGGGTCTGCGGATGAAGGATTGATGAAAGCATCAGCATCAACGACTTACAAAGCGACTCCCAACAGACCCTTGTAACGGCAGGAATCTCCATTGACGGAAAAGAGGACGGTCCTTCGGGATCGTCCTCTTGTGGTCAAAGGCGGGGCCGTAAGCCGCTTTCTGTTTTTGAATCTGCCATTTATCTTCGCAACCTACCCCCCGGCATCGGACGGGCCGCCCTCATCTGCCGGTATATTTGGTCTTGCAGGCCTGCCGCCGTACCCGACGTACGTCGCCGCACGCCGTCGTGGGCTCTTACCCCGCGTTTTCACCCTTGCCCTTGCGGGCGGTCGTTTTCTGTTACGGACGGAAAAGATTGCTCCCTTCTGTGCTTTCCACAGCCAGGCGCCCTGCCCTGTGCGGACTTTCCTCACCGAGATTCCTTCGCTGCGCTCGGAATGACAGAGCCATCCCGGGAATGACGGCGCGGCAGATCGTCCCACCTTTTCGGTTGCAAAGGTACGAAAAAAGTTGTATTTTTGTTGGCTTTAACGAAAATGAGAAAATTTCTGGTCATAGCGTGCCTGCTCGCCGCCGCGGTTTCCTGCGGCACGACCAAGGTACGGGAATACAAGGTGAAAGTGGTCCGGGAGTATCCCCACGACGTCACTTCCTACACCCAGGGCCTGTTCTTCCGGGGCGATTCGCTGTACGAATCCACGGGCCAGTGGGGCGAGAGCTCCTTCCGCACCGTGGACCTGGAGACGGGCGAGGCGCTTTCCCGGATGAACTTCTCGCGGAAGTATTTCATCGAGGGGTCCATCTTCTTCGGGGACAACCTGTATCTCCTTACCTGGACGAACAACCTCGTCTTCCTGTACGACGCCGCCACGCGGCAGTACAAGGCGACGCTGGCCTATCCCCGCGAGGGCTGGGGCCTCACCACGGACGGAAAGCAGCTCATCGCCAGCGACGGCAGCTCCTTCCTGTATTTCATGGACGGGGACCTGAACGTGCTGCGGCGCCTGCGGGTGACCATGGACGGCAAGTCGGTGAGCTACCTGAACGAACTGGAATACATCGACGGAAAGGTATGGGCCAATGTCTATACCACCGACACGATCGTCATCATCGACCCGGCCGACGGGAAGGTGGAGGCGACCGTGGACTGCCGGGGCCTGCTCCCTTACCGGGAACGGACCGCGGAGACGGACGTCCTGAACGGCATCGCCGTGGATGGGCAGGGCCGGATCTTCCTCACCGGGAAGTACTGGCCGAAAATGTTTGAAATAGAACTGGTTAAGAAATAACAACTCGGGGTATCGGGCCAGGTGGCCCGGTTGAGAGCATACCCGTGAACCTGATGCGGTTCATACCGCCGGAGGAAAGTATATGAAAAAAACCGTATTGATGGCGGCGTTCGCCGCCTTGTGCTTCTGCGCGGGCGCGCAGGAGCCCGAAAAGCAGGAAAGACTGGATTCAGTCGTCGTTTCCGCTTCCCGTGCCGGATCACACACTCCCGTCACACACACCGATGTGGGCAAGGACGCCCTCCGCGCCGCCAGCCCCATGCAGTCCCTGCCGATGGCCCTGAACCTGCTGCCGTCCGTCGTGACCTACAACGAAGGCGGCACCGGCCTGGGAAACTCGGCGATGACCATCCGCGGCTCCAAGGGCTCGCAGGTCAATGTCACCCTGAACGGCATCACCCTGAACGACGCCGAATCCCAGGAAGTGTTCTGGGTCAATATCCCCGCCCTGACGGCCCTGCTGTCCGGCGTCCAGGTCCAGCGCGGCCTGGGCACGTCGGCCAACGGCGCGGGCGCCTTCGGGGCGAGCGTCAATATGAACACGGCCTTCGTCACGCCCGATCCGGCCTTCCGCTGGGAACTGTCCGCCGGCTCGTACGGGACCGTCCTCACCACAGTGTCCGGCATGTCCGGCCTGCTGCCTTCGGGCCTGTATTTCAGCCTGGCGTACTCCGCCGGGAGGACGGACGGATACATCCGGAACGCCGGTGTGGAATCCGCTTCGCTCTTCGGGGTCATCGGCTGGCTCAAGGGACGCAATTCCCTGCGGCTGACCTATCTGATGGGCGACCAGCGGAGCGGCATCACCTGGGACGGCATCTCGCCGGAGATGTACGCCGTGGACCGCACGTACAATGGCGCCGGCGAGTATGTGGACGACAACGGAAAAACCTGCTACTACCCGAATCAGACCGACAATTACGCCCAGCACCATCTCCAGCTGAACTACACCCGCCGGATGACGGACGGCCTGACCTGGGCCAACACGGCCGACTATACCCGCGGCGACGGCTACGACGAGTATTACAAGACGGGCCGGAAGTTCGCCGAGTTCGGCTATCCTTTCTCCGCCTGGCAGGGCCAGAAGAAGAGCGACATGATCTATCGGAAGCGGATGGACAACGACCTGTACGTGCTGCAGTCGGAACTCCGCTATGTGGGGAACGGCCTGCGCGTGAACGGGGGAGTGAACCTCTCAAGGTATGTCGGCGGGCACTGGGGCGAGATGCTGTGGGCGCGCCTCCTGGGCGCGGATTACGATTACGCGTCGATGAACCGGGATGACACCTGGTACCGGAACACGGGCACCAAACAGGAAGTGAGCACGTTCCTCCGCGCCGAGTATCAGCCCCTTCCGTGGCTGACGGCCTATGCGGACCTGCAGTACCGGCATATCGGCTACTCGCTCGTGGGCCGGGACGACAAGGCGAGTTCCGTCCCGCTCGACTATCACGAGAAATGGGATTTCTTCAATCCCCGGGCGGGCGTGACCGCCGAATTCGGCGCCCATAAGCTGTACGCTTCCGCCGCCGTCGGCCACCGCGAGCCGGGCAAGAGCGACATCAAGGAAAACATCAAGGGCGAGATGATTCCCATCAAGCCTGAGTCGATGCTGGACATCGAGGCCGGGTACCAGTTCGCCGCCGAGCGGTTCACCGCTTCCGCCAATGTCTATCTGATGGAATACAAGGACATGCTCCTGGAGACGGGCAAGCTGAGCACGTCCGGCTATGCGATCAAGGAGAACGTAGGCCGGGGCTGGCGCCGGGGTGTCGAACTTGCGGCCGCCTGGACGCCCGCGTCCTGGCTCCGGGCCGATGCGAACCTGACCCTGTCTACGAACAAGCTGCGTTCCTTCACCGCCTATCTCGAGAACTGGGTGGACGGGGGCTACAAGACGGAAACCTACGAGAATACGACCATGCTCCTTTCTCCCTCCGTCGTGGGCATGGGCCGCGTCGCGCTCTCTCCTTTCGGGGGCTGGTGGAAGCCGCTGTCATTGACCTTGAGCGGGAAGTATGTCGGAAAGCAGTACTGGGACAACACGCAGAACGAGGGCCGCGCGATCCCGGCCTGGTTTGTGACCGACCTGTCCCTGTCGCATTCCATCCCGCTCCGGACGGGCTCCCTGGGCATTTCCGTATACGTGAACAACCTTCTGAACCGGGCCTATTATGCCAATGCCTGGGTATATCGGGCCTGGGATGGCAGCGAATATGTGGAGGCCGGACTGTACCCGCAGGCGCTCCGGAATCTTATGGTAAAATTTACTTATAGTTTCTAAATAAATTTAATAATAAAATATTTATTCAAAAAAATTTGCAGATAAAGAAACTTTGCGTATCTTTGTCCTTGAAAAAGGTAGGCCCGTGACGGGACGGCCCTTTTCAGAAGACAAAACGCTTCTTCTAACCAGTACAATTAACCTTCTTCTGAGTAAGAATACACTACTAACTAACCAAGAATACGGCTCGCAGGGATGCGAGCCGTATTCTTTTATGCGGGTGCGCCGGGTTAGTCCAGGAGCTTGGGACGGCGTTCCTTCGTCCGCTGGAGGGCCTGTTCGTCCTGCCAGGCCTGGATGAGCTTGGGATTGCCGGAGAGGAGGACGTCGGGAACTTTCCAGCCGTTGAACTCGGCGGGACGGGTGTAGACGGGCGGGGAGACCAGGCCGTCCTGGAAGGAGTCGGAGAGGGCGGAGGTCTCGTCGGTCAGGACGCCCGGGATTAGGCGGATGATGCTGTCCGCAAGGAGGGCGGCCGGAATCTCGCCGCCGCTGACCACGAAATCGCCCACGGAGATCTCCCGCGTCACGAGATGTTCGCGGATGCGCTCGTCGATGCCTTTGTAGTGGCCGCACAGGATGATGATGTTCTCCTTGAGGGACAGTTCGTTGGCGATGCCCTGGTCCAGGATCTCGCCGTCCGGGGCCATGTAGATGACCTCGTCGTAGTCCCGCTCGGCCTTCAGTTCCTCGATCATCCGGAACACGGGCTCCACCATCATCACCATGCCGGCGTCGCCGCCGTAGCAGTAGTCGTCCACGGTCAGGCGCGGCCCGAGGCCGTATTTGCGGAGGTTGTGGACATGGATTTCCACCAGGCCTTTCTTGACGGCCCGGCCCGGGATGGAATGGCTCAGCGGGCTCTCGAGGAGTTCCGGTACGACGGTGAGGATATCGATGCGCATGCTTTTTCGGTTCGGTCCTGCAAATGTAATATTTATTGTCGAAAAAATGTTATCTTTGCATTCTGTATGTTAAACTTTTGAACACCATTTATCATGAGTGAAGAATTGAAGCCTGAGGTCCTCGAAACCGTCAACGAGACCTTAGATGTAGCACAGGAAGCGTCCCAGGAAACCGTGGAAGAGACTGTGGAAGAAGTTGTCGAAGGAGCTGTGGAAGAAGCGGCTGAAGAAGTCGCCGAAGAAGCGCAGGAAGTGGCGGAGGAGAAGTCTGTCGTGGAGGAAGTGAAGGAGGAAGTGAAGGAGGAAGAGAAGGAAGCCGTGGAAGAGGCGAAGGAAGCGGTGGTCAATTTCGGCGAGAAGACCCTGGCCGAACTGTCCGGACTGTTCCAGGAATTGACGGAAAGCGCTGACCGGATGAAACGTTCCAAGGAGGCCGAGGCCATCAAGTCCGCCTTCTACAAGCGCCTGTCCCGCGAAAAGGCGGAGGCCGGCGAGGATGCGACGGTCGACGAGCCCGATGCCGATACCGTGGAGGAAATCGCCGCGACCGAACCGCTGACGAGCGCGCCTGTGAGCCCGTTCGCCGCCATCGAGGCCGGTTTCAAGTCCCTCTACAACACGTATAAGAAGGAGCGCGCGGAGTACAACCGCCAGCTCGACGCCGAACGCGAGGGCAACCTCGTGAAGAAGCAGGCCATCATCGAGGACCTGAAGGCCCTCGTCGACGAGCAGGGCGACATGAAGGACGCCTTCCCGAAGTTCCGCGAGATCCAGAACCGCTGGCGTGAGACCGGTCCGGTCCCGCAGCAGAACTTCCGCGACGTGAACGACACCTACCAGCTGTACGTGGAGAAGTTCTACGACCTCGTGCAGATCAACCGCGAACTCCGCGACCTGGATTTCCGCAAGAACCTCGAGGCCAAGACCGAGTTCTGCGAGCAGGCCGAGGCCCTCGCCGAGAGCGAGGATGTCGTGGGCGCCTTCAAGGAGCTCCAGAAGCTCCACGAGCAGTGGAAGGAGTTCGGCCCCGTGGCCAAGGAATTCCGCGATTCCATCTGGGAGCGCTTCCGCGCCGCCACCGCCGTCATCAACAAGAAGTACCAGGCCCATTTCGAAGGCCTGAAGGAGCAGCACGCCGCGAACCTGGAGGCGAAAACCGCCCTCTGCGAGAAGGTCGAGGCCATCGCTGCGCAGGAGATCACCTCCTCCAACCAGTGGAACGCGCTCTCCAAGGAGATCGAAGGCATCCAGGCCGAGTGGCGCAAGATCGGCTTCGCCACCCGCAAGGACAACCAGAAGGTCTACGACCGTTTCCGTGCCGCCTGCGACCAGTTCTTCAGCCGCAAGCGCGAGTACTACAACGAGTTCAAGGACAGCATGAACGACAACATGGCGAAGAAGCTCGCCATCATCGAGCAGGCCGAGGCCCTCAAGGGCAGCACCGACTGGAAGAAGACCTCCGACGCCCTGATCGAGCTCCAGCGTCAGTGGAAGGAGATCGGCGCCGTGCCGCGCAAGAAGTCCGAGCAGCTCTGGAAGCGTTTCCGCGCCGCCTGCGACGCGTTCTTCAACGAGCGTGACAAGCAGGGCAAGCCCGAGAACGACTTCTACGGCAACCTCAAGGCCAAGCGGGCCCTCATCGAGGAGATCGAGGCCTACGTCCCCGCGGACGCCGAGGCCGACGCCGAGGCCGCGCGCGGCTTCGCCGAGCGCTGGAGCGCCATCGGTTTCGTCCCGTTCAAGGAGAAGGAGGCCGTGGGCGCCGCCTACAAGGCCGCGATGCAGGCCAAGTTCCCGGAGTGGGGCCGGGGCGGCCGCCGCGAAGGCGGACGCGGACCGGTCCGCGAGCCGCGCAGTAACCGGCCGCTCACCGAGAAGGACAAGCTTACCCTCAAGTACAACCAGCTCCAGCAGGACATCCAGACCTACGAGAACAACATCGGCTTCTTCGGCCTGTCGAAGGGCGCCGAACAGCTCAAGGCCCAGATGCAGCAGCGCATCGACGCCGCCAAGGAGGACCTCAAGAAGCTGGAGGCCGAAATCCGCGAACTCGTCGCCAAGGAGGCCGAGGAGAACAACGACTAAACCCCGACTATGGACAAGAACTCAATCATCGGTTGGGTCCTGATCGCCCTGCTCATGATCGGCTTCTTCGGCTACCAGAGCCGGCAGATCAAAAAGCAGCAGGAATGGCAGGCGCAGCAGGATTCCATCGCGCGTGTCGAGGCCTTCCGGCAGGACAGCATCCGCGCCGCCTATCTCGCCGAACATCCGGAAGATACGGTCGTCGCGGCCCTGCCCACCCAGGCCGCGGTGTACAGCGACTCGCTCCTGAACGCCGCCGCCAACGCCGAGGCGCAGACCGTCACCCTCCAGAACGAAAAGCTTGAGATCGTCTTCACCACGATGGGCGCCCAGCCGCTCTCCGTGCGCGTGAAGGACTATCAGACGTACGACAAGTCCGACCTGTACATCCTCGCGGAAGGCAAGTCCCAGCTGGGCTTCGTCGTGTACGCGCCTACCGCCGTGGACACCCGGAAGTTCAACTTCCAGTATGTACCGGCCGCCTCCACCGACTCCACCGTCGTGATGCGCCTTCCGTTCTCGAACGGCGGCTACATTGAGGAAACCTACACCCTGGTCAAGGATTCCTACTCCGTGAACCAGGTGCTCTCCTTCGTGAACATGGAGAACCTGATCCCGCGCAACGTGGGCAGCATCGACGTGGACTTCGAGGCCGTCATCCCGCGGATGGAGAAAGGCTACAAGAACGAGAGCCAGTACTCCCGCCTGAACTACTACTTCCCGGACGACAAGAAGCCGGAGAACATCGGCAACGGCCGCAAGGGCTCCAAGCGCTTCGACAACAAGATCGAATGGTTCGCCTTCCAGCAGCAGTTCTTCTCCGCCATCATGCGGGCTCCGAAGGACTTCACCTACGGCGAGTTCGACATCGATTTCATGGGCAAGGACCACCCGAGCCAGGACCTGATGGCCTGCTCCGCGCAGATGCGGGCGGACATCCAGCCGGGCGCTCCGCGCATCGACATCCCCTTCGAGTTCTACTTCGGCCCCAACGACTACAAGGGCCTGAAGGCCTATGACCACGCGTACGAGAAGGTGATTCCGCTGGGCGGCAAGTGGATCGGCTGGTTCACCAAGTGGGTGATCATCCCGCTGTTCGACTGGCTGAGCAAGTTCATCAAGAGCTTCGGCCTCATCATCCTCCTGATGACGATCTTCATCAAGCTGGTCGTCCTCCCGTTCGCCTACAAGAGCCTCTCTTCCTCCGCGAAGATGCAGGTCCTGCGGCCCGAACTGGACAAGATCAACGCCAAGTATCCCAAGCAGGAAGACGCGATGAAGAAGCAGCAGGCGACGATGGACCTGTACAAGAAGGCGGGCGTCAACATGATGGGCGGCTGTCTCCCGATGCTCCTCCAGATGCCGATCCTGTGGGCGATGTTCCGCTTCTTCCCGGCCTCCATCCAGCTGCGCCAGCAGCCGTTCCTGTGGGCCGAGGACCTCTCCGCCTATGACGACGTCATCCATTGGGGCACAAGCGTCTTCGGGATGGACCACATCTCCCTGTTCGCCCTCCTGATGGCCCTGTCGATGTTCTTCTACTCGCGCGTGACGATGCAGAACCAGAGCACCGGCGACGACCCGAACGCGAAGATGATGCGCTTCATGAGCCTATACATGATGCCGATCATGATGTTCTTCATCTGTAACAACCTCTCCTCCGGCTTGAGCTACTACTACCTCCTCTCCAACCTCATCACGATGCTGGAGACCTGGATCATCAAGAAGTGGTTCGTCCATCCGGAAGAGATCCTCGCGAAGCTCAAGGCGGCCGAAGGCAAGCCGGCGCCCAAGTCCAAGTGGCAGCAGCGCCTGGAAGAGGCCCAGAAGATGCAGCGCGAAATGCAGAAACAGCAGGCCAAGAAAAATGGTAAGCGATAACCTGAAAGCCCTTTACGAGAAACTGCCATCAGCCGTGAAACTGGTGGCAGTTTCCAAATTCCACCCGGTCTCCCGCCTGATGGAGGCCTACGACGCCGGGCAGCGTGTCTTCGGCGAGAACCGGCCGCAGGAACTGGCGGCCAAGGTGCCCCAGATGCCTGCTGACGTCGAGTGGCACTTCATCGGTCACCTCCAGACCAACAAGCTCAAACTCGTCCTCCCGTACGTCTCCCTGGTCCAGTCGGTGGACTCCCTCCATCTGCTGGAAGCGATCGACAAGTGGGGGACAGACAACGGCAAAACCGTCGATGTCCTGCTGGAACTCCACCTGGGCGCCGAAGAGACCAAACACGGATTCTCAGAGGATGAGATTGATTATGTCATTTCGAGCGAAGTCGAGAAATCTCATGTCCGGATCAGAGGCCTCATGGGGATGGCGACGAATACGGAGGACGAGGGGGTGATCGAGGCGGATTTCGCCCGGATCGAGGCGCTGTTCAAGCGGATCCGGGAGGCGCGTCCGGAACTTCGTGAGATCTTCACGGAACTGTCCATCGGGATGTCCGGGGACTGGCCGATCGCCGTCCGGCACGGGGCCACGATGGTCCGTATCGGCACGGATATCTTTGGAGAAAGGGAATACTGAAAAAAGCGGCTCGCCAACTTGGCGGGCCGCTTTTTCGATGGGACGGGAACCTTATCGGATCCGGCAGGTGACGGCGCGGTTCTGGGCGCCGGAGAAGGGCTGCACCTTGTCGCCGTGGGCGGCGGTGGAGATCCGGGACTGGTCGATGCCGCGGCTCACGAGGTACTGGCGGACGGCGATGACGCGCTGCTCGGAGAGCTCCTGGTTGATCTCGGCGTTGCCGGTCTGCTTGTCGGCATAGCCGTCCAGCTTGACCTTGGCGTCCGGGGTGTTGCGCATGAAGCTGACGAGGCGGTTCAGGGTGTTCACCTGGTCGTCGCGGATGACGGACTTGTTCAGGTCGAAGAAGATGTCCACGTCGGCACCCTGGTAGATGGGCTGCTCAGCAGGCTGCTGCTTGGCGGGCTCTTCGCGGTATTCCTTCTTGGGCTCCTGCTTCTTGGGCTCGTTCCGAGGCTGGTAGGTGGCGGGGGCCACGACGGGCTTCGCCTTCTTGGGACGCCAGCCGAGGTTGAACTTCAGGCCGCCGAGGAGGGCGAAGTGGAAGTCGGGGCCGGAGGCCACCTTGGGATTGTACCGGGAGTTGAAGGACTCGGGATAGAACTGGGCGTCGAACTCGAAATTGAGGGCGATGCGGTCGGTCAGGCGGATGTCCGTGCCGATACCGGAACGGGTGTTCCAGAAGGCCTTGACCGGCTGCCAGAGCAGCGGGAGGTGCTCGCCGGCCGCGGCGAGGTCGTTCGCTTTCCCGTTCTCCAGGCCGATGGCGGCGCCTGCGCCGAAGAAGGTGTAGATGGTCGCAGGACGGTCATCGCGCCAGCCGAAGAGGCCCGCGCCCCAGTCGAGGACCAGGTCCACGTTGGGCTGGACGAACTTGTAGCCGTACAGGGTGTTCGTCTTCTCGGAGGTGTGCTTGGCCTGCCAGCCGTTCACGGCGAAACGGACGGACCAGCAGTCGACAAACTGATAGCCGACGGCGATCTGGGCGGCCGGGGAGAGAAGCTTGGGGAAACTGGCGTCGCCGAAGTCATAGGAGACGCCGCCCTGGAGCTGGACGTAAGGGTACGGGGTGAACTCCTGCGCCTTAGCGCTGAAGGAGAAGGCCGCAAGAAGGGCCAGGGCGAAGATTACTTTTTTCATATTGGTCTGTTAAAGGATTTTCAAATCAAATACAAAGATAATAAAAAAAGTATAAAAAAGACAGGCCCCGTCAGGAACCTGTCATAAAACAACTCCGGAAGGAGCTCGCTGTGTGTCTCTTACTTGAGTTCGGCGAGGTACTTGATGGTGCGGACCATCTGGGAAGTGTAGGAGTTCTCGTTGTCGTACCAGGAGACGACCTGGACCTGATAGAGGTCATCGTCGACCTTGGAGACCATGGTCTGGGTGGCGTCGAACAGGGAACCGAACTTCATGCCGATGATGTCGGAGCTGACGATCTGGTCCTCGGTGTAGCCGAAGGACTCGTTGGAGGCGGCCTTCATCGCGGCGTTGATGCCTTCGACGGTGACGTCCTTACCCTTCACGACAGCGATCAGGATGGTGGTGGAACCGGTCGGGGTGGGAACGCGCTGGGCGCTGCCGATGAGCTTGCCGTTCAGTTCGGGGATCACGAGGCCGATCGCCTTGGCGGCGCCGGTGGAGTTCGGGACGATGTTGCAGGCGCCCGCACGGCTGCGGCGGAGGTCACCCTTGCGCTGAGGGCCGTCGAGGATCATCTGGTCGCCGGTGTAGGCGTGGATGGTGCTCATGATACCGCTCTGGATGGGAGCGTACTTGTTGAGAGCGTCGGCCATCGGGGCGAGGCAGTTGGTGGTGCAGGAAGCGGCGCTGATCACGGTGTCGGCCGGGGTCAGGGTCTTGTGGTTGGTGTTGTAGACGATGGTCGGAAGGTCCTTGCCCGCAGGAGCGGAGATGACGACCTTCTTCGCGCCGGCCTGGATGTGCGCGGAGGCCTTCTCCTTGGAGGTGTAGAAACCGGTGCACTCGAGGACGACGTCCACATTGAGTTCGCCCCAAGGGAGCTCGGCCGCATTGGGCTTCGCATAGATGGTGATTTCCTTGCCGTCCACGATGATGGAACCGGGGGTGACAACCGTCTTGCCGTCTTCAGCGAGGACGGCGTCCTTGTAATCCACCGTGTGCTTTCCTTCACCGAACTTGCCGGCGAAGCCACCCTGGGCGGTGTCGTACTTCAGGAGGTGAGCAAGCATTTTGGGGCTGGTGAGATCATTGATGGCGACCACTTCGTAACCATCAGCCTCGAACATCTGACGGAAAGCCAGACGACCGATACGGCCAAAACCGTTGATAGCAATTCTATTCATGTTGAACTTGGATAAAAGTTAAATGTTTTCCAATCAAGTGCTTCGGGTATTTCTCCGAAGGCGATGCAAATTTACGAAAAAAATGGGAGAATTCCGTATCTTTGCAGAGAGAAATAAAAAAATTTTTAAGAAAAGATTTTATGCGGATTTTAATCAGCAACGACGATGGCTACAAGGCGGGCGGAATCCACGCCCTGGCCCGCATCATGGCGGAATTCGGCGAGGTGACCGTGGTCGCCCCCAAGTACCACCAGAGCGCGATGTCGATGGCTGTGTCCCTGGGCATGAAGCGGCTCGCGCACAAGGCGCTGCCGGAAGAGGGCCCGGGCAACTGGCATTATCTGGACGCGACGCCGGCTTCCTGCGTGAAGTTCGGCCTGGAATATTTCTACGAGCGCCGGAACCCGGACCTCGTCATCTGCGGCATCAACCACGGTTCGAACGCATCGACCGCCGCGAACTATTCCGCCACCATCGGCGCGACCGAGGAAGGCGCGCTGAACGGTTGCAAGGCCGTCGGCGTGTCCCTGTGCAATTTCCGGCCGGATGCGGACTTCACGCTCGTGGAGACGTATCTCCCGCGCATTCTCCGTTTCCTGCTGGCCCACTGGCCCGAAGGCAAGTACGGCCTCCTGTACAACATCAATTTCCCCGATGTCCCCGTGGACCGCGTGGAAGGCATCTGCTTCGCCCGGCAGGGCAAGGGCCATTGGGTGCGCGAGTTCCAGGAATGGGACGTGGAGCGCCTGCAGGCCTACGAGGCCACCGGCTTCCATCTGCAGGAGAACCTGCCGCCGCTGGAGGAAGGCGAGACGGCCTACATGATGATCGGCGATTTCGTCGATGATGAGGACGGCGCCATGGACGCGGACCACGTGCTCAACGAGTCCAACTGGATCACCATCGTCCCCAACACCATCGACCGGACCGATTTCGAGGAACTCAAACGCCTCCGGGATCTCCAGGGAACTGCACTTTGAGTCGTTAGACGAATATGAAATACTACCTGATAGCCGGCGAGGCGTCCGGCGACCTGCACGGTTCCAACCTGATGCGCGGCTTGTATGCGCGCGACCCCGAGGCGGACATCCGCTTCTGGGGCGGCGGGCTGATGGTCGCGGTTTACAAGGAGAACCAGCAGGGGAGCGGCCTCGTGCGCGACTATCGGGAAGGGGCCGTGATGGGCATCTGGGAGGTGTTCGTCCAGGCGCGGAAACTGCTCAAGCGGGTCCGTTCCTGCGAGGAGGACATCCTGGCTTGGAAACCGGACGTGGTGGTCCTCATCGACTATCCCGGCTTCAATTTCCGGATTGCCGAATTCGCCCACAAGGCTGGTTTCAAGGTGTTCTGGTACATCGCCCCGAAGGTATGGGCCTCCCGCGAAAGCCGGATCAAGAAGCTGAAGGCCTATGTCGACCGGCTCTTCATCGTCTTCCCCTTCGAGATCGACTATTTCAAGCGGAAGGGGGTCGATTTCATCTACAAGGGCAATCCGCTCATCGACGCGGTGGACCGCTCGCCGGCCCTGCAGGAGCCGCGGGAGGCGTTCCTGACCCGGCACGGGCTCCCTGACAAGCCGTTTGTAGCCCTCCTGGCCGGGTCTCGCAGCGGAGAGATCAAGACGATGATGCCTGTGCTCACGGACTTCGCCGCCAGGCTGCACAAAATGCCGCAGTACGCCGATTATCAATTCGTTATCGCTGCTGCGCCGGGACGGACCCCGGCAGATTACGGCGCGATTCCGGCGTATGTCCATCTGGTCTCCGGCGACACGTACGGCGTCCTCCGTCACGCGCGGGCGGCCGTCATCAATTCCGGCACGGCCTCGCTGGAGGCCGCCCTCATCGGCACGCCCCAGGTCGTGGGGTACAAGATCGCCTGGCTTACCTACCTGGTCGGCCGGATCATCCTCAAGATCAAGTACATCAGTCTCGCTAACCTCGTCATCGACCGTCCCGCCTTCAAGGAACTGCTGCAGAATTACCTGACGGGGGAGAACCTCGTCGTGGAAGTCCAGCGCCTGCTGGAGGACGGGAACTACCGCGCCCGGATGGCCGCCGATTATGCCGAGGTCCGGGATAAACTGGGAGGAACCGGCGCTTCCGACGCCGTCGCGGAAGCGATGATCGCGGCGCTGAAAGACCGTTGACTGTCATTCCGAGCGAAGCGAAGGAATCTTTTTCTTTTTTGTGCAAGATTTTTGCATGTCAAGGTTTTAAAGGGCAGATCATGAAAAAGGACCGTATTATCAAGATGTTGGCCATCGGCCTCCTGGGCCTGCTGGGATTCTCTTCCTGCAGCCCTCGGCTCCGGCCGCGCCGGGCCGCCGATCCGGTGGATACGCTCAAGGTGTTTCCGCCGATTGACACGATCATTATCAAGACCAGGCCGGACCCGGATGCGCCCATCAAACTGATGTACGGGGTCCCGCCGGCGCGTTTCGAGCGAATGGAAGCGCCGGAGAAACAATTGAAAACGGAATAGCGATGAAATCTGCACTTGGAAAAGGATGGAAATGGCTGCTGGGCAGCCTATTGACCCTGCTGGGATTCAGTGGGTGCGAACGAATTGGAATCATCCGCTGTGAGTATGGCGTGCCCAGTGCCGACTTCAAACTGGTCGGCGACGTGAAAGATGCTAAGGGCAAGGGAATCGAAGGGATCCGCGTCGTATTCACGCCATACCCTGATGCTCCGGAAGAACAGCAGAAATGGGAGAGCGACACCCTCTATTCTGACGCACAGGGGCATTTCGAGAAAGAACGGCTGAAACACGACTGGCCGGACGGGGCGCAGAAAGCCGCCGTCAAGTTAGAGGATGTGGACAGCGACGCGCACGGTTCGTTCAAGACGAAGATTCTCAAAGGTTCGGAATTGACCGTCGAGCAGACGAAAAAGGGCGACAAGCATTGGTATTCCGGTGAATACACCATCCAGGCCGATGCCGTCCTGGAAGAGGAAGAATAATGGAAGAAAGACTTTCGCTCAGGCGCCGTATCGCGCTGGATATCACGAAGAAGCTGCAGGATGATGTGATTGCCTCACATCCGCTCCGGCAGCTTTTTTGGGAGTGCACCCTTCGCTGCAACCACCATTGCCGCCACTGCGGCAGCGACTGCAAGCAGACGGCCGCGGTCCAGGATATGCCGATGGCGGATTTCGCCAAGGTCCTCGACAGCGTGCGCACCGCGACGGACCCGCACCAGGTGATGATCAACGTCACCGGCGGCGAGCCGCTGATGCGTCCCGACTTGGAAGCCTGCGGCCGGATGATGTACGAGAAAGAGTTCCCCTGGGGCATGGTCACGAACGGCTGGGGCCTGACGCCGGAGCGCTATCAGCGCCTGTTGCAGAGCGGCCTCCGCGCGATGACCATCAGCCTGGACGGCCTGGAGGCGGACCACGACTGGATGCGGGGCGTCCCCGGCTCCTTCCGGCGCGCCTCGGCCGCCATCAAGATGGTCATCGATTCCGGCGCCATCGCCTTCGACGTCGTCACCTGCGTGAACCGGCTGAATTACCAGCATCTGAACGAACTGAAAGAATACCTCATCGACCTGGGCCTCAAGGAATGGCGGTTGTTCACCGTATTCCCTGTCGGGCGCGCCGCGCAGGACCCTGAGCTGCAGCTCTCCGGCGAGGAACTCCTGGGCCTGATGGAATTCATCAAGGCCACCCGGAAAGAGGGGCGCATCAAGGCGGAGTTCGCCTGCGAAGGCTTCCTGGGCAATTACGAAGGCGATGTCCGCGACCATTTCTACATGTGCCAGGCCGGCGTCAACGTGGGCTCCGTCCTCGCCGACGGTTCCATCTCGGCCTGCGCCAGCATCCGCGCGGACTATCACCAGGGCAACATCTACGAGGACGACTTCATGGAAGTCTGGAACACCCGCTTCCAGCCCTACCGCGACCGCTCCTGGATGTACAAGGACGACTGCGCCGCCTGCCGCTTCTGGAAATACTGCCGCGGCAACGGCATGCACCTCCGCGACGAGAACGGTCGCCTGATCCAGTGCCTGCTCAAGAAGATGGCCTAGGAGGAAGGGAGTACCCTCTCGGAGGCGTGTCCACCCTCGGACACGGGTAGGGGGAGGGGCCGGAGCGAAGCGGAGTCCTCCGAGAGGGTACTCCCTTCCTCCAGCCCTTTCTCATTATTCTATTGTTTATTTCGCTTCTTCGTACCCGAAGTAGTAGTCCTTCTTGATCGTCGGGACGCCGTCGCGCATCCAGGCGGGTTCGGGGGCGCCTTTCAGGTAGTGGTCGAAGAACTGCTGGAGCCTGATCGTCAGGTCCTTGCGGTTGCGGCGCTCGCGGAGGTTGTGCGCCTCGTTGTTGTATTCCAGCAGCCAGGCGGGCTTGCCGAGCCGGCGCAGGCCCATGAACATCTCGATGCCCTGGTACCACGGAACGGCGCCGTCGTTGTCGTTGTGCATGATCAGCACCGGCGTCTGCACGTTCGGGAGCCGGAAGAGGGCGGAGTTCTCCAGATAGAGCTCCAGCCCGTTCCAGAGGTCGCGGCCGATGCGGGACTGCGTCTGCTCGTACTGGAACTGGCGGCTCATGCCGGATTCCCAGCGGATGCCGCCGTAGGCCGATGTCATGTTGGAGACCGGCGCCCCGGCGCCCGCCGCCTTGAACATGTTCGTCCGGGTGATGAGCCAGGCGACCTGGTAGCCGCCCCAGCTCTGGCCCTGGATGGCCATGTTGTCCTTGTCCACCCACGGGAACTTCGTCAGCGACTCCGCGCCGCTCACGATGCAGTTGTAGGCCGACTGGCCCGGCATGCCGGGCGTATAGACGATATCCGGGACAAAAACGATGTAACCCCTGGACGCATAGAAGATCAGGTTCACCGTGGACCAGCTGGGCTGCACGATGATGTTCTTGTACAGGTTCTCGGAATAGGTCTCGTAGAAATAGATCATCACGGGGTACTTCTTGGCGGGATCGAAGTCTTCCGGCTTGTACAGGAGACCGTCCAGCGCCCGGCCGTCAAACGCCGTCCAGTGATAGAGCTCGACGGTTCCCCAGTTGTAGTCCTTCTGCTGCGGGTTGATGGCGGTGAGCTTCTCCGTCGACTTGCCGAAGTCCGTCACGTACAGGTCCATCTGCTCCTGGAGATTTCCCTTCTGGTAGGCGAACACCGGTGCATTCTTCGCTTTCCGGAGCCCGTCCCAGGTATACCCGCCGAAGGCAAGCAGCTTGAAGGAATCGGCCTTGTCCGCAAAATGGATGGAGGCGAGCCCGTTCTCCTTGGTCGTTTCGTCGAATACGCTCATGAACACCTGCTCCCGGGGTCCGACGTTGGGGTCGTCCTCCGCATCCTTGGTTCTCAGGTAGCGGTAGGTCCGTTTCTGCTCCCGGCCGCGGGTGATGCGGGAGGCGGACCCGTCGGAAATCCGGACCCGCCAGAGGTCGTACCGGTCGTTCAGGACGACCTCCGCGTCCTGCTCCGCCCAGAAGGCGAGACCGTAGGACTCGGGCATCATCGGGTGGTCGTCTTTCTCGTCCCAGAAGACCGTGTCGATGCCGCCGGTCAGGTTCCGGACCTGCTCCGCCGCCACGTCATAGACGAACCATGCGCGCTCGTTGTAATCCCACCAGATGGCGTATTTTCCCTTGGGGGAGAGCTGCACCGATTCGTAGGCGCCGCGGGCGATTTCCTGCCGCCGGCCGGAGCCGGGGAAGATGAGGGTAAGCACGGATTCTCCCTGCGTATTCCATTGGCTTTCAATAGTATTGACTGGACTCACTTCCAGAATCACTTCAGCATCGTAGTTGTCAGTGAAAATGAGCCGGTCCGCCTTGTTGGTATTGAAGGGGATGAGGCCTTCGTCCTGGTACAGGCAAGGGAAAGTGCGCTGCTTGTCGCGGGTCAGGTTCGCCTTCATCCGCGGGGGGATCTCGTCGGCATCCCACGTCCAGATGTCCAGGCCCGCCGTCTCGAAGGAGACGAGGTTGGTGTCCTTGACGGGAACGTATTCCTGGATGCCCGCATAGATGCTCCCGTTCTTCTTGCTGAAGCGATAGGAACTGTTCTCCGTCAGGCCCCAGTTCTCGGGCATGTTGCGGCGCTGGTCGGCGGCCACGAGCTCCCGCGCCTCGTCCCGGACGATGTCGTACAGCCACAGGGCGGCGTGCTTGCTGCCGGTGGACGCCGTGTCCTTCGCCTGCAGGTAGAGGGCCTCGGTCCCTTCCTCGTTAAAGACCGGCACCGCATGGAAGGTGGCGGTGTCCGTGAACATCCGAGCCTTGCCGTCGGCATAGAAACCGACGACCGAGTGCTTCTTGTCCGTCTTCTGGATCAGGCCGAGCGTGCGCCCGTCCTTCGAGAAGGCGAACTTGTCGATGCGGCGCAGGGTGTCCAGGCTTCCATCGGCAAAATGATAGACCGCGACCGTCGTTCCCTGGTCCTTGTCCTTCTTTTTCACGAAAGTGGTGTCGATGGTGGAAAAGGCGAACTGGTCGGTGGCATGGAGTCCCAGCTGGAACGACTTGACGTTCGGGAACTTGCGGATGCCACCGTTCCGGAGGTCGATGACGGCCAGGGAATCCTGCGGCAATTTGTCGCCCGTCAGCTTCTTGATCTTCGCCCGGCGCGTCTTCTGGAACTCGGGCTTGATGAGGCAGAGGGCGTAGGCGTCATTGTCCAGGATCCGCGCCTGGTAGCCGCGGGGGACTTCGATGACGCGGGCGGCGCCTTTCTTTCCGGTGACGCGGAAATAGAGCGTGCCGTCGCCTTCCTGCGGGTTGACGGCGTAGGAAACGACTTTCCCGGAAGGGGAGAGGACGGTTCCACTCACGGCCTGCCAGCTGTCGTAGACGTCATGGTCGAGCGCTTTCTTCTGGGCCCAGAGCGCTCCGGAGAGGGCGGTAAGGGCGGCGAGGAGGAGAATTCGTTTCATATCAGGGTTGTTGTTTGATGACGGAGAGATCGACATAGCCCCCGTTGGCGCCGTAAACGACGGCTTCTTCGGTGAACTGCCACATGGTCCAATCGGCAAAACGGGGTTCTTTCTTGTTATAGCGGGCGATCCACATGGGATATTGCGCGGTGATGTCGGAGGAGAGGATGTCGCGGGCGAAGGAATCGGACGTATAGACGATGGGTTTCCGTCCATAATGCTTTTCCACGGCCTGCAGCCAGGCGAGCGCCTTCCGGTTCAGCTCCTCCCTGGAACAGCCCGCATGCATCGTTTCGATGTCCAGGACGGGCGGAAGGTCCTTGTGCCGGAGCTTGACCGTGGCGATGTAGCGGTCGGCCTGCTTCTGCGGGTCCTTCGAGGAGCGGAAGAAGTGGTATGCGCCGCGGGCGTACGCCCGTTTGCCGGCTTCCGCCCAGTACTCGGCGAACCGCTTGTCCACCATCCGTTCGCCCTCCGTCGCCTTGATGATGACGGTCGATACGGGGTAGATGTTCTTCGCATGGAGGAGGTCCTTGGTGGTATGGCCGCTCCGGTCCACGACCACCTTCAGGGAGTCCCAGACGATGCGGTCGTTGTGGTGGGAAAGGTCCACGCAGAACTGGCGCGCCCCGTCGGGAATCCGGGCCCCGGTCGAGGCGAAGCGGCCGGCGCGGATGTAGGGGTACAGGACGCCGGCGGCGACGGCCAGCAGTCCCGCGGCGACGAGCCAGGGACTGACCTTCCATTTGCGGCTTTTCTTCCGCTTTCGGGGCGCCTTTTTCCCTTTTTTAGGGGTTAACTTATTTGTTACCACCTATAACGAAATAGTTTTATTATCTAATTTATAGCGATTTATAACTAATTAACGCTTTTCTTACAGGGGAGCGTCATTTCTGTCAGGAAAATGCGTAACTTTGCATCTACCAGACACAAATATACAAACAATAAACGGAATTATGGAACTGAAAGGAACAAAGACCGAGGCCAATCTCCAGACCGCCTTCGCCGGTGAGTCCCAGGCCCACACCAAGTATCTCTATTATGCCGGAAAGGCCCGCAAGGACGGCTATGTCCAGATTGCGAACCTCTTCGAGGAAACCGCCAAGAACGAGAAAGAACATGCCAAGATCTGGTTCAAGTACCTGCATGGCGGCGAAGTGCCCGCGACGGAAGTGAACCTCGCGGACGCCGCCGACGGCGAGAACTTCGAGTGGACCGACATGTACGCCAAGTTCGCCGAGGAGGCGAAGGAAGAGGGCTTCAACGACATCGCTTTCCTCTTTGCCAAGGTCGGCGCCATCGAGAAGACGCACGAAGAGCGTTACCGCAAGCTCTTAGGCAACATCAAGGACGGTATCGTGTTCTCCCGCGAGGAGGATATGATCTGGGAATGCTCCAACTGCGGCCACATCGTGGTCGGCAAGAAGGCGCCGGAACTCTGCCCGGTGTGCAAGCACCCGAAGAGCTACTTCATGCTCCGCGCCGAAAACTATTAATCAGTGCGACGACGAGGTTCTCGATCACGTAGACGGAGAACACGGCCAGGACGGCCAGGCTCCAGGGCTGCTTGAGCAGCAGGACCGCGAGCACGGCGGCCGCGGCCAGGATGAGAAAGGCTATACGCTTCGTATCCAGAAGCTTATGGCCTTTCTTGATTTTCATCCCGAACATCGGGATCTCGCTCACGAGCAGCAGGCCCAGGACGATGGCGATGGCGTCCAGGACCCAGACCTCGGGGCCGGCGGGAATGCCGCCCGCCACGTACAGGAAAGTGGCGAGGGAGCCGCAGACCATCGCGCAGGAAGGCGTGGGCAGGCCGAGGAAATCCAGCGTCTGGCGCTCGTCCACATTGAACTTCGCCAGCCGGACGGCGGACATCACCGCGACGAACAGCGGGATGTACCGCAGGAGGGCCGGCGCATCCGCCGGCATGACTTTGTAAAGCATCAGGGACGGCAGGACGCCGAAACTGACGAGGTCCGCCAGGGAGTCCAGTTCCCCGCCGATGGGGGAGTGCGCGTCGAGGAGCCGGGCGGCGAGGCCGTCGCAGAAATCGAAGGCCGCCGCCAGGAGCATCAGCGGAAGGGCCCACTCGAGGCGTCCCTCCAAAGTGAAAATCACTCCCATGACCCCCGAGAGGAGGTTCATGGAAGTGATCGTGTTAGGAATGTGCTTGTAGAGCGCCATTTACTTGATTCCGAGCTTCTTGGCGATGTCCTTCGGGAGAGCCTTCTTGTTGACGACGAAGTTCAGGGTCTTGCCCTTGACGAAGTTCTCGGACATGTACCAGACACCCTTGTAGGCGCCGGTGACGCCCCAGGAGTTCTTGATCAGGTAGTACTTGTTGCCGTTCTGGTCCTTGGCGATGCCGTAGAGGTGCATGCCGTGGTCGTCCGTGGAGGTCTTCTCGTCGAACCACTGCTGGCGGTTCTCCTGGGTCACCTCGATCTCCTTGGGAAGCTCCTTCTGAGGCTGCGCGGCCTGCTGGGCGGCGGGGCCGACCCAGCGCTCCTGGTCGGAGCCGGTGGGCTTGACCGTGGTGTCCACGAGGATGGCGAGACCGTCGCGGGTGAAGCCGGTTTCGGAGACGTCGCCGCCCCAGGCCACGGTGTAACCGTTGTCGATGGCGTTGTCGATGACGGCCATGAACTCATCCAGCGGCAGGTTGTAGCAGAGGCCCCAGCGCCAGTTGTCCTCCACCTCGATGGCGAACTGGGTGTAGAACGGGTGATGGGTGAAGGAAGAGATGTTCACGTAGTCGTCCGGGTTGATGCCCAGGGCGTCGCGATAGCTCTCCGGGGTATAGGTGACCCCGTTCTCCACGAAGGTCTCGGGAACCTCGCCCAGATAGGCGTCCAGGATGCCGTCGAAGCCCTTGGTCCAGACGGGGGTAAGCTTGCGGTTCGGGTTCTTCACGACGGCCTGCACATAGCCCTTGAGGACGGCGTCGAGCTCGCCCTGGGCGGGGAGTTCGGTGCCGTAGTGCATGCCCGTGTAATCCTTCTGCGGCATGATGCCGTAGTCGCGGATGACTTCCAGCACGTCACCGAAGCCGGAACCCTGCGCCATGTTCAGGAAACCGTTGAGGCGGACATACTTGAGCGCCCTGTCGTGATAGGAGTGACGGACGACGAACATCTCGGACAGGTCCGGATAGGCTTCAGGCTTGAGGTTCTTCGCCTTGATGACCTCGGACTCGAGGAAGGAGAGGGCGGAGAAGCACCAGCAGGTGCCGCTGTTGGCCTGGTTCTTCATCGAGGTGACCGGAATCTCCTTGATGGTGGTGAACTGGTAGTCGGATGCCTTGACGGCCGGGGCGGCCGTGCGGGTCTGGGCGGTAGCGGTCAGCGTGAGGAGGGCCGCTGCAAAGAGAACGAAAGATTTTTTCATATCGGTGTGATGTAGATTTGTTTCTCTAACTGACAAATTTAGGGATTTAATCGTATTTTTGCAAGGTGAAGACCATTTTGTATATCCACGGCATGGGCGGGGGCGGCGACAGCCGGATCCCGCGGCTCCTTCGGGAGCGGTTCGCCGGGACGGACCTCCGCTGCATCGTCCGTACTTACGATTTCGACCCGGAAATCGGCCGGGCGCAGATCGCCTCCTGGGTGGAGGAACTGCAGCCGGCGCTGGTCATCGGCGAATCCCTCGGCGCCATCCAGGCCCTGCGCGTCCGGGGCATTCCGCATCTGTTCGTCTCTCCCTCGCTGGGCGCGCCCGACGTGCTGGTCCGGCTGGCCTGGATCTGCAAGGTCCCCGGCGGGAAGGCCCTCCTGCACCGGATCTGGCGGGTCAAGGAAGGGGACCGGCAGCCGCTCCGCTTCGAGTATGACATCCTGAAGAAGTATGCCCCGCATTGGGCCGCTGCGAAGAAGGCTGCCGCGGAAGGCGGGTATTATTACGCGTTCTTCGGCACGCGGGACCACTACCGGAAATCCGGCGTCGTGAAGGTTTCCCTCTGGGAGGAAATGTTCGGGAAGACGTACACCATCTATGACGGCACGCACTTCATGGAAGAGGAGTACGTGTACGCGCTCCTAATCCCGAAAATACACGAGATCCTGGACGGCCCGGCGAATGTTCGCCCGGGCGAATGACTTGTCTAAATAATTGCTTTCCAGTGATTCTTCTGGAGTCACTTGAATGACTGCGTCAAATCCTGCCGCGAGCAATTCGTTCCGATCTTCGACCTTCCCGGCGAGGAGGACGACGGGGATTCCGGGCGCGTGGCGGCGGGTTGCCTGCAGTACGCCGAAGGGAACCTTGCCGGTCAAAGTCTGCCTGTCCGCCTTGCCTTCTCCCGTGATGACGAGACCGCATTCCCGGACGCGGCCGGCGAAATGGACGGCTTCCAGGACCGCCTCGATGCCGGCGTGCATTTCCGCGCCGAGGCATACTGCGAGCGCGGCGCCGATGCCGCCGGCCGCGCCGGCCCCGGGCTGCCGGTCCGCGTCGATTCCGTACTGCGCCTTCCAGCGTTCAGCCTGGCGGCGGAACCGCCGTTCCAGCTCGGCGACGCCCTGTTCGTCCGCCCCCTTCTGGGGGCCGAAAACGGCGGGCGCCCCGGCCGATCCGGTGAGGGGGACGTCGGCGTCATAGAAGGCGTGGATCCGGAGATGGTCGGGAAGGGGAGCGAGGGCCTGCAGGAGGCCGGCTCCACAGTCCATCACGGCCGTTCCTCCAAGCCCAATCCATATCTCTTCGACACCTTGTTTAACAGCATCTTGCATCAGCTCACCTGTACCGATGGATGAGGCAGTGAGCGGGTCCAGTTCTTCGGGTTTCAGGAGGGTGAGACCGCTGGCGGCGGCCGTTTCGATGACGGCGGTCCGGCCGCCGTCGAGGAGGGCGTAGCGGGCCTCGACCGGCCGGCCCAGCGGGTCGTGCGCGGGCGCCGTGCGGAAGACGCCGCCCAGGCAGCCGGCCAGGCATTCCGCGAAGCCTTCGCCGCCGTCGGACAGCGGCATCCGGCAGACGTCGCGTCCCGCCAGCGCGGCGGCTGCGGCATCCACGGCTTCCGGGGCCGTCAGGCAGCCCTTGAAGGAATCCAGGGCGAGGAGCGTCTTCATCTTTGCAAATATACGGATATTTCCGTATTTTTGCAGAATATATGACCCATATGAAGCATATCCTGACCGTCCTGGCCTTCGTGGTGGCGTTCGTCTCCTGCAACGAGCGTCCGGTCGTGGTCCGGGACACGATTCCTTACGTCAAGCAGCTCGCCGCCGACACGACCGGCACTTTCCGGCTCGTGCATACATACCGGACCGCCGGCACCAAGGGCTCCATCGCCGTCATCGGCGAACCCGAGGCCGCCGCCCGGCTCGCCGATGCCTTGCTGTCCGCCGACCGGGTGGACAACATCGACGGCCGTTCGTCGCAGGACCGCCTCCCTGACTTTGCCGGCGAGACCTTCGACATCCTGATGGACCTGTACAACGCGCCGTACCTCCGCCTCGCGGCTTCCAGCCCGGACAGCCTCCGGGAAGTGACCGTCCGGAATGTGGTAACCGCCGTCGACACAGTTGCTTACTCCAACGCCGCGGATCCCCGTTCCCGGCTCTCCAAGACGCGCGCGAAGGTGTTCGTCCTCGCGAATTCGCTCCTGTCGGAGTACGGGGCGTTCGACGTGGACACCCTCTTCAAGATGGCCGGACGCGAAGCGATCATCCTCACGCCTGTGGAAGCGATGCTCCGGGAAGCCGCTCGGAGCGGCTGCAAGAGCGTCGCCGTCTGGGCGCCCGCCGAAGCCCGTTCCGCCTATGAAAACGCCGCGAAGAAGCTCACGCCCCAGCTGGAAGTGACCGTCGTCTCCACCACCGGGAACGACGTGCTGCGTCCCGCTTTCCGCGACATGCTGGGCACTTACCGCTCCCTGAAGCCGGGCGGCAACCTGGACGCCGTCCTCCTGGACAGCTTCACGGTTTCCCTGGAGGAACTGGAAGCCGAGAAGGAGCACATCCATCGCCAGATTACCGAAGAGGACATGGCCTTTGACCGCATCCTGACGCCGCGTTTCCGCTTCATCGAACCGAATGCCTCGCTGACGGCCGCCTTGTACCGCCTGCTCCGGGAAAGGAACCTGTTCACGCATGACATCGCCTATCCGGTGGTCCGTTACTACCAGACGGAAGAGAACCTGGAAGGCGACTTTGTCCCGGTCGAGGTCAGCGCCGCCTATCTCTCCGCCCAAACGAAGTCCGAACCTGCGTATGTTCCAGATATCGATTAGCCCGGAAGAGATCGGCCGCCTGGAACTGGCGTCCTTCCCCGGGGAGATCCACGTCATCGACTCGCTCGGAGAGGAATTCGGAAAGGCCGTCAGCTATCTCAAGCGGCAGAAAGTCATCGGGTTCGACACCGAAACCCGGCCCACCTTCTCCCCGGACCAGCGTTCCAACGGAACGGCGCTTCTGCAGCTCTCCGGGGCCGAAAAGGCGTACCTGTTCCGCATCAAGCTCATGGGTGGCATCCCGCGCCGCCTGTGCGCGATCCTGGCCAATCCCGCCATCATCAAGGTGGGCGCCGCCATCCACGACGATGTCCATGGCCTCCAGAAGTTCGCCGGCTTCCAGCCGCAGAACTTCGTGGACCTGCAGAAGATCGTCTGGGAATACGGCATCCGGGACAAGTCCGTGAAGAAGATGGCCGCCATTATCCTGGGCTTCAAGATCTCGAAGGCCCAGCAGCTCTCCAACTGGGAAGCCGAGAAGCTTTCCGAGTCGCAGCAGCGCTATGCGGCGACCGACGCCTGGGTGTGCCGCGAGATGTATCTCCGCCTGATGCAGTCCGAAAAGGCGCCCCTTACCCCCCAACAGCTCCATCCGGAGCTCTATCCCGACCAAGCCTGATGGAAAAAGTCTATCTCCGTCCGCGCCGCGAGGATTCCATCCTCCGGTTCCATCCCTGGGTCTTCTCCGGGGCCATTGCCCAGATCACGGGCGAACCCGCCGAGGGCGACCTGGTGGAAGTCTGTTCCTCCGACGGCCAGTATCTGGCCACGGGCCATTACCAGATCGGCTCCATCGCCGTCCGGATCCTGAGCTTCGACGAGGACCCCACGGCGCCTGATTTCTGGGAAAAGATGGTGCGCAGGGCCTTCCAGGCGCGCGTCGCCTGCGGCCTGCACGGGTCGGCCTCGACCACCTGCTACCGGCTCGTCCACGGCGAAGGCGACGGCCTTCCCGGCCTCATCATCGACTATTATGACGGCGTGTGCGTCCTCCAGGCCCATTCCGTGGGCATGTTCAAGGCCAAGAACGCCATTTGCGAGGCCCTCAAGGCCGTTTATGGGGACACGCTGAAGGCCGTTTACGACAAGAGCTCCGGCACCGCGCCTTTCAAGGCCGGCCTGGACCTCATCGACGGCTACCTGTACAAGGCTCCCGGCTTCGACACGGACGAATGCGTCGTCCTGGAGAACGGGAACAAGTTCCATGTCAATTGGAACGAAGGCCAGAAGACGGGCTTCTTCCTGGACCAGCGCGAGAACCGCGCCTCCGTGGGCCGGCTCGCCAAGGGCCGGAACGTGCTGAACCTGTTCTGCTACACGGGCGGCTTCTCCATCTATGCGTTGAACGGGGGAGCGGTCCATGTGGATTCCGTGGACAGTTCCAGGAAGGCGATGGACATGGTGGACCGGAACGTGGCCCTGAACGGCTTCACGCCGGAACAGCATACCTCCTACTGCGCCGATGCCATCGAGTTCCTCCGCGACGTTCCGGAGGGGAAGTACGACCTCATGATCGTGGATCCGCCGGCGTTCGCGAAGCACCGCGGCGCGCTGAAAAACGCCCTTCGGGCGTACCAGCGCCTGAACGCGGCCGCCATCGCGAAGGTCGCCCCGGGTGGCTTCGTGTTCACCTTCAGCTGCTCGCAGGTGGTGGACAAGGAGGCCTTCGCCCTCGCGGTCTTCTCCGCCGCCGCCCAGACCGGCCGCTGTGTCCGCATCCTCGACCGCCTCAACCAGCCCGCCGACCACGCCGTGAACATCTACCATCCGGAAGGGGAGTACCTGAAGGGGCTTCTGCTATACGTGGAATAATTTTGCAAATCCAAAAAAACTGCATATCTTTGCAATCCCAACGGTGCTATGGCCGAGCGGTTAGGCACAGGTCTGCAAAACCTGCTACAGCGGTTCGATTCCGCTTGGCACCTCAAAAATAAAATTGTGCCGAATTTGTGCCGGTAAAATGTCGCCATGTCCTTTGTGCCGGCACATTTTTAAGGCCTTATCACCTACCTTTTCGAATGGCGGACGGCAGATTTGTTTTGTAAAGACTGCCGGTCTTCGGTCAGAACGAGTGACTCCTTTTTCAAGCGTTTTTTGTTTCATTTTTCTTCGGGTAAAAAGAAAAAAGATACCAAAAACCGAGATCTCTGGACTAACCAGTTTAATCAGTTTAGTATATCTAGTACAAGGACTAAACTAAACTGGTCTCTGCAGAGCTATCCTTCTCTTTCTTTTTACCCGAAAGAGAATCCGTTTCAACCTGTCTCTTCAGTGCCATTTCCACCGTTTTCAAAGGTCTGCTCCGGGAGTTTTCCGGAGCTTGTTCTTCGTCTGTCTTCTCCCTCTCGGATTGTTTTCAGGCTATTCTGCTCGTTTGTAAAGATGTGCCAGACAGTACCGTCCGTCTTCTTGCCATCGATGGCTGAATGTTGGTCTTCCCGAGTCTTCCGCTCATCAACCTTCCGAAAACCTCGGAAGGGGAGTGCGCTCCGTAGTGCTGCCTCTTCTGCTCCGGTATGGTGACATCTCCTTTCACTTCGCAAAGTTCTGTCACCCGGACATTCCGGCAAGGTCCGCTTTGCTCTCCACCTTGCCTTGCCAATGTCC
>ONDF01000008.1 GCA_900316525.1 uncultured Bacteroidales bacterium
GCGTTGCAGCCCATCTCCTTGAGCATCTCGAGGCGGCGCACCCAGGCGTCGTCGTTCCAGACGGCGCCCAGCGCGCCCGCGTCATGATGCAGGCACACGCCCTTGAGGAAAGTCTTGTCCTCGTTGAGGTAGAAGCCGTCGGCCTTCCACTCCGCCCGGCGGACGCCGAAGGGCGTTTCGTAGGTGTCCAGCACCTCGTCGGGGGTTTCCACGGTGGTGCGGGCGATGTACATCGTCGGGCTGTCCGGGGTCCAGAGGCGGGCTCCCTCCAGGTCGAAGGTCTGCCAGACGGTCTTCCCGTCCACGATCCGTTCGATGCTGCGGGTCTCGGCGAGGATGCGGTCCACGACCATCTCCTCCCCGTCGCGCTTGAAACGGTCCTGGCGGATGATCCGCGTCCGGACCATGCCCACCGTCTCCTCGCCCGCGTGCTTGAGGGTGACACGGAGGGTGACCGTGGCGTCGGCCTGGTTCAGGATCCGGTTGACGGGGCCGATTTCTGTCGTGACATACGTGCCCCAGTGGGCGACGGAGGTCTTGTCCGTCTTCGTGAGCCAGACATTCCGGTAGATGCCGCCGCCGGGATACCAGCGGGAGGATTCCTCGGGATTGTCGACATGGACGGTGATCTCGTTCCTGCCGGGTTTCAGCGCCGGATTCAGGCGGACGGCGAAGGAGGCGTAGCCGTACGGCCAGCCGCCGAGGTCGATGCCGTTGACCTCCACGGTCGCATGCGACATGGCGCCGTCGATCTCGAGGTCGATGTCCTTTTCCAGGTCTTCCGGGGTGATTTCCAAAGCTTTTCGATAGTCGGCCTTGCCCCACCAGGCGAGCTTCCCGCTTTCGCCGGGATACTCCTGCTTGAAGGCCCCCTCCACGCCCCAGTCGTGCGGCAGGTCCACCGGCCGGCTCTCTCCGTCCTTGACGAAGGTCCAGCCTTCGTTGAAGGACGTCCGGCCCGCGGGCTGCGCCGCGGCCGCGACGGCCGCCAGCGCCACGACGAGGCAAACGATCAGTCTTCTCATACGCGCGATTAAGTCTATTATGCGAATATAGTAATTCTTTGAGACTTCGGCAACCGCCCGGACGGGAAAAATATGTATCTTTGTGGCATTAAATGATTGACAAAATGAGAATTGCAAAGTTTTTCATCCTGGCCTCCCTTTTGGTGGCGGCCGCGGCCTGCGCGCCCAAGCCGCAGGAGGACGCCGGCCCCTCCGCGCTTGACGTCATCTTCTCCCGCAAGAGCGTCCGTTCCTATACCGACCAGCCCGTCTCCGACGAGCAGGTGGAGACGATGCTCCGCGCCGCGATGGCCGCCCCGACGGGCATGAACGTCCAGCCCTGGCGCTTCGTCGTCGTCCGCGACCAGGCCGTGAAGGAGAAGCTCGCCGGCCCCCGCGGCGGCATGATCGCCCAGGCCCCCGTCGTCTTCGTCATCTGTGGCGAAACCACCCTGATGCGCAAGCCGTTCGGCCAGCCCGACGCGGAAGCCGTGGAGGTGGAGAACGGCAACTGGACGCAGGACTGCTCCGCCGCGACGGAGAACCTGCTCCTCGCGGCCGAAGCCCTCGGCCTCGGCGCCGTCTGGACCGCCGCCCACCCGTATGCGGACCGAGTGAACCCCATCCGCGAAGCCCTGGGCCTGCCCGCGAACGTGACGCCGCTTTGCGTCGTCCCTTGCGGCTACCCGGCCGGTGACGACCAGCCCAAGGACAAGTGGAAGCCCGAAAACATCCACTACGACAAGTGGTAATCCGCCCTGCCACGCCGGCTGACATCCCTGCCCTGCGGCCCGTCTTCGAGGCCGCCAAGGGCATCATGCGCGCCGACGGCAACCACGACCAGTGGTCCGCCCCTGGCTTCCCCGACGACTCCCTCCTCCTCCGCGACATCGCCCGCGGAGGAGGCTTTGTCATGGAAAACGGTACTATCGTCGCGTACTTCGCACTTCTCCCCTCCCCGGAACCGACCTACGACGTCATCGACGGCGCGTGGCTCACCGACGAGCCCTACGGCGTCATCCACCGGATGGCGAGCTATCCGGAAGTGCACGGAATCTTTTCAACGGTAATCAATTACGCCGCATCGCGCTACGCGCACCTGCGCATCGACACGCACCGCGACAACCGCATCATGCAGCGCCTCATCGAGAAGCACGGCTTCACCTACTGCGGCATCATCTGGCTCGAAGACGGCGCCGAGCGCCTCGCCTACGAGCGCTAAAGTACCCGCGTCAGGCAGACGTGGAGGCAGACCTTTTCGTGTGGCTGGAGGGTGAAGGTGTAGCCGACCAGGGAGGTGCCGGGGTTGGGCGCGTCGGTGGGATGCAGGTACTGCATGCCGTCGACATCGGGAGCGGCCGGGTCGTAGGTCGTGGGCCAGATGTGCGGGGTCAGTTCGGGGCCGTCGTCTTCGTTATAGAGCCCGGGCCACACGATGGCCGGAAAACGATAATCCCGGAAGCCCAGCACTTCTTCCTCCTCGCTCTCGTCCAAGCGGAGGAAAGAGGCCGACAATTCCCGTCGGTGCCAGCCGCTTTGGAGCCACAGAAATGTTTCCCCGTACCTATAGAAGGAGAAGACTTCGCTCCATTCCTGGAGAGACGCCTGCGCCTCGGTGCACATGGACCAGCGGACCGTACAGGTGGAGTCCCCCGCCTGCAGCAGGTCCAGGATGTGCAGGTCCGTACCCAGCAGGTACACCGCCCGTTTGCAGGAGTCCAGGTCCTCGGTATAGAGGTCGGTCAGGTCGACGACGGCGCCGAGCCGCTTCTCCCACGAGGGGTGCTCCGGCGTCCAGGTTTCCGTGATTGCGACGGGGTGATTGACCTTGGGTGTATGTCCATTGACCGTCACGATGTTATGCGAGAACGGGCCGATGCGGAACACCTCCCAGCGCTCGCTGTCCTGCGTCATGTCCCAGAGATCCACGCCGGCCGATTCCAGCGAGTTGTAGTCCTGCATCCCGAGGTCAGTCGCCCAAGTGACGCCGTCGGACTCGAAGTAGAAGGAGCCTTGGTCACAGTGCGAATGGCTGGACATCGTAAGCCCGCCTTTGACGCCCAGATAATCGTCCTCCTCGGCGGCCCAACCGCTCCGGTACACGAAAATGGGCGTGGTGCCCCCGCACTGGAAATAGTGGTCGTCGGGCATGCCCGCGGGCGTGTTCGGTCCGCAGTGGAAAAGCGAAATCAAATACATCGGGAACAGCCGTTCTTCGCAAAGACGCTTGTATCCGGTCATTTCCATGATCCGCATCTCGGGATACATGATGGAGCGGTCACCGACACGGTTGATCATCCAGGTCTGCATGTATTGCCCCGATGCCTTCCGGTACGAATCCGAGAAGCTGAAACAGTTCCCCGCCGGGGTGGAGGTGAAGCGGATGAATGCGGAGGACGCGTAAAAGTCATGGGTGATTCCGGTCGAGAACGGTAAGGAAGCAAACAGGTCTTCTATAGGGAGTGGGAGGAATGCGCTGTCAAGCGCTGCTTCCAGCATGATCTGGAACGAGGATCCATACCCCCAGTAATTGTACCCCTCCGGGTAACCGCCGCCTTCGTAGGCATTGAAGGCCAATTTGTTGGATTCCAGGGACTTCTCTAGCATCGACCTGCAGAATTCGGGGTCCTCTTCCCAGACGGCGAGGGCGCCGTACACCATGCCGGCGTTGCACACGGAGTTCCAGTTGATTTCGCTGTTGTAGAACCAGGCATCGGCCTCGTTCAAAGCGGGCTTGAGGCCTTTGTCGATGATGGCCCGCGCGACCTTCTTCCGCTCGCGGGGCGTCATCTGGTCGTACAGCCAGTCATAGCCGATCGCGGCGGCCATAGTCATTTCCGCGACATCCAGGAAATGCGCGGGATTCCAGTCCTTGAACGCGCTCACGGCCAGCATCTCGTCGACGGCCTTCCGCGCATAGGCCTCTCCGCCATGGACCCTATAGGTATACGAGAGCCAGAAGATGCGTTTCAGCGCCTCCCGGGAGGTCCCGAGCAGCCGCCGGCCGATGAAGTCGCGCGTCACCGGCGGCTCGGCCAGCACCGCGTCGCTGAACGCGACGATCACGCTGTCCGCCCGCGCGAACATGCTCTCCGGCGGCACCTGATACCCACTCTCCCGCATCAGCAGCCGCGGGTGCGCCACCGGCTCCTGCGCCCGGGCGAAAAACATCATCCCGAGCAATACCCAGGGAAGTACGAATAGCTGTCTCACTTATCTACTTGGTTATTAGGAAGTTATCAAAAACTCCCTGGTGCAAATGTACCAGGGAGATATGCGTAATCAATTGTTATTCAAGGATGTAGCCGGGACGGGGTACAGCGTCAGCGCCTCGAGGAAGTAGTAATCGGCGTAGGTGAGGGGGACGTCGACCTCGGATTTGTTGGGGAGATGGCCCACGCTGTGCTTGAGGAGGAAGCCGGCGGAGGATGCGTTCCGCCGCCCGGAGGCCCTTGCCGTCATCCTTCGCGCCGCGATACTGCCGGAGTTTCAGCAGGCCGCCGGCGATGATCGCCCCGGCCGACGCGTCCCGGTAGTCCGTCTGCGAGAAATCCCAGAAAGGGACGCCGTCCTCGGGAAGGCGGGGCAGCAGCCAGTCTTCCAGCTTCGCGGCGACGCCGTAGAAGGCGTCCGCCAGGTCCATGTTGCCGGCCTCCTTCTCCTTCAGCGCCATCATCGCGTACCCGTACAGGGCCCATGCCTGGCCGCGCGCCCAGGCCGATTCGTCGGCGAACCCCTGGACCGTCTGCTTGCCGAGGACCGAGCCGTCATCGGCATAATCGACCAGGTGGTAGCAGGTCCCGTCCTCGCGGAAATGGTTCTTCATCGTGGTGAGGGCGTGTTTCTCCGCCACTTCGCGGTCGCCGTACTCCATCAGCAGCTCCAGGTTCATCATGTTGTCGATGATGACGGGGAAGTTCCACTTGCCGTGGTCCCAGCTGCGGATGACCCCGGCCGTGGGCAGGAACCGGGACGCGAGGGCGGCGGCGCCGCGGGTGAGGACGGAGTCGGGGGAGATTCCTACGCCCCCCAGGAATTCGGAATCACAGTCCTGCGCCATCTTGCCGAAGCTGGACATCAGCTGGAAGCCGATGTCATGGTCGGTCTTGTGGTTCAGGAGTTCGGCGAGGGGCAGGGTGTGTTTCACCGCCAGGTCGCGGAATGCTTCGTCGCCCGTCTGCTCGTACACCATCCAGAGGACGCCCGGGTAGAACCCGCTGCACCACCAGCCGATGTCCGATGTGACCAGTTTCCCGTCCTGGAAGTTCCGGGGGCAGCGAGATGGCCGGTCGGGCCCGGCCATGACGGTAAGGAGGCTGTCCATATAAACAGCCTGCACCTGTGCGTCCGCGAACACGCGCTCGCGCAACTGGGCCATCGATTCTTCCTTCGGGGTGCGCGCTCCGCACGCAACGGCCGCGAGGGCGGCCAGCAAAAGCAATCTTCTCATACCCCAAATATACGAAATAATCGGTAAAATCCGTACATTACACGCGGAGGTTGCCTGTTGAAAACTTTGTTAATTAAATTTTTTTACGTATCTTTGCACCCCCAAAATAGCGGGAAGGAGACTCCCGAAGCATTGGGACAAAACCTAATTTATTTATTTACAAACATTTATGCCTACTATTCAACAGTTGGTCCGCAAAGGACGCGAGCAGCTCGAAGTGAAGAGCAAGTCTCGTGCGCTGGATGCTTGCCCTCAGAAGCGTGGCGTGTGCCTTCGTGTTTACACGACGACTCCTAAAAAGCCGAACTCCGCGATGCGTAAAGTCGCGCGTGTCCGTCTTTCCAACGCGAAAGAGGTCAACGCCTACATCCCGGGCGAAGGCCACAACCTCCAGGAACACAGCATCGTGCTGGTTCGCGGCGGTCGTGTGAAAGACCTTCCGGGTGTCCGCTACCACATCCTTAGAGGAGCTTTGGATACGGCTGGCGTGGATGGACGGACCCAGTCCCGTTCCCTCTACGGTGCCAAGCGCCCGAAGAAATCTAAGAAGTAGTCACCTAATCACCTATCACCTTTAATTCTTTTTCAAAATGAGAAAAGCGAAGCCTAAAAAGAGGATTCTACTTCCTGATCCTAAGTTTCACGACGTGGAGGTTACCCGTTTCGTGAACAATCTTATGCTGCAGGGGAAGAAGAGTATCGCGTATTCGATCTTTTATGATGCCATCGACATGGTGGGCGAGAAGATGAAAGATTCTGACAAGGCTCCTCTCGATATTTGGAAGAAAGCGCTAGAGAACGTGACCCCTCAGATCGAGGTCAAGTCCCGTCGTATCGGCGGCGCGAACTTCCAGGTGCCGACCGAGTTGCGTCCGGAACGGAAAGTCTCCGTGGCCATGAAGAACATGATCTCGTTCGCCCGCAAGCGTTCCGGTCACTCGATGGCAGAAAAGCTGTGCGCCGAAATCGTCGCCGCGTTCAACAACGAAGGTGGCGCCTTCAAGCGCAAGGAAGACATGCACAGAATGGCTGAGGCCAACAAGGCCTTTGCACACTTCCGTTTCTAAACAAACAACACTGCGTGCTGAATGGCAAAGAGAGATCTTAAATACACCCGTAACATCGGCATCATGGCCCACATCGATGCCGGTAAGACCACCACGTCCGAGCGCATCCTCTACTACACCGGAAAGACCCACAAGATCGGTGAGGTCCACGAAGGTGCGGCCACGATGGACTGGATGGTCCAGGAACAGGAGCGGGGCATCACCATCACCTCGGCCGCGACGACGGCGTTCTGGCACTACAACGGAGATACCTATCAGATCAACCTGATCGACACTCCCGGCCACGTCGACTTCACGGTGGAAGTGGAACGTTCCCTGCGCGTCCTGGACGGCACGGTGGCCACTTTCTGCGCGGTCGGACGCGTCCAGCCCCAGAGCGAGACCGTCTGGCGTCAGGCAGACAAGTACGGCGTGCCTAAGATCGCCTACGTGAACAAGATGGACCGGGTCGGCGCCGACTTCCTCGCCTGTGTCGAGGAAATCAAGCAGAAGCTCGGTGCCACCGCCGTTCCCGTCTGTCTCCCGATCGGTGCCGAAGACAAGTTCGAAGGCATCGTCGACCTCATCGACATGAAGGCCATCTTCTACGACTCCTCGGAGGAGCTGGTCAACTACAAGGAAGGCGAGATTCCCGCCGACCTGAAGGGCGAGGCCGCCCGCTGGAGGGACATCCTCCTGGAGGCCGCCGCCGAGTGCGATGAGACCCTGATGGAGAAGTACTTCGAGGATCCCGACTCCCTCACCCGCGACGAGATCATCGCCGCCATCCGCAAGGGAACGATCTCCATGCAGATCGTCCCGGCGTGCTGCGGCTCCTCGTTCAAGAACAAGGGCGTCCAGTTCCTCCTGGACAACGTCATGCGTTACCTGCCTTCTCCGCTGGACAAGGGAGCCGTCACGGGAACGAACCCCCGCACTGGCAACGAAGTGGTCCGCAAGCCCAGCGCCGACGAGCCTTTCGCGGCTCTCGTCTTCAAGATTGCCACCGACCCGTTCGTGGGCCGTCTGGCCTTCCTGAGGGCTTACTCCGGCCACCTCGACGCAGGTTCCTATGTGTTCAACACCCGCACTGGCAAGAAAGAGAGGGTGGCCCGCCTGTACCAGATGCACTCCAACCACCAGAACCCGATCGAGTTCGTGGAGGCTGGTGACATCTGCGCGGCCGTGGGCTTCAAGGACCTCCGCACCGGCGACACCGTGTGCGACGAGGATCACCAGATCACCCTCGAGTCGATGGAATTCCCGGATCCGGTGATCGGCATCGCCGTCGAACCGAAGACCCAGAAAGACCTCGACAAGCTCGGCATCGCCCTCGGCAAGCTCGCCGAGGAGGACCCGACCTTCACGGTCAAGTCCGACGTCGAGACCGGCCAGACCGTCATCAGCGGTATGGGTGAGCTCCACCTCGACATCATCGTGGACCGTCTCCGCCGCGAGTTCGGAGTGGACATCAACCAGGGAGCCCCGCAGGTCAACTACAAGGAATCCATCACCGGCAGCTACCAGCTCCGGGAGGTGTTCAAGAAGCAGACCGGCGGCCGCGGCAAGTTCGCGGACATCATCGTCAACATCTCTCCTGCCGACGAAGGCGTCACGGGCCTTCAGTTCATCAATTCGGTCAAGGGCGGCAACATCCCGAAGGAATTCATCCCGAGCGTCGAGAAGGGCTTCCAGTCCGCGATGCTGAACGGCGTGCTCGCCGGTTACGAGGTGCCTTCCCTGAAGGTCGAACTGCTCGACGGCAGCTACCACCCGGTGGACTCCGACCAGCTCTCCTTCGAGCTGGCGGCCCGGATGGCCTTCCGTCACGCCTGCCCCAAGTGCCATCCGGTCCTCCTCGAGCCCATCATGAGCCTCGAGGTGGTCACCCCGGAAGAGTACATGGGCGACATCGTGGGCGACCTGAACCGCCGCCGCGGCCAGATTGTTGCGATGGACTCCACCGCCAACGGCGCACGCATCGTCAAGGCTTATGTTCCGCTTGCGGAGCAGTTCGGTTACGTCACCGTCCTGCGCACCCTTTCTTCGGGCCGCGCGACCAGCACGATGACGTTCGACCACTACGCCGAGGTCCCGGCCACCCTGGCCAAGACCATCGTCGAAAAGAGCGGATACCGTCCCCTTGACGAAGAGTAATCAGACAAATCAAATAGTTTATAGAAATGAGCCAGAAAATCAGAATCAAACTCAAGTCGTACGACCACATGCTCGTGGACAAGTCCGCCAGCAAGATCGTCGATACAGTGAAGGCTACCGGTGCAAAGGTCAATGGTCCCATTCCTCTTCCTACCAGCAAGAAGATCTTCACTGTGAACCGCTCCACCTTCGTGAACAAGAAGTCCCGCGAGCAGTTCGAACTCGACTCCTATGTCCGTCTTCTGGACATCGACGATTCCAACGCGAAGACCGTCGACGCTCTCATGAAGCTCGAACTCCCTTCGGGTGTCGAAGTCGAGATCAAGGTCTGAGGTCCTAATCGATCTTAAACGCGACAACCCCGCCGTACTGAGGTACAGCGGGGTTTTTCGTATCTGCCGGGTCCGGGGTCAGTCGTCCGAGTCGCCCATGATGATGACGAGCCGGTCGCCGACCTGCAGGGGCATGCTGCCGTGGGGGACCAGGTAGGAATCGCCCCGGCGGACCATCATCACGCGGATACCGTGGGGGAGTCCGAGGTCGCGGAGCGTCGGTCCCTTCTTCAGGTCTTCCTCCGTCACCGTATGGTCGCGGAGCATCCCCATTTCCTCCGGGATCTCCATCCCGAACGTTTCCACCTGGGGGTCCTCCTCGTAGCTGAGCCGGAGCAGCCGGGCGACCGGGCTCAGGGTCATCCCCTGCAGCAGCAGGGAGAAGAGGGTAATCAGGAAAACGATGTTGAACATATCGTTGCCCCCTTCCAGCCCGGCGGTCACGGGGCACAGGGCGAAGAGGATGGGGCCGGCGCCCTTGAGACCCACCCAGGAGGTGAAGGCCTTGGCGCGTCGGGATAGGTCGCGGAAGGGAAGCAGGCACAGGAAGACGCTGGCGGGACGGGCCACGAGCATCATGAAGAGGCCGATCACGAGGGCCGGGAGGATCATCGGCAGCATCTTGGCCGGGCTCGCCAGGAGGCCGAGCATCAGGAACATCACCAGCTGCATCAGCCAGGTCATCCCATCGAAGAAATGGAGGATCTCTTTCCGGTGGGGGAGGTCCGAGTGGTTGCCGATGATGATGGCGGTGACATACAGCGCCAGCAGGCCGTTCCCCATCAGGAGGCCGGCGACGCCGTTGGCGAAGAAGCCCAGGCTGAGGATGAGGATGGCGTAGAGGGGGCTGCCCGCCAGTTGCAGCCGGCCGATCAGCCACCGCCCGGCGGCGCCGACCCCGAATCCGACGGCGGCCCCCACGAAGACCTGCAGGAAGACGAGGCCGAAGCAGTCCATCACCTGGCTTCCGGCGCTCATCGCGCTTTGGGAACCCGTCATCACCTGGGTCAGGACGATGGTCAGGATGTAGGCCATCGGGTCATTGCTGCCGGATTCCAGCTCCAGCATCGGCCCCAGGTTCTCCCGCAGGTGCAGTTTCTTGCTGCGCAGGACCGAGAAGACGGACGCCGAGTCCGTGGAGCCCATCACGGCCGCGAGCAGGAAACAGGCGGCGAGAGGGGTGTTCCGGGCCGTGCCGAAGACCAGCCAGATGAAGAGGCCGGAAAACAGGACGGTAAGCAGTACGCCGAGCGTGGACAGCAGCGTCCCCTGGCGGAGGACCGGACGCGTCTCGTGGACGGGCGTCTCCAGGCCGGCCGTGAACAGGATGATGGTCATCGCGAAATGGCCGATGCCTTCCGCGAGCTCGAAGTCGTCGAACCGGACGCCCAGCCCGTCTTTCCCGGCCACCATTCCCAGCAGGAGGAAAAGCAGCAGGGAAGGAACGCCATAGCGGGAGCCGACCTTGGTCACCAGGACGGCGGCGAAGATCAGGATGGAACAGAGCAGGAGCATATGTTCCGACAGCAGATTGACCATCAGCAGAGGGGCGTACATCGGCTTCGGAGGGCTGTTGTCTGCAAAGATACAATTATTTTTTGCCGATAAACATTGGCTGAAAAGGTTTTTCTTCGTAACTTGGTTTCTTAAACATAAAACGAACTGGATAGATGGACAGATTTAGTCTGGTGCGGGAATCCTTCATGAAGAAGGCGCGGCCCGTGGACGCTCCCGAGGGGAGGCCGTCCGAGTATTTCGGCGAATTGACCTTCGACCGGAACAAGATGCAGAAGTATCTGGACGCCAAGACGTTCTATGCCCTGCTCGAGTGCATCGAGGGCGGCAAGCCGCTGGACCGGAAGACGGCCGACGGCGTCGCGAAGGGCATGAAGGAATGGGCCTTGGAACATCACGTGACGCATGTCACGCACTGGTTCCAGCCCCTGACCGAAGGCACGGCGGAAAAGCACGACTCCCTGATCGACTACGACGGCCAGGGCGGCGTGATCGAGACTTTTGACGGAAAGGCCCTCGCGCAGCAGGAGCCGGATGCGTCGTCGTTCCCCAGCGGCGGCCTCCGCGCCACCTTCGAGGCGCGCGGCTACACCGCCTGGGACCCCACGTCCCCGGTTTTCATCCAGGACGACACCCTCTGCATCCCCACGGTGTTCATCTCCTACACCGGCGAGGCGCTGGACTACAAGACGCCTTTGAAGAAGGCCCTGAAGGCCGTCACGGACGCGGCGCTCCCCATCTGCCGCCTGTTCGACCCGGCCGTCGGCAAGGTCTTCTCCTACCTGGGCTGGGAGCAGGAGTACTTCCTCGTGGACGAGGGCCTGTTCGCCGCCCGGACGGACCTGATGATCACCGGCCGCACCCTGTTCGGCCACAACTCTTCCAAGGACCAGCAGCTGGACGACCACTATTTCGGCGCCATCCCTTCCCGCGTCGCGGCCTTCATGCGCGACCTGGAAATCGCCGGACACAAGCTGGGCATCCCCATCAAAACGAGGCATAACGAGGTGGCTCCCAACCAGTTCGAGCTCGCGCCCATCTACGGCGAAACCAACCTCGCGAACGACCAGAACCAGCTCCTGATGAACCTGATGCACAACCTCGCGCGGAAGCACGGGTTCGTCGTGCTGCTGCACGAGAAGCCCTTCGAGGGGGTGAACGGCTCGGGCAAGCACAACAACTGGTCGCTGGGCACGGACACCGGCACGCCGCTCCTGGCCCCGGGCAAGGACGCCCTGGGCAACCTCCAGTTCATCACGTTCTTCGTCAATGTCCTGGCGGCCGTGCAGAAGCACAACGCCCTGCTGAAGGCCTCCATCGCGAGCGCGACGAACGCGCACCGCCTGGGCGCGAACGAGGCGCCGCCGGCCATCGTGTCGGCCTTCCTGGGCCGGACGATGACCCAGGTGCTCCGCAAGCTCCTCGAAGTCCCGTCCGACACCCCGATCGAGATCGCCGGCAAGAAGGGCTCGCGGATGGGCTTGGTCGAAATCCCGGAGATCTTCATCGACAACACCGACCGCAACCGCACTTCGCCGTTCGCTTTCACCGGCAACCGCTTCGAGTTCCGCGCGGTGGGCTCCAGCGCCAACTGCGCCGGCGCGATGACCACCCTGAACGCCGCCGTGGCCGAGCAGCTGCTCGACTTCAAGGCGGCCGTCGACCAGGAACTCGCCGCGGGCAAGTCCCTGCAGGTGGCCGTGATGGACACCCTGAAGCCCATCATCGCCAGCGTCATCGACACGATCTGCTTCGACGGAAACGGCTATACGGACGCCTGGAAGGCCGAAGCCGCCCGCCGCGGCCTGGACACCGAAGCCTGCGTCCCGGAGATGTTCAAGGCGTTCCTCTCGCCCTCCTCCGTGGAGATGTTCGCCCGCACCGGCGTCTATTCGGAGAAGGAACTGGAAGCCCGCAACGAGGTCAAATGGGAAACCTACGCGAAGAAGGTCCAGATCGAGGCCCGCGTGATGGTGCGGATGGCCATCAACCACATCATCCCCGCCGCCATCGCCTACAAGGCCTCCCTCCTGAAGGAGGTCTCCCTGTACGACGAGGTCTATGACGACACGGACGGCTGCGCCACCGAGCTCGCCATCCTGGACGACATCACCCGCTACGTGGAGGAAGTCCGCCAGCGCGCCCGCCAGGTGGAGGACGCCCGCGTCGAGGCCGACGCCATCGAGGATGCCTACGCCCGCGCCCGCGCCTTCGCCGACATTGCGAACATGCTCTTCGCCCTCCGCAAGCCCATCGACGCCCTCGAGGAAGTGGTGGACGACAAGCTCTGGCCGCTCCCGAAGTACCGCGAGCTGCTGTTCATTTCGTAAATTGCCGAAAGTTTGCTATTTTTGCAGCGCAAAACGGGCGCTGGCCGCATGCCATCCGCCCGCCGGCCGGCCCCTTAGCTCAGTTGGTTAGAGCAGCGGACTCATAATCCGTGGGTCGTGGGTTCAAGTCCCCCAGGGGCCACACTATGAGAAGGATCATGCTTGCTTTGGCCGCCTTTGCGGCCGCCCTTCCGTGCCTGGCGCAGGTGACGGACATCAAGGAACTTGTCGAAAAGACGCCGGAAGAGATCATCGCCCTGTACGGTGAGCCCCAGGAAACGGACCGCGGCGCCAAATATCCGACCGCCCTCACGATGGATTATGGCGACATCGTCTTCTCCTACAAGGAAAAGGCCGGCAACTACCGTTGCACCGACATCGCCTTCTCCTCCGGCAAGTTCTGCGTCATGAGCGACTTCCTGGACGGCGGCTTCCGGGTCGGGGACAGCTTCGGGAAACTCAGCGCCTTCGATTTCGTCCACACCCCGTACGGCCGCGGCAACCACAGCAACCGCCTCAAGCTGGCGAGCGACGAGAAGCTGCTGTACTATGCCTATTCCGAGGAATTCGACCAGATCTATTTCGAGGTGGAGGAAGGCCGGATCGTGCAGATCCGGTTCCGGGAACTTTTCGACCCTACCGGCCTGGTAGACTACGACAATCCCTATCATCCGCTCCGGAAAACCGAATAGATCCATCCGGCCGCTCCGCGGCCTCCGAGGCGAAGAAGAAGTCCCATGAATGACCGTCCTTTGGGAAAGAATCCGTATATTTGTCTGTTCCCAACACTTGCGAAATGCGACTTAACCGACTCTTCCTTACCTTTGCCGCGGCCGTTATGCTGCTCGCGCCGGCCCGGGCGCAGGAGCGCGGATTCCGCGCTTTCATCGACCGGATCGCCGGTCCTTCCCCCGAGCTGGACCCGGAGGCCATCTATCAGCCCCGGCCCCGTTTCCATTTTGCGCTGACGGGCGACGTCCGTGCGGCCGTCATGAAAGAAGAAAAGCGTTTCGAGGTGGGAGTCGGCCATTTCGACGGGTATAATATTGTCCAGGACATCGTTCCTGCCCGGATCGCATCCTCCATGGCCAGCGACATCGACTGGGGTGTGGGCATCCAGGCGGGCTACGGGAATCTGGGCCTGTCCCTCAGCAAGAAAATCAAGGGGAAAGGGAAGGACGATTATTTCTCCTTCGACTACGTCGCCGCCGGCTTCGGTGTCCAGGTGCAATATTTCAACCTGCTCCAGCCGGTTACCTACCAGTATACGGTGGGAGATGAGGGACACTGGGCCTATATGGACCAGACGGGAACGACCGAAAACCCCGGTAATCTGCGCACGTTCATCGTCGACGCCTTCTATGCGTTCAACCGCCGGACGTTCGCCTATTCCGCCGCCTACAAGGGGAACCTGTTCCAGCGCCGCAGCGCCGGCAGCTGGATGTTCGGCAGCAAGCTGATCCTGGGGGACTACGGCATCGACCCGTCGGAGCCCATCGCCGGCTGGGCCGGCCAGCAGTCCCTGCAGACTTCCGCGCAGGTGGCTTTCGGCGGCGGCTACTCCTTCAACCTCGTTCCGTACCACCGGCAGCCGACGGGAGACCGCGACAAAGGCCTCCGCAACGTGACCATCAACGCGACGTTCCTGCCCATGGTGACCCTGTTCAACCAGTTCACCTCCAAGGCGTTCCGCCAGGGAGAAGACGGCAAGTACCACGAGTTCCACAAGAGCGTGATGAATGGCAAGCTGCTGGTCAACTACGTCGCTCGCGTCGGTATCGGCTGGTCATACGACCTGTTCACGGCCAACCTTTCGGTCAGCATGGACAGCTTCTCCTACAAAGGAAACTCGGAAATGTCCGTGGGCGATTTCATCGCCGACAAGGTGGCGACATCCGGACGGGTTGCCCGGTATTCTTTGGCCTTGCGGCTGGGCAAGCGCTTCTAGAAATCGAATCCCACCGACAGGGCGACGGAAAATCCGGTCTTGTCGCACCACTGCGCCCCGAGCTTCATCGGGCCGACAATCGTCTTCTGTCCGATCTCCGCGCCGACGGCAAACGCCGTGGGGCGGGTCTTGAACAGGTCCGCAATCCGGCTCTTGTCCTGGTAAACGCCGCCGCGCACCGTGAGGAAGTTCTTGTGGTTCAGGCGGAAGCGGACGTCCAGCTGAGCGGTGGCGGCGAAATTGTCGCACACGAAGAACCCCTGGCTGAATCCGAAGAACGGAAGCTGGTTGTCGATGTACCGTTTCGCCAGCGTACCGCCGGCGGCCAGCGTGTGGATGAAATTCATATGCCCGGGCTGCTCCGTCTGCCAGCCGAAATACACGGAGGGCTGCAGGACGACGACGCGGCCGAGGGGCCATGCCGCGGATAGCTGGGCCATTCCGACGCTGTAGGGAGGCACATCCCCTTCATAGTGCTCGCCGGCCTCCATCCCGTCGTCTTCCAGATAGATGGAATAGCCGTCGAACACGTAGCGGGTGTCCAGCTTGAACCGGAAGCCGTGGGTCGGGAAATAGCTTTCGTTGAACGTGTCGTAGCGGAGGGAGGCGAAGGTGGAGAGCCAGCGGCTCCGGAAGTCCCATCCCTCCCAGTGCATCTCGTTGTCCAGATAGTTCTCGTACGGCTCCATCTCGTAGGCGGCGCCGAAACGGACGTTCCCATAGACCATCCGGGCGTCTTCGGCATACAGTTCCAGGCGGGAGTTCACCCCGTTGTAACGGGCCTTTGAGAACACCCGGGTATTGGCGACGTCGTCGTCCATCCGGTAGGTGAAGTTCCGGTAGGAGTTCTTCAAGGCGATGCCGAGGACGGGCAGCGGCGCAAGCGGCTTGAAGGAGAGGTCCAGGTCCACCTGCGAGACCTGGCCGAACTTGAGCTCCGAAACGAAACGGAGCCCGCTCAGCCGGCGGGTGCCGATGCCCAGGTGGGCGCCGAGGTAGATCGCTTCGTCCAGGTCCACGTGGAGGCCGACACCGGCCTCGTTGGTCTGGCCCTTCTGGCAGTCGAAAATGAGCGTGTAGGGCTCCTCCGCGCCGCTGACGCGGTAGGTGACCGACTCGAAAGCCTTCGTACCGTACAGGGCGGAGAGGACCTGTTCGATCTCTTTCCGGCCATACAGGCCGTCCCGCGGCAGCAGGGCGGGGCTGATGATGTAGTCGGACTCCTTTTCGGTGACCCCCTCGTACCGGATTTCTCCGATCCGGACCTTGTGTTTGGAGAGGTCGATGGCTTGGCGGTGTTCCTGCTCCGGCGCCGGTGCCGGCTCGCCCGGCTTGGCGCCGACCCGCTTCGCGATTCTTTCGAAGGCCTCCTTGTTCTCCACCGCCTTGGCATAGCCCTGGGCGATGATGTCATCCACGCTCGCGGAGTCGAAGGACAGCATCGTGTAGCCCTTCAGCTCGTGCTGGAGCAGGATGTCCGTATTCTTCCGGTTGGCTTCGCAGATGTCGACGGACATCAGGGTGATGTTCTGCAGGATGAGGTTCGCTAGGCCGCCGAGGTCGGCCAGGGTGCGGGGCGTGGGCATTTCCGAGCCGATGACGATGTCTGCGCCCATCGCCTTCGCGAGGTCCACCGGGAAGTTGTTGCGCGTTCCGCCGTCCACCAGCACCATGCCCTCGATACGCACGGGCCGGAAATAGCCCGGAATGGCCATCGTGGACCGCATGGCATCCACAAGGCTGCCCGCAGTCCAGTTCTTCTCGTTCATGCTCAGCATATCCGTGGCGACGCAGAAGAAGGGAACCGGGAGCTTGTCGAAAGCCACGGAATCCTGGTAGCCGACGGTGACGGAGCTGAGGGTGTTCCGGACGTTGTATCCGAACAGGAAGCCGTCCGGCAGGCCCATGCCGACCTTGGCCATCATTTCCTGGCTCATGTCGCCGGTACGGGTGTCGCTCTGCTCGTAATTCTTGTTGTAGCGGGTCTGCCGGTCGATCCGGGTCCGGATGTCCTCGTCGTCATAGTGGAACGGGATCGTCATCGCGAAACGCTCCTTGTTGCGGCGGACCTTATAGGTCTGGAAGCTGTCCGGAATCTTGTCGGACATCATCACGGTCCAGTCGATGGCGCGTACCAGGGAATCCAGGTAGTGCGCCCCAAAACCGAGCGAATAGAGGCCCGAGACCAGGCCGCCCATGCTGGTGCCGCCCACCATGTCCACCGGGATGCCCATCTCTTCCAGGTACCGCAGGACGCCCAGGTGGGCCATGCCGCGGGCGCCGCCGCCACCCAATACGACGGCCACGGTGGGACGGTGGCAGGTCCGGCGGATGGAGTCCATCTTCGCGCGGACGCGGACGATGGCGAGCGAGTCGCCTTCCGGGTCGACGCTGGGGGCGAGGAATCGGGTCTGCGCCGTACCGACGACGGCGCTCAGGCTCATGCAGACAAGGAGCAGGGCGCTTTTGAGAAGTTTCATAGCTGGGAAAGAGGGGACTAGTCCTTCAGCGGAGTGAGGTAGACGTTGCGGATCTCAAGCGGGCCGCCTTCGGACTGGAGGGCGATGGGACCTTCGGAGCGGTCGAAATGGGCCTCGTTCATGAGGACGCCGTTGATGTAGGCCTGGATGAAATTGCCCTTGCAGACGATTTCGGCGGTGTTCCACTCGCCGGCGGGATGCTCGGCGCTCTCCTTGGTGCTGCGCAGGAAGCGACCCTCCGCGAGCTCCTCGAAGGAGGAACCACCGGAGGCGATCATGTCGCCGGCGCGGCCGGCCATCAGGTTGACCTCGGCGCAGCGGGGCCAGACTCCGTCGATGGGTTCGGCGTGCAGGAAGATGCCGGAATTGGAGGGCTCGCCGTACCAGCGCCACTCCAGGTGGAGCTTGTAGTCCTTGTAGGATTGGTCGGTGATCATATAGCCGAACGGCTGGCCGGAGATGTTGATGAGGCCCTCCTTCGCGCAGAACACCAAGCTTTCAAGCACATCGCCGCTGTCGGGCGCGAGATGGATGGTCCATCCGTCCAAGTTCTTGCCGTTGAAGAGTTTGACTTGGCGTTCCCCGCAGGAGAGGAAGCAGAAGATGCCCAGGATCAGGAGGGCGGCCAGGTTCCGTTTCATGGTATGATCGAATTGGTTATCCTCACAAAAGTACGGAATTTTCTTCTAAATAGCCAATTAGCAGGATATTTGCAGCCCGAATCGCTGTGATGAAATGGATTCTCTGCATGGCGCTCTTTTTCGCATCCCTCTCCGGCCGGGAGGTGAAGGTTTACAAGGGAACCAGCCGGTATAACTCGGATATCGTGTGTACGGTCCGGGACGGCACGGTGTACAAGGGCCGGTCCAACTATCTGTCGGACATCCTCTGCACCATCCGCGGCAACGAAGTTTACAAGGGTCGCAGCAACTACCGTTCGGACGTGCTCTGCACCATCCGGGACGGGAAGGTGTACAAAGGGACGAGCAATTACAACTCGGATATCCTGCTGACGGTCCGGGACGGCAAGGTCTACAAGGGCACGTCGAACTACAACTCGGACATCCTGGCCACCGTCCGCGACGGCGCCGTCTACGTCGGAACGTCCAACTACCGCTCCGACATCCGCTTCACAACCGACGGCCCCCTCACGCTCGAAGAGTTCGTGGCCGTCTGGTATTCGGTGATGTATGGCTGGTGAGTCCTAGAACAGGCCCTTCACGAGGAACCAGAGGATGGGAACGAGCAGGGCGGGGATGAAATTCAGCGTTTTGCAGTCCTTGACGTCCAGGATGGAGAGGCCGGAGGCGATGATGAGGACGCCGCCCACGATGGCGAGCTCGTTGACCAGGGTGCCCTGGAAGATGGGGCTGGAGGAGGCCAGGGTGGCCGCCAGCCAGATGGACCCCTGCCAGCAGAAGAGGATGGGCGCCGCCAGGATCATGCCGATACCGTAGGTGGTGGCGAACACCGTCGAGGTCACCAGGTCCAGCGTGGAGTTCGTGTACAGGAAGGTATTGTCCCCCTGCAGGGCGCTCAGGACCGGGCCCACGATCGAGAAAGTGCCGATGCAATAGAGCAGGCAGGCCGAGATGAGGCCTTTCGCGAAGCTGTCGCCGCCCTTCTTGGCCAGCAACCGCTTCACGCGGCCGTCCAGGTCCAGGGCCGCGCCGACGAGGCCGCCGATGGCCAACGACAGGATGAACAGCACCGGGAACTCGCTCTTGGGCATGTTCGCCACGAAGGAATTCGCCCCCAGGGCGATGGAAGCCAGGCCCATCGCGTTGAACAGCGTCTTGGTATACTTCTCCCCGAGGCCCTTCTTGAACAGGGTCCCGAGGAGGGTGCCGGCGACGATGCAGGCGGTATTGACGATGGTTCCGAGCATATTGCTTGCAAAGATAGCAAGAAATCAATTCGTTGCGGGCGGAAGACCGCTTTTGTTGATAACTTTTTTCGGAGAATTCGGGGCAGAGTGCTATCTTTGTTATCCAAGATCGTAGCGCCATGTCCTTCGTCCACCTGCACGTACATACCCAATATTCCATCCTGGACGGCCAGTCGTCCATCGACAACCTGTTCAACCGCGCCGAGGAGCTCGGGATGCCCGGGCTGGCGATCACGGACCATGGGAACATGTACGGGGTCAAGGAGTTCTTCAAGTTTGCGAAGAAGCACCCGGCGGTGAAGCCCGTCATTGGCTGCGAGATCTACGTGTCGGTGGGGGACCACCGGGTGAAGGAGAAGGGGTATTACCACCTGATCCTCCTGGCGAAGAACTACGAAGGCTACAAGAACCTTGTCAAGATCGTGTCCACGGCGCACATCGAGGGTATGTACTACCGCCCCCGCGTCAGCCACGAGGTGCTGGAGCAGTACCACGAGGGCCTGATCTGCAGCTCCGCCTGCATGGCGGGCGAGGTGCCGCGGGCCATCCTCGCCGGCGACATGAAGAAGGTGGACGAGGTCATCGAATGGCACAAGAAGGTGTTCGGGGACGACTACTACCTGGAGGTGATGCTCCACAAGACGGAGGTCCCCGGCCTGTCGCGGGAAGTGTATGACAACCAGATGATCTACAACAAGGTCATCTTCGAGCTCGCGGAGAAGCACCACGTGAAGGTCGTCGCGACGAACGACGTGCACTTCGTCCGGAAGGAGGACGGCCCAGTCCATGACCGGCTCATCTGCCTGACCACCAACTCCTACATCGACGATCCCGACCGCCTGCGCTACACCCAGCAGGAGTACCTCAAGAGCGAGGAGGAGATGCTGGCCCTGTTCCCGGACCATCCGGAGGCCATTTCCAATACCCTGGAGGTGCTGGACAAGGTGGAAACCTATTCCATCGACTGTGACCCCATCCTCCCGGTGTACGAGATCGACCCGGCCTTCATGCAGGAGATCGACGCGCAGATGGAGAAGTACAAGGACGTCATCGACGCGGGCCGGTGCGACAAGAAGGGCAACTACCGTGGCGACGGTTTCTGCCACTCGGTCGCGTACCTGTGCCACCTGACCTACAAGGGCGCCCACGAGCGGTACGGCGAGGAACTCAACGAGGAGCAGAAGGAGCGTATCGACTTCGAGCTCAAGACCATCTCCCGCATGGGCTTCCCGGACTACTTCCTGATTGTCCAGGACTATATCGCCGCTTCCCGCGCGATGGGGTCGATGGTGGGCCCGGGCCGTGGTTCCGCCGCGGGGTCGGTCGTCGCTTACTGCCTGAGAATCACCAATCTGGACCCGATCCGGTACCAGCTCCTGTTCGAGCGTTTCCTGAACCCGGACCGCATCTCGATGCCGGATATCGACGTGGACTTCGAGGACCTGACGAAGGCCCACAGCTACGTGGAGAAGAAGTACGGCGCGGACCACGTGTCCCGCGTCATCACCTTCGGCACGATGGCCGCGAAGAGCGCCATCAAGGACGTCGCCCGCATCAGCCGCCTGTCCATCGACGAGTCCAACCGGCTCGCGAAGATGGTCCCGGACCGCCTGAGCGAGAAGAAGGAGAAGGAATATCCCTTCAACCCGAAGCTGGACGAGCTGAAGCCGGGCTTCAAGGTCGTGGAAAAGGAGGTCGAGGAGGAGAAGGACGGCCAGAAGGTGTTGGTGAAGAAGACCTTCCAGCGGGGCATGGAGGACGTGGACGTGAAGATTACCCTCAAGAACTGCTACCGCCTGGTGCCGGAGTTCATCGAGGAACTCAAGAACGGGCCGGAACTGAACAAGGAGGTCCTCAAGTATGCCCAGGCCCTGGAGGGCTGCGTCCGCCAGGTGGGCATGCATGCCTGCGCCACGATCATCGGCCGCGGCGACCTGACGAACTACCTGCCCATGACCCTGTCCAAGGATAAGGATACGGGCGAGTACGTCCGCACGTCCCAGTACGACGGTCACTACATCGAGGACGTGGGCATGCTCAAGATGGACTTCCTCGGGCTCATCACCCTGTCCATCATCCACAACTGCCTGAATCTCATCAAAGAGCGCTTCGGCGAGGACATCGACATCGAGGCCATCCCCATCGACGACAAGCCCACCTACGAACTCTACGGCCGCGGCGACACCGTGAGCGTGTTCCAGTTCGAATCCGAGGGCATGCAGACGTGGCTGCAGAAGCTCCGTCCCACCCGTTTCGAGGACCTTATCGCTATGAACGCCCTCTATCGGCCCGGGCCGATGGACTACATTCCGGACTTTGTCGCCCGCAAGCAGGGCGAGCAGGCCATCGAGTATGACCTGCCGGAAATGGCTGAGTACCTGGAAGATACCTACGGCGTCACGGTGTATCAGGAGCAGGTGATGCTGCTGTCCCAGAAGCTCGCCGACTTCACCAAGGGCGAGGCGGACAAGCTCCGCAAGGCGATGGGCAAGAAGCAGATCGACATCCTGAACTCCCTGAAGGGCAAGTTCATGGAGGGCGGCATGAAGAACGGCCATCCGGAGAAGGTCCTGGACAAGATCTGGAAGGACTGGGAGAAGTTCGCCCAGTACGCCTTCAACAAGTCGCACGCCACCTGCTACGCCTGGGTGAGCTACCAGACGGGCTGGCTCAAGTGCCACTATCCCTCCGAATTCTTCGCCTCCTGCCTCACCTATGCGAAGAGCATGGAGGAAATCAAGAAGATCATGGACGACGCCCGCGGCCACGGCATCCGCATCCTGAGCCCGGACGTGAACGAGAGCTCCGCGACCTATACCGTGAACAAGGACGGCGACGTGCGCTTCTCCCTGGGCGGCATGAAGGGCTTCGGCGCCAACATTGTGGACCTGATTCTGAAGGACCGTGACGAAAACGGCTTATACACAGATATTTACGACTTTGTGGAACGGATGGGCGGCGTCATCAACCGCAAGGCGTTCGAGACGCTCCTGTACGCCGGCGCGCTGGATGGTTTCGGCATCAAGCGGCGGCAGTACGAGCTCCCGGGCCGCAGCGGACAGCCGTTCATCGACGAGATCGTCCGGTACGGCGAACTGTACCGGAACGATACGGTCGATGCGGCCGCGTCCCTGTTCGGCGACATCGAGGAAATGAAGCCCGAGCGGCCTACAGTGCCGGAAATGGCAGGGGAGGAAGACTATCTGGGCTTCCTGCAGAAGGAGAAGGAGCTCGTGGGCATGTACCTGTCGTCGCACCCGCTGGACAAGTACCGGTTCGAGATGGACAACTTCACCACCTGCGAACTGGCGAACCTCGCGAACCTGGTTTCCGAGTGCGAACTGGCCAAGAAACCGGCCAAGGTGAGCGTCGCGGGCCTGGTGACGGACTACAAGCAGCTTCTCACAAAGTCGGGCGCCCCGTATTCCCGGACGATGCTCGAGGATTATTCCGGCAGCTACGAGCTTACGCTCTTCACCAAGCAGCACGAACAGTTCTTCATGTATATGGTCCCGCACGACGCGCTGTTCCTGGAAGGCGTGATCGAGGAGCGTTACTTCCTGCGCCCGGAGGAGAAGGCCCAGGGCAAGACGGTCCCATACACGTTTAAGCTCCAGAGCGTGACCCTGCTGGGCAATGTCGCCGAGAGCCGGATCAAGGCGTTCGGCATCAACATCGAAACGCCGATGCTCACCCCCGCCTTCCGCGAAGGCCTGGTGAAAGTGATCTGGAAGCACAAGGGGAGCATCCCGCTGGAGGTTTTCTTCTTCGACCCGGACACCCGCTACCGCATCCAGCTGAAGTCCAACAAGTACCAGGTCGCCGTCTCGGAGGAGCTTCTGACGGACCTCCGGCACCTGGGCGTGGACCAGTTCGAGGTGGTGAAGAAATAGGGGTGCGGTTTTTGCATGTCTTGGCACCGATGAAATTCCGGCTCGCATACCTGCTTCTGCTCCTTTTTGCCCTCTCTTGCGGGAGGGGGAATCCGGCTTTGCGCTCGGCGGAGCGGGTGATCGAGGACCATCCGGACAGCGCCCTGTACATCCTGGACGGCGTTTCCCGCGTCAATCTCGCCAGCGAGCGGGAGAAGGCGGAGTACGATTTCCTGTCCGCCGAGGCGTTCTACCGCACGTATTATTTCCTGGACGATGCGTCTGAAGCCGCGCTGGAGCGCGCCTGCCTGTATTTCGAGGCGAACGGTCCGGCCGTGGAGCGGATGCGGGCGTGGGAGCTCATGGGCACGATCCAGACCGCGGTGGGCCGATATGGCAGCGGGATGGTGTCGTTCCGCAAGGCGGGCGCCGTCGCGCGCGACATCGAGCGCTCGCGCAGCCGCCTCGGCATGCTCGCGCTCCTCGTCGCCGGCGTCCTGGCCACCTTGGTGCTCTATTTTTGGGCCCGGAAGATCCAGACGGAGCGGCTTCTTGCGGAAAAGCAGGCGGAGAACGAACGCTATCTGTCGGCGGCGGAGGACCTGCAGTCCAAGCTTTCGGCTTTGAAGGCCGACCGCCCGCGGATGGGCGGAATCGACACGTTGGACCGCCTGTGCGAGCAGTACTATGTGTTTGAAGGAACATCCAACCTGCAGCCGCGCATCCTCAGCGAGGTGAAGGCCATCGTAGAGGGCCTCCGCAGCGACACGAAGGCGCAGAAGAACCTGGAACAGTCCCTGGATGAGCGCGCCGGCGGCGTCATGAAGCGCCTCCGCGCCGCCTTCCCCAAGTGGAAGGACGAGGACTTCCTCCTGTACCTCTTCACCGCCTCCGGCTTCTCCGCCACCACCATCTCCACCCTCCTGGAGAAAGACAAACCCTACGTCTACAACCGCCTCTACCGCCTCAAGGAGCGCATCAAGGCCTCCTCCTCGCCCGACAGCGAGGACTTCCTGGCGTGCTTGGAGAAATAAAAAAGCGAGACCCTCAGGCCTCGCTTTCGTCTTTCCACCCCTGCGCTTTCACCGGGAACTCGACGCCTTCGGGCGTGACGAGGACGGTGCCCGCGTCGGGCTGGGCGAGGTGGCCGATGATGTCGAAGGTCTGGAAGTCGCGGCGGAACTTCTCCGCGTGCAGGATCGGGACCGTGAAGAGAAGCCGCATGTCGTCGCCGCCGTTGAAGGCGGCCGAGACCGGGTCGATGTCCAGCTGCTTGCCGAGTTGGAAGGTGTTGCCTTCGAAGGGGATGTGGTCCGCATAGACCTTGGCGCCGAGGCCGCTGTCGCGCTGCAGGCGCTTCAGGGCGTCGCCGAGGCCTTTCGTGACGAAGTAACCGTAGGACGGGTAGATTTCCGCGTCCTCCAGCTTCGAGACGACGGCGGCATCCAGTTCCGGACGCAGGTAATCGCCCACGAACATCCGCCAAGGGGCCATGTCGGGCTGCTGACCGGTCTTCTCGAAATCCTTCCGCCCCTTCTCCAGCACCTGCATGCCCAGGTAGGCCGCGCCCAGGCGGCCGGAGATGCACAGCAGGTCCTTCGATTTGGCGGCCATGCGCCGCTTGTCGGTGAGGAGGGACGTTTCACCCGTCGCCGCGAGGCTGATGAACAGTCCGTTGTTGGAGGGCTGCAGGTCCAGGTTCACGGCCTCGAAGCCGTGCTCCTTCGCCGCGACCGTGATGCCCATCCAGAGCTCCTTCACATGGTCGAAGTCCAGTTTGGAGGAGATCCCGAGGATCACATTCAGCAGTTTCGGGTGCGCGAGGGCAGCGTACAGTTCGCCTACGGTCCCGACGACGCACTTGTAGCCCAGGTGCTTGAGCGGGAAATACACGAGGTTGAAGTCGATGCCCTCGAGGAACATCCGCGCGGCGGTATGGACCTTGCCCCCGTTCGCGGCGGTGTAGGTCAATCCCGGGACGGGATGATAAGCAGAGAGGCGATAGAGCTGGTCTATCGCCTCTACTTTTCCGATGTCCGAAAAGCTTTCGGCCATACTTATCGGAGCTGGAAGATCACCGGGAAGGTGTAGGTGACCTTGACGGCGCGGTCACGCTGCTTGCCGGGCTTCCACTTCGGGGAGCTGGAAACAACGCGGACGGCTTCCTTGTCCAGGGATTCGTCGACACCACGCAGGACCTTCACGTTGGTCACGCGGCCGTCGGCCTCCACGGTGAACTGGAGGGTCACACGACCCTGCACGCCGTTCTCCTTCGCGATTTCCGGATAGACGAGCTTGGAATTCACCCACTTCGAGAACTCGTTCGCATCGCCGCCGTTGAAGGACGGCTTCTGTTCCACGAGCTGGAACGGGATGGCCTCTTCCTCGACTTCCTCTTCCACGACCTCGGCTTCCTTGTAGTCCATGATCTCGACGCCGGTGTTGTCGTCTTCGAGGTTCATGAACATGTCGTCATCGAGCTTGATGTCATCGTCCACGATGTCGATCTGGTCGGAAAGGACGGGGATGTTCGGGGCCTCGGGGGGCGGCGGAGGGGTGTCGTTCTGGATGGCGACCATTTCCTCTTCGACGAGGACCTGGGTGGTGTCCTCGAGGACAGCCACCTGCGCATCCTTGGAGGAGTGCTCGAAAGCTGCCCACACGATACCGAGCGCGACCACGAGGCCGATCTCCGTGAAGAGCAGTTTCTTGTTCTCCAAGCTGGCTTTTTCGGATTTCTTGATTTCCATTTCTATCGTTGTTTGTGGTTTTTCACTGATGCAAAGGTCGGCATTCCCTTCCAAGGGTGCAAACAATTCCGAAAAAACCTTCTCGCAGACGCGTGTTTAATAGGTATTGAAAATCAGATAGTTACAAGAATCCCGATTTTGTGATTTCTCGCAACTGCCCGAAAACCTGCCGTTAACCACCGAAATCCGGTCGTTCACTAACGCAGTCGATAGATGACCGGGAAGGTGTAGGAGACCTTGACGGCGCGGTCGCGCTGGCGGCCCGGCTCCCACTTCGGAGAGGAGGAAACGACCCGGACCGCCTCCTTGGCCAGCGACTCGTCCGGCGCGCTGAGGACCTTCACGTTCTCCAGGCGACCGTCCTTGCTGATCGTGAACTGGAGGGTGACACGGCCCTCGACGCCGTTCTCCTTGGCAATTTCCGGATACACCAGCTTGGAATTCACCCACTTCGAGAATTCGTTCGCGTCGCCACCGTTGAACTTCGGCTTTTCCTCGACGACCCCCACATAGATGACTTCCTCTTCCACTTCCTCCTGGATCACCTCCTGGTGGCTGTAGTCCCGGATATCCACGGGCACGTTCGTGTCGTCCAAGCTCTGGAAGTCCAGGTCCACGGTGACGTCGTTGTCGACAATCTCCAGCTCGTCCGACAGCATCGGCAAGGCAGGTATTTCCGGTGCAGGCGGGGGTGTATCCAGCGTGACAGCGAGGATGTCGTCTTCGTCGTCGATGACCGTATTCACCGGCAGCAGGGTCGCTTGCTGCACGCGGGTGGAGCTTTCAAGCCCCGCATAGACCACGAGGAGGGCCGCGATGAGCCCCAGCTCGGCAAAGATCAGCCGCTTGTTTTCGAGGCTGGCTTTTTCAGTTTTCTTGATTTCCATGGCGCAATGTTTTAAGGGTTTGACTTGGTGCAAAGTTAGCCCCGGAAAAGCGCGAAATCAATGACAGAAAGCGTTTGCGAACTCGCGACGTAAAACCACAACCAGCTGACAATCAGCCACATAAAAAGTGAGAGGTGCACAAAAAAGTGCACCTCTCCAGCGTTATCTCGCAGAGGGACAGTCGTTTACCTCCCGTACCGGGACTTGAAGGCCTCCCAGCTGTAATACGGCCAGTTGCCCGTCTCCAGGGGGAGGCGGGCTTCTTCGCCGTTGAGGAGCACCTTGAAGAGGACGGTGGGGTTCTTCTTGGAACGGTAGAATACGAACTGCAGGTTCGCGCCCATGGGGACCTGGTAGGTCTGGCTCCAGCGATGGATTTCGTCGGCGGTGAGGTTGTCGTGGCCGATGCCGTTGACGTCCAGGATCTGCATCAGGGGCAGGATCGTGTAGTCGTGGCCGAAGCGGAGGTCGGCGCCGATGCGGCCGGCGGCGATGCGGTCGTCGGCCTTGGCGATGATGTCGTCCACGATGGGCTGGTAGCCCTTGTGCGTGGGCCAGATCTCGGTGTAGAACTGGAAGTTGTCCACCTTCCAGAGGTCGATGAGCTCCTCATCGGTAAACAGGTCGTTGAAATCCAGGTCCGTATCCAGGCTGTTCATGCCCTGGGCGAAGAACCACAGGTAGGAAACGAGGTCCCACTGCTTCTCCGGGGCCACGGCCTTGTCGGCGTCCTTGAACAGGCGGGAGAGGATGGCCTTGCTGTCCACGGTGCGGGCGATGAACTGCGCCCAGGTCTCCGGGACCTTCGGCGGCGTCTGCTCGAAGTTCTTGTCCCGGAAGGGGTTGCTGCTGTCCTGCGGGAGGATGGCCGGGAGGAATACCTTGCCGAAGTTCTCGTACAGGTCGATCTCCGGATTCATCCCCTTCAGCCCCTGGCAGAAGGCCGACATCGTCATGACGCAGCGGGTGGAGGTCGATGTCCACGCGCGGACCTCGGCCCCGTCGGGGAACACCTTCGGGAAGTTCTTGTACATCCGTTCCGCCAGCTTCTCCTGCTGTTTCCAGCCCTTGCGGGAAAGGTCGCCCACGCGGTAGCGGACCTCCGGATACAGGCTGTCGTACCGGCGCTTGTAGTCCTTGCCGAGTTCCGTCAGGTTGCCGGCGGCATCGGCTTCCGACAGGGCGCTGTTGATCTTCTCGTAGATGTCGCTCTGCCAGGCGTAGCGGGCGCCGTGACGGCCGTAGTGGCTGATATAGAAGACCTTGTAGCCCTTCGGCGCCTTGGTGAGCGCCACGGGGCCCGTCGGACACAGGTAGTCCGTCCCGGCGAGGAGTTCGGGGTGCGCCTGCAGGTGCGCTTCGATGTCCGGCTGCTGGGCCGAGGCGACAAGGGCGGCCGCCGCGAGGCAGGCGGCCAGGAAAATCCGTTTCATCATGACTGTTTCTTGCGTTTGTTCTCTCTCCATTCCACCGGCGTGCAGCCGTACAGCTGCTTGAACCGGCGGGATATGCTCTTGGTATCGTTCTCGCCCATGGACAGGGCGATGTTGATCACTTGTTCGTCCGTTTCTTCCAGCTGCTCGGCGAAGTACCGGAGCTTCTGGTCGGTGATGTACTCGTACAGCGTCTTGCCGGTGACGCTTTTGAAGCGCCGCTCCAGGAGCCGCCGCGACAGCGCCGCTTCCGTCATCACATCGGCCACTGAAATCTTCTTCAGGGCGTTCTTGTGGATGTACAGGATGGCCTTCAGGATCTGCTGGTCGTTCGTGGCGAAGGCGGCCGTGGACATCCGGCTCACGATCTTGACGGGTTTCAGCACGACGTCCTCCGCCGGGGCGGCGGGATCCGCGACGAGCTTCTCCACGAGGGCCGCCGTCTGCCGGCCGCCTTCCTCGATGTCGATCTGGACGCTGGACAGCGTGGCGCTGCCCAGGTTGCACAGCGACTCGTCATTGTCCACGCCCATCACGGATACCTCCGACGGGATCTTGATGCCAAGGCCGTGGCAGGCCTCGATGAGGTTCGATCCCTGGTTGTCGTCGCAGGCCATGATGGCGATCGGCTTCGGAATCATCTGGAGCCATTCGCGCACGCGGTTGCGCTGGTAGTGCCAGACCATCGCGATCTCCTGCATCCGGTAGGCGTAGAAGGAGTCGCCGAAGCCGGCGGCTTCCACTTCGCGCCGGAATCCCTCGCAGCGCTCGTCCGACCAGCACACGTCGTTGAAGCCGAAGAACCCGAAGTTCCGGAAACCCCTGTCCAGGAAGAACTTGGCGGCCATCCGGCCCGTGCCGATGTAGTCGGCCGTGATGTTCGGGATCGTGGTGAATTTCTTCTTGTAGTCCTGCGCGATGGCGACGATCCCGCTCTCGGCGAACAGGCCGACGTTATCCGTGGGCTCGAACTGGCCGATCACCGCGTCGATGTCCCAGTCCTTGGCCAAGTGGATGACGCCCGGGATGCCGATCTTGGCCTTGTACTCGGGCGGCATCCGGCGGACGATCCACTGCTCCTTGCGGCGGGAATAGTCCACGATGCCGGCGAGGAGCTTGTGGGAGAAGGATTCCGTGAAGTCGGATATGATGAGGACGCGGATCATCGGCGGATCAGTGGCGGTGCCAGGAAATGCCGAGGCTCTCGTAGTACGGATACTCCTTCTCAGCGATGATCGAGAAGAAATGGTCGAAGTCTTCCACGAAGGCCGGATCGTCCGGCTGCGTGGTCTCCGCCCATGCCGGGGAGGCGTTCCAGCCGCGCTCGAACAGGCCGAGCGCCTTCGGGAACAGGTAATAAGTCACGTGGTCGAAACTGCGCAGCGTCTCCGACCACAGCTGCCCCTGCACGCCGAGGATGTACGGCTTGCCGGCGGCCGTTAAGGCCGGCTTGTCCGCGCTGGCCGTGGCCAGGTCCTTCGGTTCCCCCTTGTCGTCCCAGCGGACGGACTTGTACAAATCGTACGGCAGGAAGGAGAACGAGCGGCGCTCGTCGATGAATCCCGCCCAGGAGTGTCCGCGCTCGGTCTTGGACCAGTTGTAGGCGAGATCGAAATAGGCGTTGGAGGAGTTCGAGAGCACCACCGGGATTCCGTCGTTGGCGAAGTTGTAGCCGATCACGTCCCGGCCGCGGGAAACCGCCCAGAAGTTCGTGAAGGCGAGGTTCCGCTTCACTCTTTCATACGTGGCGGGCTCGAGGTGCTGCGCGACTTCCTGCCAGCCGGCGATCTTCACGCCCCGGGCCTCGGCGATGTCCAGCACGCGGTTCGTGAAGTAGTCCTTGAGCCAGTCGACGTCCTTCACGCCGTTCGCCTTCATCAGCGCCTGGCAGGAAGGAGAGCCTTCCCAGGAGCCGTCCGGCACCTCGTCCCCGCCGATGTGGACGGCTTCCAGCGGAACGCCGGCCTCGGCGTGGAGGGCGATGAGGTTGTCGAACACCTTCTCGATGAAAGCATAGGTGGAGGGCAGGGAAACGTCGATGACGTTGTCGCAGTAGTCCTGCGCGGAATTGTACTTGGACGTGTCCGCCGGGTCGAAGAGCCGGTAGGTCGCGTCCCCGGTCGTGCGGTAGCGGTATTCCATGGACTTGACCGCGGCGCGGGAATGGCCCGGGATGTCGAATTCGGGCACGACGAGCATGTGGCGCGCATCGGCGTACTTGAGGATTTCGATGTAGTCGGCCTTGGTGTAGAAGCCGTTGCCGGAGGTCTTGGTGTCGTTCCGGTCCGGGGTGACGCAGTAGGTGTACATCAGCGCGTCGGGCTCGGAGATCGTACCGTCCTCGTTCAAGGTCGGAATGCCGCGGTAGGCGCCGTAGGACGTGAGTTCCGGGAGACCGTCCATCTCCACGCGCCAGCCCTCGTCGTCGCCGAAGTGCAGGTGCAGGCGGTTCACCTTGTAATGGGCCAGGATGTCGATGAGCTTCAGGAGGTTCTCCTTGCTCGTGAAGTTCCGGCTCACGTCCAGCATGATGCCGCGGTAGGGGAGGTCCGGCCAGTCTTCGATGACGGCGGAAGGAACGGTGCCGTCCTTCGCGTTCCGCTTGAGGTTGGCCAGCGTGACGGAGGCGTAATAGGCGCCGTCGTCATCGTTGAACTCGATGCGGATCGAGCCGTCCAGCCGGATCCTGTACCAGCCGTGGGGCACGTTCTCGGCCGGGAACACGGGAATGTCGTCCTCGTCGAACGTGGTCGTGCCTTCCAGCATCTCGACTTTCTTCAGCCGGGGAATCATGTCGTAGGCCGTCAGGTCCGCGGGGGTATAATCAAAAGTATGCACCGGCTCCGACGGGAGGAATACGTATTCCACCTCCACGGGAACGGGTTTCCCGCCCTTGACCTGCAAGTGGAAGCCTTCCGGGGCGCGGCACTGGTTCACCAGGGCGCGGGCCTCGTAGCGGAGGACCATTTCGCTCCCTTCCGCTTCCGCCGTGGGGGCGACGCGGTACAGGGTGCCGCCGTGGTGGAGGATCTCCGCCTTGGCCCCTTCCTGCATCTTGACGGGCGTGCGGAACTGGGAGAACCAGAGGGTCCAGTCCGTCCCGGCGGGCGGATTCTGGATGGTCATCGTGTGGATGGTCTTCCCGGACTCCGGGTCGGTGGGACCTTCGGTCCAGACGACCCGGCAGGGCTTCGCGCAGGCGACAGCCGCCAGGCAGACGGCGAGGGAAAGCAGCGTTTTGGTGTTCATGGTCAGGCGTTTTGGTTTTCCGAAGCCAAAGATGGCGAAAAAAATGAAGGGCGCAAATAGATTGACGCATTTTGTGTACTCAAATACGCAAATATTCGTTTAACCTTGGTTCTTTGTGTCTAATTTTGCAAATAACAAGGTGGGAACAGGCTTTGATTTTAAAATTTTTTACAAACCGGCCTTGCGAAGGAACACTTAAACTATAATATATAAAGTATGGCCACATTAGGAATTGATATCGGAGGCACCAACCTGAGCCTCGGTCTCGTCGACGACGGAAGGATCATCCAGGAGATCCACACGCCTTCTTTCCGTCCGGAAATGACGCTGGAGGAGACCCTGGAGTACCTGGCCGCCCAGATCGAGAAGGTTTTCCGCGCCGGCACGAAGAAGATCGGCCTGGGCGTCCCCTCGGTGGTGGACGTCCAGCAGGGCATCGTCTACGACACCCAGAACATCCCTTCCTGGACGGAGGTTCCCCTCAAGGAGCACCTGGAAAAGCGCTTCGGCGTTCCCGTGGCCGTGAACAACGATGCGAACTGCTTCGCGATGGGCGTCTACGGCACCTATCCCGCCGACGCGAAGCCCGAGACCCTCGTGGTCGTCACCCTGGGCACCGGCGTGGGGATGGGCATCGTCAATGAAGGCAAGCTCTTCTGCGGGGCCAACTGCGGCGCCGGCGAACTGGGCTGCCTGCCCTTCAAGGACGGCATCCTGGAGGACTACTGCAGCAAGAAGTTCTTCACCGGCGCGGGCTGGGACAGCCGGGACGCGGCCGAGAAGGCGAAGGAAGGGGATCCCGACGCGCTCCTCCTGTTCGACGAGTTCGGCCAGAACATGGGGGCGCTCCTGTGCACGGTGATGTATGCCTACGACCCCACGCACATCGCCCTGGCCGGCGGCATCGCGAACAACTACCCCTTCTTCCGCCAGGCGATGGAAGAGTACATCCGCGCGAACTTCCCCTACCGGAAGGCCGTCGAGCGGCTCACCCTCGACATCTGTACCGACGATAACATTCCGGTCCTCGGAGCATCCTTGATTTAGCAATGAAAAAAATAATATTCATCACTCTTGCCGTGGCGATGACCGCCTGCAGCCCGAAAAATACGGTCCCGTCCGGGAACCGCGAGATTCTCGCCGAGGGATGGACCCTCAGCCGCGAGGGCGCGACCGAAACGTTCGCCGCCCAGGCGCCTTCCACCGTGGCCGGCACCCTGGCCGACGCCGGATACTTCGGCGAAGACCTCCTGGTCGGCCGGAATTACGAGAAAGTGGACCAGGCGATCTTCGACGATTCCTGGACCTATACCACCGTCTTCGCCGGGAAGCCGGGCAAGGGCCAGCACGCCGAACTCGTGTTCGACGGCCTGGACTACTATGCCGACATCTTCCTGAACGGGAAGCAGCTCGCTTCCGCGGACACGACCTTCGGCGTGTTCATCCGGCGGAAGTTTGACGTGACGGGCCTGCTGAAGGCGCGCAACAAGCTGGAAGTCAAGCTGCGCCGCGCGCAGAAGGGCGACCTGAACATCGGCTTCGTGGACTGGAACCCCCGTCCGCTGGACGAGTCGATGGGCATCACCCGCCCCGTCACCCTGCACACCACGGGCGCCGTGTCCATCGAGGATGTGTATGTCGTCCCTGACCTGGACGTCGAGAGCTTCAAGACGGCCGACCTTTGCGTCCGCGTTCGTCTGCAGAACAAGGAGAACCGTCCTGTCAACGCGGAAATCGTCCTGAATCTCGGGAACGATCCCGTCCGCGTGCCGGTTTCCCTCGCCGCCGGCGACCTGAAGGAGTTCGTGCTGACGCCCGCCGAGGCCGATATCCTGCATATCGACAATCCCCGTGTGTGGTGGAGCTGGGATCTCGGCAAGCCGGAGCTGTACACGCTCGCGGTCGCCGTGGAGGAAGCCGGCGCGGTCTCCGACTGCAATGAGACCACCTTCGGTATCCGCAAGATCGAGAGCCGCCTCACGGAGGACGGCTACCGCCAGATGACGCTCAATGGCAAGGACATCCTCGTCAAGGGCGCCGGCTGGACGGACGACCTCTTCCTCCGCGACACGCCGGAGAGCATCGAGCAGCAGGTGCGCTATGTGATGGACATGAACATGAACCTCATCCGCTTCGAGAACATCTGGGGCAAGGACGACACGGTCTACGACCTGTGCGACAAGCTGGGCGTGATGGCCCTCGTCGGCTTCAGCTGCCAGTGGGAGTGGGAGGACTACTGCGGCCTGCCCGAGGTCAAGAACTGGGGCTGCATCAACGGCAAGGAGGTCGAGGACCTCGCCTTCGCGTACTTCCGCGACCAGGTCACCCGCCTGCACAACCATCCGGCCGTGATTGCCTGGATGACCGGCAGCGACCGCATTCCGAACCCGGACCTGGAGCAGCGCTATCTCGCGGTCTATGAGCGCGAGGACTACCGCCCGTACATCTGCTCCGCGAAGAGCCAGAAGAGCCTCGCCGGCTGGTCCGGCACCAAGATGGAAGGCCCGTACGAGTACGTGGGCGCCGACTATTGGTACAAGGACACCGAGGCGGGCGGCGCCTTCGGCTGGAACACGGAAACCGGCATCGGCGCGAACCTGCCGCAGCTGGAATCCCTGAAGAAGATGATCCCGGAGGAATCCCTCTGGCCGCTCTCCAATGTGTGGGACTACCACTGCACGGCCTCCTCCTCCGCGATGAACACGACCAAGGTCCTGCAGGAGACAATCAACGGCCTGTACGGCGGCTTCGATGGCCTGGAGGACTTTGTCCGGAAGGCCCACGCCGTGGACTACGACGGCACGCGCGCGATGTTCGAGGCGTTCCGTGTCCGCGTCCCCAAGACCACCGGCATCGTCCAGTGGATGCTGAACTCCGCCTGGCCGTCCCTGTACTGGCAGCAGTATGACTGGTACGGCGTCCCGACTGCCGCCTACTACGGCACCAAGAAGGCCTGCGAGCCCGTCCAGCTCCTGTTCGACTACGCCACCCGCAAGGTGTACGCGGTCAATGAGAGCGCCGACGCCCGCGAGCTGCAAGCCACCCTGCAGGTTTTCGATGCCGCTTCCAAGGCCATCGGCAAGGAGACCAAGACCGTCAAGGTCGGCTACCGGGAGGTTGTCCCGGTCTTCGACCTCAAGCGCTACGACGGCAAGCCGCATTTCGTGGCCCTCGCCCTCGCCGACGGCGACAAGCCCGTCACGGACAACTTCTATGTCCTCCCGGCGAAGGACAACGAGTACGACTGGAAGAAGACCAACTGGTACATCACCCCGATCACGGCTTACGCGGACCTCGGTTTCGCGTTCAAGCAGCCCAAGGCCGAGGTGGAAATGACCGTCGGGGACGGACAGGTCACGCTCGTGAACAAGTCCGGCGTCATCTCCTACATGAACATCCTCAAGGCGAAGGACGCCGACGGCAACCTCGTCGTCCCCTTCACCTGGAGCGACAATTTCTTCCCGATCCTCCCCGGAGAGACCAAGGTCGTCACTTTCCAGGCGCCGACGAAAGAATTCCACATCGAACTGGATAATTAAAAAAGAACGCGATATGAAAAGAACCGTTTTGTTGATTGGTTTGGTTCTAGGCTGGGCCACCTGCGCACTGGCGCAGGTGGACACCGGCCGGGACCTGTCCAAGTACGCTGACGACAAGTTCAGCGAGGACGACACGTATCAGGTCGAGACCCCGTACCAGACCGTCATCGTCAAGCAGCCCAAGTCCAAGAAGATCAAGAACGTCATCTTCATGATCGGCGACGGCATGTCGATGGAGGCCGTGACCGTGGGCTGGACCCTCAACGGGGGGCACCTGAACCTGGACAACTGCCCGGTGGCCGGCTATTCCCGGACCTACTGCGCGGACAAGCTCATCACCGATTCCTGCGCCGGCGGCACCGCCCTTTCCTCCGGCGAGAAGACCAAATACGGCTACATCGGCCAGGATGTGAACGAAAAACCGTTCTTCACCCTGCTCCATAAGGCGCAGTCCCTGGGCAAGAAGACCGGCCTCGTCGTGACGTGCCGCATCAACGACGCCACGCCCGCCGACTTCGTATGCCACAGCCCGGACCGCCACCTGGAGGCGGAGATCGCCGCCCAGTACGTGGACAGCGGCGTGGACTTCATCCTCGGTGGCGGCCGCCAGTTCTGGGACCAGCGCGAGGACGGCCGGAACCTCATCCAGGAGATGAAGGCGCGCGGCTACAACTTCGTGGAGAAGCGCGAAGAGCTCGCGAATGTCCACGACGGCAAGCTCCTGGCCCTGTTCGCCCCGCTGGACATGGACCCGTGCCTGGACCGCGGCCCCGTGCTGGAGGACGGCACGATGAAGGCCATCGAACTGCTTTCCAAGGACAACAAGAAGGGCTTCTTCCTGATGGTCGAAGGCTCCCAGATCGACGACTGGGCGCACCGCAACAAGGTGGGCTACATGGCCGAGGAGCTCTTCGATTTCGACAAGACCATCGGCAAGGTGCTCCAGTGGGCCGAGAACGACGGCCACACCCTGGTGGTCATCACGGCCGACCACGGCACCGGCGGCATCACCCTCGTGGGCGGCAGTCTGGAGGAGCGCAACGTGAAGGTCCATTTCTCCACGAAGGGCCACCACGGCATCGTGGTCCCGGTCTTCGCCTACGGCCCCCACGCCGAGGATTTCCAGGGCGTGATGGAGAACGCGGAACTTTCCAACCGCATCCGGAAACTGATCAAGTAGAGTTTTCGCAAATTGGGAGTTGAAATACGCAAATATTTCCACAGCGAAAAAGCAACCCGATTAATTTTGTCCGTGAAAGCCACCAACCACATGGCCGTATGAAACTGAACAAGACCGCCCGTATCCTCGCCAGCCTTGCTTTAGGCTTGTCCTTGTGCGTGTTCTCCTGCGAAAAGCCGGCGACGAACATCGTCATCGCCCCGCCGAACACGCATCCGTCGACCGGGACGGGGACCGGCAATGGGAATGGGAACGGCAGCGGTACCGGCGATAATAACGGCGGTTCCGGCTCTTCGACCGGCTCAGGAACCGGCACAGGCACCCTCTGCACGGACATCGGCCAGACGCCCATCGTCCTGGCCTACTTTACGGAGTACACCGAGGTGCTCCCCGAGGTGAAGCTCTTGACCCACATCAACTATGCCCACGGCCGCTTCAAGAACCCCAAGACGGGCGACGGCGGCATCGTGATCACCGAATCCTCGAAGGCTCCCATCAGCAAGGTGGTGGCCCTCAAGAGCGTGAATCCCAAGCTGAAAGTGATGCTGATGATCGGCGGCTGGGGCGGTCACGCCGACGGATTCTCCGAAATGGCCAAGAGCGACGCCAAGCGGACGGAATTCTGCCAGTCCGTGAAGGAGCTCATCGACAAACACAAACTGGACGGGGTGGACATCGACTGGGAGTATCCCACCGTGTCGGCCGACAACGAGACCGGCTGCGACCCGATGGACACCCAGAACTTCAACCTCGTGCTCCGGGAGCTCCGCGAGACCCTGGGCACCTCGAAGATCATCTCCTTCGCCTCTTCCTCCAGCGGCAAGTATGTGGACTGGAAGACGGCCATCAAGTACATCGACTATGTCAATGTGATGACCTACGACATGGGCGCGGCCCCCAACGGGCACAATTCCCCGCTGCACAAGTCCAGCCGCTTCACGCACCGGAGCTGGGACGAGGCCGTCGACGCGCACGTGAAGGCCGGCGTGCCCAAGAACCGCCAGGTGATGGGCGTGCCGTTCTACGGCAAGGCGGAGAAGAATCCGGCGGAAGGGACCAAGATCTTCGAGTATTCCGTGAAATACTACGAGATTCCCGACATCTTGGAGAAGGGCCAGTACAAAGGCAAGGCCCTGGCCCGGCCCGTGACGCGCCAGTGGGACGCCACCGCGATGGTGCCCTTCCTGGTCGATGCGTCCGGCAAGAACGTCCTCTCCTACGACGACCCCGAGTCCGTCGCGGCGAAGGGCGCCTACGTGGTGGCGAACGGCCACCTGGGCGCGATGTTCTGGGAATACCGGTGCGACACCGGCGACCACGCCCTGCTGGGCGCGCTGGTGAAAGCCATCTATGGAAAGGAAACAGTACTGCAATAATATACAACCAGAAAAATAACCCATAAACAAAACCCAATGAAACAGAAAGTAGTCCAATTCTCAAAGCTGGCTGCCGCTCTGTGCCTCTTCCTGGGGCTGTGGGGAGGGATCGCCTCCGCGCAGAACCGGGGCATTACCGTCAAGGGTAGTGTCGTGGACGGAGACGGATTGCCGGTGATCGGTGCGGGCGTCACCCTCCAGGGGACGACCACCGGTGTGGCTGCCGATGCGGACGGCAACTTCACGCTTGTCGTCCCCGGTGAGACTGCTGTGCTGGAGGTTTCGGCCCTGGGCTACGTCACCGAAACGGTGACGGTAGGCAAGCAGCGCACGTTCACGATCGTGCTCCGGGACGACACCCAAACCCTGGACGCCACGGTCGTGGTCGCTTACGGCACCCAGACCAAGGCGACCATCACGGGCGCGCTCACGTCCATCGACAACAAGGCGCTGATCAAGGCGCCGGTGGCGGATGTGACCAACATCCTCGCCGGCCAGATGCCGGGCGTCACCACCATCCAGGAGACCGGCCAGCCGGGTGAAGACTACGCCAAGATCTACATCCGCGGCGTAGGCTCCCTCTCCGACTCCAATGCCGAACCGCTCATCCTGGTCGACGGTGTCGAGCGTCCGCTGAACACGGTGGACCCGAATGAAATCGAGAGCCTGTCCGTCCTGAAGGACGCCGCCTCCACGGCGGTGTTCGGTGTGCGCGGTGCGAACGGCGTCATCATCGTCACCACCAAGCGCGGTGACGCGGGCAAGCCGAAAATTTCCGTGAGCTCCATCACCGGTGTCCAGATGCCGATGTCCTACATCGAGCAGTGCGACAGCTACGACTTCGCCCGGTATTACAATGTGTATCAATGGAATGACGGCAAGACCGATCCGGGCCTGTACTTCACCCGCGAAGCCCTCGAGGCCTACCGGACGGGTTCCGACCCGATCATGTACCCGAACACCCACTGGAACGAGCTGATGTTCCGCAAGGCCTTCCTGCAGACCAAGAACAACATCAACATCTCCGGCGGTTCGGACAAGGTCCGCTACTTCGTGTCGATGGGTTACATGTTCCAGAATGGTCTGTTGAAGCAGATTCCGGACGTCACCTATGACAACAACTACGCGTACAACCGGTACAACTACCGCGCGAACCTGGACTTCAAGCTCACCGAGACGACGGACATGAAGTTCAACATCAGCGGCGTCATCGGCAACACCCGCGAGCCGCTGAACAGCAACCGCGACAACATCTGGATGCTGACGATGCTGTGGGCCCACCCGACGGCCTCCCCGGGCATCGTGAACGACATGCCGGTCACGGTGGTCTCCTACGACGCCCTGCCGGACGGCCTTACCAAGTGGAACGGCTGGGAGTACTACTACTGGTCCGGTTACCAGAGCAAGTACAAGACCACCCTCGGGATGGACATGACGATCACCCAGAAGCTGGACTTCATCACCGAAGGCCTCTCCGCCTCCGTCAAGGGAAGCTATGACACTGACATGGAGCTCACCAAGAAGCGCACCGGCTCCGGCGGTTACCACCAGACCATCGAGTATGCCTCCTGGGCCGACAATTCCGGCCTGGACATGGCCGATCCCGCCTTCGACCGCACCTACGTGCCGGTCATCAGCGGCAGCCAGCCTACCCTGAGCTACGGCGAGTCCTCGGACGACGACAAGAGCTGGTACCTCGAGGCCCGCATCGACTATAAGCGCAAGTTCGCGCACAAGCATGCGGTGAGCGGCCTGCTGCTGTACAACCAGTCCCGCGACTACTATCCCAAGTATTACGGCTGGCTGCCGAACGGGTACGTGGGCTATGTGGCCCGCGTGACCTACGGGTACGCCGATAAATACCTCGTCGACCTCTCCGCCGGTTACAACGGCTCCGAGAACTTCGCCCCGGGCAAGACCCGGTACGGCCTGTTCCCGTCCGGTTCCCTGGGCTGGGTGATCTCCGAGGAAAAGTTCATGAAGAAGGCCAAGTGGATTGACTTCCTGAAGCTCCGCGCCTCCATCGGCCTGGTCGGCAGCGACAAGAGCAACAAGGACACCAAGGTCCGTTTCATGTACATGGACGGCGTCTGGAACGATGCCGGCGTGTATTACTTCGGCACGGGCAAGAGCGACGGTGTGCCGCGCTACGAAATCGGCACGCCGGGCAACAAGGGTGTGACCTGGGAGACGGCGCTCAAGGCCAACGTCGGTCTGGACTTCGACCTGTTCAATTACCGCCTGCATTTCTCCGGGGATATCTTCCGGGAACACCGGACCGGCATCCTGATCGATCCGATCCTTCCCGGCATCATTCCCTACCAGACTCCCGTCATGAACCTCGGTATCGTGGACAACCAGGGCTATGAGATCGAGATCGGCTGGAAGGACCATATCGGCAATTTCACGTACGACCTCAACGGCAACGTCACCTTCGCCCGCAACAAGATCATCGAAGAGGGCGAGGTGGAGCCCCAGTACGAATACCAGCGGGAGACCGGTGGTCCCACCAACCGCTATATGCTGTACCAGTTCGAGCGCCTGTACCAGAAGAGCGACTTCTATACCGACGCCGACGGTGTCCTGCACCTGAATCCGGACCTTCCGCAGCCTTCCAACGCGGTGTTCCCAGGTGACTGTATGTACAAGGACCTCAACGGCGACAATATCGTCGACGGCCTGGACAAGATGTACGACGGGTATCCGAACCGCCCGGAATACGTGTTCGGTTCCAACTGGAAGTTCGGCTACAAGGGCTTCAGCATGAACCTGAACTGGGTGGCGGCGACGAACGTGAGCCGTGTCTGGAACGCCGACTACCGGATTCCGTTCACGAACTCGGGACACCGCGGCCTCCTGAAGATCTTCGCGGAGAACTCCTGGATTGACAATGACAATCCCTGGGCACCCGGCCGCGAAGACGGTACCCTGCCGCGCTTCACCAAGAACAACTACCCGTGGAATTCCGAGAATTCCACCCTCTGGACCGTGGATGCCTCCTACCTGCGCCTGAAGAGCGCCAGCTTCGGCTACACCTTCACCCGCAGCCGGCTGTTCGACAAGCTGGGGATCAGTTCCCTGAGCCTGATGTTCACGGGCTACAACCTCTGGACGCTTTCGAAGATGACCCTGCAGGACCCGGAAGCGAAGTCCAGTTCCTCCAGTGGCCAGTATCCGCTGGTCAAGACCTACAACATGTCCCTGAGTGTCACTTTCTAAACCGAGCGAACCATGAAAAGATTCATCGAAATACTGACGATCGCCCTCGTGGGCGCCGGTCTGGTCGCTTGTGAGAGCATGAAACTGGGAGACGCCGGCCTGTCCAAGGCCCCGGAAACTTCCGGCGCCACCATCGACACCCTGTTCGCCTCCCTGAAGGACGCCGACAAGGTGCTGGCATCGGCCTATTACTATCTCCCGTACGGGCTGGTTTCCGACTTCGACTCCAAGATGGGAAGCGATTTCCTGGAGTCCATCACCGACCACTTCGTTTCGAACAAGCATTCGGACAGCGACGGTCCGAACAACCTCTATTATTCCGGCGGTCTTTCCGCCAACTTGTCCAGCGGTTATGCGGGCGGCGAGACCTACCGTTTCGGCAGCGAGAAGGATTATAAGGCCATCTACTATGCCTGGGCGTTCCTGGAGAATGCCGGCCGCATCCCGGACGCCGATCCGGCGGAACTTGCGAAGAAGAAGGCCGAGGCCAAGCTCTGCATGGCCATCGCCTATTCGAACATGCTCCGTTACGTGGGCGGCGTGCCGATCATCGACCACGCCATCGACCCTGCCGAGGAGATGACCTATCCGCGCAACACCTTCGCCGAGACCGTGGACTTCATCGTGAAGCTCTGCGACGAGGCCGCTCCGGACCTTCCCTGGGCCGTGAGCGCCGCGGAGGACGGCCGCATGACGCGCGCCGGCGCCCTGGGCCTCAAGCTCCGGGTCCTGTGCTTCGCCGCCTCCCCGACCTTCAACTCCAACACCAAGTGGCATCCGCAGGCCGACGAGTACACCTGCTACGGCAACTACGACCCCGCCCGCTGGCAGGCCGCCAAGGCCGCCGCGGACGAGTTCATGCGCCAGCAGCTCGCGAACGGCCACTATGCGCTTTGCGAAGCGCAGCCCGATCCCGTGACGGGCCTCATTTCCCCGCGCGCCTACCGTCTCGCCTACCGCAAGGGATATTTCGACCGCGGCAGCTCCGAGAGCATCATCTCCATCCGCAAGTCCAACAGCACCAGCTACCACGACAAGCACTTCGAGGTGCAGGGCTCCTACGGCAGCGGCGCCACCCTCGACTGGGTGAACAAGTTCCCTTGGGCGAACGGAGAGCCTTTCCCGGACGACTTCCCCTGGGAAGACAAGGCCTCCTGGCCGGAGCATCCGTTCTTCAAGCCGGATCCGCTCGGCACGCTCAAGGTCAATGGCGCCACTTTCTCCGAGACCCGCGATCCCCGTCTGTACGAGAACATCGGCGTGCCCGGCGACATCTGGCGCGACGGTTCCGTGGGCCGTGGCTACGACAACCACAAGTACCACCAGGACGGCTGCACCGGTTTCCTGATGATGAAGTTCGTCCTGCAGCAGAACACCGACCGCTCTCAGCCGCCGCACTGGCCCTTCATGCGTTTCGCGGAAGTGCTCCTGAACTGCGCCGAGGCCTATAACGAGGCCGACGGCGGTCCGTCCGACAAGGCGTATGCCTGGGTCAATGCCGTGCGCGCCCGCGTCGGCCTGCCCGGCCTTCCCGAGGGCTTGAGCCAGGAGGAGTTCCGCAAGGCCCTCATCCTGGAGCGCGAACTCGAGTTCGGTTTCGAGGAGGTCCGCTGGTTCGACATGGTCCGCTGGGGCCTGACCGAGGCGTTCACCACGCCGCTGCGGGGCCTGACGTCCTTCGGCGACAACAACAACGCGGCGACCGTCTTCACCTTCAAGGAGAAGGAAGCCTATCCGCCGCGCAAGTGGTACACGAGCTGGGATACCAAATGGTATCTCGCCCCCATCCCCGCGCTCGAGATCAACAAGAACTACGGGATGACGCAGAATCCGGGTTGGTAATCTAAAATGTGCCCGAATATGAAAAGATTGTTTGCATATATAACTCTTCCGCTGCTTCTTGTCGCCGCCGCGGCTTCCGCCCAGGAGACCGTGTCGCCGCTGGATTCCATCGAGCTGGGAAATCTGTTCCAGCTCCGGGCAGGCGGCGCCCTTACCGCCGGAGGCGGCCTCTTCGAGAAGAGTCCCGAAGTGGACATCGCGAATGCCCTGTACGGGCAGTTCTCCGGCCTGCTGGTGAAGAACAGCTCCAGCACCTATGACTCCAACCGGTCCCGGCTGAAGCTCTCCCTCCGCCTGCGCGGCCACAGCCCGTTGCTGCTGGTGGACGGCTTCCCCCGCGACCTGGACGACCTGGAGGGGGTGGAGATCGACAAAATCGAGATCCTCAAGGACGCGGCCGCCGCAGCGCTGTACGGCGTCAAGGGCGGCAACGGCGTCATCTCCATCACGACCAAGCGCGGCCAGGACGCCCCGCTCAAGGTGACGGCCCGGTATCAGTACGGCCTGCAGACCATGTTCCGCGCGCCCGAGTTCGCCGACGCCTATACTTACGGCTTCCTGGTGAACGAGGCCCGTTCGCTGGACGGCCTGCCCGCCAAGTACAACGATGCGGAGCTCCTCGCCCTGTACAGCGGCCAGTATCCGTACGCCTATCCGAACGTCAACTGGTGGAACGAGGTGTTCCGCGACCACGGTGACAACCACCAGGCCGAGTTCACCTTCACGGGCGGCAACCGCAACTTCCGCTATTTCGCCGCGGTCGACTACCTGAAGGAGGACTTCCTGTACAAGAAGGCCACCGCCGACGACCGCTACAACGCGAATCACTATGACAACCGCCTGGGCATCCGCGCGAACGTGGACGTGAACATCACGCCTTCCACGCTGATGAAGATCGGCGTGAAGGCCCGCCTCGCGGAATTCAACCAGGGTTACTATTCCGGCCGCATCGAGAGCACGCTCTACACCCTGCCCGCCGCCGCGTTCCCCGTGATGCAGGCGGACGGCGTGTACGGCGGAACCTCCCTGTACGGCAACGTCAACCCGGTGGCCGTGATGCAGGAGAACGGTCAGCGCCAGTGGTCCCAGACCAAGGTGCTGGCGGACATCCTGCTCCGGCAGGACCTCGGGATGATCGTCCCGGGCCTGTCCGCCGACGCGAACGTGGCCTTCGACTACATCGGCCTTCTGTACGAGCGCGCCTCCAAGGACTGGCAGTACTCCGAGCTCGTGAGCACCGTGGCCGCCCAGGGCAATCAGGGTTACATCCTGAGCGAACAGAAGTACTACGGCGTGAGCTCCAAGACGGTGGATTACGACCACTATTTCTACGGCCTGCAGATGAAGATGGAGCTTCAGGCCCGCCTGAACTGGGAGCGCGACTTCGACGCGCACCACGTGGAGGCGCACGCGGCCTACCGCCAGCGCTCCTGGATTCTCAGCGGCCAGAACAATTCCTCCAAGACCCAGGAAATCCTGGGCACGGTGAGCTACAACTGGAAACAGCGCGTCTTTGCCGATGTGGTCGTGAACCGCTCCGGTTCCGCCTACATGCCCAAGGGCAAGCGCTTCCACTGGTATCCGGCCGTGAGCCTCGGCGCCATCGCCCTGGACGGCGAGCCTTACCTGAAAGTGTACGGCTCCGTCGGCCTCAGCGGCTCCGACGGCGACCTGGAGCACGAGCTCTGGCGCCAGAACTACGTGAGCGGCAACAGCTACTACTTCGGCGCCAACGGCGGTACCGGCTTCAGCGGCCGCACCGAAGGCCCGATGGCGGCCGTCACCCTGGCCCCGGAACTGTCGAAGAAAGCGACCGCCGGCCTTGACTTCGGCCTCTTCGGCAAGCGTCTCATGATCAATGTGGAAGGCTTCCTGGAGGACCGCCGCAACATCCTCATCGACCCGTCCAACATCTCGGGCGTGATCGGCGTGGACGTGAACGAGCAGAGCATCGGCGAGGAGAAGTACAAGGGCTTCGACCTGGGCGTCTCCTGGAACAACCGCCACGGAGACTTCGAGTACGGCCTGTACGCCAACGGCGGCTGGCTGTTCTCCAAGGTCGTCGACGACGGCCAGGCCTACCAGATGTACGACTACCTGTACCACAAGGGCAATCCGGTGGGCCAGCGCTATGGCTTGGAGGTGATCGGCATCTTCCAGAACCAGGTGGAGATCAACAACAGCCCTCGGCAGACCTTCGGCGCCGTCAAGCCCGGCGACCTGAAGTACCTCGACCAGAACGGCGACGGCGTCATCGACAAGCAGGACCGCGTGAAGATGTTCGGCAGCTCGACGCCGCTCCTCACCTTCGGCTTCGGCCTGCACGCCGGCTGGAAGGGCCTCAAGGTCTTCGCGGACTTCCAGGGCGTGACCGGTGTCACCATCGACCTCCTGGATTCCCCGCTGTACCAGCCGCTGGTGTCCAACACGACCATCTCCCAGACCTTCCTGAACCGGGAAGTCACCTGGGCGCCGGGCCGCGAGATGTACGCCACGATGCCGCGCCTCACCACGCAGGAGAACCCGAACAACTACCAGGCGAACTCGCTGTGGTACCGCGACGGCTCCTTCATCAAGCTGCGGAACGCGGGCATCTCCTACACCATTCCGAGGTCGGCGACGAAGCTGTGCGACGTCACCCTCTCCCTGACGGGCACGAACCTGTTCTCGACGGACAACATCCGGTTCGCGGATCCCGAGCAGCTGGGCGCGTATTATCCTTCCCTCCGCACCTTCTGGGGCGGCGTTAAGTTCACCTTCTAAACCGGGAAACGCCATGAAAAAGATATTCTGCCTACTTTCTGCTGCGCTTCTTCTCTCGGGCTGCAACTTCCTGGACTTCGACGAGTCGTCCAGCGACTACACCCGCGAGGACATGTACTTGACGTACAGCAACATCCAGAAGATGCTCACGAACATCTACGGCTACATGCCCAACAAGGACATCGCCGACGTGAGCAGCGCCCTGCGCGACTGCGGCTCCGACGACGCCGAATACGCCGACCCGGACGCCAGCGTGCAGCGCTTCACCAACGGAAACTGGAGCGCCCTGAACACCGTGGACGACAAGTGGAGCCTCTACAACGGCATCCGCTCGGCCAACGAGTTCCTCGAGTCCATCGAGACCGTGGACCTGTCCATGTACAAATATGACAACAAGTACCAGCGCTGGCTGGAGCACCTCGCGTATTATCCGTACCAGGCGAGGGTCCTCCGCGCATACTACTTCTTCGAGCTGGCCCGCCGCTACGGCGACATCCCGATGCCGCTGACGATGCTCACGGCGGAGGAGGCCAACGAGATTGCAAAGACTCCTTTCGACGAGGTCGTCGACTTCATCGTGACCGAGTGCTCCGAGTCCGCCGCGAAGCTGCCCGACACCTATGTGGGCCTGTTGGACGACGAGATCGGCCGCGTCACCCGGGGCTTCGCCCTGGCGGTGAAGGCGAAGGCGCTCCTCTACGCCGCCTCCCCGCTGCACAACCCTTCGGGCGACAAGTCTAAGTGGCAGAAGGCGGTCGCCGCGGCGAAGGAACTGATGGACCTCGGCATCTACCGGCTGGATCCCGCCGAGAAGGCGAACAACTACCTCTCCCAGGAGGTGATCTTCGCCATCATGCGGTCCGAGAGCCAGAGCTTCGAGCGCTACAACTTCCCGGTGCGGTTCACCGAGGGCCAGCGCACGTCCCTCGGCGGAAGCTATCCCACCCAGAACCTGGTGGACGCATTCCAGACGGCCGGCGGCTATGACATCGTCCTCGAGGCCGACGGCTGGAAGACCGCCGATCCCGCCTTCGACATCACGAAGCCGTACGAGGGCCGCGACCCGCGCTTCGCCCGCGCGATCCTCGCCAACGGGATGTCCTTCAAGGGCACGACGATCGAGACTTTCGTGGGCGGCCGCGACTATTCCGCGACCCGCAGCGACCTGGGTTCCCCGACCGGGTACTACCTCCGCCGCTACATCCAGGAAAGCACCAGCTTCACCCCGGAGAACACGGTGACGAACAAGCACCAGTGGATCGTGTACCGCTACGCGGAGACCCTCCTCACCTACGCCGAGGCCCTGAACGAGTATCTGGGCAGCCCGACGGCGACGGATGGTTCCTTCAGCATCAGCGCGCTCGACGCCTTGAACCAGGTGCGCGCGAACGCCGGGATGCCGGCGGTGAGCGCCACCTCCGCGGACGCCTTCCGCGAGGCCGTGCGCCGCGAGTGGCGCGTGGAGTTCGCCTTCGAAGACCACCGCTTCTGGGATGTGCGCCGCTGGGATATCGGCCAGGCCACCCAGGGCCGCATCGACGGTGTGGAAATCACCCGGAGTGGCGGCCAGTTCAGCTATAAGCGGACGGTCGTGGAGAACCGCACTTGGTCCTCCCGCCAGAACCTCTACCCGATCCCGCAGGCCGAACTGTTCTGCAACCCCAACCTCAATCCCCAGAACCCCGGATGGAGCCAAACCACGGAAACCACGGAATAAAAAACAATCGAGATATGAAAACGATAACCAGAATCTTTGCAACCCTCTGCGTCCTCGGCGCTGCGGCCGCGTGCCAGCAGTACGAGATCGACACGCAGATGACTCCCGAAAAGGAGTATGCGAATCTCCGGCTGGTCTGTGACGCGCTGACGACCTACTCGGTGCCGGCTTCCCGTCCGGACAATATCACCTTCAACGTCAGTTCCAACTCGCCCTGGACGGTCACCCGTTCCGGCGGCGCGGACTGGGTCACCGTCACCCCGGCGTCCAGCTCGGCGTCCAGCCTGGTCTCCGACGTCGTCGTGAGCTTCGCCGACAACGACAGCGGCGAGGACCGCACCGCGACCCTGACCGTCGCGGCCGAGCGGATCAGCAAGTACTATACGGTCACGATCACCCAGGCCAAGAAAGGCCGGCTGTTCGTGACGCCGGTCGCCAAGGACTACTCCGCGGCGGGCGGCCCGCTCACCTTCACCATCAACACGAACGTCCCCTGGGAGGTCCGTTCCGACGTGTCCTGGCTGCACTTCTCCCCGGAGAAGGGCAATCCCGACCCGGACGGCCGCACCCTGACCATCACCGCCACGGCGGATCCTTCCGACGTGCTGGTGCGCGGGGCCACGGTGACCGTGGTCGCCGGGGATGACGAGGAGTCCTTCGACATCACCCAGACCGGCTCCTGCGAGATCACCGAGATCTCCGGGGAATTCCCGGGCGCCGGCGGCACCCAGGCCCTCAAGATCCGCACCGACCTCCCCTGGACGGTGAGTTCCGACAAGGACTGGATCACCTTCGACAAGGAGGAAGGCCAGGGTGACGGCAAGCAGACCATCATCAACGTCACGGCCGCCCCGAACGACGACGCGGCCCGCAAGGCGGTCATCACCATCCGCGTCGCGGGCGAGGACTACACCTTCGAGGTCCGCCAGACTGGCGCCGCCTTCAACATTGTCCCGCCGGCCGATCCCACCCTGCCGGTCGCGGGCGGCGAGCTCGTGCTCGAGGTCAACGCCACCAAGTCCTGGGAGCCCCAGACCGACGTGCCCGGCTTCACCGTGGAGAAGGTCGATGACAGCCATTTCAAGGTCGTCGCCGCGATGAACAACCTCTTCGCCCCGCGCGTGGGCGCCGTTTCCATCGTCGCGGCCTCCGGCGCGACCGACAGCGTCGAGCTCACCCAGGACACCGCTTTCGATGTCCAGAACGGCGAGGTGCTCGAGGACGGCTCCGTGAAGCTCTCCGGCGACAAGGGCTCCCGCGTCTATCTGAAGGAAGGCCTTCGTTGCATGACCATCACCCTGACCATGGGGGACAAGGGCTTCGGCGACGCCGGCCAGCTCTGGGTCCAGGGCGCCATCGGCGGTGTGAACATCTACAACCAGCTGTCCCTCGGCGGCAACATCCGCATCCGCACCGACGGCAACATGGCCGACGCGGCGGGCACCAGCGCCTACAAGAGCACCTACTACTCCGTCTCCAAGGCCGAACTGAATGCGATGGAAACCTTCGAGTACGGCTTCAAGCCCAACGCCGAGGATGCGACCAAGCTGGACATGTGGGTCAAGGTGGACGGCACCGAGAAGATCTCCCACACCGGCAACAACCCGTTCTACTACAATCCGGACGTGGTGAACTACTACTTCGGATTCTACAGCACGACCTCCGACGGCAGCTGGTATGTCGTCAAGAGCGCCGACATTACCGTCAATGCAGAGGCTTATTAATCCGTCCGAGCCATGAAAAAGATATTCCTACTCTTCTGCTGCGCCGCAGCCCTCGTCACGGGGCTGGCTACCGGCTGCAAGCCGAAGGATGAGCAGCCCGTGAAGATCGTGGACCTGCGCTACCGCGCGCAGGACACCTACGACCTGCCGGCGACCGGGGCCAAGGCGTTCACCATCCTGGTGGCGTCCACCGACCCCTGGACCGTCACGAGCGAGCACCCGGACTGGTGCATCATCAGCGAGGAGGAGGGTGACGCCTCCGATCGGGACGCGGTGCACGACGGCAAGGCCGAGGCCACGGTCATCCGCGTGCAGTACTACGACAACACCTTCCTGGACGACCGGGAGGACAAGATCACGATCAAGAGCGACTACTGGACGGGCAAGGTGATCACCGTGCGCCAGAAGGGAAGCGCCTTCCTGACCGTCACCGAGGAAGACCTCGACCAGGAGGTCACCAAGGCCGGCGGGGACCACTTCATCCACATCAAGTCCAACCAGGACTGGAGTGCCAAGGTCACCGACGGTGACTGGGTGAGCGTCGCGGAAGGAGCGACCGGCCACGGCACGGGCACCGTCACGGTGAACGCCGCCGAGAACTCCTCCGAGCTCCGCTACGCCGAGGTCACCGTGTACGACCGCCACGACGTCGCCGCGGCCCTCATCAAGTTCACCCAGGACGGCGTCCAGCTGGTCCCGCTCTCCACCGAGGTCCGGGCCGGTTACGACCAGGCCGCCGGCGAGGTGGAGGTCCTGTCCAACACCCAGTGGACCGTCGCCAAGGAGTCCGCGACCGACGACTGGTTCGAGATCCTCACCCCGACGGGCGAAGGCAACGGCAAGATCCAGCTCTCCTTCACCCAGAACGACGGTGACGGCCTCCGCAGCGCCGTCATCATCCTGAAGAACGTGGTGGCCCACGAGGGCGACTACGCCGCGACGAAGGAAATCGTGGTGAAGCAGGCCTACAAGATCACCCCGGTCCGCGTGATGTTCAACGCCGACGAGCTCGGCTCCTGGTCCTCCGACTGGACCAACGCGCCGTCTTACAACAAGGATCTCGGCGGTACGCTGTTCAATGCGAAGGCCCGTCTGCACAACAGCAGCAAGCCGTTCGGCAACTACACCTTCCACTGGAGCGCGATCACCCAGAACCCGGCTTCCGAGGCGGGCGTCCGCGTGCGCCACTGGTTCTGCTTCGACGAGGGCTGCGAGCTCAAGGCCGACATCCGTCCGGCCGATGGCAAGATTGGCTTCGACTTCAACGCCGCCGGCGACGGCAACAAGCCTTCGATTGACGGCTACACAGCCGTGGATTTCACCCAGCCCATCGAATTTACCTTCAAGTTCGACCCCAGCGGTCCCGAGCACTGCCATGTCACCTACCTGGTGAACGGCGTGGAGGCGGGCAGCTTCGACACGTCCGAGAGCCTGCTGCGCTCCGTCAAGTGGGGGACGACCTTCAACGTGTACATCGGCGTGGACAACGAGAACTCCGGTTCCGCCGTCCTCGAGTGGTACGAATACACCCCGCCGATGAACTGGGAATAGACAAAGGACCATTAAACGAGAGAAATCATGAAAACGATTGAAAGAATAGCGATCCTTTGCGCAGTCCTTCTTCCGCTCTTCTCCTGCCACGAGAAGCCGGTTCCGGTTCCGCCCGAACCGGAAGGACCCCAGCCCGAGACCCGCACGCTCACCTTCGTCCTTCCCGACGTCACCGTCGGGGAGGGCGAGGAGGTGCCCGCGTCCGTCAAGACCGCCTGGAAGGCCGGCGACCAGATCGTCGTCCACGGCGAATACGCCAAGGACCAGGTGACCGTGACCCTCGGCGCCGGGGACATCTCCGGCGACGGCAAGACGGCCACCGTCAAGGTGGACGGCCTGTTCCCTTACAAGCGGGAAGACTGTTCCAGCACCCTGTACGCCTCCTATCCGGCGTCGGTGGCGGACAACCTCAAGCACTGCTTCTTCTACAGCAAGTTCTCCACGACCCAGCAGCAGATCCTGGCGGCGTGCAACACCGGCGACACCTTCCAGTTCCAGCACATCCTCGGCATCCTGTCGATGACCGTGGGCGAGGGCCTGGGCGGCTACACCGTCTCCACGCCCAAGAAGGACGCCCTGGGCTATGAGTTCCTCCAGGTGAAGATCACCGACAACGAACAGTACTACAAACAGTATGTGGGCAATCCGATCATCCAGATGGACGGCACCGTCGACGGGAACAGGATCCTGATGTTCCTGCCCGACGAGACGTCCTTCCCGGCCGGATTCGTCATCAAGTTCAAGGAGGGCGACGACTATACCAAGATCTTCAAGTACACGGAGCCCGTGGAAATCACCCGCGGCGCCATCGTGGACCTCGGGGACATCTCCGGCGAGATCCAGCACTACGACAACCCGTTCTCCAAGGACGTCAAGGACCTGGACACCGCGGGCAACGCGAACTGCTACATCATCAACGAGCCCGGCAGCTACAAGTTCAAGGCGGTCTACGGCAACGAGCCCACGAACTACCTGCAGGACGTGGACGACGCCGTGATCCTCTGGGAGACCTGGAACGACAATTCCGAGGTCGAGCCGAACAGCGTGCTCGCCCACGCCTCGTTCGCCGAGGACTTCATCATCCTCCGCACCCCCGCGACCCTGCATCCCGGCAACGCGCTCGTCGCCGCCAAGGACGCCTCCGGCAAGATCCTCTGGAGCTGGCACATCTGGATTCCCGCTACCCCGATCGTCACCGCCAACTTCGGCGGCATCATGGGCGTGGACCTGATGGACCGTAACCTGGGCGCCCTCGTGGCCGCCGAGGCGGGGGACGCCGAAGTGAGCCCGGCCTCCTACGGCATGATGTACCAGTGGGGCCGCAAGGACCCGTTCACCGCGGCCGGCACCTTCAAGGGCAGCAGCCCGGCGACGTACGCCGGCGTTCCCGAGGAAGTGGCCCCGGGCCAGATCCTGCTCGAGGACGCCATCGCGAACCCGACTCTCCTCGGCCACATCAACAACGGGGACTGGTGCCTCGTCGTGAACAACGAGTTCTGGGCCGATGCCGACAAGACCATCTACGACCCGTGCCCTCCGGGCTACCGCGTGCCGAAGAAGAACACGGCCAACCCGTTCTGGAGCGCCGACCTGTCCGCCCAGGCGGGCTGGGGCGTGGACCTCACCGCCGGCTGGCTCAAGGTGGGCTCCCCGGACGCGTCCGTGTTCCCGATCGCGGGCTACCGCGACGACTACTCCGTGAACGGTCTCTCCAAGGTGGGCGTCCGCACCCTGTACTGGACTTCCCAGGCGTCCGACGACGCCAAGGGTCCCGGCGCCGACCTCCGTTCCGACCGGTCCTACACGTTCGGCTCCGCGCCGAAGGCCCGTCTCGGCTCCGTCCGATGCACCGTCGAATAACTTGAAACTAATAATAAATACAGAACCATATGAAAAAGTTTTTTACGCTCGTTGTGCTGGCGCTCCTGGCAGTGGGCTGCGCCAAGGAATATGACGACACCGGCGTCCGGGAACTGATCGCCGGCTTGGACCTCCGGGTCAGCGAGCTGGAGGCGAACGTCTCCGCCCTGCAGTCCGCCCTCGGCGACGGCAAGTTCGTCCGCAAGGTGGAAGAGTACAAGGACCCGGAGACGGGCCGCACCACCGGAATCACCGTCACCTACACCGACGGCAACATCGTGCACTTCAACATCGTCCCCGCCGATCCGACGCAGGGCCCCGTGTTCTCCGTGATCCGCAACGGCGCCGGCGAACTGGTCTGGGCCGTGAACGGACAGGCCGTCAAGATGGACGACGAGGAGATTCCCGTGTACCAGACGCCCGTTTTCTCCATCGATGAGGAGGGCAACCTCTGGGTGGAGGTCGACGGCAAGAAGACCAACCTCGGACCGGTCAAGAGCGAAGGCGCCACCCTCCAGGACGGCATCTTCACGAACCTCGCCGTCACCGACAAGGCGGTGGTCCTCACGCTCTCCGACGGCTCCACGGTGAACATCCCGTTCGCCGAGGCCTTCCAGCTGAACATCGAGACCGCCGAATTCACCTTCGGAACCCTGGATCCCATCGAGATTCCCTACACCGTGTCCGCCAAGACCGAGGGCACCGTCGTGGGGGTCGCGGGGTACAGCCCCAAGGAGTTCAACGTGGCCGTGGAGGACGGCAAGATCGTCGTCACGCCGCTCCGCCTGGATGCCGCGGCCGTGATGATGGCCTATGCCGATTCCAAGGTGGGCCTCGTCTCCGTGGTGAACCTCACCTTCGAGGCCGAGGGCTTCGAGATCACCGACGAGCCCTACAGCGCCGAATATGACTACCTGGCCGAAGGCGAGGACGCCGTCATCGAGGCCAACGCGGTCTCCAACATCGCCTTCGAGGTCAAGCCCGTCGAGGAGTGGATCCACGTCGCCAGCGTCAGAAGCCAGGCGTACACCATCACCCTCAAGCTCGACGACAACAAGACCGGCGAGATCCGCGAGGGTACCGTGAACATCGTGAAGGCGGGCACCGAGGAGGTGATCCAGACCCTCAAGATCGCCCAGCTCCCGGCCGCCGAAGAAGTGGGCCCGAAGAACCTCAGCAAGAAGGGCGCGGCCAACAGCTACCTCGTGACCGAGGCCGGCGAGTATAAGTTCTGGGCCGTGAAGGGCAACAGCGGCATCGAGGTCAATCCCGCCTCCGTGGAGGTCCTCTGGGAGACTTATAACAACGCCGAGGAAGTCGCCGCGAACAGCGTGATTGCCAGCGTGAGCCTCTCCGGCAGCTACGTGGTGTTCTCCACCCCCGAGACCCTCAAGCCCGGCAACGCCGTCATCGCGGCGAAGGACGCCGGCGGGGTCATCCTCTGGAGCTGGCACATCTGGGTGCCCGCGACCGAGGTCGCGACCGCGAACTACGGCATCTATCCCGCGCCGATGATGGACCGCAACCTGGGCGCCCTCGTGGCCGCCCCGGCGGACGCCGCCGCGCCCGTCGAGTCCTTCGGCCTGACCTACCAGTGGGGCCGCAAGGACCCGTTCCCGGGCCCGAAGGCCGTCAAGAGCGGTGACAACGCCACCGTCGCCGGCGTCGCGGTGTCCACCAAGCCCGGCAACGGCACCACCGCCGAATCCTGCATGACCGTCGAGGAGACCATCGCCAACCCGACCGTCCTGGGCTTCACCCAGAACGGCGACTGGCTCCCGGCCGACCTCGCGGACAACACCCTCTGGCAGAATGAGGTGAAGACGATGTACGACCCGTGCCCTCCGGGATATCGCGTCCCGGCGAGAGACACCGAGTCCGCCTTCCACAGCTCCGACCTTTCCGCCGCGACCGGCTGGCAGGACAACGCCGCCAACAACTGGTTCGCCCTGGGCGACCCGTTGGCAGTCTTCCCGTTCGCCGGCTACCGGGACGACTACTCCCCGGGCGGCCTGACGCACGCCTATGACCGCGGCGCCTACTGGACCGCCTACGCTTCCCAGGCAGCGAAGGCCTACTACGTGAACGTCCGCGCCGGTTCCGCCCACGCCCGGGCCGAGGCCGGCAAGTCCCGCGCCGGTTCCGTCCGCTGCGTGTCCGCGGAAGAGACCCCCATCCTTCCTCCGGACGAGCCCACCGAGCCGACGGGTTCCGCCGTCGACCTGAGCGAGACCGCCAGCGCCAACAGCTACATCGTGGACAAGGCCGGCGACTATAAGTTCAAGGCCGTCAAGGGCAACAGCGACGAAGCGGTCGCCCCCGCCACCGTCGAGGTGCTCTGGGAGACCGTGAACACCGCGACCGCCCCCGAAGCGGGCGCCGTGATCGCCAAGGCCGGTTTTGCCGACGGTTATGTGACGTTCTCCACGCCGGCGACCCTCGTCCCCGGCAACGCCCTCATCGCGGCGAAGGATGCAGCCGGCACCGTCCTCTGGAGCTGGCACATCTGGATTCCCGCCACGCCCGTGGTGGCCAGCACGTTCGGCGGTGTGGTCGGCGTGCCGATGATGGACCGCAACCTGGGCGCCCTCGTGGCCGCCGCGCCGAACGCCAAGCCGGACGGCGCCTCCATCGGGATGCTGTACCAGTGGGGCCGTAAGGACCCGTTCCCGGGCGTCGCTTCCGTGGACGCTTCCGACCCGTTCGCCACGACCGGCAGCATCGTCCTCGACAGCGAGAAGCAGAACTTCAGCATCGAGGAGTCCGTCCAGAACCCGACCGTCTATGTGAAGACGGGCAGCGACAGCAACAAGACCTGGGTCGACGTTCCTTCCACCGAGCTCTGGGGCAAGACCAAGACCGTGTACGACCCGTGCCCTCCGGGATACATCGTTTCCACGCGGGACAAGAGCTGGGCGTTCTGGGGCGGTATGTCCGCCGCGACCGGCTTCAAGGCCGACACGGAGAACAAGGTCATCGTCCTCGGCGTCGAACCCGACCCGGCCAACGCCGGGACGACGGGCTATATCGTGCTGCCGATGTGCGGTTACCTGGACCAGGGTTCCTATGCCAATGTGGGCAAGCGCGCCTACATCTGGAGCTCCTACTCCTCCTCCAGCGAGGCGAACATCGCCTACCAGATCTACATCAACGGTGAGTCCGTGTCCACCACCGAGCAGCGTATGTCCCGCGGCGGCAACGTCCGTTGCGTCGTGGAGCAGTAATTTCCCGGCTATGAGAAAGACATCTCGCATATTGTTCCTGTCCGTGCTCCTGGGCCTGTTTGCGGCCCAGGGGTGCACGGACGACCGTATGGGGATGGCCGTACCGAATCCCGACACGAAGCCCAACGCGGGCGAGATCCCTTCCGGGGATCCCTTCAACCCCGACGCGCCGCCGCCCGGGCCGGTCGATCCCACGGATCCGACCGACCAGTGGGTGAACAACCCCGAGCGCCTCGCCCGCCTCGGCCAGACCCCGATCATCGAGATCTACTACACCGAGTACACCCGGGCCGACCTGTTCCCGTCCATCGACGAGGTGCGCAACTTCACCCACATCAACGTGGGCCACGTGCGCTTCGTGGACAAGGACAACGGCGTGGGCATCGAGATCGACTCGAAGACCGTTCCGCTGGTGCAGAAGTTCGTCGCCTACAAGGCGCAGTACCCGGAGCTGAAGGTCAAGCTGCAGATGGGCGGCTGGGGCAAGAACGCCGACGGCTGGTCCCAGATGGCCCGCGACGCCGCGAAGCGCAAGGCCTTCGTGGACGAATGCGTGAACATCTGCAACACGTACGGCATCGACGGATTCGACATCGACTGGGAATATCCCACCTATGCGGCCAAGGACGGCGACCACGTGAACGGCGCCAGCCCCGCGGACTGGGAGAACTTCGTCAAGCTCTTCAAGGAGATGCGCGAGGCGATGCCCAATAAGATCCTCTCCTATGCGGCGTCCGACAGCGGCAAGTACACCGACAACTATGGCGTGCTGCCGTACGTCGACTACATCAACGTGATGACCTACGACGAGGGCAACCCGCCGTACCACAATTCGCCGCTGTACCGGAGCTCCATCACGGGCTCCCGCTGCGCGGCGGAGGCCATCGACGACATCTTCCACGGGCAGCAGAAGATCCCGTACCAGATGATGAACTTCGGCCTGGCGTTCTACGGCCACGGCGACGGCTACAAGCTCAAGACGGGCAACCGGTATCCCTCGTCGGTGGACTACAGCAAGCTGGACGACATCTTCTTCAAGGGCACCTGCGACGGCTATGACGTCAAGGGCGTGAACTATCGCATCTGGGACGACGTGGCCAAGGTCCCGTACCTGGCCGACGCCCTCGGCAAGATGTACGCGTCCTACGAGGACATCGAGTCCATCAACGCGAAGGTCGAGTACCTGAAGTCCCGCAACATGCTCGGCGCGATGATCTGGGAGTACCGTCACGACAACGACGAGGGTACCCTCCGGCACGCGGTCAAGCATGCGATGGACGGCAACCCGGACAAGCCCGGCAAGTACGAGCGCCCGGACGAGTACGAACCGCCGACCCCGGCGCAGGTGCCGGTGATGGGCAAGGTCGAGTTCTCCAAGAAGCTGCAAAGCGGCAGCGCCTATGTGGAAGAGCTCTCCGGCCTGTGCCTGTCCAAGGACGGCGACTTCCTCTGGGGCGTGGGCGACAACGGCGCGCTGTACAAGATAGGCTTCGACGGCACCTTCACCCAGCATTGGACCTACGACGCCGACATGGAAGGCCTGTGCATGGACCCGGCCACCGGGACGATGTATATGGGCATCGAACCCAAGCGCGTGTACAAGCTCACGGAGCCGTACCAGTCGAAGACCACCCTGTGGGACGTCGACGAGGCGGCCGACATGGGCAACTCCGGCATCGAGGGCATCGCCTGGCACAAGGGCAACCTGTACCTGGGCTCCCAGACCGGCGCCACCCTGTGGGAGTACACCCTGGACGGCACCAGGCTGTGGAAGAAGAGCCTCCGCACCGTGACCTCCACGATCTCCGAGATCGCGGGCCTGGACTACGACGAGAAGAACGACTGGCTGTGGGTCATCGACTCCAACTCCAACAAGGACCGTCCGGAGTATCTGGGTTACACGATCTACCTGTTCGACGGCGACGCCACCAAGCTCCTGGCGACCTACTATGTGGGCGATTTCGCCAACTGGAACCCAGAGAGCATCTGCGTGGACCGCAAGAACGGCTGCATCTGGGTCGCCGACGACTGCGGCGACGCCACCCCGTCCATCCTCCACAAGATCTCCTTCTCGGGCCTCTGATGACTCTTTGACGTGAGATATCCTCCCTGCAAGCCCTTGCGGGGAGGATTTCTTTTTGTAACTTTACGCGGCTATTAACCAACCAATATGAAAAGAATCCTTCTCCTGGCGGCTCTCTCTGTTCTCGCCGCCTGCGGGCCCAAGGCCCCGAAAATGCCGGCCGACGCCATCGTCCTCCGCAGCCCGGACGGGCAGCTGGAGCTGAAGTTCGCCGTCGTGAACGGCGTCCCCGAATATACGCTGGACCGCGCCGGAAAGGCCGTCGTGCTTCCGTCCCGCCTGGGATATACGCTCCTGGACCGGGAGAACCTGGACGGCGGTTTCACCCTCACCGACTCGGCCTTCAACTCCTTCGACGAGACCTGGGAGCCGGTCTGGGGCGAAGAAGCGTCCATCCGGAACCACTACAACGAGCTGCTGGTGACCCTCGAGCAGAAGCCCGAAGCGGCGCGCGAAGCGCAGCGGGGCGTGAGCGTCACCGACCCGGAATACACCGGCGACCTGGGCAACCCGTACGGCAAGGGCGCCGTGATGCAGGTGCGTTTCCGCCTGTATGACGACGGCCTCGGCTTCCGCTACGAGTTCCCGCTGGAGAACGCCTTGACCTACTTCAAGGTCAAGGAGGAGCTCACCGAGTTCGCGATGACGGGCGACCATACGGCCTGGTGGATCCCGGGCGACTACTCCACGCAGGAGTTCGTGCCCACGGAGTCCAAGCTGTCGCAGGTGCGCGAGCTGCAGGACGTCCCGCGTCCCGCGGGCGGCTCGCCGCAGACGAAGTTCTCCCAGACCGGCGTGCAGACGGCCCTCCAGATGAAGACCGCCGACGGCCTGTACATCAACATCCATGAGGCCGAGGTGCTGGACTATCCCACCACGAACCTGGACCTGGATGACAGGAACTTCGTGTTCACGACGCACCTGACCCCGGACGCCGAGGGCGTCAAGGGGCGGCTGCAGGCCCCGTGCAAGAGCCCGTGGCGCACCGTGATGGTGTGCGAGAAGGCCACCGACGTGCTGGCTTCCCGCCTCATCCTGAACCTGAACGAGCCCTGCGCCATCGAGGATGTCTCCTGGATCCATCCGACCAAGTATATGGGCGTGTGGTGGGAGATGATCACCGGCAAGAGCGAGTGGTCCTACACCTATGACTATCCTTCCGTGCAGCTGGGCGTGACGGACTACGCCGCTTCCAAGCCGCACGGCCGGCACGGCGCGAACAACGAGAACGTCCGCCGTTACATCGACTTCGCCGCCGAGAACGGCTTCGACGCCATCCTCGTGGAGGGCTGGAACGAGGGCTGGGAGGACTGGTACGGCCACCAGAAGGACTTCGTGTTCGACTTCATCACCCCGTATCCGGACTTCGACCTGCCGGCGCTGAACGAGTATGCCCACAGCAAGGGCATCCGCATCATCATGCACCACGAAAGCTCCTCGTCCACCGTCAATTACGAGCGCTGGATGGAGCAGGCCTATGACCTGATGAACCAGTACGGCTACGACGCCGTGAAGAGCGGCTACGTGGGCAAGATCATCCCGTACGGTGAGTATCACTACAGCCAGGCGCTCATCAACCACTACCACCACGCCATCGTGGAGGCCGCGAAGCACCACATCATGGTTAACGCCCACGAGGCCGTGCGCCCGACGGGCCTGTGCCGCACCTGGCCGAACATGATCGGCAACGAGAGCGCGATGGGCACCGAATTCCGCGGCACCATCAAGCCCGGCCACACCACCATCTTCCCGTTCACCCGCCTGCAGGGCGGTCCGATGGACTATACCCCCGGCATCTTCGAGACGGACATGTCCGTGAACAACCCGAACGACAAGCAGCATATGCACCACACCATCTGCAACCAGCTGGGCCTGTACGTGACGTTCTACTCCCCGCTGCAGATGGCGGCGGACCTGCCGGAGAACTACGCCAACTTCATGGACGCGTTCCAGTTCATCAAGGACGTGGCCGTGGATTGGGACAAGAGCGTGTACATCGACGCGGAACCGGGCGCGTACATCATCACGGCGCGCCATCCGAAGATGTCCTCGCTGAACTCCGGCCGCCTCGCCGGCAAATCCAGCGCCTGGGAGTTCGCGAACCCCGATGGCAAGGAGCACGACGTGTGGTTCCTGGGCGGCGTGACGGACGAGAACGCCCGCACGTTCGACGTGAAGCTGGACTTCCTCACCCCGGGCGTCCAGTACGAGGCCACGATCTATGCCGACGCCCCCGACGCCGACTACGAAACGAACCCGAAGGCGTACACGATCACGCGCCAGACGGTGACGAGCGATACCGTGCTCAATCTCCGCATGGCGCGTGCCGGTGGATTTGCCGTGTCGCTACGGTCTAAATGACGGACGGGGGGCCTTCTTGGGCTCGCCGAGGAACGAGGCTTCGGCGTCGTTCTCGTCCAGGCAGAACACCATAAAGTCCTTTTGGGCGGCGGTGACGGGTTTCCAGTCGCCGCCGTCCTTGCCGTTGGGATCGCTGTACTTGGCGAAGTTGGACCAGGCGGTGAGCATCTTCTCGGAGAGGTCCCAGTCGCCCTGCGTCCAGGGACGCCAGCAGTTCTTCAGGGACTTGAACACGAACCACAGGTCGGAGGAGTGGAACGCGCCCTGGAGGACGTTCGGACGGCCGTCCGTGGGCAGCGGGCGGGCGAACTGGTAGGCCCAGGCCTGGCCGCCGTGCTCCTCGCGGTTGAGGCAGAAGTCCGTGATGACCGGTTCCATGTTGCCGGCGTCGTTGAGGGTGTAGCCGATCATGTAGGGGACGTCGGCCAGGGAACCGTCGACACAGGCCTCATCAAAGCCTTCCGTGAGGACGTAGCCGTCGATGTACGGGGAGATGGGGGAGGCGGTGAGGACGCTGCGCTTGCCGGTGGCGCTGCTGTAGAGGGTGCCCATCGCGAAGATGGTTTCGGTCGAGGCGCGGCGGAGCTTCTGCAGGTCCGTGAGGCCGGCCCAGTCGGCGACTTCCTTGGTGGAGGCCTCCGCATCGGCGAGGGTGAGCTGCTGCTGCATCGGCATCGCGCGCATGCCCGGGAACATCGGCTCGACGGGCTTCCGGGGATCCGTGAAGCCGCTGGCGCTCATGATGACGGCCTTGTTGAAGAGGCCCTTCGTGAGCGGGGAGGCAGACAGGAACTTCGTGCTGCGGCCGCCGGCGCTCTGGCCGAACAGCATCACGTTGTCCGGGTCGCCGCCGAACTGGGCGATGTTGGCCTGGACCCACTTCAGGGCCTGGATCTGGTCCAGGGTGCCCCAGTTGCCGGTCGGGTGCTCCGGGTTCTCGGCGGAGAGCTCGGGATGGGCGAAGAAGCCGAACGGGCCCACGCGGTAGTTGAAGGAAACGAGGACGACATCCTTCGCTGCCCACTCCTGGCCGTCGAACTCCGGCTCGGAGCTCCAGCCTTCCCGCATGCCGCCGCCGAACACCCACACAGCCACCGGGAGCTTCTTCTCCGGCTGGCCGGGCGCCTTGGTCCATACGTTCAGGTACAGGCAGTCCTCGCTGTAGGGCGCTTCCGCGCCGTAGCCCCACTCCGTGGTATAGCCGCCGGGGTAGTGCGCCGCCTGGAACGGCGGGTGGCCGAAGGTGTCGCACACCTTCACGCCTTCCCACGGCACGACGGGCTGCGGCGCCTTCCAGCGGTTCTCGCCGATGGGCGGCGCGGCGAACGGAATGCCGCGGAACACGGTGACGCCCGGGATGTCGGCCGCCACGCCTTGGACCTGGCCGCCCTCGATGGTGAGGATGGGGCTCTGGGCTTTCTGCGCGCACGCGGCCATCGCCAGGGCGCACGCGAGGATCAGAATTCGTTTCATATCATTTCGGGGTTATTGGCAAATTTACAAAAAACCCGGCAGACCCGCACGCATCCGAGACGGATTCTTCCCGAAAAATCGTATCTTTGGGATCGGTAAAATGAAACGAACGATGAAAAAGTTGCTTATTTTCCTGGCGGCCGCCGCGATGGCGGTGTCCTGCATCATCAGAATCGGTGGGAACGGCGTCGTGTGGGTGGGTGAGTGCACCGAGGAAGGGATCGACTATACCGAGGTCCGCGAGGTCGGGCATTTCCGGGCGGTCGCGTCCAGCCTTCCCGCCCATGTATATTATGTCCAGGCCGACAAGCAGGAGGTCCGCGTGGAGAGCACAGAGGAGCTCGCGCCCAAGGTGCTGACCCAGGTCGAGGATGGAAAACTCTCCCTCAAGCTCGCGTCCGGCCGGTATCCCAAGCTGATCCTCCGTGTGGTCGTGTCCTCCCCCGACATCGAAAAGCTGTCGGTCAGCGGCAGCGGCAATCTGGTCCACGAGGGCGTCCTGCACGCCTCAGGCTCCCTGGCCTTGAAGGTCTCGGGGAGCGGCGACATCGTCACGGGCGAGATCGACAGCCGGGATTTCGAAGCCCAGTGCAGCGGCAGCGGGAGCATCCGCGTCAGCAAGCTCTCCTGCGACGACTTCGACGGCCAGGTCAGCGGGTCCGGGTCCGTGCGGATGGGCAGTATCTCCTGCGACGACTTCGAAGCGGGCGCCAGCGGGTCCGGCGGCTTCTCTGTCGACAAGCTCACCGCGACGGGCGGCGCTTCGGTTCGGGTTTCCGGCAGTGGCGACGTCCTCCTGCGGGAGGCGACGATCGACGGGAACATGGACCTGAAAACCAGCGGCTCCGGCGACATTACCGTCAATGGTTCCTGCCACGACCTTACCGCTGCCATCACCGGTTCCGGCGACATCTCCGGCAACCTCAAGTACGACCGCATCAGCACGCACACCTCCGGTTCCGGCAGCGTGAACCTGTAGGCTTTCTTTCCGCATGAATCCCGTCTCCCAGCGTCTTCTGAGCCAGCAGCTCGCGGCCCCGCAGTTCAAGGATCCGGCGGAGGTCGTGTCCTGGTTCGGGGCCATGCAGGCCCAGGACTACAAGTCGATGCGCTGGGCCGTGTCGATGCGGACCCGCCGGCCGTCCGGCAAGGCCTTCGAGAAGGCCTACAACGACGGGCGGATCATCCGGACCCATCTGCTGCGCACCACCTGGCAGCTCCTCGCCGGCGAGGACCTGGGCTGGATGCTGAAGCTGTGCCGCCGCAAGGCCCTCGCCGGGCTCCGCGGCTGGATGCATTCCAACGGCGTGGACATCCCCGCGGAGGAGGAAAAGCGCATCAGCGGCATCTTCGGCGAGGCGATCGCGGGGCACGGCAGCGTCCAGAAGGAGTTCCTCGCGGAAGCCCTCCGCGAGCGCGACATCCAGATGACCGAGCAGCGGTTCTCCTACCATCTCCGCCTGGCGGAACTTTCGGGATTGCTATGCTCGGGGGACTTGCATCCGACTAAGCGCACGCTGGCCCTTGTTTCTGAGAAGGTGCGTAATCCTTTGGTTCTGAGCCACGAAGAAGCCCTCGCCCTCCTCACTCGCAAATACTTCCGCAGCCACAGCCCCGCCACGCTGGAGGACTTCGTGTGGTGGTCGGGGCTGAATGTCAACGACTGCCGGCGCGGCATCGCCGCCCTCGGCGGCGAGCTCCGCGCCGAGCGCTGGAAAGGCCGCGACTTCTACGTCCACGCGGAGGCCCGCACCCGCGGCTTCCGCCGCGGCAGCGTCCTCCTCCTCCCCGCCTTCGACGAATACCTCATCGGCTACAAGAGCCGCGACATCGTCCTTCACCCCGATCACTCGCACCACGCCCACAACAACTCCGGCATCTTCTACCCCATCGTCGCCCTGGACGGCTACATCGTGGGCAACTGGTCTCCCTCCGCCCACGACGGCGATCTTACCTTCTTCGACGACTCGACGACAGTCCCGACCGAGCCCTTCCACGCTCAGCTCGCCACCTACCGCTCCGCCCTCAAGCTCAAGCGATAAGCCCGAGCGCTTATTCGACGGTGATGATGATGCGGCGGTAGGCGGGGAGGGTGAAGGGGCCATCGTCGTGGACCTCACAGACGAGGTGGTACTGCTGGCCGGGGGTGGCGTCGGCAGGGATGGTGAAGGCCGCTACGGGGGTGGCGGGTTCTGCGATGGCGGGGTAGGCCGTCTCGCCGGGGAATTCCTGGAACCACCAGGCGAATCGTAAGGCGTCGCCGTCGGGGTCGCTGGAGGCGGAGGCGTCGAAACTGAGGGCCTTTCCTTGTTTTGCGGTGATTTCCAATGGTTTAAGGCCATTGTTTCCGTCGATGACCACGACCGGGTTGCGGTTGCCGCGGCCCTCGGCGGCCCATTGCATGCGGGCGGCGAAGTCGTTGAATTCGTCGGGGTAGAACTTGTGTTCGTAGGCGGAGGAGATGCCCTTGAGGGGTTCCTGCCAATTGGTCCAGGCCGAGGTCTCGCGGTCGGGGGAGAGGCCAAACTGGTGGCAGCCGCCCCAGCCGACCTGTTCCGGGTGCTCGGGGTCGTTGAGGCCGTTGGGCATCACGTTCAGGAAGCTGGGGGTGTCGCCTTCGACGCCCCAGAGGTAGTGGGGATAGACCTTGCCCATTTCGCCGTGGCCCTGGATGAGGGTGGCGTACTTGTCCCAGTTCTGCACGCCGAGGGCGTTCTGGTTGAGCCAGGCGCTTTCGTCCCAGACGAGGAGGAGATCATCGGCAAACTCCCGGCGGAGCCATTGGTGGGAACTGTAGGCGCGGTTCAAGCGCATGCCGTACACCATGTCCTGGTCGGTGATGGTGTACAGGCGGAACTTCCGGAGGAAGGCCTTGAACGCTTCCGGCGAGCGGGTCTGCTGCACTTTCCAGATGGCCTGGGAGAGGGTGTTGGCCCCGCCCCAGGAGCACACCCAGATGGGCCGGGGGTCGTCCTCGTCGGCCAGGCGGATCAGGAGCTCGCTGCCGGGGGAGTCGTTCCCTTCGCCGATGACGCCGATGCCGGCGCGGGTGCTGCCCATCGCCGCGCGGCTCCGCAGGTAGCCGGCGCTGGGCCAGTACCCGAGCGCCTGGGCGCCCTGCTCCTCCTCCGGGCTCCGGAACCCGGCCTGCCCGGACCGCTTCATGAGGTTGTTGACATCGACCTCATATCCGTCGATGACGCGGTGCAGGTATTCCGCCCATTCCTCCGGGTACGGGTCGCAGTTCCAGCCGATGGTGGTGATGAGGGCTTCGATCTCGAAGCGGTCGGCATAGGCGAGCAGGCGGACGGCAGACTCGTTGTCGTCCGGCTCCACCTCGGCCGGGCCGATGTCGGTGAGCACGACGAGGCGGGGCTTGAGCGGGGCGGGAGCGGGGGATTGGCAAGCGGCCGCGAGGGTAGTCGTGGCCGCCAGGAAAAGGTAGAGACGGGAAAACTTATCCACGGGGATTAGTCGTTAAGACCGAGTTTCTTGTCCAGGTCGACGCTCCAGCGGAGGGATTTGATGGTGGAGCGGGAGAGGTCGACCTCGGCGGTTTTGCCGTCGTGGTCGAACTGGAAGCGGAGGCGCTTGCTCATCAGGAAGGGCTTGACCACGACGCATTCTGCCGTGTCGGGAACGGTCAGGCGCTCGGTCAGGGAAGTCCGCCGGCAGGGGAAGGTGGCCGTCGTCCCGGGCTCTTTGTCGGTCAGCGCCAGGAGCGAATCGAGGGTGGAGAGGACCTCGTCCTTCGTCGCGCCCAGGCACAGGCAGGTTTCGTCGACGTGGGGGATGGCCCCCTGGATGCCGAAGAGTTCGAACTCCAGGTCCGGCGTCTCGTGGCGGAGGCTCAGGTAGTACCCGAAGGTCCCGTCCTCGTCCTTGTAGGAGAACAGGGAATATTTTTCTTCATTCTGTTCGATCTCGACGACTTCCCGCCGCAAGCCGGCCGGGTAATCCTGGGCCCACGCGGACGTCAGGACGCACGCGAGTGCGGTGATGGCGATGATTCTTTTCATATGCTTAAGTTGTGATTTCTGTTTCATTGACAAACAAATATAGTGAATATTGCCGGAAAGAATGCGTATCTTTGAAACAATTAAATGTTTCGCGCTATGGCCAGGATCTACGTCGCCTCCAGCTGGAGGAACCAATACTTCCCCGAAGTGGTGAAACGCCTGCGGGAGGCGGGGCACGAAGTCTACGACTTCCGCAACCCGCCCCACGGCGGCGCCGGCTTCCATTGGACCGACATCGACCCGAAGGCCCCCGAGTGGACCTACGCCCAGTACGCCGAGGGTCTCCACCACCCCCTCGCCGAGCGCCAGTTCCAGGCCGACATCGACGCCCTCACCTGGGCCGACACCTGCGTCCTCGTCCTTCCCTGCGGCCGCAGCGCCCACACCGAAGCCGGCTGGATGGCCGGCGCCGGCAAGCGCGTGGTCGCCTACATCCCCGAAATGGTCGAACCCGAACTCATGTACAAGCTCTTCGCCAGCGTCGCAGGAAGTCTGGAGGAGTTGGTGGAAAAACTGTAACCCTAACCCCAGCTCAGAACCCGGGCTGGGTGATGTGGAGGGTGCCGTAGAGGTGGTTGGACGTGTCCACGGTGATGCGGCCGGTGAAGGGGCAGGGGAGATTCTTGGGATTGAAGGCCTCGAACTCGTCCAGGGCGGCGCGGGGGATGTAGCCGATCAGCTTGCCATCGGCCCGGACCACCGCCTGCGCCCGCGGATCGTGCGCATTGTCCGGCTCCGCCCGGACCACCCCGCGGATGGGCCCGATATCCACCAGCGAACAATAGTACCGCAGCCCCGCGATCTCCGCCTCCATCGTCTTCCGCGCATTCGTCCGCGGCTCCGGCCTCGGCGCCGAAGCCGGCGCCTGCTTCTCCGCCAGATACTGCCGCTCGCTCCCGCTCCGCTGGTCATACCTCCGGTCATGGTCATCCCGGAAAATGAGGAACAGGGCAACAATCACAACAGCGGCAAGAACGAAGTAGAACATAGGAAAGCGGGTTTTTGCAAAGGTAATGTTTTAATTCTTCATCAGAATCTTGTCGATAGGTTTTCCTTTCGCGAGGTCATCGACAAGCTTGTCAAGAATCCGGAGGTCGCGCATGCGAGGATCCTCGATCTCCTCCACCCGAATGCCGCAAATCCTACCCTTCACCAGGAACCGGGCCGGATTCATCCTAGGCGCCTGATCCAGGAACTCCCCATACGTAGCCGAATCGCTACTCAACAGGGCCCGCAACTCCTCCTCGGAATAGCCCGTAAGCCACCCCGTCACCGCAAAAACCTCCCCCTCCGTCCGCCCCTTCCTCACCGCCTTGGCGATGAGCAGGGGAAACACCTTGGAGAATTTCATTTCGAATATGTCCATAGTGGGTCAAAGATAGTGAATAACACTGAAGGGGCAGGCTCAGTGGGATAGTTTGGCTATGGCAGGAAGGAACTTTTCACAGGTCTCTTCCACCTCTTTGATGATGGTCCGACAAGTCGATTCGGGGATGCGAATATCTGTGCCGGCTTTCAGCACCAAGTCGAAGCCCGGATTTCCGTTATAAAAAAGGGATGTGGCATGCTCGCCATTCGAACCCAAGGGAGAATAGGTGATATCATAGGCGGGAGCTAGGGACCATTTCCCGTCATCGCAGAGGAAAGAGAAGTTCTTTGCATGGTCATCTTTGTTGACGGCTACGAGGTTCATCACCATCCTGCGGAACATCTCTTCCACCTGGTCCGGATCCTGAGTCAAGAATCCGGTCAAGGCCAGCAGATTGGTGTAGTCGACATCCTGCTTGCGGAAATCTGTTTTCAGAAGCGCGGCGGCCGTCACGACATGCCGTTTCTTCCCATCGGGCGCAAAGTCGAACCTTTCGATGGCGAAGTATCGGTCTTTCACCAAGCCGATCCGGGGAATCGTGATTCCACACGCGCGAGCCGTCTTCATATACAGGAATTCGCTCTTGCCGATGTCCTCCGGGTCATACACATGGCGGAACTTGACGAGCCAGTGTGAGCCATCTTGGTTCCTCAGGGCGGTTTTTGGTCGGGCTCCACCGGAATTGGCGCTATTATAATACAGATACGACTCGTCTCCGGCCCCTTTTTCCGCGAGTACCTTCAAGGCCTCTTCTTGCAGATTATCCAATTGCGCGATGTCTTCCAGTTCCTTTTGGGCATGGAACCCTGTCATCATGGGAAGGTAAGTCAATGCTCCCATTCCTGCCGTTCCAATGATTGAGAGGCGCTGCAGGGGATTCAACTCAATGAGCGAGGTGTTTTGTTTTCGGAGCATCCGGTCAAGCAGATACAAGCCGTAGCCGTCCGGGAGGCTGTCCTCAAAGACGGCAAATCCTCCTCCGAACTTGTCTTTGTCGGCATAGAAAAGACCGCTTTGCAGGGGAAGTTCAGTAGGGGATAGGGAAAAACCGTTGGCAAGCCAACCCTTGTCATATTCAAATACGCAGACGCCATTGGCCGGGTCCCTCTGCAAAGTACCTACGGGCTCGTCCCGGAGCAGGACATTGATTTTCTTGATATCAATCATCGGCCGTTCTTTCTATTCAAGTTCTTGTTGATCGCCTCGAGTTCCCGGGAGGTCGAGTACTTGGTGTGGTTGAGCAGTGCGGCCATCTCGTCGAAGTAATCAAATTCGATGACAAGCCGACAGAAGGCTTCCAGTGAAATCTTTCCTGTTCTTTCGAACCGCTCTATGGTCGGGGCGGGAATGCCGGTAAGACCGGAGAGTGTCTTCCTGCTATACCCCTTCTCCAACCGTCTCGCCCGGCAATTCTGGGCCAACCGGTCCAAAAGCATTTGTGGGTTTCGAGTATAATTATCTAGCCGATATTCCATAATATAGTATTAAAAAAGCCAAAATTATGGCGATATGACATATTATGTTATGCAAATATAGTAAATAATACTGACATAAGCAAGGTAACGTACGGGAAGGTTGCCGGGCGGCGGGGCGGGCCTGCGGAATGACGGATTTCAGCTATTCGCGTAGGCGGGAAGGCGCTTGACCGCCGAACTCGCTCACTTAGTCCCGCAAGCGGGCCTAAGTAGCGCTCAAACAAACGGCGTCATCCCGTTCCGGGACCGCTGCCTTCCCGCCTGCTCACTAGCAGCTGAAATCCGGATTCCGCAGTCCCATCCCCGCCGCCACGATCGAACCTTCCCGAAAGGCCCATGAAAAGCGAGCGCGGACCAACCCGGCACCCACGCCTTCTATGGGCGCACGCCCCGCTTTAGGCCCATTCTAAGTGGCCTATAAAGCGGGCAAATGAGGCTCTCAGGCCGTAGAAAGGAAATTCTTCCGCGCTCGGTTTTTATGACGAGGGCGAGGGAGGGAAACAGGATTCAATGTTAGAACCCAATCTTCTTTCTCGGGGTGCGGTAGGTGGAGTTGAGGTTCACAAACTTGGTTTCGAGGTAGTCGCAGCCGTATTTCTCGTTGGAGCAGGCCAGGACGGAATAGGGATTGCCGTTGACGGCCTTGCCGGTCTTGACAACCTTGATACGGCCGCAGTGGCATTTGGGGCAACGTTCCGGTTCCGGGATATCTGCGCTGGGCTTGATGTCCGGATTGAGGGTCGGGACAAACTCTAGAACAAACGGCGAAGGCTTGTTGATGTCATAAAGTACCCAAGTATGCTTCTTTGCCCGGGTGATGCCCACATAAAAAATGCGGCGCTCTTCGCTGAAAGCATAGGCGTCCGGTTCGCTGAGGACGTATTTGAGGATCGGACTGTCACTGATCTGAGAAGGGAATCCAATTACGCCGCTGTTGCAGTTAAGAAGAATCACGTAATCGCATTCGAGCCCCTTGGACTGATGGACAGTCATAAAATCCATCTTACGCCGACCATAACTAACGTAAACTTTATCCTTCGTGTCGTGAACCTTCAAGTCCGTGTTTTTAAGAACGTTCACGTCGAAATGATAGCGTCCTAACAAGAGAATCTCTTTGTCCGCAGGGATTTGATCTGCCAGATATTTGATGGTTTCAGCGATGCTTTCATAGCCATCCGTTGACAAGAAATCAAGTTCCGTTTCCGCGTCAATACTGAAGGAACGGACACTTTTGACCGCTTGCTCCGGATTGGCAAGGATGAACCGGGAAGATTCCTCGATCGCCGGCTCGCCAAATCGGTAGGTGGTTTCCATCAAGCATTTCTTGGTGAACCCGAAGAACTTTTCAAATTGCTTGAAGAGCGCCATATCACTCCCGGCAAATCGGTATATGGACTGCCAATCATCACCCACGCAGAACAACTTCGTGAGCGGTTTCTCGCGCCTGAGTGACTGTAGGAAGCGATACCTGTCCAAAGAGATGTCTTGGAACTCGTCGACCAGGATATAGTCATAGTCCGGCTTGTGCCCATGGTTGCACAAATCCGTCGCTTTGATGATGGCGTCGGTAAAGTCTATCTCGTCAAACTCCTCTTCCAACTGCCGATACGCCTCCACATAGGGAGCAATGATTTCGTTAAGGATGAAACGATCGGGCCCCATCGCGACTTTCTGACGGATATCATCCAAAGAAGCCCCTCTGGACTTCAAAAGGAAGATGAAAGATTTGAGCATCCCCAGGATGTTCTCCTCTTGCCGGAGCAATTCTCGGGAGACATCCTTGGATGTCGATTTGCTGAAGACTGCACCTAAATCCAGCAGCTGCTTCGAAAGCTTCTCAAAGACATCGCCGCGATGGAAATCTGCGCTTGATGTCTCAATGAGAATCGTTCCGCGGTCGCTATGACATTTTCTTTTCCAACTTATTCCTTCCAGATATTCGATCTCATCGTAGAACGTGAACCACGGAGGGCAATGCCCATCTTCATTGACCGCAAAATGCTCCAGATAAACACGCTTCAGAGAGCCGTCCGGTCCATCGATGTAAATCGAGAAATCGGGTTTGTACTGCCGATAATTCGCATCCGCCGTATGGAACTCGTAGTTCTCTTCATAGCGGAACTTGACACCGCGCGACCCAAGAAAGTCACAGATTTGGCTCTCTTCATCCGACTTGCAGAAAACGGGCTTCCCATCCATATCCTTGAAAAAAGCCTGGATCCCTTGCTTCTGCCGATCGAGCATATAGGCCTCTCGAGAGGTATACTCGAACTGATCCTTCATCGTGTAACGGGACCGGATGATGTAATCGCCAATAGCTGTGCGGAAAGCCGGGCTCTTTTCGGACAATTTGTAATAAACCTGCACCGGGAAGTCCTCGTCCGTAATCGAAGGCTTTTCCCCCGTGGCTTCGCCAATGATATCCAACGCCAGTTTATGGAAAGTCCGACACTTCAACTTTTTCTCCCCCAACCGCTCCGACAACGACTGCGCCGCCTTGCGGGTGAAAGTAATCAAAAGAATCTTCTCGGCCGGAACATGCTGCTTGTCGATGAGATAGCGCACCTTTCCCACCGTCGTCATTGTCTTCCCGCTCCCTGCACTACTGATTACCAGCACATTATCCTCCAGCGAAACCACCGCCTCCCGTTGCTGCGAATCAAGCGGATAAGTCAACACCGTATCGAAATACTGCGCACAGGAAGAGAGCTGATTATCAACAAAATGACGATTATTGCTCTTCTTATGCTCCGTCGTGTCCGTCATCGCCGTGTGAAACCGACGGAACACATCCTTGTGCATAAACTCCTCAATCTCCTTACTATTGAGTACCGGTTGGACTTCCGAGTCTAAATCACGATAATCCTCCAACAGGGACAATCGTTCGGTCTCGGTAATGTAGTGATTGAAATTGTATAGCGACTTGATCTCTGCAAACGCTTTTTCAACCTCCGGCTTCAATCGGTTGAAGATTTCCAACCGCTCCTGACGCTTCTTCTCCTTGATCCGCGGCCGAACGGAAAGCATCAGCCAGAGGATGATGGCGAGAAAGGGGATTATCAGGAGGAGCCAAAGCATATGTAAAGATAGTGATTTTGGATCCAAGAAAAGATTGCTACGCGGATAATGTCGATGTGCGGGGAAACCGCGGGAAGGTTGCCGGGCGAACCTTCCCGTAATCAATCTTTTTTTGCTATTTTTGTAACGTCCCTATGCCGCGTTACTATTATAGCGAATCGGTAGCCGAGTTTCTTGCTCGGCCGGCGGAGGCTATACTGGGGACCATGGATCAGGTGAATGAGTTTGACTTGACTATGGATCAGCGCAATGCGTGGTTGGAGGAGTTCGATATTATGAAGAGTGCGCTGGGAGCAATGGGGGAGGACGGTCAAATTCTGTTCGAATATACCATTCCGCGTCTAGGGAAACGAGTCGATGTTGTCCTCCTCATGAGGGGCGTGGTTTTCGCCATTGAGTTCAAGGTTGGTGCGGAGGCGTTCTTGGTCAATGACAAGGAGCAAGTCTGGGATTATGCGCTGGATTTAAAGAACTTCCACGAGGAGAGCCGAGATCGAGTCATCGTTCCAATTCTTGTGGCAACAGAGGCCCCCAAGCGGGATTGTTCGATGGGACAGGCCATCTTCAGCTATTACGATGACCACGTCTATTATCCGCTATTCAGTAATGCGGATACACTGTTGCCCATCCTTCAGAGAGTCCTGAACGAAATAGATCCGCAACCGGCCTTGGACGCGCACGAATGGACCTTCAGCCGGTATAGCCCGACTCCGACGATCATCCAAGCAGCATCTGCGCTGTATATGAATCACAGCGTTGCAGATATCACCAAGCATGAGGCTGATAAGGCTGGAATCGACAGCTGCACGGCGTTCATTTTGGACATTATCAAGCAATCGAAGGAAAACCACCAGAAGAGCATTTGCTTTGTGACCGGAGTTCCCGGCGCGGGGAAGACACTCGTCGGTTTAAACGTCGCAATTCAACAAGAAGAAGGCGATTTGGCGGTTTATCTTTCCGGTAACGGACCGCTTGTGAAAGTGCTTACCGAAGCTTTGGCTCGAGACAAGGTTCAGAAGGAGAAAGATCGCGGCCGCCGATGCACAAAGACCGAAGCAGAGCGTCAGGTAAGCCGATTTATCCAGATCATTCACCGCTACCGGGATAACATGCTGGGAAAGCTGAAGATGCCCATCCGAGACGGACAGATTGAACTTGATCCGGCAAAGATTTCCAAAGCGGCTGAAAAGAGCGCAGCGGAGGTGGAGAACGTAGCCATTTTCGACGAAGCGCAGCGAATGTGGGACATGCGCCATCTGAGTGCCTGGCTTGCCAGGAAGAAGGGCGTGAACGATTTCCCCATGTCGGAAGGAGAGTTCCTCATCTGGTCGCTTGACCAGCATAAAGACTGGGCCACCATCGTCTGCCTGGTGGGTGGGGGACAGGAGATCAACTCTGGCGAAGGCGGTATTGGTTTGTGGATCGATGCGCTTAACCATCAGTTCCCCGACTGGCAGATTTACATCTCGAACCAATTGACGGAGAAGGAATATGCTGAAGGAAATGTCAGCGCCCTACTCGCAGAGAACCCCAACGTTCATCTCCGTTCTGACCTGCACCTTGCAGTCTCTCAGCGCTCTTACCGGGCCGAGACACTTTCCTTATTTGTTCATCAATTCTTGGATCTGGATATCGCAGCCGCCCGAAAGACTTACGACGATATAAAAGACCGCTATCCCATTGTCCTCACTCGCGATTTAGCAAAGGCCAAAGCCTGGCTCCGAGAGCACGCGCGTGGCTCAGAGCGCTACGGAATGCTTGTCTCCTCCAAAGCTTTCCGCCTGAAGCCATTAGCCATTGATATTCGTTCTCAGGCCGATATTGTTCCCTGGTTCCTAAACCCTATCACGGACATTCGTTCTTCCCTCTTCCTGGAAGACGTCGCCACAGAATTCGATATCCAAGGCCTGGAACTCGACTGGACCTGCCTTGTCTGGGATGGCGACTTCCGCTACGATCCCTACCGCCACAGCTGGCAACACTTCAACTTCCGCTCCGACCGTTGGCAAAACATCAACATTGCCGAAGGCCGCGCCTATCAACTCAACGCCTACCGCGTCCTCCTCACCTGCGCCCGTCAAGGCATGGTCATCTGCGTCCCTGAAGGAAACCCCGATGATGCCACTCGGTTGCCAGAGTTTTATGATGGGACGTATGAGTTGTTTAAGGAGTTGGGGTTGAGGGAGATTTAGTTAGCTGTAACTCTTCGTCGGGGGCCGGTGTGCTCCTGCGGCATTCGGATTTCAGCGACAGGGGAGCAGGCGGGAAGGTGCGGTCCCGCAGGGATGACGCCGTTTGTTTGAGCGCTAGTTAGGCCCGCTTGCGGGACTAACTGAGCGAGTTTGGCGTCAAGCGCCTTCCCGCCTACGCGTACCGGCTGAAATACGTCATGACGCAGGAGTGCACCGGCCCCCGGTGGGGGGTTACAGCACTCTCTTTTCCTTTTTCTCGGTTTATTCTTGCGGGAATCATTTTATTTCGTAACTTTGTCATTGTCATACGATGTGACAATTTTATTGCACTTCAAAGGCATCTCAGCCCATGTGAGATGCCTTTTCTATTCGAAAGAGAGCCAGAGGGGATGTAGTCTTCAAGCCGCCAGATTGCGTTTCACAAGCAATAAAATATCATCGTATGAAACGAAACTGCACATCTAAAGCCGGCATGCAACTTCAAGCAGAAGTCAGAGTGCCCGTCCTTGTTCGAGTGAAATCGCATACGCGAAATCAATCGGGCAAGACAGTGAAGGTCCGTTCGTATTTCAGACGTACATGGGACACGCCTGGGATTACGATTAGGATCAGTACCCGATAGGGTGGTCTTCTTCCGTCCTTCTGGCTTCAGGGAGCGCTTCGGCGCTCCCTTTGTCCGTATATTCCATGATTTGAGAGATGCCCGATCGGGTCGGGCATGACGGAGGCATCAGGTCGGGTCTGACGGGTCTGGCCGCGTTTACGCGAAATCGGCGTTTGGGAGGCTTCTGGGTGTAAACGCGGAGGGAGGAATGGCGGTTTTGGGCCAAAAGGGTGCCGCGTTTACACGTGGGGGGCTATGTGGGGCGGTTTTTCTGTAAACGCGTCCGGCAGACAACGCGAGATGCCCGATCAGGTCGGGCATGACGGTGGGGAACAGGTCGGGCATGACGTCCGCGGGCGGTCGGGCGGGGCGGTATCAGCCGGGCGGGGCGCTGATACTAATTTGACATTTTCTTGTAATATTTTGCTTCCCCGTAGGGGAACTTGTTGATTTCACAAAAAATTAATTATCTTTGTTTGTTTTGATTTTGACCAAACAAGCTAGTGACCATGAAAAAACTCATTGCTTTTTTGCTGTGTCTTATCGTCGTTGTGCCCGTCTTTGCCAAGAATGACAAGGACCGGAACGAGTTTTCCGTTACGTATGGGCAGTTCACTGCTCCGCAGTTCGCCTATGTGATGGGCGAGGTGTTCGGGGTGATGTTTTCCTTGGGACATGCCTCGTTCGAGGATCCGCACATGTACGGCGCCGCGGGGATCGAGTATGTGCACTATACGAATGACTGGTTCGGCTTCGGCGGGACGGTCCTGTGCGATTATATGACGGCGAAGACTGTCAGTGTGGACAAGGACGGCAACAAGACGCCCAACGGCGATTTCAAGCTGGGCTGCCTGAGCGCGATGCCGCTGGTGAAGTTCGCGTGGCTGAACCGGGCGCACGTGGGCCTGTATTCCAAGCTGGCCGCGGGCGCGGGGCTGTTCTTCGCGAACGGCAGCGATGCGAAGGACAATATTTCGTTCGCCTTCCAGGCCACGCCCATCGGCGTGGACTTCGGCGGCGAGCAGTTCCGCGGGTTCGTGGAGGCCGGCGTCGGCTGGCAGGGCATCGTGAGCGGCGGTGTCCGCTGGATGTTCTAGTCCGACAGCGTTTGCAAAACCAAACCAAACCAAATACAAACCAATCAACCAATCAATCAACAACCATGATTAAAATGAGAAAACTGTCTCAGCTGTTCGGACTGCTGGCGGCGCTTCTGCTCCTGCTTCCCGGACAGTCTTTCGCCCAGACCCTGCGCGTACAAGGCCAGGTGCTGGATGAGCTGGGAGAAGGTTTGATCGGAGCGGGCGTGGTCATACAAGGGACCACGACCGGAACGATCACCGACATGGACGGTAACTTCTCGCTGACCGTGCCCCAGGGGGCCACGCTCGAGTTCTCGTGTGTGGGCTACAAGACCCTGGCGATCCCGGCGACGGCGAGGATGACTGTCAACATGGAACCCGACGCCGATGCCCTGGACGAGTCCGTGGTCATCGCGTACGGCCAGCAGAAGAAAGTGACCATCACCGGTGCGGTTTCGGCCGTGAGCGGTGAGGGACTGATGAAGTCCCCGGTGCCGAACGTCGCGAACGCCCTGCAGGGTAACCTCCCCGGCGTGTCCGCCGTGCAGCCTTCGGGTATGCCGGGCGCCGATGAACCCGTCATCCGCATCCGCGGTGTCGGATCCCTGAACAGCGCTGAGCCGCTCGTCCTCGTGGACGGCGTCGAGCGTTCCTTCTCGCAGCTGGATGCCAACGAAATCGAGAGCATCTCCGTCCTGAAGGACGCGTCCGCGACCGCCGTGTTCGGTGTCCGCGGCGCGAACGGCGTCATCCTCGTGACCACCAAGCGCGGTTCTGTGGGCAAGGCCTCCGTGACCGCTTCCGCCAATGCCGCCGTGCAGACGATCTCGAAGTTCATCGACTTCGCCGATTCCTACACCTACGGCAAGATGTGGAACTACACCGCCATCACCGATGCGCTGCCGATGACCCAGTGGCCGGCCTCCCCGACCATCGCCGACTACACCCCGTACGCCGACACCGGCATCCGGTTCACCCAGGACGTCATGGAGCACTTCCGCCTGAACGACATGCCCCGCACGTTCCCGAACATGGACTGGATCAAGTACATCATGAACGACGCCGCGTGGCAGGAACAGGCCAATGTGAACGTGAACGGCGGTACCGAGCGCGTCCGCTACTTCGTGTCCGCCGGCTTCCTGAACCAGGACTCCCTGTTCAAGACCTTCTCGGACAACAAGAACGAGACCTTCAACTTCCAGCGACTGAACTACCGCGCGAACCTCGACATCGAGGTCTCCAAGCGCAGCCAGCTGTCCATCACCCTCGGCGGCCGTATGCAGAACCGCAACACGATGGGTGGCGGTGAAGGCTTCCTGTTCCGTTACCTGCAGGGCGCGACGCCCTACGCCGGCAGCGGTATCGACGAGGAAGGCCGCCACATCATCGCCGACGAGACCATCGTCGGCCAGTTCGACCGCGACGCCCTCGACAACTACTACGACCTCGGATACCAGCTTGAAAGCACCAACGTGCTGAACTTCGACATCCAGTACAAGCTGGACATGGGCTTCCTCACCCAGGGTCTCGACTTCAAGGTGAAGGCCTCCTACAACTCCGAGTACACCGCCCGCAAGAACCGCCAGAACGGCTACGGCAACGGCGTGAAGTACGTCGCCACCCTCGTGGACGGCAAGGAAGTCCTCCGCAAGGAGAACATCACCTGGCCGCTTCCGTACAGCGAGGCCAAGTGGGGCAGCCGCAACTGGTACACCGAAGCCAGCCTCAACTACAACCGCCGCTTCGGCAAGCACAACGTGGGCGCCCTCCTGCTCTACAACCAGAGCAAGACCTACTACCCGTGGGACTCCAACAACAGCCTGTACCAGTCCATCCCGAAGGGCTACGTCGGCCTCGTCGGCCGCGTCACCTACGACTACGACACCAAGTACCTGCTGGACTTCAACATCGGCCGCAACGGTTCCGAGAACTTCGCCCCCGGCAAGCGCTACGGCACCTTCCCGTCCGTCTCCCTGGGCTGGATCCCCTCCATGGAACCCTGGTGGCAGCCCATCGGCAACGTCATTTCCTACCTGAAGCTCCGCGGCTCCTACGGTATCGTCGGTAACGACAACACCAACGGCGCCCGCTTCCTGTACCTGCCCGGCGCCTGGCAGTTCTACACCGGCGCCACCACCGTGAACCCGCAGAACCGCGGCGCCAACTTCGGTACCTCCGGCGGCTGGCTGCAGGCCGTCAAGGAGCTCACCACCGGCAACCCGAACGTGACCTGGGAGACCGCGACGAAGATCAACGTCGGCGCCGACGTCACCTTCTTCAGCCGCCTCCACGCCTATGTGGACTTCTTCTGGGAGGACCGCAAGGATATCCTCGTGTCCAACGCCAACGCCCTCTCCGCCGTCACCTCGCTGCCCGCCAGCTACGTGAACCAGGGCCGCGTGAAGAACCACGGCTTCGAGGTCACCCTGAACTGGGAGGACCGCATCGGCAACGTCCATTACAACATCTCCCCGAACGTCTCCTTCGCCCGCAACCAGGTCATCGAGATGCTCGAGGTTCCGCCGATGTACGACTACCTGAGCCGCACCGGCCTCCCAGTGGGCCAGCGCTTCGGCTATGAGCTGTTCGAGTTCTACCAGCCCGGCACCGAAGACCGCTACCAGGACGCCTACGGCAAGCCGATGCCCGACCAGAACATCGACCTCCGCTATGGCGACTGCGTCTATGTGGACCTCAACGACGACGGCATCATCGACCAGAACGACCAGCACCCGATCGGCTACACCGACAACCCGGAACTGACGTTCTCCCTGAACACCGGCATCCACTACAAGGGCCTCGACTTCTCGATGCTGTGGACCGGCGCCGACCACGTGAGCCGCACCCTGAACGGCTACTTCCGCGACCAGTTCGGTTCCACGAACACCTCGGCCCTCACCCAGTGGGTCGCCGACAATTCCTGGACCACCGACAATCCGGACGCCACCCTGCCGCGTATCTCCTTCACCAACCGCGTGCACAACAACCGCGACTCCCAGGCGTGGATGATCAACTCCCGGTACGTCCGTCTGAAGAACGTCGAGCTCGGCTACACCTTCAACAAGCCCAAGTTCATGCCATTCTTCAACTACATCCGCGTCTTCGCCTCCGGCCAGAACCTCCTGACCTTCTCCACGTTCGACGGCAACGACCCGGAAGCCCCGGGCTCCGGCCTCGACTTCGGCGTGCGCTACCCGATGACCCGCGTCGTCAACATGGGCGTGCAAGTTAACTTCTAATGCGGAACGAATATGAAAAAGATATCGAATCTCATCCTGGTGCTGGGCATCGCGTCCGCTTTCTGCTTCTCCGCGTGCGTCGACAAGTTCGCCGTCGGTGACGCCTTCCTCGAGAAGGCCCCGGGCGTGGACGTCAACATCGACACCGTGTTCACGAGCGCAGAATACACCCGCAATTTCCTGTGGAGCGCCTATGGCCAGCTCTACTGCACCTATACGTCCGGAAACATGATGAACGGCGCGCCGATCGACGTGCTTTCCGACTCCTATCATTGCTACGTCTCCTGGGGCGGCCCCAAGCAGAGCTACTACCCGGGACTTCTGACCGAGGACGCCCAGGATACCGAGAACGGCAACTTCCAGGGCAAGTTCTCCTACTCCACCAAGACCGGCGGCCTGAACGCCGACGCCGGCGGCCGCGTCTCCATCTACGAGACTGTGCGCAAGTGCTGGCAGATCATCAACAACATCGAGCGCGTGCCCGACATGTCCGACACCGAGAAGAGCCGTCTCCGCGGCGAGGCCTACACCATCATGGCCAGCCGTTACTATGACGCGTTCCGCAGCTTCGGCGGCCTCTGCCTTGCCCGCAAGGACTACGAGGTGGGCGAGAACCACACCTCCGGCCGCGCCACCGCGATGGAGACCGTCGAGTTCATCGACTCCCTGATCGTGTGCGCGATCAACGAGCCCGGCTTCGTGTGGAACATCTCCAACGCCGACCAGGGCCAGTGGTCCGGCCGCCTCACCCGCGCCTCCGCCCGCGCCCTGCGCGCCAAGGTGTGGATGTTCGCCGCCTCCCCGCTGTTCAACAACAAGGAGCCCTATATGGAGTACTCCGCCGACAAGGTGACCGAGTTCACCAACATCGAGCACGTGTGGTTCGGCAAGGAGGATCCCACCCTGTGGAACCGCTGCCTCCAATACTGCGAGGACTTCTTCAATGACAACGCCGCGAACGGCAACTACTACGCGCTGGTCCAGCCTACTTCGCAGGACGAGGCCGGTTACCGCCGGGCCTTCCGCCGCGGCTACCGTTACCGCAACGATGCGACCAACCACGAGAAGCTGTTCGACGCCCACCCGACCCTCACCCTGTCCGACGGCGGCTATGGCTGGGGCTGGAGAGGCTTCGCCCTCGACTGCCTCCGCCAGGGCGGCGCCGTGCCGACCAACGAGCTGATGGAATGCTTCGGCATGGCCGACGGCCGCAACTTCCCGTACGAGAACCTCTACGGCGCCGGCAAGAACCCGCAGGGGATCGACATCTTCGCCGACCGTGACCCGCGCCTGTACGAGACCATCCTGGTTCCCCGCCACAACCTGCCCTCCGGCTTCGACTATGCCGGTAACTCCTACATGGACAACTGGGTGGGCGGCGCCTTCGAGTACAACAGCAACTTCGGCAACAAGGACGATGTCGCCTCCGGCTACTGCAAGTTCAAGTGGCTGCTCGACTACTACGGCGGCAACCGCTATGACGACGAGTACATCGGCGTGCCTTACATCCGCCTGGCCGAGATGTACCTCATCCGCGCCGAGGCCAAGGCCGAGACCGGCGACCTCCGGGGCGCCCTGGACGACATCCACGTCGTGCGCAGCCGCGTCGGCCTGGGCCGTCTGGAAGTGATGAACCCGCAGCTGAACCTCACCACGAACAAGGAGAACCTGATCAACGAGATCCTCCGCGAGCGCAACTGCGAGATTGGCGCCGAGTGTGGCGACCGCCTTTACGACATGGTCCGCCGCAAGCGTCAGGACCTGTTCACCAAGCCGCTCCACGAGATCCGCATCTATCGCCTCGACGCCAATGGCAACCGCCTGACCGAAGGAAACCAGAGCTGGGATCCTGCCACGCCTTGGCCCAAGTTCGAGTATGAGAAGCCCCAGATCGTCAACGGCGCCCGCCGCTGGTGGGAGCCCGGCTTCTGGACGAACAAGTGGTATCTGGACCCGGTGTCCCGTATCGAAGTGCAGAAGGGGTACGGCCTCACGCAGAACCCCGGTTGGTAATCTATAACACTGTACGAATATGAAATTACGCAATATACTTATAATCAGCCTGTTGGGATTCTGCGCGGCTCCGTTTGCCGCCCACGCCCAGATCGCGCTGCCCGACAAGAAGGCGCAGACGGTGGATTTGGGCTACGGCGTCGAGCAGTCTGAATTCCTGACGACGGCGGCGACCTACACCATCACCGCCGAAGAGCTGCGCCGCACGTCGGCCATCAGCCTCGCCGACGCGCTCTATGGCAAGCTCCTGGGCCTGAACGCCTTCCAGAACACCGGCTTCAAGGGCGAGGAAGGCCGCGGCGCGAGCTTCAACATCCGCGGCGCCCAGACCACCGGCGAGACCGACATCCTCATCCTGGTCGACGGCCAGGAGCGTCCGATCGACCGCCTTTCCGTGGAGGAAGTGGAGAGCGTGACCGTCCTCCGCGACGCCGCCGCCGTGGCCCTGTACGGCCACGAAGGCATCAACGGCGTCCTCCTCGTGAAGACCAAGCGCGGCGTCGCCGACAGCGGTTTCCACATCAAGGTCGGCGCGTCCCGCAAGATCCAGTTCGACCCCTACAAGGCCCCGATGGTGGGCGAGTATGACTGCCTTCCTTCGATTGCGCGCGAACCCGCGCAGATGTATGCCTATGCGCTGAATGTTGCCCGCGCGAACGACGGCCTCGCCGCCGCCTATTCCGCCGACGAGGTCCGGAAGTTCCGCGACGGCACCGACCCGTACGTGTACCCGGACATCGACTGGAAGAACGAGGTGTTCAAGAACACCGCCAGCGAGACGAACGGTTTCATCTCGATGTACGGCGGTTCCGACAAGGTGGAATACTACACCCAGCTCGACTACACCGACGCCAGCGGCCTGTACAAGAACCCCGACCAGGGCGATTGGAACTCCCAGCTGCGCTACTCCAAGGCGAACATCCGCACGAACGTGGACTTCCAGGTGACCAGCACCACGAAGGTCCGCACGAACATCTTCGCCCTGTTCATGGAGACCAACGGCGTTCCGAACATCAACTCCAACGACGCCTGGTGGCATCTGTACAAGGTGCCGGCCCTCGCGTTCCCGATCAAGACCTATGGCGACATCTGGGGCGGCAGCCAGACCTACGGCGACTTCAACCTCGTCGCCAAGGCGACCGGCACCGGCTTCACCAAGACCCACCAGCGCCAGATCTGGGCCGACCTGACCCTCATCCAGGACCTCGACTTCATCCTGGAAGGCCTGAAGTTCTACGCCGGCGGCGCCTACGACAACGCCTCCAACACCATCGAGAACCGCCGCAAGGGCTACCAGTACGGCTGGAACTGGTATGACGCGAACAACGTCATGCAGGAGACCGTGATGGGTACCGTGGAGGACAAGCTCGTGTTCAACTACTATGTGGATTCCCAGTGGCGTGTGGGCACGGTCAACACCGGCTTCCAGTATGCGACCCAGTTCGGCAACGGCGACCACTTCTCCGCCAATGCCGGCTACAACATGAAGAGCGAGATCCGCGACGAACGGAGCCACACCTGGTACCGCGCCAACTGGACCCTCGCCACGCACTATGACCACGCCGACCGGTTCATGTGGGATCTCGTCCTCGCCGCGAACGGTTCCAACCGTTCCTACCCGGCGAAGTGGGCGTTCTCCCCGACCACGGCCTTCGGTTTCATCTATGCCAACGACCCCGACGCGAACTTCCTGAACTACGGTAAGCTCCGTCTCTCCGCCGGTATCCAGCACACGGACTACGTTCCCGCGAACGGCCTGTGGCTCGACCGCTGGGACGCCTCCCACGGCCAGTTCTGGTATGGCGAGAAGTTCGGCAACTCCTGGGGCGCCTTCCTGACCCAGTTCCCGACCAAGGACTTCCGCCAGGAAGCGGCCTACAAGGCCAATCTGGGTACGGACGTGCGGATCGCGAACAGCCTTGACGTCACCGTCGACGCATTCTATCAGCAGCGCCGGAACATCCTCGTGAGCGCAGGCTCCCTGAACTCCGAGGTCGTGGGTATCCAGTCCTCCTATGACGACAAGGGCCGCGTGGCCAGCTACGGCGTGGAAGCCGGCCTGCGTTACGCGAAGACCTTCGCCAACGGGCTCAGCCTCTTCGCCGGCGCCAACGGCTCCTTCGTGAAGAGCAAGATCCTCGAGTGGATCGAGACCCCGGCTTATCCGAACCTCTCCGTCATCGGCACGCCCGCCGACGCCGCGCGCGGCCTCGTCTCCCTGGGCTTCTTCCAGAACCAGGCGGAGATCGAGTCCAGCCCGCTGCAGGAGTTCGGCCAGGTCAAGGTCGGTGACATCAAGTACAAGGATGTCAACGGAGACGGCGTCATCAACGAGAACGACGCTGTCGCGATGGATTGGGGCCAGGCCTTCCCGGCCCTGAACTACGGCTTCAACCTGGGCTTCGAATACAAGGGCTTCGGCATGAACGCCTACTTCCAGGGCGCCGCCCTCCAGACCAAGAACATCATGTATGTGGACGGTGTTTGGGGCGCCCTCTCCGACAACCGGGGCCTCTCTTCCGAGTACTACAACAACTGCTTCGACATCCTGGGCGCGGACGCCATCTATCCGCGCATGTCCACCACGAGCGTGGCCAACAACAACCGGGCTTCCACCACTTGGTTCCGCACGGTCCAGTGGCTCAAGCTGCGCGACTGCGAGGTCTATTACCGGATCCCCGCTTCCGTGCTCGGCCGCGTGAAGGTCTCGGATGCGAAACTGTTCGTCCAGGGCCAGAACCTGCTGTCCTTCGACAATGTCCCCGCCATGGATGCCGAGAACCTGAACACGGGCTATCCCGTGATGAAGGCGGTCAACATGGGCCTTTCTGTGATCTTCTAAACGGAACGCATTATGAAACTTGATAGAATCTTCCTATTCATTCTCGCCTGCCTGATTCCGGCCGCGTGCGCGGACCTCGACTACAGTGAGGAGAACACCCGCGATGAGGAGTGGACCTACGAGTACTTCGAGAATGGTATCAAGAACATGGTCTTCGACCTGTATGCGCAAGTCTACAACAACGAGTTCGAGAACAACAGCGCCTACTTCCTCGCCGGCGCGACCGACGAGGCCATGTACGCGCTGGAGACCGGCGCCGTCAACAACTACGTGAACGGTGGCTGGAGCGCCGCGAACCCCTATTCCCGCACCTGGTCCAAGTGCTACACCGCCATCGCCGACGCGAACATGTTCCTCGAGAAGTTCGACCAGGCCGACATCACGGAGTGGCAGTACAACCCGGATTACCGCATCTGGGTCCAGCAGCTGGAACTCTTCCCGTATGAGGCGCGGTTCCTCCGGGCTTACTTCTACTTCGAGCTGCTGCGCTCCTACGGCGACGTTCCGCTCGTGACCACGACCCTCACCAACGCGCAGGCCAACAGCGTCACCCGCACCCCGGCCGACCAGATCGTGAAGTTCATCGTCGACGAGATCGACGAGATCGCCTCGCACCTGCCGGTCACCTACCAGACCGAGGTGAACAGCGAGATCGGCCGCGCGACCCGCGTCGCCGCCTATGCGCTGAAGGCCCGCACGCTGCTCTATGCAGCGTCCCCGCTCTTCAACACGTCGAACGACAAGTCCAAGTGGGCGAAGGCCGCCGAGGCCTGCAAGTTCATCCTGGACAACGCCGACGCCTGGGGCCTGAAACTCAGCAACTACGGTTCCCTGTGGGGCCACGACGCGTTCTACAATCCGGAGCTCATCTTCGGCCTGGGCCGCGGCGATTTCAACTCCTTCGAAATGGCGAACTACCCGGTGGGCGTCGAGAACGGTTCTTCCGGCAACTGCCCGACGCAAAGCTTCGTGGACCAGTACGAGTATCAGGACAATGGCGAGACCTTCGCCCAGCGCTATCCCGGCAGCATCGACCTCCGCACGGTCAATCCGTACGAGGGCCTGGACCCGCGCTTCGCGCTCACCGTCGTCCGCAACGGCGACGAATGGCCCACGAACGGCGCCCAGAAGAAGGCGATCGAGATCTTCCGGGGCGGTTTCAACGCGGCGCCCAAGTACGGCGCCACGCCCACCGGCTACTACCTGAAGAAGTATGTGGACGGCGCCTGCGTCACGACCGCTGACAACCAGACCACCCGCCGCCACACGTGGATCCTCTTCCGCCTGGGCGAGTTCTACCTGGACTATGCCGAGGCCGTGTACAACGCCACGGGCAGCGCGAACAACGCCGCGTACGGCCTGACGGCCAACGAGGCCATCAACGTGCTCCGCAAGCGCGCGAGCGTCAACATGCCGGAGTTCACCGAGGACGGCGAAGCCTGGGTCGCGCGCTACGAGCGCGAGCGCATGGTGGAGCTCGCCTTCGAGAACCACCGCTTCTGGGACGTCCGCCGCTGGAAGAAGGGCCCGCAGTATTTCCGCACCATCCAGGTGGCCGAAATCAGCCCGTCCCTCCTGCTCACCCGCGCTACCGTCAACCGTCAGTGGGATGACAAGTACTACTTCTATCCCATTCCGATGTCTGAACTGAAGAAGAACGCCAACCTGGCCCAGAATCCGGGGTGGTGAAACGACAAGCAATAAGGATTTAAGATATGAAGAAAATATTCAAATTTTTCGGATTGATCCTGTCGATGGTCCTTGTCGGCGCCCTCGCGTCCTGTAACAAGGAAGGCGGCAGCGAATCGGCCGATCTGGGGCTGCACATCAAGGTGTTCTTCCCCACCAAGGTGGTCGCCGGCCAGCCGATGACCATCAACGGCTCCGGCTTCTCGGACGTGACCGAGGTCGTGTTCCCGGGCGGCGTCACCGTCGCCAAATCCGGCTTCGAGCTCGTCAGCGACGAGATGATCCGTGTCAAGGCCCCGGCCGGCATCGCGGCCGACGGCGGCCCGCTCACCGTCCGCACCGCGGACGAAGAAGCGGCTTCCGAGGTTTCGCTGAAGGTCGGTAACCCCGTCATTTCCGGCTTCTCCAAGCAGGCGGGCGAGTCCGTCGAGTTCGGCGAGGTCTTCTACATCTACGGCCAGGACCTGGAGTTCCTCTCCAGCGTCGAGCTGCTGGATGCCGAAGGCAACACCGCTGTCATTCCCGAGTCCATGTTCTACCGCAAGGGCACCAGCACCGTGGGCTACAAGATCCCGATGAACACCTTCGAGGGAACCTTCCCCGGCAAGGTGAAGAGCCTCGACGGCAAGACGTTCGACATCCCTGAGCTGACCTACGCCCCGCCGGCAGGCGGCGGCCACTGGGAGCAGAAGGAGTTCGTCCTCTTCGAAGGCGAGTCCGTGTTCGACGGCTGGAGCGCGACCCTCGTGATCGGGCCGGCGAAGTTCGTCGACGTGGTCGAGGGTGCTGTCATCCGCGTTTACTACAAGGACAAGGGCAGCGACTACCTGCCGATCTTCAAGCACGTGAGCGACTGGAACGACTGGAGCGCGTTGCAGGACATCAAGAAGGAGTACGACGGCTTCTTCGAGACCACCGTTCCGGCGGATGCCATCGACGAGCTCAAGTCCGACGGTCTCCGCTTCCAGGGTCTCGGCTTCACCATCACCTCGGTGATCCTCTCCCAGAACATGTGGATCGACGAAGGCGGCGAAGAGCCGCAGAAGGAAGAGACCATCTGGGATACCGAGGCGGTCTTCGACAGCTGGAGCGCGACCATCGTCATCGACGCGGCCAAGTTCGCCAAGGCCAAGGACGGAAATACCATCCGCGTCTTCATCAAGGACAAGGGCGACGACTACAACGCCATCTTCAAGCACGTGGGCGACTGGAACGACTGGACTGAGTTCCAGTCGATCAAGAAGGATACGGACGAATACTTCGAGTCCACGGTCACGGAGGCGGTCCTGGAGGAACTGCAGTCGTCCGGTCTCCGCTTCCAGGGTCTCGGCTTCACCATCGTCGAGGTCCATCTCATTCCCTAATCCCTTTACACGCTGAGATATGAAACAGAACAGAATATGTTTCCTCGCTGCAGCCGCAGCGGTCCTTCTGGGGACCGCTGCCTGCAACAAGGTCAAGGAAAAGGAATTCGACCCGACCGACCCTGCGATCTACACCGTCACGGTGCAGCCGGACGGCTCGGTCTACCGGGCGGAAGGGGAGGAATTCGTCTTCAATTTCAACGCGCCCGACTACTGGTTCGTCAGCAGCCCGGTCGACTGGCTCGAATTCGAGCCGGAGTCCGGCAAGCCCGGCGACGTCACCCTGCGGGTGCGGGCCAAGCAGAACATCAAGGGCGAACGTAACGCCCTGATCACCGTGAATGCCAAGAAGCAGCGCGGCAAGTTCTCGGTCAGCCAGAACGCCTGGCCGTACTACCACGAGTGGGCCCTCTACGGCACCATCGGCGGCGGCGCTTCCGCGCAGGATCTCGCGATGGAGGACCAGAGCGAGCAGCTCGTCTGGAAGCGGGGCGGCATCCCGTACCACTTCGGCGAGACCTTCCAGTTCCGGATGACCGGCGACGATTCCGTCGTCCTGGGCCTCGACGCCGGGCTGACCCTGAACCCTGACGGCACCTATACGGGCGCCCTCGTCAAGGGCGGCGACCCGGTCGCCTTCCCCATCGAAGGCTACTGGGACGTGACCCTGGACGTGGAGCACTGGACGATGACCGCCGAGCTGACGGGCCGGTATCCGTGGACCATGGTCGGCACCATCAACGGCGGCAGCTGGGACCAGGATGTCGACATGGGCGACATGGGTCGCCAGCTCGTCTGGGAAAGCACGAAGGTTCCTTTCCACAAGGGTGAGGAGTTCAAGTTCCGCCGGGAGAAGAACAATGCCGTGAACCTCGGTATCGACGGTGAGTTCGCGCCCGTGGAAGGCGAGACGGACACGTTCGTAGCCAACCTCAAGCAGGACGGCGACAACATCGCACTCCCGCTCGAAGGTTACTGGACCCTGCGTCTGGACGTGGAGGCCGCGACCTTGACCGCCACCCGGACCGAGGAATTCCCGCGGGTGCACGAAGGTGTGATCTGGGAGAGCGACGGAACCGGCGGTCCCGTCAGCTGGAGCAGCCAGTACCGGCTCGCCCTGGACGGCAAGGACGGAAAAAACGAAGCCATGGCTACGCTGCCCGAGGTGGTCTGGAATAAGCTCAAGACCCAGACTTGCTACCTGGTCGTCGAGGCGACGAATCCGCAGATCCGCATCACCACCGGCTGGTGGGGCGCGCAGTATGGATCCGACTTCATGCCCGGCAACGAGCGTCTCAAGGACAACGGCGACGGCACCTTCACGCTGAAGCTCGACCTGGCCGACGATCCCGCTTTCGGGGAGGCCATCGATGTGCAGCACTTCCTCATCACGGGCGACCGGTTCACGCCGATCGGCATCTATCCGGAGAACACCTGGGAGAATGACGGAACGCACGGGGCCATCGCCTGGTCCAGCCAGTACCGCTTCGGCCTGGAAGGACGGGACGGCAAAAAGGAGTGCATCACGACCTTCCCGGAGACGATCTGGAACAAGCTCAAGGGCGAGACCTTCTACGTGGACGTGGAAGCGACGAATCCGCAGATCCGCATCACCACCGGCTGGTGGTCCACGGACTGGACGGGCGGCGACTTCATGCCCGGCAACGAGCGTCTCAAGGACAACGGTGACGGCACCTTCACGCTGACCGTCAATCTGACGGGCGATCCGATCCTGGATCTGGTGGATGTGCAGCACCTCCTCCTGACGGGTGACCGCTACACGCCGCTGAGAATCCGCTGCATCTGGTAGCCACTCCGTACTGATTCAGTTGGCCGGCCCTTCGACAAGCTCAGGGGCCGGCCTTCTTTTTTATTGCTTATGCCACAACTATTTGTTATCTTTACCAAATAGAAAGACGAACTCCTTGATTATGCGTAAATTCTTGACCCTCTGCGTGGCCGCGTCGGCGGCCCTCCTGCTGGCGAAGCCGGCCCCGGCCCAGACCCTGAAGATGAACGACCTCGGGTATTTCGAGGCGCGCGGGACGAACGTGCTCGTGTACAACAACCTGTACAACGGCGGTTTCTATGACGAGAAGTTCGCGGGCCTGGAGATCATCCAGCGCGGCGAGCGCCTCGCCACCGGCGGCGGCATCCGCCTGATGAACACCCCGGAGCAGTGGGACATCTTCGGCGAGGTGTCCGACCGGATCGTGGACCGCGACGGCAACTTCATCCAGGTCACGCTCACCCACACGGACTACGACTTCGCGGCCAAGTTCCGGGTGACACCCAAGGATGGCGGCTGCCTGATCCAGGTGATCCTGGACAAGCCCGTGCCGGAGAAGCTCGTGGGCAAGGCGGGCCTGAACCTGGAGTTCTTCCCGGCCTCGTACTTCGGCAAGAACTACCTCGTGGACGGCCTGGCGCGCATCCTTCCCAAGTATCCGATGCACGACACGGAGGTCCATCCGGTGTCGGAGAAGATCACGCAGTACTTCGGCGAGAGCACCTTCGACGACCGCGGCCGCGGCGACTTCCTCGTGGCGAAGCCGATGTCCGTCGGCCATCGCATCGTGATGGCGCCGGAGGACGACGCGCTCCGCGTGAGCGTGCAGTCGGAGACGGAGATCGGCATCTATGACGGCCGTCACCTCGCGCAGAACGGGATGTTCGTGCTGCGCTCGCTCCTGCCCGGCGGCAAGACCGGCACGGTCGTGGAGTGGTACCTGGAGCCCAGCGTGTCCAACAGCTGGATCCGGCCCGCGAACATCGGCTTCTCGCAGGTGGGCTATACGCCCGCGCAGAAGAAGGTGGCCGTGGCCGAGCTCGACCGCAATGACGTCCCGGCCCCCGAGGCCCGCATCCTGAAGGTGAACCCGGACGGCACCAAGACCACCGCGAAGACGGTTCCTGTCAAGGTCTGGGGCGTCTTCCACCACCGCTACAATTACGTCCAGATCGACTTTTCCGACGTCCGCGAGCCCGGCCTGTACTGCATCGACTACCAGGGCGTGGAGACGAACGCGTTCCCCATCGACAAAGACGTCTACAACGACAAATGGCACCCGACGATGGACGTTTCCCTGGTCGTGAACATGGACCATATGGAGGTGAACGAGGCGTACCGGATCTGGCACGGGCGCGCGAACATGGACGACGCCCTGCAGGCGCCGGCGAATGTCCGCCTGCACGACGGCTATTTCCAGGGGGATCAGACGAACGACAAGTACCAGCCCCTCGAGCACATCCCGGGGCTCGCCGTGGGCGGCTGGTATGACGCCGGCGACTTCGACATCCAGGCGAATTCCGTGCTGAACACCACACAGGACCTCGCCTACATCTGGCGGGAGTTCAAGCCCCTGCGGGACCAGACCCTCATCGACCAGAAGACGCAGTATGCCGACATCCACGTCCCGGACGGCGTTCCGGACAATGTGGAGCTGATCATGCACGGCACCCTGAACATCAACGCGCAGGTGGAGAACATCGGCTTCGTGGCGCAGGTCATCGGCCAGCCCGACATGCACCACTACCACCACCTCGGCGACGCGCTGACGCTCACGGACGGGAAGATCTACGACCCGACGCTCAATCCGTACGAGGTGCGCGGCGACCGTTCCGGCACCCTCGACGACCGCTTCGTGTTCACGAGCCGCTTCAGCGCCGCGGGCGTGATGCAGGACATCGTCTCGCTGGCGGCCGCCTATCCGGCCCTCAAGGACTACTATCCGGAGGAGGCCGAGCGCTCTTTACGCAACGCGAAGATGCTGTGGAACAAGCACTTCGAGGCGGCCGATCCGGCGAAGAACCCGGTCCAGGGCCGCTGGGGCGGCTTCGGCGGGGATCCGCGCATCAACGCGGCCATCGAGCTCTGGATCGCCACCGGCGACAAGCAGTACAAGGACTTCTTCCTCCCGCTGGTGGAGAAGCAGCTGGACGCCAAGCCCACGGGCCCGCGCAACGCCGGCAACGTGCAGAACGGCATGTTCTCCACGCAGTACACCGGCGGCCCGAACCTCACTGCGGCGCTCAAGATCTACCCGTACATGGACAAGAAGTTCCAGGCCAAGGTCCGCGCCCTTGTGCCCGCCTATGTGGAGGTGATCACCCGCGGCGGCAAGGACAACCCTTACGGCGTGTCCATCGGCGGCTCCGGCTGGGCCGGCAACGCCTCCATCATCAACGGCGCCTACAACTGCTACCGCGTCTGGAAGTACTTCCCGGACCTGATCGATCCGGAGTATGTCCTCGCCGGGCTCAACTTCATCTTCGGCTGCCATCCGTACAGCAACGTCTCCTTCGTGACCTCCGTGGGCGTGAACACGAAGAAGGTCGCCTACGGCAACAACCGCGCGGACTACGCCGTCATCCCCGGCGGCATCGTCCCGGGCCTGCTGGTGAAGGACGACTTCTTCGAGAACAAGGACGACTATCCCTTCCACTGGGGCGAGAACGAGTGCTGCATCAACACCGCGCCGCAGTACATCCTGCTGTGCCTCGCCGCCCAGGAAGTGGTGGAGGCCATGAACAAGTAGGGGAGCCATGGTCCGTCGGACGTACACGATCCTGATCCTGCTCTTCGTCGGCCTGCTCCTGGCCGGCTGCGGCTACCGTGCGCCGCTGCACGCGTCGTATGTTCCCGAGGTGACGGATTCGTCCCGCTATGCGGGTGTACGGCCCGAGTATCAGGAGCTGGCCGCCCTGCTGGAAAAGGACGTGGACATGCAGCCCTTGCAGGGCAATACCGTGACGCTCATCGCCGACGGGCCGGAGAACTGGGAACTGCTCAAGGACGAGTTCCGGAAGGCGAAGCGGTCCATCTATGTGGAACCCTACCGCTTCCGGCTGGACACCTGCGGCACCCTGCTCGCCGGCATCCTGGCGGCGCGGGCGGCCGAGGGGATCGATGTCCGGATCATCCTGGACAAATCGGCCAATACCGAGGAAGACCGGGCGACGCTGAAGGGGCTCCGGTCCGTGGGCGCGAAGGTGAATATCTTCCATCAGCCGGCGTTCTTCCTGGACTACCATTTCCCCAGCCTGGCGACGCACCGGGACCATCGGAAACTCACGCTCCTGGACGGCAAGACCGCCCTCGTGGGCAGCCGCAACATCCAGGACAAGTACTTCTTCGACTGGCATGACGTGGACTTCCGGGTCACCGGCCCCGTCGTGGCCGACCTGACCCGGGCCTTCCGCCGCCAGCAGCGGCTCGTGGCGCCCCGGGCCGAGGACCCGTACGTGGATCCGGACCTCGCCGCGGCCGCCCGGGCGGACACCGTGCCCGGCAAGCCGCAGTATTTCGACGTGACCATGCAGGTCGTCCCGGAGACCCCGGCGGACCGCAAGCTCCCCATCCGGAATGCGTTCGAATGGGCCATCGGGCACGCCAAGAAGTATTTCTGGTTCTACAATCCGTACACGCCGCCGCCGGAGACCACGATCCTGGCCCTGCAGGATGCGGCCCGCCGCGGCGTGGACGTCCGCTGGATCGTCCCGGGCATCAACGACGTGGGCCCGGAAAAGGGCATGGCGGAGTCCATGTACGACGGTCTCCTGGCCGCCGGCGTCCGCATCTACGAGTGGCAGGAGCACACGATGCACGCCAAGCAGTACCTGAGCGACGACTACATCTCCATCATCGGCTCGGCCAACATGGACAACCTGAGCCTGTTCCTCAATTACGAGATGGTCACGATTCTCTACGACGAACGGATCTGCCGGAAATACGCGGAAATCTTCCTTTCCGACCTCGAGCAGCATTGCCTGGAAGTCAAGCCCGCCGAGGTCCAGAAATGGTCCATCTTCCGGCGCCTCCGCAACTGGTTCATCCGCATCCTCGGTGGCGCGCTGGGGTAGGCGCGGCCATTCCCAAGGTTATCATCTAAACCAATCATCGACTTACTATCTATGAATAAGCTCAAGCTTTTCCTTCTTGCGGCGCTAGCCCTGTGCGGAAATGCTTTCGCGCAGTCGAGGGACATCGGCCTGCAGGTCGGGCTCAATGTCCCGATGTCCGACAAGAGCATGATCGGAAGCGATATGATGCTGGGCGTCAGCTATGGACAGTTCCATTACAACGGCCTCGGCTTCCGGGCCGGGTTCCAGTATGCCGCCAGTACGGCGGATATCAATGACGTCTTCGGCGTCCCGGTCGCGTTCGCGTACCGGACCAAGTCGAAATCGGCCCAGGAGCGGTTCGAGACCGGCGCTTTCGGGGCCCGGGATGCCGTGCTTTACCGGCATCCCTATGGCAGCGGTAATGCGGCGGGCTTTCTCGGTGGGTTCCTGGTCAATCTGTTCAGCGACATGGAGTTCTTCGCCGGGATGACGCCCGGATACATCGCCGGCGCCTCGGAGACGCCGGGAAGGACCACCTGGGGCGCTTCCAGGCTGTATTGGGAAGACACCTGGGTGGAGAAGAAAAACGCCTTCTCATTGACCCTGGACGCCGGAATGACGCTCAATTACAGTATCTGGCGCTTCGACCTCAAGCTCACCCCTGCCTTCCATTACAACCTCACGAACAACTACCTCTATCATGTCGACTCCGGCGAAAACGGTCCCGAAGTCCTGACGTCGACCACAACCCCGCTCCGCTGGTTCTTCACCCTGAACGGCGGGCTGTCCTTCCGGTTCTAAGTCTTATTCTCTCGTTCTTGGTCGCGTGCCTGTCACGAGGGGTCAGTTTAAAATGGGAACAAGGGGGTCAGTTTGCTGCGGAATCTCCAGACTGCAATTAAATGCGGTTATTCTTTTCATTTTTTGTACTTCTTTTTGTACTTGCTCTTCTTGCAGTACACCAGGAATATGGGCCAATAAGCGATAGGTGCAAGGACCATACATCCCAAAAGGATGAGAGTCATGGATCTGTGTTCAGGACAAACCAGACCCAACAAGAACAGGCAGGCTGCCTCGAAGAAACCAAAAGCCACACTGGCAGTCCTAACCTTTTTATTGTTGTACTTGTGGAAGTCTATATTAAAATAGTTGCGGACAGTCATGCGATTAAGCCACTTCTTCTCCGGCATCCGCCAGAGCCAAACAGCTTCTGCCACAAAAAGGGCAGCTAGCCCCCAATAGATATAGATAGGGTTCATCTTCAAACTTGGTGATAGGCCTTGATGAAAAAGACGATGGAAAGGACGAAGAGGACAACCAAGGCAACGCAGCAAAGCCAAAAACCGCTATGGTGACGGAAACGGTATTCTGCCCCCAGTCTTGTCTTTACGGTCATATCGGCCGTCTCACGATAGACACCCTTCAGCATGCCTTTTCCGATAGGATAGGCGAAGCCGATTTTCTTGCCGATCAGCCAAGCCGTTACAAGCATAAATACGGAGTAGTATGCCCAAACCGAAAGGTCGGAAACGCAGTTGACGCAAAGCGGTAATCCCGTCAGAGCGGCTGTCCAAAGGGCGGATGAATAATCCTTGTCGGCGTCGGTCTTGTCATCCGCGCATAATAGTCCGGCTGCCACCCAGGCCATAAGAACTTCAAAGAATACGAGACAATAGTTAAATGATGTCAATGTGTTCTTGGGAGCATCCCAGAACGCTTTCCAGCCTACCAGTAATGGCGTATGAAGAGTGCGGCTTCGAAGATAACTCAAAGCAAAGCAGATGGCAAACAACCCCACGAACAGCAGTAACAGCCGAAAATCGTAGTAACGCGATACTTGCCTCTTTTTCCCTTTTTTCTTTTTCAATGTTGCCGGTTATTATTCTGCGAATCCTCGTGTTTCAATGTGAAGATAGACACATTTTTCTTCATCTCCAAAGACTTGGTGCGACAACGGTGCAATAAAATTGCACAAAAAAGGGCTCCCAGATATGAGCCACTTTCGTGCGGAGAGGACGAGATTTGGCAGAAAGGTTTGAATTATATCAAATTGTTTTAAATCTTGTTGATTTATAGTCGGTTGCAATTCTGGTTTATGCTAATTTGCGGGAGTATGTGCTAAACTATTTTAAGTGGTTTTGTCAGTAAAATTGTTAGTAGTTCATATCAAAAATGTGATTATTCGTTCGTTCTTTTTGCCGAAAATGTGATTTGCCATGGATCTGGGGCGGTAAATCGCGCCCTTTTTTGATCTGAAAGCCATGGATGATTCGAAATATTTATGTATCTTTGGAGTGCAACTCCGAAATTGCATAATGCCATGATGTATATAAATCGAGAAATGGAGAAAACGCTGCTAGAAGCTTGGCAGTATTTTCCGGTACTTACCGTTACCGGTCCCCGCCAGTCGGGAAAGAGCACACTCCTCAAGCATCTGTTTCCTGATGCGGTCGCTTTCTCTTTGAAAGACATCCAAGTCCGGGATTTCGCGTTGAGCGATCCGGTCGCTTTCCTGGGCCAGACAGATCGCCCCCTGTTCATTGACGAAATCCAGAAAGTCCCCGCCTTGATCGAGTATATCCAGGGTATTGTCGACAATCATCCTGAAAGAAAGTTCCTGCTCTCGGGCAGTTCTCAGTTTGAAGTGATGAAAGGCGTTTCCGAGTCCTTGGCAGGGAGGAGCGGCGTATATGAGTTGATGCCGATGTCGTTCTCTGAGACCAAGGAAATATCAGCCCGGAAAGATATGGAGTCGCTTCTGTTCGACGGGTTCTATCCGGCGGTGTGTGCCGGAAAAAACATTGCGAGTGTCTATTATCCTTCCTATGTGAGAACTTACTTGGAGAAGGATGTTCGGAATCTGTTGAACATCAAGGATATGATGCAGTTCCACCGCTTCATGAAGTTATGCGCCGCCCGGGTTGGGTCCATCTTCAATGCTTCCGAACTGTCCGGCGAGGTGGGTGTGGACAGTAAGACGATCGCATCCTGGCTCTCCGTCCTACAGGCTTCGTATATTGTCTATTTGTTGCCGCCTTACTTCGAGAACATCTCCAAGCGCCTCATCAAGTCCCCGAAACTTTATTTCTGTGATCCCGGACTGGCGTGTTATCTGTTGGATATCGAGAGCCCGCGGCAACTGGCCAGAGACAAGATGCGGGGAAACATCTTTGAGAACTTCGTCGTGATGGAAGCTGTCAAGCATCGGATGAATGCCGGTAAGGATGGCGGTGTTTTCTTTTACCGGGATTCAAACCAGAATGAGGTGGATCTCCTGCTGAAAGAGGAAGGGGAGATTTCGGCCATTGAAATCAAGTCATCCCAGACATACTCTCCTTCCTTTGAAGACTCGCTGAAAAAACTTTCCGGATGGATTCATACTCCGATCCGAAAAAAGAGCGTGGTCTATGCCGGCGAGTTCGAGAACACCGCAGGCGATATTGAAGTGGTCAATTACAGGCACCTTAATCTGTAATCTCAAAGCAACGAGATGACCGTCACCGGTCACGAAGACTATGATTCCCTGAAACCCTATATCGCCATCACGGACAGGACCAGGAAGAATCTGAGGACGAGATTCCGCGGCGCTGCGCTTGCGGCATCTCTTGCCGCCCGCGGGGGTCCTTGCGACCTTGCAACAGCCCACGACCTGGCGGTCGTTCGGGCTGTTTTGGTATACGTCGTCCACGAGCGAGCTCGCGTCCGCCGCATACCAAAACAACCCGGCGCTTTAGCGCTGGGCTGTTGCAGGTTGCGGAGAGGACGAGACTGTTGCAGGTTGCGGAGAGGACGAGAATCGTAAACCAAGTACAACACCCTTCGTAAACCCTTGCAGGAATGGTTTCTATTGCGTATCTTTGCAAACAACGATGCTCGACTGCGAGCATTTTTGGGATATTTTTGGGATACGATTTTAATTAGCGGAGGGGTCGCAAAATGAAAATCAAGCGCAATGCAGCTTTCCGTCTCTTTGCCTACGGAAAGGACAAGAACCGGTATCAGATCAGATTCCGTGTAACCTTCAACAGCCAGCGTCTGGATCTGAAGACCGGATGCCAACTCGTCGATGCCAAGGCCTGGGATGATGAGGCGCAGCTGGTCAAGTCAGGATACAAGGGTCCAAAGGGCGAGACGGCCCTGTCCATCAACAATGAGCTCCGGAATATCAAGGACCAGATGGATTCTACCTTCAAGTTCTTCGAGGCCATCGACCAGATCCCGACGCCGTCTCAACTTCAGAAGAAGTATGAGGACCGGCTGAACGGATCCGTTCCTCAGAAGCCCGCTCCGGAGCCCAAGAAGGAGCGCAAGCCCAAGGAACATGACTTCTTCAAGGTCTATGATATGTTCCTGAAAGAATGCGGTGAAAAGAACTCCTCGACGGAAGCCACCTTCGAGAAGATGCAGGCGATGCGCGTCGATCTGACCACCTTCAAGAAGAACATCAAGTTCTCCGACCTGACGG
>ONDF01000046.1 GCA_900316525.1 uncultured Bacteroidales bacterium
GAATCCTTCCGGTTCAACCCGAACACCGTCTCGCTGGAGGACCTGATGCGCCTGGGCTTTTCCGAAAAACAGGCGCAGTCCATCCTGAATTACCGCGAGAAAGGCGGCCGTTTCCGCCGGCCCGCGGACTTCGCCAAGTCCTTCGTGGTGGCCGATTCGGTCTTCGACCGCCTGGAACCGTACATCGACATCCCCCGCATCGACCTGAACAAGGCCGACAGCGCCGCCTTCGAGACCTTGCCCGGCATCGGTCCGTATTTCGCGGCGAAGATGGTGTCCTACCGGGCCTCGCTCGGGGGCTATTCGCACCCGGAACAGCTGCTGGAAATCTACCATTTCGACCGGGAGAAATACGACGCCCTGAAGGACCTCATCTCCTGTTCGCCGCCGGAGCCTTACCCCATCTGGACGCTCTCGGAACGCGATCTGGCCCGCCATCCTCACATCTCCAGGGACGAGGCCCATTCCATCGTCCTCTACCGCACGCACCAGCCGCAGGACCAATGGACGCTCGAAGGGATGCGCAAGGCCGGCATCCTGACGGAGGAACACTACGCCAAACTCGCCCGCTGCGTGCTGGCGGGACCGTAGAATCAAGAAAAAAGGAAACTATTCCACGAGCATCGTCGCCTGGTTCCAGGCGACATTCTCTTTATAGAAACCGTCCAGGAACTCCGTGCCGTGGTAGATGTCCCGCCTGTAGTTCGGATAGGCGGGCAGGTACGTCGCGAGCCCGCAGACCCTGGTCAGCCGCACGTCGATGAAGCGGGCGGTATGGGCCTCGTAAACGATGGCCTCGTCCAGGGCGGCCTGGAGGGAAGCGAGATCCGCATCCGACGCGCCGGCTTCCCGGAGCATGTCCTTGAGGTCAAAGAAGACATGATAGCCCCCGTGGAGGCGATCGTACACCTGGACATTCTTCCCGCTGAGGTTCCGGATGCCGGAACGGTAGCGGTCGAAAAGGTCGCGGCAGACCGCGGCCAGCGGATCCAGCCGGGCGCAGTCCACCAGGGTGATGGTCGCCCCGTAGATGGAGTCGGTCTCGTAAGCGGCGTAATAGTCCTCGCAAACCGCCTTCACATCCGGGATATCCGGCTTCAGCAGATGTTCCGTCAGCCGCTCGAAGTCAAGGCCCGCAGACGGGATCTCGCAGGGCGAGAAGGCCACGTAGGAGCACACGTTCCGAAGCTCCCAGGCGACTTCCACGGTGCCCATCAGGCAGCAGTCGAACAGAATGTAGTCCAATTTGTAGGGGATGGCGGCCGCCAGGTCATTGAGTTCGATCTCCTGGATCCGGGTCCCGTTCCCGTAGTATTCCTGGCCGAACGATTTCAGCCGCGGGCTCCAGGAGACGGAGCTGCCGCGGTCCCGTCCCTCGTATCTCTTGGGATTGGAATAATAGTCTTCCGGAAGCCAGCCGGTGGCGTGGGAGGACAGGACAGCGCCGTACCCGGCGGCCGGGAATGATTCCCGGACCCAGTTGAAGACTTCCGTCATCGTCTCCTTGTTCGCGACGGGCGTCCCCACCGGCCACACCTTGAGCGTGTCCGAGCAGGCTTCCCCATTCTTGCTGTACAGCCGGAACAGGGCCGGGGCGGTTTCCTGGTCATAGACCCGCCGGTCATGCAGGGTCAGATGGCTGAATACCAGGACGACGTCGTCGTTCCGTCCCTTGCCGGGGAGATACCCCTCCTTCAGGACATTGATATTCCGGTGGATGTCGGCGCTCAGGGAATTGAAGCCGGCTTCGTACAGGAGCAGCACCTGACGGGATTCCTTCCCGAAGGGACCGACGGACAGGGTCGTGTCCAGCCCGTCCCGCTCGCAGGAGCAGAACAGCAGGGCCAGGAACGACACGAGTATGAGCCGGACTTTCACCATAAAAAAGGACCAGTCGGGCAAAGTTAATGATTTATTTCATAATTTTGCACCAAATTGACACCTATGAACCGTTTCTGCAAGATGATGATGACGCTGGGAGCCGCCGCCCTCGTGGGCGCCTGCTCGGAAAAGAAGGCGGAGCAGCCGTTCCGCTATACCGTCGACTCGTTCGCCGACCTCAAAGTGATGCGCTACCAGGTCCCCGGCTGGGACAGCCTCTCCCTGAAACAGAAGGAGTACGCCTACCACCTCGCCGAAGCCGCCAAATACGGCCGCGACATCCTCTGGGACCAGAACTGCAAGGACAACCTCCGCGTCCGCCATGCGGTGGAAAACATCCTGGAGAACTACAAGGGCGACCGCAAGTGCGCTGATTTCGAATCCTTTACGGTCTATGCCAAGCGCCTGTTCTTCTCCAACGGCATGCACCACCACTATGCCGAGGACAAGTTCTTCCCGACCTGCCCGCAGCCCTATTTCGCGGAGCTCCTGAAGGCCGTCGGCATCGACGATGACGACCTCCTGGACGTGGTCTACAATCCGGAAAGATATCCCCAGCGCCGTTCCACGGAGACTTCCGGCGACATCGTCGCCCTGTCGGCCGTGAACTTCTACGACGGCGTCACCCGCGACGAGGTGGAGAAATACTACGCCGGCATCATGGACCCGAAGGACAACTGCCCCGTTTCCTACGGCCTCAACACGAAGGTCGTCAAGGGTGAGGACGGCATCGTCCGGGAACTGCCCTGGAAGGTGGGCGGCATCTACTCCCCCGCCCTCGAGAAGATCTGCGGCGAGCTCGTGAAGGCCCGCGCCGTGGCCGAGAACGACATCCAGGCCCGCGCCCTGGACCTCCTGGTGGAGTATTACCGCACAGGCGACCTCCGCAAGTGGGACGAGTTCAACATCGAGTGGGTGAAGGACACCCTCGGCACCGTGGACTTCATCAACGGCTTCGTCGAGGACTACAACGACCCGCTGGGCCGCAAGGGCGCCTGGGAGGGCTATGTCAACATCAAGGACTTCGACGCCTCGCGCCGCACCGAGACCCTGAGCGCCAACGCCCAGTGGTTCGAGGACCACTCCCCCGTGGACCCGCGCTTCAAGAAGGCCACCGTCAAGGGCGTTTCCGCGAAGGTGATCAACGCCGTCTGCCTTGCCGGCGACAGCTATCCGTCCACGCCCATCGGCATCAACCTCCCGAACGCCGACTGGATCCGCAAGGACCACGGCTCCAAGAGCGTCACGATCGCGAACATCACCCATACCTATGATTATTCCGCGCAGGAGTTCCCGAAGAGCGTCCTCTCCGAGTTCGCCTGGGACGAGGCGGAAGTCGCCCGCTCGAAGCAGTGGGGCACCATCGCCGACGAGATCCACACGGACCTGCACGAGTGCCTGGGCCACGGCTCCGGCCAGCTGCTGCCGGGCGTGTCCACGACCGCGATGGGCGAATACGCCTCCGCCCTGGAGGAAGCCCGCGCCGACCTGTTCGGCCTCTACTACACCGCCGACCCGAAGATGGTCGAGCTGGGCATCATGCCCGACCCGGAGGCCTACAAGGCCGAATACGACAGCTACATCCGCAACGGCCTGATGGTGCAGTTCAACCGCGTGGAGCTGGGCCGGCCCAACACCGAGGCCCACATGCAGAACCGCAAGCTCGTCGCGGAATGGTGCTTCGAGAAGGGCGCCGCGGACAACGTCATCGAGAAGAAGGTCCGCGACGGCAAGACCTATTTCGTGGTCAATGACTACGTGAAGCTCCGCGCCCTGTTCGCCGAACTCCTCGCCGAGATCCAGCGCATCAAGTCCGAGGGCGACTACGCCGCCGGCAAGCATCTCATCGAGACCTACGCCGTCCATATCGACCCGGCCCTCCACAAGGAGGTGAAGGAGCGCTACGACGCCCTGGGCCTGAAGCCCTACGGCGGCTTCATCAACCCGGAGATCCGGCCGGTGGAGAAGGACGGGAAGGTCGTCGACTACGAGATCGTCTACTCCGACGACTACCTCGGGCAGATGCTCGAGTACGGCCGCAAGTACGGCACCCTCTGATGAGCCGTCTCGCCGAGGATTTCCGCAACTACCTGCGGATCGAGCGCGGGATGTCGCCCAACACGGTGGCATCCTACGCCCGGGACGTGGAGGGACTCCTGACGGCGTATGAAGGATACCGGCCGGCCGACATCGGGCCGGCGGAGCTGGAGCGCTATCTCTCGGGACGCATCCAAAAGGGCCTTTCCAAGCGCTCCCAGGCCCGGATGCTCAGTTCCTTCCGCTCTTTCTTCAACTGGTGCATCGAGGAAGGCGACCTGAAGGACAACCCCTGCGACCGCATCGACGCTCCCAAGCTCGGGAAGTACCTCCCCGCCGTCCTGTCGGTGGAGGAGGTCGACGCGATCATCTCCTCGGTGGACACCCGCTCGCCGGCGGGCCTGCGGAACCGCGCCATCCTGGAGGTCCTGTACGGCTGCGGCCTCCGCGTGAGCGAGTGCACCGGCCTGCAGATCTCGCACGTCCACCTGGACGAAGGGTATGTCGATGTCGTCGGCAAGGGCAACAAGCAGCGCGTCATCCCCCTGGGGGACATGGCCGCCGACGCCATCCGGAACTACCTTCCGGCCCGCCCGGAACCGGCCGCCCGCACTTTCGAGGACATCCTGTTCCTGAACCGGAACGGCCGCCCCCTCAGCCGCGTCTACGTCTTCGGCGTCGTCAAGGACCAGGCGATGGCCGCGGGCATCCACAAGGAAATCTCCCCGCACACCTTCCGCCACTCCTTCGCCACGCACCTCATCGAGGGTGGGGCGGACCTCCGCGTCGTCCAGGAGATGCTCGGCCACGAGTCCATCCTCACCACCGAGATCTACACCCACATCGATTCCTCCACCTGGCAGGCCGCCGTCCTGGCGCACCACCCGCGGAAATAATTTGCGAATCAAAAAATTATCCGTATCTTTGCGCGCTTAAAAAAGCGCAAGGCTTTTTGGTGCAATGGGGTCTTTGAAACAGAAGACTGAGTAACACATTTTTAAATTAAAGTACAATGAAGCATTTCCAGCTGAACGGCCAGATCCGCGAGAAGGGCAACAAGGCCGTCATCAAGGCGTTCCGCCGCCAGGGTCTCGTTCCCTGCAACCTCTATGGTCTCGGTATGGACAACGTCCTGTTCACCGTCGTCGAGAAGGAGCTGATGGGTCTCACCCACACCCCCGCCTCCTACATCGTGGACCTCAACCTCGATGGCAAGGTGTACACCGCCATCGCCCACGAGTACCAGTGGCACCCGGTGGATGACAACTGCCTGCACGTGGACTTCCTCGCCGTGAACGAGGAGAAGCCCGTCACCATCAACGTCCCCCTCAACATCTTCGGTCACCCGGTGGGTGTCCAGGCCGGTGGTAAGTTCACCCAGCTTGCCCGCGCCCTGAAGGTCAAGGCCCTGATGAAGGACCTCCCCGACCAGCTCGACATCGACGTCACCCCGCTGAACATCAACGACCGCATGGTCGCCGGCGACCTCAAGTTCGAGGGCCTGCAGATCGTGTCCGACAAGAACACCATCATCTGCTGCGTGAACGCCACCCGTGCCATGCAGCAGGCTGCGATCGAGGCCGCCAAGGCCGCGAAGTAATGGCGGACTACCTCGTTGTCGGACTCGGGAACATCGGTGCCGAATACGCATCGACCCGCCACAACATGGGATTTATGATATTGGATGCCTGGGCTCAGGCATCCAATGTCGTTTTCACCGTGGAGCGCTACGGCGCCGTCGCGGAAATCTCCTTCAAGGGCCGGCATTTCACCCTGCTCAAGCCATCCACCTACATGAACCTGAGCGGCAACGCCGTCCGGTACTGGATGCAGCGGCTGAACCTCCCCCTGGAGAACCTGATCGTCATCTCGGACGACCTGAACCTCCCGTTCGGGACGCTCCGGATGCGCCTCAGCGGCAGCGACGGCGGGCACAACGGCCTGGAGAACATCATCTGGACCCTGGAATCCGACCAGTGGGCGCGGATCCGCGTGGGCATCGGCAACGGTTTCTCCCGGGGCGGCCAGGTCGATTACGTCCTCGGTCCCCTGTCCCCGGAAGAATTGGAACAAATCCCTACCATCGCGGACAAAATCGTCCGCGGCATCAAGGATTTTTCCACCATCGGCCCCCAACGGGCGATGAATTACGTCAATGCGAAGCCCAAACCGGCCGAAAAACCCGCAGAGGGCCCCGAAAATTAACTTTTTTTGAGTTTTTTCTTGGATTTTTCGGGTTTTTATTCTTATCTTGCACAAAGTTTTGATAATAAACGTTTAACGATTAAATAAAACCTATCATCATGAAAGAGCTTGTTGAAAAGATCAATGCCGAATTCGCCGCTTTCGCCAAGAACGCCGAAGCGCAGGTTGTGAAGGGTAACAAGGCCGCCGGCGCCCGTGCCCGCAAGGCTGCCCTCGACCTCATGAAGGACCTGAAGGAATTCCGCAAGGCTTCCGTCGAGGCTGCGAAATAATCGAATTCCGCACCGCTTGACCGGCTGTCCTGGACAGTCGGTTATTTTTTTTTCTATTTTTTTGATTTTTTCTGCAACGAAACCCTTCAGTCCTGCATCTTTAGTACAGGTTTAGGTTTTAGTACACGTCAAAGAATCGGTTCTCACGTCAGTGAGGCCGGTTTTTTGCATAGTGTTTGCATATAGCGTTTGCAAGTGCGCGAAAAAATGCCGTCATTTGTATAGTATGAAACCGAAACCCACCTGTCTGCGACGCCTGTCGCTGACGCTCTATATCTTCTTCTGCCTGACGCCGGCCCTGCTGGCCGCGCCCGCCCGGAAAGGGCTGCTGAACCTCCGGCAGCCGGACGGGACGCTCGTGCAGGCATACCTCACCGGGGATGAAAACGGCCACCTGGTCCTCACGCCCGACGGCTGCTCGCTCACGCAGGACGCCGAAGGATGGTGGTGCTACGCCCGCTATGACTATTACGGCCACCGGCTGAACTCCGGCGAACACGCCGGCGACCCGGACACGCCCGGCGAGGTCATCGCCGCCAGCCGCAACATTCCCCACGACCTGCTCCGCCGGCGGCGGGAGGCCCGCATCCGCCGGTCCGCCCCGCTCCACCAGCGGCAGCTGGTCCGCACCCGCGCCGGGGAGAGCGGCGGCGTCCGCCACGGGCTCATCATCCTGGCCCAGTTCCCGGGCCTCGAGTTCACCTACACCAAGACGGACTTCGAGAAACTCATCAACGGCGACGGCCCGGACACGGCCCTCTCCTATTTCAAGGACCAGTGGAAGGGCGGCTACACCTTCCGGTTCGACATCACCGACCCTGTCACCCTCCCGCACGAATACGCCTTCTACGGCGCCAACAACGAGGACGACGAGGATGGCAAGGCCGCCCAGATGATCGTCGACGCCTGCGACGCCGTCGGACCCGAGTTCAATTTCGCCGACTACGACAACGACGGCGACGGCGAGGTGGACAATGTCTTCGTCTTCTACGCCGGTCCCAACGAGTCGGAAGGCGCGGGAGCCGACTACATCTGGCCCCATATGTGGTACGTCCAGTCCGGCGCCGGCCTCCCCTACACCCGGGACGGCGTCATCGTCGACAACTACGCCTGCACCTCGGAACTCCGGATCGACGCCAACCGGACCACCTTCACCACCCTGGCCACCATCGGCACCTTCTGCCACGAATACACGCACACCTTCGGCATCCCCGACCTGTACGACACGGACGACGAGGACAGCGGCGGCAACGCGGAGGCGATGTGGAACAGCATCGACCTGATGGACGCCGGCAACCACAACGACGAGGGCAAGACCCCGCCCAACTACAGCGCCGTGGAACGCTGGTTCTTCGGGATGAGCGAAGGCAAGCCCCTGACCGAGGGCACCCACACCCTCCGGCCGGTCCAGGAGAACGGGGACTACTACCTCATGCAGACGGACGACGAGGACGAGATTTTCCTGTTCGAGTGCCGGCAGGCGAACGGCTGGGACAAATTCATCGGCGGCAGCGGCCTCCTGGTGTACCACATCGACCGCTCCATGCGCCCGTCCGGGGAATCCACCTCCGCCGGGAAGGTCGTGCTGGCCGCGGACCGGTGGGACATGAACGAAGTCAATGCCCGCCCCGACCACCAGTGCATCGACCTCATCGAACCGGACCCGGAAGCCCGGCAGAAATATCAGACCGCCGTCAAGAACCGGAACTACGCGGCCATTTACACCCTGGCCTCCCACGCGTTCTGGCCCTTCGAGGATGTCTCCGTCTACACCTGCGACACGGATCCGGCCTTCACCTTCTGGAGCGAGACTCCCTCGCCCCTGGGCCTGACCGACATCCGGCGGAACGCCGACGGAAGCGTCACGTTCACCGTCTTCAACGCTCAGGAGGAAAAGGCCCCGGCGGTGAAGATCGACAAGCAGGTGGTTTTCCAGGACGCCTCCATCATCCAATGGAGCAGCCTGGACCCGTCCTTCACCGGGAACAGCGTCATCCGCTTCGGCCCGGCCGACGCCGCCCAGCTGACCGAGGTCGAAGTCCGTCCGTACGACACCGGCAAATACGCCTTCGTCATCGACGGCCTCGAGCCCTCCAAGGCCTACAAGGTCCAGCTGCTGTGCCGGAAGGGGAACATCCCCGGGCCGGTGAACGGCAACGCCTCCTTCACCACCAAGTCCGACCGGAAGGCGGGCAGCTATCCCTACATCTATCTGAAGGACGTCGCGCGCGGAACGGGCGGCTCGTTCGCCCCGGACACGCCGATCGCCCTCCGGGTATACAATGCGCCGGACGCCGAGAAAGTCTCCTGGTATTTCGATGGCAAGGCCATCGCCCCGGGAGCCGACGGCTACTACCACCTGACCCGCTCCGGGGAACTGAAGGCGGTGGTCACCTACCGGGACAGCGCCGAAATCATCACCAAGAAAATCGTCGTGAAATGAGGAAGTATCTCTATATCATAGCCTTTGCAGTCCTTGCGTGCACCGGATGCAAGGAGAAGGTGGACATGGACCTGGAGATGTACAACAGCGAGCAGGTCAGCCTCATGGTCAAGGGAAAGAAGGTATACACCTATGACGAGGGCGCCGGCCAGATGGCTTTCAACCGGACGCTCCGCCAGTTCCGGACAGGCAACGACGACATGACGAACTTCTTCGTCCTCACCTGCAGCGAACTCCCTCGGGAGGAAGGCCAGGAGATCAGGGCCGACATCCAGTGGACCTCCGGCAACACCGTGAAAACCTCCACCGGCGTCATCCTCAAGGTGGAGAAATACGACGGCACCGGCCTTGTCTGGCTGTGGAATGCCGCGGACAAGACCGGTGCGATCGTGAAAATCCTGAATTAGAACGACGTGGCGATGCCGATGAAGTCGTCGGCCTTCAGCGCGGCGCCTCCGATGAGGCCGCCGTCGATGTCCTTTTCAGCAAAGAGTTCCTTCGCGTTGGAAGGCTTGCAGGAGCCGCCGTACAGGATGGTCATGTCCTCGGCGACTTCCAGGCCGAACTTCTCGGCGATGACGTTGCGGATGCAGGCGTGGATTTCCTCGGCCTGCGCGGCGGTCGCGGTCTTGCCGGTGCCGATGGCCCAGACGGGCTCGTAGGCGATCACGACATTCTTCATGTCCTCGGCGGTGAAGTTGTACAGGACGGCCTTCGTCTGCTCGGTGACGACGTCGAAGTGACGGCCGGCCTCGCGCTCGTCGAGGTTCTCGCCCACGCAGAGGATGACCTTCAGGCCGGCCTCGAGGGCGAGCTTCGTCTTGACGACGAGCTTCTCGTCGGTCTCTCCGTAGTACTGACGGCGCTCGGAGTGGCCGAGGATGGTGTACTTGCAGCCCAGGGAAGTGAGCATGTTCACGGCGACTTCGCCGGTGTAGGCGCCCTTCTCGTGATCGGCGCAGTTCTGGGCGGAGAGGGCCACCTTGGAGCCCTTCAGGACGTCGGCGACGCAAGCGAGGTGCGTGAACGGCGGGGCCACGACGAGTTCAACGTTGGCGGGAAGGTCCTTCCCCTTTTCCACGACGGCCTTGGCGAGTTCGACGCCTTCAGGAACTGTGGTGTTCATCTTCCAGTTACCTGCAACAATGTACTTTCTCATGCTATGTGTGATTTAAGTTGTTTCCAGTCTGCAAATTTACGCAATCCCCCGGAAAAACACAACGGCCGGAGGTTTGGATTATTCATTCAACCGTCCTAACTTTGCAGTTTTAACGAACGGAAAGCAAATGTCACTCTATCTTCCCCCGCGATACCGCAACCTGCTCGGCAGCGTCGAGCAGACCGAAAAGGCCATCAAGGCCGTGAAAGACATGTTCCAGGACAACCTCTCCGCCCAGCTCGCGCTCCTGCGCGTCACGGC
>ONDF01000006.1 GCA_900316525.1 uncultured Bacteroidales bacterium
CCGTCCTCCGGTTGGACGGCGCCACCGGGACCGAGATTCAGCGATACACCCTGGCGGAAGAGGATTTCCGACGGGGTGTATTCTTGGATACGGCCGTCCCCCTGAAGGGCGACAACGAGTGCCTGAACCTGACGCGGCCGGATGTCATTGCGGCCGTGCACGAGGCCTACATCGCGGCCGGGGCCGATATCATCGAGACCAATACCTTCAGCGCGAACCGCATCTCCCAGAAGGAGTACGGGCTGGAGGCCCATGCGCGGGAGATGGCCCTCGCCGGGGCGCGGATCGCGCGGGCCGCGGCCGACAAGGCCCCCCGGAAGGTCTGGGTGGCGGGCAGCATCGGCCCGACGTCCAAGTCGCTGACGCTGGCGCCGGACATCGCCCGGCCGGCAGAGCGGCCGTACAGTTTCGACGAGATGGCGGCGAGCTACCGCGAGCAGGTCGAGGCCCTCATCGAGGGCGGCGTGGACCTGCTGCTCATCGAGACGGCGTTCGACGCGCTGAACGTGAAGGCGGCGCTGTATGCGGTGGAAACGAGATTTCTCGACTCCGCCTGCGGCTCCGCTCGAAATGACAGGGAGGGCGGCTCCGCTCGAAATGACAAGAATAAAACCGCCCGGAACGACAGGGAGCCCTTCCCTGTCATCGTGTCGGTGAGTGTGGGCGACAAGAGCGGGAGGACGCTGACGGGGCAGACGCTGGAGGCGTTCTATACCGCCGTCAGGCACTATCCGCTGGCGGCCTTCGGCGTGAACTGTTCGCTCGGGGCCGACGGGCTGCTGCCGCTGGTGAAGGACATCGCGTCCTTCAGCGACGTGCCGGTGATCTGCTACCCGAACGCCGGCCTGCCCAACGAGCTGGGCGGATACGACCAGACGCCGGCGCAGATGGCCGCCGAGATGGCCCGGTTCGACGGGCTCCTGAACATAGCGGGTGGCTGCTGCGGCACCACGCCGGACCATATCCGGGCCATTCCGGCCCTCTCCCCCGCCCCGTTCAAAGAGACGCGCAAGGAGCTGAAAGTCAGCGGTCTCGAAGCCTATCTCATCGACACCAAGAAGAGGAACTTCACCCTCATCGGCGAACGGACGAACGTCGCCGGCAGCCGGAAGTTCGCGCGCCTGGTCGCCGCCGGCGACTATGACGCCGCGCTGGAAGTGGCCGCGGGCCAAATCGAAGGCGGGGCCGACATCATCGACATCAACATGGATGATGCGATGCTGGACGGGCCGGTGGCGATGGAAACCTTCGTCCGCACCCTGCAGAACGATCCGGCCGTGGCGAAAGCGGCCCTGATGATCGACTCTTCCCACTGGGAATGCATCCTGGCGGGCCTGAAGAACGCCCAGGGCAAATGTATCGTCAACTCCATCAGCCTCAAGGACGGCGAGGAAGCCTTCCTCGCGAAGGCCCGGGAAATCCACCGGCTGGGCGCCGCCATGGTCGTGATGGCCTTCGACGAAACGGGCCAGGCGACCACCTACGAGAAGAAAATCGCCGTCTGCGAGCGCGCGTACCGCCTCCTGACCGGCATCGGCATTCCGGCGGAAGATATCATCTTCGACGTCAATGTCCTGTCCATCGGCACGGGCATCCCGGAGCATGACCGCTACGGAATCGACTTCATCGAGGCCGTCCGCTGGATCAAGCAGAACCTCCCCGGAGCCTACACCTCCGGCGGCATCTCCAACCTTTCCTTCGCCTTCCGGGGCAACAATCCGGTGCGCAGCGCGATGCACGCCGTGTTCCTGTACCACGCCATCCGCGCGGGCCTGGACATGGCCATCGTCAATCCGGGGATGATCCTCCAGTACGACGACATCGAACCGGAACTGCGGACGGCGGTCGAGGACCTCATCCTCTGCCGGGATCCGCACGCGACGGAAAGGCTGATGGCGGTGGCGACAGATCCTCACGTCGGCCAGAGGCCTCCTCAGGATGACAGTGGAAATGGCCAGAGGCCTCCTCAGGATGACAAGGGTACTGTCATTTCGAGCGGAGCCGCAGGCGGAGTCGAGAAATCTCTCGAATCATTCCTCCTATCCGGCCGGGAGGAGGGCCTTGCGGAGGCCGTGAATGCCGCCAGGGAGCGGCTGGGATCGGCCGTGCAGGTAATCGAGGGGCCGCTCATGGCGGGGATGGAGGAAGTCGGCCGTCGCTTCGGCGAAGGGAAGATGTTCCTTCCGCAGGTCGTGAAATCGGCCAAGGTGATGAAGGATGCGGTGGCCCTGCTGGAGCCGTACATGGAGGCCGGCGAGCAGGCCGCGCAGCGGCCGGTCGTCATCCACGCGACGGTGAAGGGCGACGTCCACGACATCGGCAAGAACATCGCGGGCATCGTCCTGCGGTGCAACGGCTTCGAGGTGGTGGACCTGGGTGTGATGGTCGACAAGGAAACCATCCTGGAGGCCGCGGAAAAGCGCCACGCCGCCCTGATCGGCGTGAGCGGGCTCATCACCCCGTCCCTGTTCCAGATGGAGGAACTGTGCCGCGAAATGGCGGCCCGCGGGCTGGACACGCCGCTTTTCATCGGCGGCGCCACCACGTCCGCCCTGCATACGGCGGTGAAACTGGCCCCGCTGTACGACCATGTCTTCTACGCGCCGGATGCGTCCGCCGGCGCGGTGCTGGCGAAGAAGTGCCTGCGCGACCGCGCTGCCTTCGAAGCCGCCCAGCACGCGGAGCAGGCGCGCATCCGCGACCTGCACGAAGGGCGCAAAGCCGCGCCCGCGCCTGCGCAAACCGGCTTTGAACCAGACAGTTATCTCCATACCGTCCCCGCCGACATTCCGCTCACGGAAGTGCCGCTGGAGGAACTCGTTCCCCTTTTCGACTGGTCGATGTTCCGCGCCGTCTGGGGCGTGAAGGAGAATGCGGAGCTTACGGCGGAAGGACGCGCCGTGCTGGACCGGATGGTCCGCGCCGGCGGCGTCTCCGTCCGCCTCGCCGCCCGCTTCTTCGCCGCCCAGCGCGACGGCGAAGCCATCGACCTGGGCCCCTGCCGCCTCCCGATGCTTCGGCAGGAAGAGGCCCCCGGCCACTCCCTCGCGGACTTCGTCCCCGCGGACGGCGCCGGCCCCTTCGGCGTTTTCGCCATCAGCGTCCACGCTGTTCAACCGGCCCTTCGACAGGCTCAGGGACCGGTTGACCGACAGGCGCAGGGACCGCAGCTGCACCCTGTCGGCTGCACCTGCGAAGCGTGCCGCAACGACTACGACTCGATGATGGAGCGCGCCGTGCGCGTCACCCTGGCCGAGGCCGCGTCCACCTGGCTGGACAACCGCCTGGCGCAAGACCTGCCCGCAGGCGCGAAAGTCGCCAAGCCCGCCGCCGGCTATGCCTCCTGCCCGGACCACAGCCTCAAACGCGACATCCTCGGCCTCCTGCCCGAAGGACTCGACATCACCCTCACCGAGAGCTGCGCGATGATTCCCGACGCCGCCATCTGCGGCTTCGTCGTCCTCCACCCGGAGGCCGGCTATCCGGAAATCCGCCACATCGGCGAGCGACAATACGAACTGTACAAATCCGCCCGCGGCTTCTCCCCCGACGAAGCCCGGGCCTTCCTGTCCCATCTGTTATGAGAATCACCGATTTCCTGGATGCCCGCCATCCTTTCCCCTCCCTGGAAATCATCCCGCCCCAGAGCGGCATCGTCAAGGACGAGCTGCTGGACAACATCGCGCCCCTGATGGAGTTCAAGCCCCGCTACATCAATGTCACGACACACCGTGACGAGGTCCGGTACACCCCGAAAGGCGACGGCACCTTCCTCCGCGAGGTCGTCCGCAGCCGCGTCTCCCCCGTCGCCGTCTGCGGCAGCATCCAGAGCCGGTACGACGTGGAAGTGGTCCCGCACGTCATCTGCGCCGGGAACACCGCCGCGGAGATCGAATGGCTGATCCAGGACTTCCATTTCCTGGGCATCGACAATGTAATGGCCCTCCGGGGCGATTCCCTCGCCGGAGAGAAGCGGTTCACGCCCGTTCCCGGCGGGTACGCCCACGCCGACGAGCTCGTCCGCGCCATCCGCCGGATGGAAGGCGGCACGAACCTCTGCATCGGCGTCGGCGGGTACCCCGAGAAACATTTCGAGGCCGCGAACCTTGAAACCGACATCCAGTACCTCAAGGGCAAGGTCGATGCGGGGGCGGACTGCATCATCACCCAGATGTTCTTCGACAATGCGGTCTTCTACCGCTTCGTCGACCGCTGCCGCGCCGCCGGCATCACCGTGCCCGTCATCCCGGGCCTCAAGCCCCTCACCACCGCCCGCCAGGTGAACCTCCTGCCGGAATCCTTCTCCATCGACATCCCCGTGGAACTGACCGACGCCGTCAAGGACGCCGGAGACGACAAGGAAGCCGTCCGCCGGCTGGGCGTCGAATGGTGCACCGCCCAGTGCCGCGACCTCCTGCAGCACGGGGTTCCCGCGGTCCATTTCTACACGATGGGCAAGTCGTCGAATGTGGTGGAAGTCCTGCGGGCCTGCTTCTAGCGCGTACGCACGCACGCAAATTTTCTTTTCTCGTTAATTAGCCTTATCTTTGAAGGATTTTTAGGCTAAACAACGGGCATGCATCGGATATTCCTACCGCTTTATCGCTATTTCCAGAAGCACAAGACCGCCTTGTATCTGCTGCTGGCAGGCAGTTTCCTGCTGTTCCTCGCGTTCGGCATCCGTCTCCGGTACGAGGAGGACATCGTCAAGCTCCTCCCCCGCTCCAGCACGGACAGCGAACTGGCTTTCAGCGACATCGGCCTGAAGGACAAGGTGTTCATCCAGGTCACCTCCGCCGATCCGGCCCGCCCGCTGGACCCCGCCACCCTGGCCGCCTACATGGACGAATACTGCGAGTCCCTGCTGCAGCGGGACTCTGCCTCGCATCATATCACCGGCATCCTGTACCAGCTCGACATGGGCACGATGCTGGGAGCGGTGGACTACGCCTTCGAGCATCTGCCCTGCTTCATCGACACCTCCCTCTACGCCGCGTTTGAAGCGGCGCTGGAGCCGGAAGCCGTGGAAGCGGCGATGCAGGACAACCTCGCCCTGCTGGAGGCCGACGAGACCGGCGAGGCCTCCCAGTTCGTCACGATGGACCCGCTGGGCCTGCGGAACATCCTCCTGGGGCAGATCATGCCTTCCGACGGCAGCTCCGTGGGCGGATACACCATCGAGGAAGGGCATTTCTTCTGCCCGGACAAGACGGTGGCCCTGGCCTTCCTGTCGCCGGGATTCAATTCGATGGATTCCGGGGCCGGCACGAAGTTCTACCGCATGATGAGCCGGACCCGCAAGGACTTCGAGGCCGCCCATCCGGACGCCCGCGTCCTCGCGCACGGCACCCCGCTGGGGAGCGTTTCCAACGCCAGCACCATCAAGGGCGACCTCCTGATGACGGTGGGCGTCTCCCTCCTCGTCATCCTCGTGATCCTGCTCCTGAGCTTCCATAGCTGGACTTTCATCTGGCAGCAGGTCGTCCCCATCCTGTACGGGTCGGTCTTCGCCCTCGCCTGTATGTACTGGGTCAAGGGCTTCATGTCCCTGATGGCCCTGGGCCTCGGCGCGATCGTGCTGGGCGTCGCCATCAGCTACTGCCTGCACGTGCTCATCCACCACTACTACGTGGGAGACGTGGAGCAGATGCTGCGGGAGGAGTCCACGCCCGTCACCCTGGGCTGCATTACCACGGTGGGCGCCTTCCTGGGCCTGCTGTTCACGGAGAGCGACCTGCTGCGGGACTTCGGCCTGTTCGCGACCTTCGCCCTGGTGGGCAACACCTTCTTCGCCCTGTTCTTCCTGCCCCACTTCATGAAGCCGGAGCAGGTCAAGTTCAAGCGGTACAAGGGGTTCCACATCATCGACAGGATCAACGACATTCCCTGGGACCGCAACAAGTGGATCCTCGCCGGCCTGCTCGCCGTCATCGTCGCGGGCGTGGCGCTGAGCCCCCGCGTCAAGTTCGACAGCGACCTCCGGAACCTCGACTACGACAATCCCCTCCTGACCGCGAGCCAGGAACTCTACAGCCAGAAGAACGCCAGCGGCCACATGGACCTGTACTTCGCCGCCTCCGACGACGACCTGGACCAGGCTCTCGAATACAACACCCTCCTGCAGCAGCGGCTGGATTCCCTCGCGGAGCTCGGCCTCGTGAAGGGCTATTCCCCGCTCTCGTTCCTGCTGTTCCGGTCCGAACGGGACCAACAGGTGCGGATCGACGCCTGGAAGGCCTTCTGGACGCCGGAACGGAAGACGCAGGCGTGGCGTGAAATCGCCGCGGCGGCCCGGCACAACGGGCTGGAAGCGTCCCTGTTCAATCCTTTCGAAGCCCTGATCGACGCCGATTACGAGCCCGGAAACCTCTTTGAAGCGGAAGTATTCCCGCCCGAGCTGGTGTCCAACTACCTCGAGCGGCAGGCCAGCGGCCGGTACATGGTGTTCACCTCCGTGGGCTTCCGCCCGGAGGACGCCGACACCGTCACCGCCGCCCTCGTGGCCGGGCCCAACACCCTGGTCCTCGAGCCGTTCTACTATTGCCGCGACATGGTGGAGATCGTCCACGACGACTTCAACACCACGCAGTGGATCTCCTCCCTGCTGGTGCTCCTGGTGCTCCTCATCGCCTTCCGGAACCCGATCACGGCCCTCCTGGCCTTCCTGCCGATGTTCCTGAGCTGGTACGTCCTGCAGGGCCTGATGGCCCTCCTGGGCCTGGAGTTCAACCTGATCAACATCGTCATCTCCACCTTCATCTTCGGCATCGGGGTGGACTACAGCATATTCGTGATGGAGGGCCTCCTGAAGGAGGCGCGCACCGGGCAGCGGGAAATGCTCGACTTCCACAAGGTCGCGATCGTGTTCTCCGCCCTCGTGCTCGCCATCGTGGTGCTGTCGCTCATCTTCGCGCGGCATCCGTCCATCCGGTCCATCGGCATCATCACCCTGATCGGCATGGCCACCACCATCCTCCTCACCTATTCCCTCGAACCGTTCCTCTTCCGCCAGTGCCTCAAGTGGGGCTGGTACCGGAAGAGCATCAAAGCACTGGAATCCTAAATGGACCGGATCGACGCGAAACTTTACCTGAACCTCATCCGCGGCGGCGCCGCCCGCCTGGGCCTCCATCGCCAGGAAATCAACGACCTCAATGTCTTCCCCATCCCCGACGGGGACACGGGCGACAACATGTATATGACCATCCAGGCCGGCTGTAACCCTTCGACCGGCCCTTCGACAAGCTCAGGGACCGGTCTTACCCTGCCCGAGGTGGCGAAAGCCGTCTCCGCCGGGATGCTGATGGGCGCCCGGGGCAATTCCGGCGTCATCCTTTCGCGGATGTTCGCCGGGCTCGCCAAGGGCCTGGCCGATGTCCGCGAGGCCGATGCGGACGCCTTCTCCCGCGCCATGCTGGCCGGGGTCGAGGAGTCCTACCACGCCGTCTCCGAACCCGTGGAAGGCACGATCCTAACCGTGTTCCGGGAGGGAGCCCAGGCCGCCGCGGGCAGCAAGGACCTCGATGAATACTTCGACCTCCTGATCTCCGCGATGGACCTGTCCCTGCAGCACACGCCCGAACTGCTGGACGTGCTGAAGAAGGCGGGCGTGGTGGACAGCGGCGGCGCAGGCCTGCTGTACATCGCCGAAGGCATGCGCGCCGCCCTGCACGGGGAGACCGCCGAAGTCCTGGACGAGGCCGTCCCCGCGGCGCAGCACGTAGACCTGGACGCCTTCACCGAGGACAGCGTCCTCGAGTTCGGCTACTGCACGGAGTTCCTCCTGCGGCTGCAGCGGAGCAAGGTGGACCTGGACACCTTCGACGAGACCGTCATCTCGGACTGGCTCGCGCAGAACGGCGAATCCCTGGTGTTCTTCCGCGACGGCTCCATCATCAAGGTCCATGTCCATACGCACACCCCGGGCGAGATCCTGAACCACTGCCAGCAGTACGGCGAGTTCCTCACCATCAAGGTGGAGAACATGACCCTGCAACACCACGAGAACCACATGGACGAGCGGTTCAAGAAGGGCCGCAAGGCTTTCGGCGTCGTGGCCGTGGCCTCCGGCGCCGGGCTCGTGGACACCTTCAAGGAACTCGGGGCCGACATCGTCATCGAGGGCGGCCAGACCATGAATCCCCCGGTCAAGCGGTTCATCGACGCCTTCGACGCCGTGGACGCCGAGACCGTCTTCGTCTTCCCCAACAACGGAAACATCCTCCTGACGGCCCGCCAGGCCGCGGACATCTATGACAAGGCCGATATCCGGGTCATCCCGGCCAAGACCCTGGGCGAAGGCTACTACGCCCTCGCGAACCTGGACACGGAAGCGGGCGACGCCGACGCCATCGAGGCCGCGCTCGCCGAAGCCGCCGGCGAGGTGGCGACAGGCCTGGTGTCCCGCGCCATCCGCGACAGCGGAAACGTCCGCGAGGGCGAATACGTGGGCATCGCCGGCAAGGAGATCCTCGCCTCGGGCCCGGCGCCGGAGGAAGCCCTCCTCGCCCTGGCCGAAGCCATGGACGCCGGCTCCCGCGACGTCATCCTCGTCTTCGCCGGCGAAGGCGGTACCCGGTCGGAAATGGTCCGGGAAGCGCTGGAGAAGCGGTATCCCCGCGCCGAAGTCATCCTCCAGTCCGGCGGCCAGCCGGTCTATGAGTATATCCTGGTCCTTTTTTAATCCACTGAACTATGCTTAAGCTTTTCACGGACACCGACACCGACATCACCCCCGCCGTCGCGGCGGAATATGGCTACCGCCTCATCAGCATGCCCTACAGCGTGGACGCCAAGACCGTCTACCCGTACGTGGACTTCGACAGATTCGAACCCCGTACGTTCTACGACATGCTCCGCAGCGGCGTGCTGCCCACCACGAGCGCCATCTCCAAGGAACGCTACATCGAGTACTTCGAGCCGGAATTCGCCGCCGGGAACGACATCCTGTATGTCCATTTCTCCCGCGCGATGACCGTCACCTTCAACGCGATGGACGAGGCCGTGGCCGAGCTCAAGGCCAAGTACCCGGAGCGCAGCTTCCACGAGATCGACACCAAGGGCATCACCACCATCAGCTACGCCATCGTCCGCGAGGTCGGCGACCTCTTCAAGGCCGGCAAGACCCTGGAGGAAGTGCTGGAATGGGCCAAGACCGAGGTGGACAAGTTCGCGATGTACTTCTTCGCCGACGACCTGAAGTTCTTCCGCCGCAGCGGCCGCGTGAGCGGGCTCGCCGCGACGATGGGCACGCTCATCGGCATCCGCCCGATCATCTACATGAGCCAGGAAGGCAAGATGGTCTCCTGCGGCAAGGAGAAAGGCCGCCTCAAGGCGATGGAGCATCTCGTGCAGCAGGTCGCGGACCTCGGCGAGGACTTCAAGTCCCACCGCTTCTTCATCGGCCACACCGACGCGCCCGAGCTGGCGAAGGAGGTGGGCAGGATGATCCGGGAGCGGTTCGGGGACGATTTCCCCATTGAATATGTCGTCTGCAACCCGACGGCCGGCAGCCACGCCGGGCCGAACGGAGTGGGCGTATGCTTCCACGCAAAACACCGGTAAAATGATCACTGTCAAGCAAGTAGAGACCAAGAAGGAGCAGAAGGCGTTCCTGGATTTCCCGCTGGACCTGTACGCGGGGAACCCGAACTTCGTTCCGCCGCTTTACATGGACGAGAAGAAGATCTTCCGTCCGGATTACGTGTACAGCGACTGCTGCGATTTCGTCTGCTTCCTTGCTTGGAAAGACGGCGTCGTCGCCGGCCGCATCATGGCCATCATCCAGAAGGCCGCGAACGAGAAGAACGGGGAGAAGCGCGCCCGCTTCTGCCGGTTCGACGCCATCGACGACTTCGAAGTGTCCAAGGCCCTGTTCGAGGCGGCCGAGAAATGGGCGCTGGAGAAGGGCATGGACACGGTATGCGGCCCGCTGAACTTCTCCGACCTGGAGCGGGAGGGCCTCCTCATCGAGGGCTTCGACCAGCAGGCCACCTTCGAGGAGAACTACAACGCGCCCTACTACGGCGAGCACATCGAGCGCCTGGGCTATGAGAAGGAAGTGGACTGGGTCGGATTCCGCCTGTACGGGGCTGAGAGCCCCGAGGCGATGGAGGAGCTGGAGCAGCTCTCCGACTTCATCTTCCGCCGCTACAAACTGCACCTGGGGCCGTCCACAAGCGGTTCCGACTTCCTGAAGCGCTATGCCGACGGCATCTTCGAACTCATCGACAAGTCCTATGAGGGCCTGTACGGGACTGTCCCCTTCACCGAAGGGATGCGGAAGCTGATGCTGGACAATTTCAAGCTGGTCGTCGATCCCAAGTACGTGGCCGTGGTCCTGGACGAGAACGACAAGATGGTGTGCTTCGGCATCACCTTCCCCGCCCTCGCCGGCGCGCTCGCCGGGGGCCGGGGCAGGCTCACGCCGGGCACCGCCCTCCGCCTCCTGAAGGCCCTGAAGAAGCCCGACGCCATCGACCTGTGCCTCGTGGGCGTGGATCCCGAATACGCGAACCGGGGCGTCTCCGCGGTCTTTTCCGTCGCCATCATGAAGATGCTCCGGGACCACCCGAACCTCCGCTTCGCGGACACGAACCTCAACCTGGAGGACAACTACGCCATCCTGAACCAATGGAAGCGCTTCCGCAAGGAACAGGTCAAGCGCTACCGCTCCTATGTGAAGAAACTCGTATGATCAAACTCCTTGTCGACTGTTTCGGCGGCGACCATTCGCCCCAGGCGCCCGTCGCAGGCGCCCTCGCCGCCCTTGCGAAGAATCCGGACCTGCACCTCATCCTCACCGGGGACGAGGCCATCCTCCGGAAAGAGCTGGAGGGGAAGGCCTATGACGCCGCCCGCCTCGAGATCGTCCACGCGCCCGAAGTCATCGGCTGCGACGAAAAGCCCACCGACGTGGTGCGCCTCAAGCGGAACAGCTCCATGATGAAGGCCATCATCCTGCTCCGGGACGAGGACGACATCGCCGGGATGGTGTCCACCGGCTCCACCGGCGCCCTGGTGACCGGCGCCCTGGTGCGCCTGGGCCGCATCAAAGGCGTCATCCGCCCGGCCTTCTGCCCCATCCTCCCGACGATGGACGGCGGCATCGTGGGCATCTGCGACAGCGGGGCCAACGTGGAAGTGACGCCCGCCCACCTGCGCCAGTTCGCCATCATGGCGAGCCTGTACATGCAGGAGGTGTACGGGGTGAAGAATCCCCGCACGGCGCTCCTGAACGTGGGCAAGGAAGCCGAGAAGGGCGACGACATCCGGAAGGAGACCTACGCGCTCCTGCAGGACACCGACTGCGTGAACTTCGTGGGCAACATGGAAAGCCGCGACCTGCTGTCAGGCTCCTACGACGTGGTCGTGGCCGACGGTTTCTCCGGGAACGTCCTCGTCAAGACGACGGAAGGGACGGCCCTGGAGCTCCTCAAGAAACTCAAGAAAGATATCTATTCCCGCACCCTGTACAAGCTGGGCGCCCTCCTGATGAAACGGATGTTCCTGGAGGAGAAGGAGTTCATGAATTACCAGAACTATGGCGGGAGCGTTCTCCTGGGCACCTCCAAGGTGGTGGTGAAGGGACACGGCAGCAGCAAGGCCGTGGCCGTGGAGAAATGCATCGAGCAGGCCTACCGGATGGAGGTGAGCCACCTCTCCGGCAAGATCGAGGAGGCCGTCGCCCGCTACGAACACTACGAAGACTGATGGAAACGATGTACGAGAAAGTCCGGGCCATCCTGGCCAAGCAGCTGCGGGTGGACGCCGCGATCGTCACGCTGGACGCGCAGATAAAAAAAGACCTCGGCGCCGATTCGCTGGACATCCTCCAGCTCCTCATGCGTATCGAGGACCAATATGGGATCACCATTCCCGACAAGGCGCTGGCGACGTTCAACACCGTCGGCGACGTCGTCACCTACCTCGAGCAGGAAGGCACTCAGATCTAGTACTTGAAGGTATACTCGGTCTCGATGCCGGTGAACTCGTCCAGGACCATCCGGACGGGCAGGCCTTTCTTGTTGTAGTCCAGGATGATGCGCGCGTAGCCGGTGGGCAGCTGCTTGCGGGCCATCATCGACACGGTCTTGATGTCGCCCTTCTGTTCGACGATGAGGGTGGCGTCGTTCTCCTCGGCCGCCTTCTCGTAGTTGCCCATGATGCAGTCCAGCAGGGTGTTGCGCATCTTGCGCATCCGCGGGTTCTTGGAGGTGTCGATGTTGATGACCTTTCCCTTCACGCAGTTCTTGAGCTGCATGCCCTCGATGAGGAGATACTCCCCTTCCGGGACGTCGTAGGTCATATTGAGGTAGTCGGGGGCCTTGAAAGTAATCTTTCCCTCGCCGGGGATGACTTTGTTCACGGCCTTGAGGGTCTTTTTCTGGACGAAGGTGCAGCTCAGCTCCTGCGCGGAGGCCGTCAGGCCGCAGGCCAGGACGGCGATAAGAATCAGCAGTCTTTTCATTTCGTTTCAATCAATCGGCTGCAAAGTTACAAAGATTGTTCCGAAAATGTATATCTTTGCAGAGATAAGGTTTTTTTTCCACACCCATGAGCAAGACTGGAGACAAGATATTCAAATATGCCCTGGACAAGGGCCGCAGCGTCAAGAACACCCTCTGGATCGCCGGCTGCTTCCTGCTGGTGGCCGCCAATATCGCTTTCTTCCTGCTCTTTCCGCGGATCGTCTCGGGCCTCGCGATCGTCCTCTCGAACGCCGTCACCCTCATCCTCACCTTCCTGGCTTTCAAGCCGCTGAACAGCTGGCTGCAGGACAGCCTGATGGAGCGCCAGCAGGCCCTCATCGAGAAGATGGAGAAGGACCGCGAGCTGGAGCGGAAAGTCGAAGTCCTGGAACTGGAGAACCGCACCCTCGCCGACAAGCTGGACACCCGCGTGCAGACGGGCGCCCTCCCCGTCCGGCTGGACTACACCTTCAAGGTGGAGCAGATGGAATATGCGAAGCAGGGCTACGTCGTGAAGGAAGAGGAAGTGGACGCCCTGGACCGCGAGCAGTTCAACATCCCTGACCGGAAGTTCTTCGAGACCATCCTCGAGGACTCCCTCCTCAAGGAAGCCTCCATCCGCAAGATCCTGTACATCCACAAGTTCTACTACAAGGTCTCCCTGGGCATCGACTTCAGCAAGATCATGTACGCCCTGGAGGACGGGAAGGTCCTCTTCTATGGCGTCCGGTTCCAGAAACTGCACGACATCACCAGCGAGCTGGAGCCCGAGCACGGCGACATCGACCGCGTGGAAATCCTGAAGATATCCGGCGACAAGACCGAAATCCGCCAGGACAAGGAGTACGAGCCCCTGAAGGAACAGTACCGCAACGTGCGCGCGCAGGAAGTCAAGGTGGGGATGGAAGAGGAGGTCACGGCCCTGTGCAACCAGTACACCGGCGCCCTGCACGACAGCATCCGGGGCCGCTTCGGCGACCGCGTGGACTTTGTCGATTCCATCGAGGACTACCGCGACAAGAACTGGTACTCCCTCAAGGCCAGCGAGGACGCCACCGTGCAGGAAATCGCCGCCAACATGCTGATGCTCACCACCGTGATGAACCGCACCCAGGCCATCGGCGAGCAGGCCGGCGTCCGGCTCCTGGAAGAGGCGTAATCCACATTGAACAATCGGGGAAACAATTGTACGGACGGGATAAGGATTGCCGATCGAAAGCCCTATCTTTGTCCCGTACAAAAACCCTGATATGAAACGTTTCCTGATCCTCCTCGCAGCCGTGTGCTGCACCCTGCCGATGGCCGCCCAGTGGGGCCGCCGTCCCACCCCCAACGACACGCTCAAGTCCACCCGCGTCCTCCCGGACGGCAAGGTGCTCTTCCAGATCTACGCTCCTGAAGCCAAGACGGTGTCCGTCTCCGGCGACCTGCCCTGGAACGCCCCCGTCAAGTTCGAAAAGGCCGAGAACGGCGTCTGGAAGGGCGTCTGCGAAGGCCTGGGCGACGGCGTGTTCCGCTATAATTTCAACGTGGACGGCGTGCGGGTGCAGGACCCGAAGGCTCCCCTCTCCGCCGAGCAGTCCTCGCTTCTGACCGTGGGCGAAAGCTATGTCAAGGATGTTCCGCACGGAGCGGTCGCGCAGCGGTTCTACTTCTCCAAGACCCTGGGCGAAATGCGCCGCCTGCACGTCTGGACGCCGGCCGGGTATGAGAAGTCCAACGCGAAACTGCCGGTGCTGTATCTCATCCACGGCGGCGGCGACAACGACGCCTCCTGGCCCGGCGTGGGCGCCGCAGGCTGGATCCTGGACAACCTGCTCGCCGCGGGCAAGATGGTCCCGATGATCGTCGTGATGCCCAACGGCACCATCAACGTGCCCAACGAGGTGCCCCCGTTTGCCGAGGACATGTTCACCTCCATCATTCCCTTCGTCGAGGCCAACTACAACGTGAAGACGGACGCCGGCAGCCGCGCCGTCGCGGGCCTTTCGATGGGCGGCATGGAGACGATGGAAGTGTGCTTCACCCATCCGGAGATGTTCAAGTATGTCTGGGTCCTGAGCTCCTCCTTCCAGCCCGGCCAGGATCCCGCCGCGGAATCCGCCCGCCTGAAAGTCAAGGAGAACGCCGCGATGATGAACAAGCAGTTCAAGCGCCTGGTGTTCACCCAGGGCGGTCCCACCGACATCGCCTACCAGAACTGCAAGAACACCCGCGCGCAGCTGGACAAGGACGGCCTCAAGTACGAGTACATGGAGAACGCCCAGGCCGGCCACTCCTGGGCCACCTGGCGCGCCGACCTCCAGACCCTCGCCCCCACCCTGTTCAAATAGGCTTGACAATCCGGCTTTTTTTTCGTAAGTTTGAGAGACTTTTTGCGAAAGGTCTCCCAACCACATGAAGAAAAAGCACATCATCTGGGGAGCCATCCTGGGCGGTCTGGCGCTGGGCGTCGCCTTGATGCTGGTTCTCGTCAGCGTGGACACGCACACGTCCACGAACGACTCCTGCATGCGCTGCCACTATCACGAAGAGGCCGACCGCCTCTGGAAACAATCGGACCATTACCTGAATGAAAGCGGCGTAGTCACCGACTGCGCCGCCTGCCATTTACCTCCGAAGGAGGACGGCGTCGTCCGCTACTACATGGTCAAGCTCCGGATGGGCGCCAAGGACATGTGGACGAAGCTGGTGAAGGACAAGGAGGACATCGACTGGGCCGCCAAGCGCCAGGTGGACTATGCCCCACGCATCGTCTATAACGCCTCCTGCGTGAAGTGCCACGAGAACCTGTACCCGGAGGGCATCAGCGACGACGGCATCGCCGCGCACCTCTACTACGACGAGAATCACGAAAAGCTCAAGCTCAACTGCGTAAGCTGCCACCTCAACGCCGGCCACTACATCGAGGGCTATACGCACCAGAAGCTCCAGGGCAAGGTGGACACCGGCTCCGGGGAGATTTACACGGCGCCGGCGGCTCCCGAACGCTTCGAGTCCTTCACCGAGACCGTTCCCGGCACGAACGCCGCCATCCGGATGGTGGCCGTCCCGGGGGGCGAGTTCCTCCTGGGCAGCCCCGCGGACGAGCCGCGGCGCGGCGCCGACGAAGGCCCGCAGAAGCGGGTCCGCATCTCCCGCTTCTTCATGGCGGAGACCGAGATCACCTGGCGGCAGTTCTGGAGTTTCTACAACGAAACGATGTCCGAGGGCCGCACGCCGCCTTCCGTCATCTATGAGGCCAACAGCCGGCCCGGGCTGGACGCCGTCAGCGGCCCCACTCCGCCATTCGGCTTCCCCGACCAGGGCTGGGGCATGGGCGAAAGGCCCGCCATCACGATGACGCACTACGCGGCGGAGACCTTCTGCCTGTGGCTCTCGCTCAAGACCGGCAAGACCTACCGCCTCCCCACCGAGGCGGAATGGGAATATGCGGCCCGCGGCGGCACGGATACGCCGTATTTCTTCGAAGGAGATCCCAGGAAGTTCGATCCCAAGGGCCTCCGCAGCCTCTTCGGCGCGGACACGACGATGATCGCCCGCTACGTGATCTACAGCGGCAACTCCCCGTCCCGGACGCAGGAGCCCGGGGAGGTCAAGGCCAATCCCTTCGGCCTCAAGAACATGCTCGGCAACGTGATGGAATACTGCGCCGACCGCTATGCCGAGGACGCCTACGCGCAAATCCCCGACGGCGCCCTGAACCCGAAGGGCCCTGCCGAGGGCGAGGAGTTCGTCGTCCGCGGCGGCTCGTATGCCGATGACGCCGGCGCCGTGCGCTGCGCCGCGCGCAGCCACACCCGCCACGACGACTGGCTGCGGACGGACCCGCAGAACCCCAAGAGCATCTGGTGGTACTCCGACGTCAAGGCCATCGGCTTCCGCATCGTGTGCGAAGTTCCGGACAATATCGAATAATCAACATAAAACACTGAAACCATGAGCGCAAAAATGAACAGAAGGTCCTTCCTCACGACCACCGCCGTCGTCGGCGCGGCCGGCCTGGTGGGCGGACAGCTTCTCACCGCCTGCTCCGGCGGGAAAAAGGGCGACAAACTCATCCCGCTGAAGGAACCCGGTTCCTACTACATCCCCGAACTGCCGGACAAGGCCATCGACGGCCGTCCCCTCAAGTGCGGTCTCATCGGCTGCGGCGGCCGCGGCAACGGCGCCGTGGGCGACCTCCTCACCGCCGCGGACGGGGTTACCATCACCGCCCTCGGCGACGTCTTCCCCGACCGGATCCGGGATACGCGCGAAGCCATCGAACGGGAATTCGGCCAGGTGGTGCCCGCCGAGAACTGCTTCACGGGCTTCGACGCCTACCAGAAGGTCATCGACTCCGGCGTGGACATGGTCATCGTGGCCACCCCGCCCGTGTTCCGTCCCGTCCATTTCCAGTACGCCACCTCCAAGGGGGTCCATTCCTTCCTGGAGAAGCCCATCTGCGTGGACGCCAAGGGCTACCGGACCATCATGGCGACGGCCAAGCAGGCCGAGGCCAAGGGCCTGAGCGTCGTCACGGGCACCCAGCGCCACCACCAGCGCGCGTACGTGGAGTCTTACAAGAAGATCCAGGAAGGCCTCATCGGCGAGATCACCGGCGGCAACGTCTACTGGAACCAGGGCATGCTCTGGTACCGCGAGCGCCAGAAGGGCTGGAGCGACATGGAATGGATGATCCGCGACTGGGTGAACTGGAAATGGCTTTCCGGCGACCACATCGTGGAACAGCACGTGCATAACATCGACGTGTTCACCTGGATGCTGGGCGCGCATCCCGTCAAGGCGACGGGCGTCGGCAGCCGCCAGCGCCGCATCACCGGCGACCAGTACGACAACTTCAGCATCGACTTCGAGTTCGAGAACGGCATCCATATGCACAGCTTCTGCCGCCAGATCGACGGCTGCTCCTCCAACGTGAGCGAGTTCGTCCAGGGCACCAAGGGTTCCTGGAACTCCGCCGATTTCGCCATCCGCGACCTGCAGGGCAACATCCTCTGGCAGTATGACGAGGAAGCCGCGAAGGCGCAGTTCGCGCAGCACAACCCCTATGTCCTCGAGCACGTGGACTGGGTGAACCATATCCGCAAGGGCGAGGCCCATGTCGAGGCCGCCGAGACGGGCCAGTCCTCGCTCGCCGGCACGATGGGCCGCGAAGCCGCCTACACCGGCAACACCGTCACCTGGGACGAGATCAGCGCCTCCGACCTCGATTACATGCCGGAGAAGTTGGAACTGGGCAAGATGGACATGGCCAAGTACACCGTTCCGGTTCCCGGCACGGGTAAATAAGGCGCGCGTATGGACAGGAAAACCTTTCTGAGAACCACCGTCGCCGGCGCGGCCGCCCTCGTGGCCGCCCCCGGCGCCCTCGTCTCCTGCGCCTCCCCCAAGGAGAAGAAGCAGCCTTCCGTTCCCCTCCGCCTCTCCTTCCAGGAGGGCGTCACTCCGGGCGAAACCCTCGCCGAGAAGCTGGACTTCATGGAAAAGCTCGGCATCGTGGGCTTCGAGCCCGGCGGCAAGGGCCTCGCCGGCCGCGTCCAGGAAATCCGCGAAGCCCTGCAGGGCCGCGACATCAAAGTCTCGGCCATCTGCGCCGGCTTCGACGGCTTCATCCTGGCCGAGGACCCGGCCGTGAAAGCGCAGTTCGACACCTCGATGCGGGAAATCGTCCGCGCCGCGGGCGAACTCGGTTCCACCGGCGTCATCATGGTCCCGGTGTTCAACTGGCAGAATCCCTCCCTCCCCCACACGCTGGAAACGCGCGACTACCTCTGCCAGCAGATGCACGACCTGGGCGAATTCGCCCTCAGTTGCGGCACGACCGTGATCCTGGAGCCCCTCAACCGCAAGGAAGCCTTCTACCTGCGCCTGGTGGGCGACGCCGCCGCCATCTGCCGCGACGCCGGCAGCGCGGGCGTCAAGTGCATGGGCGACTTCTGGCACATGCAGGAAGAAACCTCCGACTACGCCGCCTTCATGGCCGCCGGCCCCTACCTCCAGCACGTCCACATCGCCAGCCGCGGAAACCGCGTCATGCCCGGCGAAGACGGGGACAAGGACTGCTACACCGACGGCTTCCGCGCCCTCAAGGAACTCGCCTACCCCAACTACGTCAGCTTCGAATGCGGCTGCCGCTCCGACGACCGCGCCGCCACCCTGACCGCCGCGGTCTCCCTCCTCCGCAAGCAGTGGGACGAAGCGTAAGGTTCCAGGAGGGGTATAGGGTGTCCGGGGGCTTGTCCACCCCCGGACAAGTATAGGGGGAGGGGCCCGACGGATACAAGTTCCCGCTTGCGGGGACGCAGGAGACGTTGGGAGGGGCCGGAGCGAAGCGGAGTCCCCCGGACACCCTATACCCCTCCAAACAAAATTAACAATAAAGGAGCCAGCTCAGATGAGTCGGCTCCTTTTCTTTTGATACACAGCGTGCTACTCCGCGTAGGTCGCCTTCACGAAGGGGGCGTTGAGGAGGTAGTCGGCGCTTTCCTGGAAGCTCTTGCGGATGTCTTCGTAGCTGTAGCGCTCGATCTCCACGACGAAGTCCTTCAGGCCCGCGAGTTCCGCGTTCTTGAAGATGGCGTCGAAACCGACCATGCCGCTCTGGCCCACTTCCCACTCGTCCTTGATGTGGAGCATGGTGAAGCGGCCGGGATAGCGCTTGAAGTAGTCCACCGGGGAGGCCTTGCCGATCACCGCCCAGTACACGTCCATCTGGAAGAACACCAGGTCGGGATCCGTGTGCTGGAGCATGTAGTCGTACATGACCTGGTCTTCGACCTTCTCAAACTCGTAGGCGTGGTTGTGGTAGCCGTACTGGATGCCGGCGGCCTTGCAACGGCGGCCCACTTCGTTGAGGTAGTCGCAATAGACCTGGAGGTCCTTGAGGTCGCGCTGGCCGCCGATGGCGGGCGTGACCATGTACTTCATGCCGGCGCGCTTGTGGACGTCGATGCACTTGTCCCACCAGGCCAGGGCGGCGGTGAGGTCGCCGCTGTCCAGTTCCTCGCGGGAAAGACCGCGGGAGACATGGGAGGAGAGCACCTTCATGCCGGCGGCTTCCACCTTCTCCTTGAAGGTTTCGGGAGCGTCACCGTAGAGGAGGCCTTCGTTGCCGTTGTAGTTGGCGGCTTCCACGGCCGTGTAGCCCATGGCGGCCATTTCCTTCAGGATGTCGGGATAGTTCTCCGGGGTGATGAGGCTGCGCGCAGAGTACATCTGGATGCACATGTCCTTCTTCACGGGAGCCGTCTCCTTGGGCCCGCAGGCGCACACGCAGACCATGGCGAGGAGGGTAAGGAGGATGAAACGGACCTTCATAGGGCTAGTCCATCTCCTTGATGCGGATGTTGCGGTACCAGACGTCGTCGCCGTGGTCCTGCATGCCGATGTAACCCTCGTGGTCTTCGCCGCCGCAGTTGTTCAGGAGCTCGAAGGCCAGGGGCCAGTCCTTCTCGCTGAACTTGGAGGCCTGCAGCATGTCGGTCCACTGCTGGGTCCACAGGTGGTACTCGAGGACCTTCACGTCATTCTGGAAATGCACGATGGTGCCCTTGTAGCAGAGGATCTTGACCTTGTTCCACTCACCGTAAGGGTTCTGGTTCTGCGGAACGGCCGGGATCATGTCATACAGGGAGGCGGACTGACGGTTGCCGTCCACGCCGAGGAGGGCGTCCGGATGGTTCGCGTTGTCCAGCACCTGGTACTCCGGCGCGGAAATGTAGATGGGCTCGTAGCGCTCGTTGCCGTTCTCGTCCTTGGTGGTGACTTCCTTGGCGAGGTAGAAGATACCGGAGTTGCCGCCCTTGGAAATCTTCCACTCGAGCTCGAGGGTGAAGTTCTTGAACTCGTGGGCGAAGATGATGTCGCCGCCTTCGCCGGTCTGGCCTTCGCCGGAACCGGTGCCGGAGAACTTCAGGCAGCCGTCCTCGATGGTCCAGCGGGCCGGGAGTTCCTTCTTGCCGTAGCCGCGCCATCCCTTCGTGGAGGTGCCGTCGAACAGGACGATATAGCCTTCGTCATCGACCTTGAAATCGTCCAGGTCCACCTCGGGGGCGTCGACGACCGTGTAGGCGGGAACGGCGGATTCAGCCGCCTTCTTCTTACCCTGGTTGCCGCAGGAAACGGCGGTGACCATCAGCGCAGCAGCCGCTGCAAGCAAAAGAATCTTTTTCATGAAGTTATTGGTTTTTAAGGTTTTAAGGCATTTCAGGGAGCTTCCAGCCGTCGCGGAAGACGGGCTTGATCAGTTCCTGGGCGAACTTGTTGGCGTCCACCGGATCGGTGTACACATTCTCGAACGTGGGATGGCCGTCGGTGATGGAGAAGCCGTCGTGGATCATCGTCTTGATGGTCGCGCTGGCCGGGATGTTGGTGAAGCGCATGTTCTCGCCGTCCCACTCCAGTTCCTGGTTCAGGCCCTGCAGGCGCACGGCGACGACACCCATCGCCACCATCTCGTTGAACGGGCCGGCCTCGGCGAAGTCGGACGCGCTCGGGGTGCGGAAATCCGGGTCCTCCTTGCAGGCGCGGACCCAGTCCTGCTGATGGTCGAGGCTGAACTCGCGGTGGAGCTTCGGAACCTCGGGATTGCGGCCGGAAAGGAGGTACGGGTTCACGCCGTAGCAGCCGCAGATGAGGGTGTCCTTCGTGCCGTAGAAGATGACGGCGCCGCCGGAATCGTTCAGGTTCTTGCCGGCGGGCAGGCCTTCCGGACGGTCGGGCAGGATGCCGCCGTCGGTCCAGGTCACCGTCACCTCGGGCATCGCCACCTTGGGCATGTTGTCACGGGCGGGGAACACGAAGCGGACCTTCTCGGCCTGCGGGCAGGACTCGGTGAGGAGGGCGGTGGAACTGCCCTGCACCTTGGTCGGATAGCCGAGCTTCAGGGCCTTGAACACGGGATGGAGGATGTGGCAGGCCATGTCGCCGAGGGCGCCGGTGCCGAAGTCCCACCAGCCGCGGAAGTTCCACGGGGTATAGATGGAATGGTACGGACGGTACGGAGCCGGTCCGAGGAAGAGGTCCCAGTCGAGGGTCTTGGGGACCTTCTCCGCCTTGGCGGGACGCTCCAGGCCCTGGGGCCAGATGGGACGGTCCGTGAAGGCCTCGACGCGGGTGACCTCGCCGATCTCGCCGTTCCAGATCCAGTTGCAGATCTTGCGGACACCTTCGCCGGAAGCGCCCTGGTTGCCCATCTGGGTGGCGACGCGGTACTTCGCGGCCAGCTTGGTCAGAAGGCGGGACTCGTACACGGTCCGGGTGAGCGGCTTCTCGCAATAGACGTGCTTGCCGGCCATGATCGCGTTCGCGGCGATGATGGCGTGCGTGTGGTCCGCGGTGGCGACCATCACGGCGTCGGCCTGGTCCAGCATTTCATCGAACATCACGCGCCAGTCCTTGTAGCGCTTGGCGTTCGGATAGCGCTCGAAGATGTGCGCGGCGTACTTCCAGTCCACGTCGCAGAGGCCGATGATCTCTTCGGTCTCCAGGCCGCGGAGGACGCTGGCGCCCCGGCCGCCGATACCGACGCCGAGGATCTTGAGTTTGCGGTTCAGCGGGGCCGGAGCCCGTTTTTCACTGTCGGCGAAAACTTTGCCGGGAATCATGGAAAGCCCGAGGGCGGCCGCCGTTCCTGTCTTCAGGAAAGATCTTCTGGAGATGTCTTTTGCCATAAGGGTAGCTATTAGTGATTGTGTTGGTTTTCGGAAAGGTGGTTAATTGTACAAATATAATAAAAAAACACGGGATTGTCCCGTCTTGGGCAAAATTCCTTATTTTCTTGGATATACTATTGAAAAAGACTATCTTAACAACATCAAAACCACGACCCATGAAAAGAATAGTCCTCTTGTGCGCAGCCATTGCGGCGACCCTCCTTTTTGGTAGCGTGGCCCACGCCACCCGTTTCAAGGGCCTCCAGGCCATCGACAAGGAAACCCTCGTCATCCAGTTCCAGGACGGCGACGTCCGCTACCGGGACAACGGGACCGGCCCCAGCGCCTTCCTCGGGCACACCTTCGTCGACGGCGACGACACCCTCGTGGTGTTCCACCCGCGGCTGGACCCGTCCGCGACCGGATGGACCGTCACCTCGGCGGACGACCCCGGCTTCGGGACCGTCTCCGTCACGCCCTGCCGCAAGTCCAAGCCGATGCACTGGGACCATACCCTCACGGCCGAACTGGACCACTGGCTGTACCTCCGCCTCCCCAAGCCGATGAAGGAAGGCTGCACCTACACGGTCCACATCCCGGCCGCGAGCGGCTCCGACATCACCTCCGCCAAGATCCAGTACTATTACTGGACGCGCTTCTCCGAGGCCGTCCATGTGAACATCCTGGGCTATTCGACGCGGGAAGAGCGCAAGGCGGCCGACCTGTACCTGTGGCTCGGCGACGGCGGCGCGCGGGATTACAGCGCCTATGAAGGCAAGTCCGTGTGGCTGCTCAACCTGGACACCTGGACCGCCCGGAAGGCCGGCCAGGTCACGTTCTGGAAACCCGCTTCCGACAGCGCGAACGAAGCCGGCCGCAAGAACCTGACCGGCTCCGACGTCTGGAACATCGACTTCACCGGCTCCGAACCCGGCCGCTACTGCCTCGTCGTGGAGGACGTGGGCCGCAGCATGGAGTTCCAGATCCGGGACGACATCTACTTCCAGCCCTACCGCTATTCCGTCCGCGGCTACTACTATATGCGTCTCCAAGAGCCCAAGGACCCGGAGCACGTGTGGCCGGTCCCCCGCCAGCCTCAGTTCACGCCCGGCGTGGACCCGGAAGGGTTCGTCGTCTATAAGACGGACCTCCATCCCTGGCATCCCGACTGGCGGAAGCTCCGCGGCGACGTCTGGGACGAGCCGCACTTCAAGCCGCGGGAGGAATCGGCCTTCTGGGCGCACCGGCTCCCGGGCAATCCGGTCAATCCGAACGTCATCGGCGGCCATTCCGACGCCTTCGACTGGGACCGCCACCTGGCCCACGTGAGCAACATCTATGACCTGCTCCTCCCCTACATCCTCACCGGCGGACGGCTCGCGGAAGACGACCTGGGCATCCGGGAAAGCGGCAACGGCATCCCCGACATCGTGGACGAGGCCCGGAACGAGGTGGACTTCTTCCTCTCCCTCCGCGACGGCGAAGCCTATGCGCAGGGCGTCACGAACCCGGACAAGGACTGGACCGTGATGTTCCAGGCCGGCTGCACGACGATGGCCGCCTGGGCCAACGCCGCGAACGCCGCGATGCTCGGCGAGGCCTTCCGCATCGGCGGGAACAAGCAGCTGCAGAAATACTACACGGACGAGGCGATCAAGGCCTTCCGCTTCGCCTCCAGGCAGGAGAATCTCCAGCTGGACGATGTCCAGGGCATCGGGGACGGGTCCATGCGCGGCCGCGACTTCAAGCAGCTGGCCGCCGCGTACCTGTACAACCTCACCGGCGACCGGGAATGGGAGGACATCCTGGCGGAAGAGAGCGCCGTGAAGGGGCCGGACTCCCCTGTCATCGGCTCAGGCCGCAGTGCCTGGTGGCAGGTCTGGGGGACGGCCGCCTACCTGCTGTGCCCGCACGAGCGGCATTATCCGGAACTCTGCTCGAACATGGCGCAGAGCGTCATCGCCCAGGCCTACAAGAAGAACATGGAGCCGCGGCTCACCCGCCCGTCCCGCCGCAGCGCGGACGATCCCCGCTGGCAGGTGTCCGAGAACCTGCAGCTGGTGATGCTGGCCCATGCCATCACGCAGGATCCCGCCCAGAAGAAGGAGCTGGAGCAGGCGATGTACGACGAAGCCGGCTGGGGCCTCGGCCGCAACCCGGCGAACATCGTGGAGATGACCGGCCTGGGCGAGCGCCACATTACGGACTGCTACTCCACCGGCCGCAATGACGGCGAGCCCGGCACCCATCCCGGCCAGACGCCGTTCAACGGCACCGAGACCTGGTCGCCCGGCAACGGCGGCGACGCCCGCATCATCCTGGAGAAGTGCTACCCCGACTGGAACACCGGCGGCTGGCCCCGCCAGGAATCCTTCTTCAACCAGCGCTACTTCTGGGTGAACGGAGAGTTTACCCCGCGCGAGACCATGCGGGGCAAGATGGCCCTCCTGGGCTATCTGTACGGAATCCGGTAACCCAATCGGAAAGGGATTGAACAAGGAAATAACAATTTGAACATCACACGCAAAGCCTCTGCGTGTGATTCCGTATCTTTGCATCAACATTAAAACAAAACACTTCCATGAAACGAATCTTCACCCTTCTCGCTACCGCCCTCCTCGCGGTGTCCGCCCTTTCCGGGCAGGAACTCACCAACTTCGCCATGGGCGGCCGCGGTCCCCGCATCGTCTCCCCCGAGGTGAAAGACGGCAAGGTCACCTTCCGCCTCAGCGCCAACTACGCCACCCGTGTCCAGCTCTCCGGCAACTGGATGGCCAATCCCTGGACCGGCACCGAAGACATGAAGAAGGGTGAGAACGGCATCTGGGAAATCACCATCGACGCCCCGGAACCGGAAATCTACACCTACAACTTCATTGTGGACGGCGTTTCCGTCAACGATCCGCTGAACGACAAGGTCCAGCGCGACGGCACCCGCTACCTGAACATGCTGTTCATCCCGGGCCCCCGCTCCGAGAACTACTATGAGGCCAAGAACCACGGTTCCGTGACCTATCGCTGGTATGACAGCGCGCTCCTGGGCATCTCCCGCCGCATGACCGTGTACACCCCGTACGGCTACGAGAAGAACCCCAAGGCCAAGTATCCCGTCCTCTACCTCCTCCACGGCGGTGGCGGTGACGAGGAAGCCTGGACCTCCATGGGCCGCGCCGCCCAGATCCTGGACAACCTCATCGAGAAGGGCCTTGCGAAGCCGATGATCGTGGTGATGCCGAACGGCAACCCGAACCAGCAGGCCGCCAACACCCTGGGTCTCAGCACCATCCAGATGGACCGTCAGGATCCCAAGTGGCAGAACGCCTACGTGAACAGCCTCGTGAAGGAGATCGTCCCGTTCATCGACAAGGAGTACCGGACCATCGCCAAGGCCGACGGCCGCGCCATCGCGGGCCTGTCCATGGGCGGCGGCCACACCACCTCCGCGACCATCCTCTACCCCGGCGTGTTCAACTACATCTGCCCCCTGAGCTGCGGCATCCGCGAGAGCGACCACCTCGACGCTGACCTCCAGGGCATCAAGAAAGCCGGCTACAAGCTGTACTGGATCGGCGTGGGCAAGGAAGACAACATGGCCTACCAGGGCTCCCTCGTGCTGGACAAGCACCTGAACGACCTGGGCATGCCTCACACTCTCTACGTGAGCGACGACGCCCACGTCTGGAAGAACTGGCGCCTCTACCTGAACACCTTTGCACAGCTGCTGTTCAAGTAATCATCCCGAATAATCACTAACCCTAAATCCAAAATGAAAAAGTTACTTCCCTTTCTGTTGACCGCCCTGCTCGCGGCATCCTGCGGCTCCGCGCAGGCTCCGCAGGACAAGCTCACCGTCAATGACAAGAAGATCGACCAGCTCATCGCCCAGATGACCCTGGAAGAGAAGGTCAACATGCTGCACTCGAAGACCAACATGTCTTCGGCCGGCGTGGAACGTCTCGGCATCGCCGACATGCACTATGCCGACGGTCCCTTCGGCATCCGTGAGGAAGGCGTCCCGAACGGCTTCCAGTCCGCGGGCTGGAAACTCGACTCCGCCACCTACTTCCCGACCGGCAGCGCCCTCGCGGCCACCTGGTCCCGGGAGATGGCTTACCTGTATGGCACGGGCATGGGCACGGAAGCCCGTCTCCGCGGCAAGGATGTGATCCTCGGCCCGGCCGTGAACATCCAGCGCCTGCCTGTGGGCGGCCGCACCTATGAGTACCTGAGCGAGGACCCGATCCTCTCCGCCGCGCTCTCCCTGCAGTACACCCTCGGTGTGCAGGACAAGGGCACCGCGGTGTGCATCAAGCACTTCGCCGTGAACAACCAGGAGACCAACCGCGGCTCCGTGGACGCCCAGATCGATGAGCGCACCCTCCGCGAGATCTACCTCAAGCCGTTCGAGAGCGCCGTCGTCGAAGGTGGCGCGATGAGCGTGATGCCGGCCTACAACAAGGTGAACGGCGACTACTGCTCCGAGAACGAGCACCTGCTGAACGAGATTCTCCGCGGCGAGTGGGGCTTCAAGGGCTTCACCGTCTCCGACTGGGGCGGCACGCACAGCACCATGGGCGCCATGCTCCACGGCCTGAACGTCCAGATGACGGGTTCCAACTACCTGGGCCAGCCGGTCATCGACTCCATCAAGGTGGGCAAGCTCACCGAGGAGATGGTCAATGAGAAGGTCAAGCAGATCCTCCGCGTCCGCTACGCCATCGAGGCCATTCCGGACGATGTCGCCAACACCAAGATGACCTCCCAGCCGGAGTGCCAGGACATCGCCAAGCAGGTCGCCGAGAAGTCCATCGTCCTCCTCAAGAACCAGGGCGGTGTGCTCCCGATCGCGAAGAGCGTGAAGAAGATCGCCGTCATCGGCCAGAACGCTGTCCTGAAGACCCAGAGCGGCGGCATGGGCGCCGGTGTCAAGGCCCTCTATGAAGTCACTCCGCTCGAAGGCATCTGCAAGCGCGCCGCCGCCGACATCGAAGTGAAGTATGCCCCCGGTTACAAGAACTTCCCGGGCCGCCGCTGGGGACCTCCGTCCGCCACCGCGAACCCGCTCGAAGCCGCTGCCATCGACGAGCCCGCCGATCCCGCCCTCTGCGCGGAGGCTGTCGCCCTCGCCAAGGAGGCCGACCTGGTGATCTTCTTCGGCGGTACCAACAAGAGCATCGAGACCGAAGGCTCCGACCGTCAAAACATCGACCTGCCGACCGGCCAGAACGAGGTCGTCGCCGCCCTGGCCGCGGCCAATCCGAACCTCGTGACCGTCCTCATCTCCGGTGGTCCCACTGACCTCCGTCAGCTCGAGCCCGTCTCCCCGGCCATCGTCCAGGGCTGGTGGAACGGCACCGAAGGCGGCACCGCCCTCGCCGAGGTCCTCTTCGGCGACATCGCCCCGTCCGGCAAGCTCCCGTTCACCTTCCCGGCCAAACTTGAGGACTCCCCGGCCTATGCCATGGGTAACTTCCCGGATCCGAACGCCGGCGGAGACCTGTTCAGCCTGATGTATCGCCCTGACGTGCTGAAGATGTCCCGCGAGGAGCGTCAGAAACTCATCGACTCCCTCCCGAAGCCCGTCTCCAAGTACACGGAAGGCTCCCTCGTGGGCTATCGCTGGTATGACACCAAGAACGTGAAGCCGATGTACGCCTTCGGCCACGGCCTCTCCTATGTGGACTTCGAGTACGGCGCCGTCAAGGCCGCCGCGAAGAAGGACGTCGTGAAGGTGACCTTCAACCTCACCAACAAGGGCGGCATGACCGCTGACGAGGTCGTCCAGCTCTACGTCGCCCGTCCGGAAGCCACCGTCGAGTGGCCGGCGAAGGAGCTCAAGGCCTTCGACCGCGTGACCCTCGCCGCCGGTGAGACCAAGACCGTCACCCTCGAGATCCCCGTGAAGGACCTCCGCTACTGGAATGTGGAAAAGAACGCCTGGGACCTGGAGCACGGCAAGCTCGTCCTCCTGCTCGGCGCCGCGTCCGACGACATCCGTCAGCAGGCTGAAGTAACTATCTAAGCGTTATGCGCAGAACTATGATTCTTGGGGCCGCCCTGCTCGCCGCAGCGTGCGGCCCCAGGCCTTCTGCCCAGGTGGAGAAGGTCGAACTTCACTCCGTCGTGGGCGACTACGGCCTGGAGGCGGACGCCATCGAGATCACCGTGTCCAATCCCCGTTCCCTGAAAGGATTGACCGCGGCCGATTTCGACCTCGTGAACAATGTCCCGGCCGCATTCATCGACGCGGCTACCGGCCAGGCGCCGGCTGAATACGCCGACGACGGCATCGTCCTCACGGTCAATAAGAATGTCCTCCGCATCGAAGCCAAGCCCTTCAACAAGGCCGGCAAGTCGGAAGGCTGGTTCAAACGCATTCCGTGGGAGCTGCACTGTGCCGTGGACTCCGCCCTCAATGTCACCGCCGCGCAGGTCACCGGCGAGCATATCGCCATCCTGGACGATTGCGAGACCGGTACTTTCACTTTCGGCGGCCTGACGCGGGAGTATATGCTGCACCTGCCGAAGGATGCCGATGGAAAGGTCATCCCGAACGCCCCGCTCCTCGTCTGGCAGATCGGCGGCGGCGAGTATGACAAGGACCTGATGACAGTCGCCACGGCGAACCGCTGCCTGGTTTCCCTGCCCACGGAAGGCATTCCCTGCGCCACCCTCGTTTTCGCCATCGCGAATCCGAACTACTCCTACAGCGCCTCGCTGTATCCGGAGAAGATCGAACTCATCGACCGGAACAACGCCCTCCAGATGGCCTTCATCGACCAGCTGATCGCCGAGGGCAAGGTCGATGGCAGCAAGCTCTTCTGCGCCGGCGCCTCCTCCGGCGGCGGCTGCACGATGCGCTTCATGATGCAGTTCGCGGACCGCTTCAAGGCGGCCATCCCGTGCTGCGCCATGGACCCGATCGTCCCGATCCACCAGGTCGAGGAGAAGTATCCCGGCCAGTATGCCGACGACGTGGAGAAAGTCTGGCGCAGTGACTGCGTCTACAAATGGAACGGCACCGACATGGCGCTCGCTCCGATGGACATCGACGCTTTCACGAAGCTCCCGATGTACTTCGTCCACGCGGAGACCGACCGCACCTGCAAGGTCGCCAGCACCTACGCCTACACCGAGGCTCGCAAGCGCCTGGGCGCGCAGGACGACAAGATGCTCATCTACAGCGACGAGGACCTCGTCCGCTGGGGCGTCGCCCCGATGCTGGCCCACTTCTCCTGGGTCCCGCTCCTGGACGACTACGCCGCCGGCAGTCCGATGGACTGGCTGGTGAAGCAGATGTAAAAAAAGCTGACAGCCAGACAATTAGACACAGAGAGGTGCACCACGCGGTGCACCTCTCTGCATTTAACGTTCTATCAATCAGCTACTTGAAGATCAGCGGGACGAACTCGGAGAGGTAGATCCGCCAGTTGCGCCAGATGTGGCCGCCGTCGGTTTCCATGTACTTGTACGGATAGCCGGCCGCGTCCAGCTTCGCGCGGAACTCGTTGTTGGCCTGGATGAGGAAGTCGGTGTTGCCGATGCCGATCCACAGGAGGGCGGGCTTCTTCGCGAAGTAGGTCGCGAGCTTGCCGTCGATGTTCTCGTAAACCTCCTTATGCGCGGCCTGCTGCTCGGAGCCGGTGCCGATGGCGGCGGAGAACATGCCGGAGTAGTTGAACATGTCCGGGTTGTTCAACGTGATGTACAGCGTGTGGAAACCGCCCATGGACAGACCGCAGATGGCGCGGCCCTGCTTCTTGGCGATGGTGCGGTAGTGGCTGTCGATGAACTTGACCACCTCCGGGAAGGAGGTCTCAAAGGTGCCCTCCATCGTCTGCGGGAGGGACATCGTCGGACGGTCGTAACCCATCGAGTTCTCGAGCGGAGCGGCCTCCTGGGAGATGTTGCCGTTCGTGAAGACCACGATCATCGGCTTCGCCTCGCCGCGGGCGATGAGGTTGTCGAGGATCTGCGTGGCGCGGCCCTGGGTGACCCAGGCGTCTTCGTCACCACCGATGCCGTGGAGGACATACAGCACGGGATACTTGGTCTTGGGGTTGTTCTCGTAGCCGGCCGGGGTATAGACCGTCAGGCGGCGGTCGAAGCCCGCGGTGGCGGAAGGATACCACACCTTGGAAACGGTGCCATGCGGGACGCGGTGGATGGCATAGAGGTCGCTACGGGCGCCCGCCTCGGGCACGAGCAGGACGCTGGTCAGGGAGGCGATGTCGCGGTTGACGAACACGTTGTTCGGGTCGATCATCAACTTGCCGTCCACATTGAAGGTATAGGTGTACATTTCGGGAGCCACCTTGAAGGGGGTGGTGTACTCCCAGACGCCGTTCTTGCCTTCCTTGAGCACGCCCACGCCGGGAACGTCATAGGACATTTTCTGGCCGTTGAATTCCACTTCCATCTTCTGGGTGGGGAGGAAATCGCCGGTCACTTCCACCCGGACCGCCTTGGGGTCCTGGTAACGGAAGGTGACGGTACCGTCGGCATTGATGACGGGAGATTCCACGTTGGGGCCTCCGAAGAGGGCCTGCTGCGCGAAAGCGGTGACGCCGAAGCAAAGGGCGGCCGCAGCGATAAGGATTTTCTTCATATCGTTTACAGTTTAATGTTTTTCTTGAGCCGGATGTCCTCCGAGGAGGCACCGATCATGATCTTCGCACGGCTGTTCCGGAAGGCGAAAGCGTGCTTCTCGCTATCCCACAGCTTCAGGTCGTCGGCCGGGACCACGATTTCCACGGGGACGGTCTCCCCTGCCTTCACAGATACGCGCTCGAAGCCGCGGAGACGCTTGGAAGCATCATCGTTCTTGAATTTGGCATACAGTTGGACCACTTCCTCGCCGTCGCGGGAACCGGTATTCTTGAGGTCGAACTTGACCACGTAGTTGTCGCCGTCCTTCTTCACTTTCAGATGCGAATACTTGAAGGTGGTGTAGCTGAGGCCGAAGCCGAACGGGAAGATGGGCTTCGCCTTGGCGTACATGTAGGTACGGCCGTGACGGATGTCGTAGTCCAGCAGGTTCGGGAGGTCCAGGATGTCCTTCACCCAGGTCTGGGTGAACCGGCCGGCGGGATTGTAGTCGCCGAACAGGACATCGGCCAGGGCGTTGCCCGTTTCCTGGCTGCACTGCGTCATATGGACGATGGCGGGGACGTTCTCCGCGGTCCAGTTGATCGCGAACGGGAAGCTGGAAATCAGCGTGACCACGGTATTGTGGTTCGCCTGCCAGACGACCTTGATGAGGTCCTCGGTCTCCAGCTGGAGGCTGCGGCGGTCCAGGGCCTCGCGGCCGTCACCGGCCACGGTGCCGTAGGCCCAGGGGGCCTGGACGCTCTGCTGGTCCCAGTCGGGGCTCGTGGCAGGGTGGTTGCCCACGCACACGATGCACACGTCGGCCCATTTCGCCAGTTCCTGGGCGGAGCCGTCGGAATCCCAGCGCTGGAACTTCACCTCCACGTCGGTGCCTTCGACCTTGGCCTTGATGCCGTCGAGCGGGCTCACGCGGTAGGCCGGCAGGGCGCCGTACCAGTCCTTGAGGACCTTCTCGGCGCGGTTGCCGAAGACGGCGATCTTCTTGACCTTGGACTTGTCCAGGGGCAGCAGCTTGCCTTCGTTCTTGAGGAGGACGATGGACTTCTGCGTCACGAGGCGGGCCTTGTCCTTGAATTCCTGGCGCTCCCAGGGAATATCTTCCTCGGAGCCGAATTCCTGCGCGTCATACGGGCATTCCGCGTCCATCAGGCCGAGGCGGAGCATCGTCCGGAGATTGGCCTTCGTGCGCTCATTGATGACCTCGTCCGAGAGGTAACCGGCATCGTAAGCGGCCTTCACCTGCGTGAAGTTGGAGTCGATGAACCTGCTCAGACCGGCCTCCAGGGCCTTCTTGACAGCGTCGTTCACATCGGCGGCATAGCCGTGCATCTCCGGCATGTACATGAACCGGAGGGCGCCGGCATCGTCCACGATCGTGCCCTTCATGCCCCACTCGTCGATCAGGACTTCCTTGATGAACGGCGCGGCGATGCAAGGGATGCCGTTGTAGGCGTTGTAGGCGGTCATCAGGGACATGGCGCCGGCCTTGGCGCCCTTCCAGAAGCCGTAAGAATAATAGTCGCGGAACTGCTCCTCGTCAAAGCGGGAGTCCGTCTTGTACCGATTGTCCTCGTTGCTGTTCGCAAGGAAGTGCTTCATCAGGGCTGCGCCCCGCCAGTAAGTGGGGTCGTCACCCTGGATGCCCTTCACCTCGGCGGCGACCATTTCGCCCACGAGGTACGGATCCTCGCCGAAACTCTCCTCGGTGCGGCCCCAGCGCGGGTCGCGGGCGAGGTCGGCGTTCGGCGCCCAGAGAACCAGGCATTTCCAGGGATTGTCCTTGGAATAGAAGCGGGCCTCATAGGACATCACGTCACCGACGATATGGGCCATTTCCCGGTCCCAGGTCTCCCCCACGCCATAGGCCTGCGGGAAGGCGGTGCTGTTGCGGTACTTCGGCTGCGGGCGGCCGGGCCAGTTGCCGAACTGGCCGGCGTTGCCCAGGTTCCTCAGCTCGGCGTCGCCGCCGCGCACGATGCCGTGGATGGCCTCGGTCGCGCCGGGACCGGCGATGCCGAGACGAGGAACGCCCTGTCCGACGATGGTCATGATCTTCTCATCGACGGTCATCAGGGACACGGCGTTGTCCAGCCGCTCCTCCTCGGAGAGCTTCGTATCCTGGAAGGGATACTCCTGTGCCCGGAGGAAAGCGCTACCTGCCAAAACCAGGCAGAAAGCAAGAGAAAGGATTCGTTTCATAAAGGAGTGATCGACAATTCTTTACAAATATACAAACATTCCCGGAATAAAAAGGGGCCGGCCGTAATGGCCGGCCCCGATTCATTGGTTCAGGTTTTTGTCAGCGATCACTTGGCCACATCCGCCACGAAAGTGAGTCCGGAAGAGCAGACAAACTTGTAGACGTTGCCGCTCACATTGGTCACTTCCACGGTTTCACCGGGAGCCACATCCTGACGGGCGCCGTCCACCATGACATAGGAACCGCCGAAGATTCCCCAATCCGGGAAGCTGTAGCCGTTGCAAAGCATGCCCGGCTCGGCGGCATATTCCGTGCTCACGAAGGAACCGACGAAATCAGCGCCGGTAGCGGTCAGCAGCTCGAAGTAGGCCACGATATTGTCGCCCTCGCCGATGGTGATGGAGTGCTTGTCCACACCGGCACCCTGCTCAGTGACCACGTCCTTGGCAGGAACGGCATCTCCTACGTCTTCACCGCCCGGCACATAGTTGGGGCCGGCCGCGGCGAACAGGAAGCCGTCGCTGGAGAACTTGAAGGCGCCTGTTCCGGCCGCCTCGACGGAAACCGTCACGCCCGGATCGATGAAGACCTTCTCGCCGGCGCCGTTCACATACCAGGAACCGCCGGAGAACGTGCCCCATTCGCCGAAGTCCATGAAGTAACCGTTGGCCAGCTGGCCCGCCTCGTGGGCGTACTCGGTGGAGACATAGTCGCCGGGCTCGACGTCCGCGGCACCCTCCGCCAGGATGAATTCCAGATAAGCAACCTGCTCACCGGCAGCATCGACGAAGGTGAAAGGATACTTCTTGACACCGGCAACTACCTCACCGGTCTGCGTCGAGCAATCCATCGGATCGCCGATCGTGTACGTATAGTCAATCGCAACAGGGCCGGAAGGTTTCTTAGGCTTGGTGAGGGCCGGGATCGCGCCTTCAAAGACAACCTCCACGGGATACTCGGCACCCCAGGTGATGGTCCAGATGGTGACGTCCTTGTCATCCACCTTCTCTTCGCGGCTGGTCACATCGATCAGGCCGCTGGTGATCTTCTCCGCAGTCGCCTTGCCGCCGGTAACCGTCCAGAGGCAGGTGCCCCAGTCAGGCATGGTGAAAGTCTGGTCACCCCACTCGACCGTAGCGTCGTAACCGATGCCGAACTCGCCGGCATTGACGACACCGCCCTGGGCAGAAGCGCGATACTGGCCATCGTGGAGATAGCCGTCCTCGCTGTACAGGTCGATGGCGATGTACTTGCCTTCGCCCGTCCAGACCTGCTGCCAGTTCTCATCGAGGCCCTGGGAGATTCCTTCGGTCGCCAACTGCATGGTGACGAGCTTGTTGTCCTTGTTGGCCTGGGCCTGCTGGAGGACCGTCAGGGAGAGCGGGGCCGGGTCGGCCTGGAAGGGCAGCGTGCCCGTCCAGAAGTACACCTGGTCGCCGAACTGAGCCGTAAACTGATACTTGCCGTCCCGGTTGTTGACCGTGATCCAACCCTCGGAGGGCGTCTGGCCGCCCACTTTCGTCTTGGCGGCGATCGCCTTGCCGATCTCGTCGCCGCCCAGCATATACAGGCCGGGAGCAAGGAAGGCGTCGTAACCCACCAGGGTAGTGGTGAGGTCACTGAACTTCAAGTCGAAATAACGACGGTCTGTGGACCAGGTGGATTCTCCACCGGTGAACGTCATCTCTTTGGCGCCGGCAGGTGCCGTGTACAGATCCGTGATCTCATTGACCGTCGTCGGGCCTTCCTTTTCGCAGGAAAGCAGCAGCGCGAGGCCAAAGACCAATAAACTAGATATCTTTTTCATATTTCAGACAGTCTTTAAGCGTTACCACTGGACAGTGTCCCACTGAACCTCTTCGATCTTGGAGAAGTCGGCGGACATCTTGTAGACAGGCGAGAAATTGTAGTACTTGTTCTTCTCCGAGTTGTAGCCGTTGCCTTCGGCCATCGCGCCGATGCGGAAATAACGGTCCTGCGTCGGATACTTGAACAGGTCGGCCACATCGGGAGCGGTCGTGTCGATCTCGAGGGTGATCAGTTCACCCGGCTGGACGTTCTGCGCCTTGGCGGGCTTGTGGTCCTTGGCCAGGTTCATGCTGTTGGCGCCCACGAAGAGTTGGGTGTTGCCGCAGAAAGCCACGTTGGTGACCTTATTGGCCCGATTCGGGTCGCCCAGCTCCACATAGAAGGTGGCAACCAGTTTCTTGGTGGCAGCGTTGTACTCGATCTTCGGATCCTTGACGCGGCAGAACGGCAGGACGCCGATGTCCATCCGGTTCTTGCCTTTCTTGAGTTCGAACGTGTCCTTGCCCGGCTCCGGGTCATAGCAAGGAAGGAGCTTCTGGGTGGAGTACTTGTAAGTGGCGGCAAACACGCGCGTATTGGTGAACTGGCCGTCGAAACGGACCATCCAGTACTGACCGCTGTCCCTGCCCGGATAATCCTCGGGGGCGCCTCCCCAGGTCGGGGGGACATACCCTTGTTCATAAACGGTGAGTGCACCGTAGCTGACCGTGGTCACCATCGACCAGGTGGACCAGTCGAATCCCTGGCTCTGGGCCGCTTCGATGCTCATCTTTTCGCCGGTGACCATATCGATGAGGTTGCCGGTCACCTCCGCGTTGGGGCCTTCAAAGCTGTCCAACTGGAAGAAACTGCAGGAAACGGTCGCGGAAAGCGAGGCCAGCAGCACGGCGACGGATATGATAAACTTTTTCATTGCTCGATTCATTTAATTATTCAGGGAGACGGTTGTTGTCCACAATCCGGTTGTTCTTGTAATTCGGAATGCCGCTGTAATAGTTGCCCGTATAGGAGAGGGTGGGGTTGGAACCCCAGTACTTGGACATCGAAACGACAGGCAGGGCACGGAGGAAGATGTAGGATTCCTTGCCACCGGAGATGTCGGCGAGCGGAATCAGGGTGAGCTTCTTGCCGATGTTCCCCTCTTCCTGGTTCTGGTTGTTGGGATTGTAGTAGCCGCGACGGCGATAAAGGACATTGGCCCACTTGCTCTCGAAGGCGAACTCCACTTTCCACTCGTGGAGGATGTTATCGATGGTGAGAGCGACATCGTCCTTGAAGCCGGCGCGATGACGGACCTCGTTCAGGCACTTGGCGGCCAGGGCCTTGTCGCCCAGACCACTCTCGCAGACGGCTTCGGCATAGGTCAGGAGCACCTCGGCGTAGCGGATGTCATAGTACGGAGACTGGACGATGTCGCTGCTGGCGTTCTGGTCCATGAACTTGCGGGGCGTGAAGCAGTAGGCATTGCGGTTGTTGCCGTTCTTGTCGGTGGTCAGACCCATGAAGGAAGAGTTGTTGATGTCCTTTCCGCCGTAGGCCCAGATGTAATCCTTCTGGGAGGCATCCTTCGCGTTGGCGCCCTTCACATAGAAACTGTAGTTGCCTTCGCCATTGGACTTGGCGTTGGGATACACCTCGACGGTGCCGTCGGGCTTCACCATACCGCCCTGCGCATAGTGGATGGCTCCGCGGAATTCGGCGCCGGGATACAGGACCCAGGCCTGGAAGCGGGCGTCCTTCAGGAGGAAGGGCTCGTCGATGGTGTTGTAGTGCTTGTAAGAAGCCACCTTGTCGGCGGTGAACTCAACCTCGGGATCGCTCATATAGACGTTCTCGTCACCGTTCACCAGGGTCTGGATCTTGCCGTCCTTGCGGCCGCGGGTGGTCTCGTCGGTGTAGTAGTCGTACTCGTCGGCGAGGTTCAGCGTGACCGCATAGCTGGCGACACCGGTTCCGGTGTAACCGGAGGCCCACTGGTTGGGCACCCAGTTCTGTGCGCCGTTGGTGTCGTCACCGCCGGTCCTGTAAGAACGGCCGAAGAGACCTTCATCCTTCTGCCAAGTCTGGAACAGGTTGGTCAGGTTGGTGATGGCGCTCTTGATGTCGGAAGGATCCGCGCCGTAAAGCTTGTAGCCGGAGTCGGCGGCCATCACCTTGGACGCCGCGTCGATGGCTTTCTGATAATAGACGTTGGCATAGCTCTTCTCCATGTAGGAGAGTTTCTTCTGGACAGCCTCATAGTTGCTGTTCAGCGTGGCACGGTCCCAGTACTTGCTCACGGAAGCGGCCCACAGGGCGGCACGGGCTTCCAGGGCGTAGGCGGAATACCTGGTGGCACGCATCTCCTGCGTCTGCTTCTCAGGCAGCAGCTGAGCCGCTTCCTCGAACTGATCGAGGACCCAGTCCCAAGTCTCTTTCTCCGTGGAACGCGGAACATATAGCTTGTCCTCCTCCTCGGTACCATAGTACTTGTCGAGAGGTTCTGTCACGATAGGAACGCCACCGTAGATGCGGACACTGGCGAAATAGTAGTAAGCGCGGATGAACAGGGCCTCGCCCTTGTATGCGTCAGCCGCCTTGTCGTCCAGGACGCCCTTCTCGCGGCAATCCTCGACGGCCTGGAGGAACACGTTCACGGCACGGACCTGCGTGTAGTTCCAGAAGCCCGAAACGGTATTCCCGTAGGACGGAAGGTCGCGGGCGCCAGCGCCGAAGAACTGGTTCTTGTCATTGTCGGAAAGGCCGATTCCCGGCAGGGAGGAATACAGGTTGGCCAGCAGGGAAAGCAGGCCGTTCTCCGTATTCAGGAGGTCTTCGGCCGCCACCTTGCTCAGGTCACCTTCCATGCTGTCGAAAAACTTGTCACAGGAAGAAATCCCGAGAGAGAGTCCGGCAATGAGGATAAAAGCGAATATCTTTTTCATGATCTTGCAGGATTAGAAGTTGAGGTTGAAGCCGAAGCTGTAGGTCTTGTTGATCTGGAATTCACCACCGGCACGACCCTGGTCATTGGATTCCGGATCCACATACTTCAGGTACTTGGAGCAGAAGGTCAGGAGGTTGCCGCCGTTGAAGAACACGCGGGCGCTCTTGATGCCGGCCTTCTTGAGGAAGTTCGGGCTCACACGGTAACCCAGTTCAATGGTCTTCAGACGAAGGTAGGTGGCATCCACGAAGTTGTAGGGCTGGTTGGAGCCATACATCGGGGCGTTGTAGGAGCCGACTTGGCTCAGACGCACGAGGGCCGGCCAGAAGCCTGCGGTCCACTGCGTGGCGGGATCCCAAGGATCGTCACCGTAGTGGGTCACGTGATAGGCGTCCGTGTACTGCGAAGGCAGGTAGTTGAGGTAGCCGTAGCCGGAATAGGCGCTGAGGCCGTAGCCCTTCCACTTCATCGTGGCGCCGTTGAACAGGAGACTGAAGTCGAAGTTCTTGTAGCTGCCGCTGAACGTGAGGCCGAACTGGAGGGGCGGGTTTCCGCTGCCCCAGGTGTAGTAGACGTCGTCGCTGTCGATATAGCCGTTACCGTTACGGTCTTCGATCTGGTACTGACCCACGATGAGGCCGCGGTTTCCTTCACTGGAGCTGAGGGCGGAGTACAGGATCTGACTGCTGCTGGCCTGGTCAATGGAAGTGAAACGCTCGCCCGTCCAATGATAGGTGCTACCACCGAAGGCGCCGTTCCAGCGGTTGAGCTGGGCACCCTTCCAGTAGGCCATCTGGGAGCCGTAATCCGTATTGGTCTTCTCGCTCTCGATGTAAGTCTGGCGATAGCGGGAGAAGGTGGCCGTACCCTGGATGCGGTAGGAGAAATTACCGATGCTGTTGCGGTGGTACAGGGTGAGTTCGAGACCCTGCGTCTCATTGCGGTTCAGGTTCTCCTGAGGGATGGAGACGGCATAGAAATCAGGAAGGTCGACCTTACGCCTTGCGGCCGTGCCGATCACCTGGCGACGGAACCAGTCGAAAGTACCGCCGAACTTGCCCTGCCAGACTTCCCAGTCCACACCGAAGTCCTGCATCCGGACCTTCGCCCAGGTGAGGACCGTGTTGGCCACGGAGTTGTTGGCATAACCGGTCGTGGTCTTTCCATCGGAGAACACCCAGGATCCGCTCTGGTCGTAACCGTTGATGTAAGCGTAGGCACCGCCCTGCGGGGAGCCGGTGAAACCGTCGGACCAGCGGAACTTGAGGTTGTTCACGGCCGGGAAGAGGTTCTTGAAGAATCTTTCCTCGGAGATTCTCCAACCCACGGAGTAGGACGGGAACAGGCTCCAACGCTTGCCCTTCTGGTACATGTAGCTGCCGTCATAACGGCCCATCACCTCCACGAGGTATTTGCCCATGTAGTTGTAGTTGATACGGCCGATGTAACCGGCGGTGCGGTTGGTGGAACGGGTACCCTGGTTGCTGCTGCGGGAATCAAGCAGACCCTTGTTGATCACATCGTGCGTATAGAGGAACTGCTCCTTGTCGGGGCCATAGTAGCGGGAGGCGCCGACCATCGCATTGGTGATGCTGGTCAGTTCGCCACCGAGCATCGCAGACACATTGTGACGGCCGAACTGACGGTCGAACAGGGCCTGGACACGGCCGTAGATGCGGGTGTTGTCGTTCCACATCTCAGCATATTCGGTCTCGTTACGGGCGTTGGCCCAAGTGTAGGCCGGCGCATCCGACATATAATCGTAGAGGATGAAGCTCTTCACCAGGGTGCGCTGCTTGCTGCGGCCGAAGTCGTAGGCGCCGGTGGCCTGGAACTTGAGCCCCTTCAGGAACGGAGCCTCATAGGTGAAATCGACGGTGTTGCTGAAGTCCTTGCGGTCCGTCTTGGTGAAACCGGTCGTCTCGGGATCCAGCAGGGCCACCGGGTTGAGGTGCTCCTCCACATCCGTGTAGTGGGAAGGATTGTTCTTGGGGTGAACGCCCACGGTCGGGTTGGACTGATAGATGTAGTAGAAGATGTTCCAGTCCAGGTCGAAGTCGCCCATGCCCTGGTTGGTGCTCTGGCGGAAGTTCGTGGTGTAACGCATCGTGAGTTCCGGGAGGAGCTTCACGGACACGTTACCATTGAAGCCATAACGCTTGTAGCCGTAGGCTTCGCCCTTCAGGATGGGGTTATCGTCGGCGTAGCTGCCACCGAAGTAGTAATTCACCAGGTCGTTGCCGCCCATGATGGAGACGTTGTACTGCTGGTTGAAAGCAGCCTTCCGGTAAACCTCATTGTACCAGTCGGTGTAGATGGCATCGTGGACCTTGCCCTCGGCGTCCGTCCAAGTCTCGGCGCCGCTCTCGTAGGCGGCGATCTGCGCATCGGCCCAGCGGTGGCCCATCTTGCCCACGTCGGACATGGCATTCTCCCACTTCATGAAGGAGGTCCAGCTTTCCACCTTGCGGGGGACGACGGGCTGGGCGAAGCTCAGGTTGGCGCTGAAGTTCACGCTCGGCTTCTTCACCTGACCCTTCTTGGTGGTGATGAGGATCACGCCGTTCTGGGCGCCGAGACCGTAGATGGTCGCGGAAGCGTCCTTCAGGACGGAGATGCTCTCGATGTCCTCGGGGTTCAGTTCCTGCAGGACGGAGAGGTCGGTGTAGCTTTCAAGCGCGTTGGGGTCCTGGTTCCAGGTGGTGGACTTACGGGTACGGGTGGTGGAACGGACGACACCGTCCACGACCACCATCGGGGTACCGAAGCCACGGAGGTTGATTTCGGAGGCGAAGGCGCCCGGCTTGCCGCTGTTCTGGGTGATCAGCAGGCCCGGGATCTTGCCCTGGAGGGCGGCGACACCGTCGGCCGTCTTGGTGGCGGCGATGTCCTCGGAACGGATCTGCGTGATGGCGCCGGTGAGGGACTCCCTCTTCTGGACGCCGTAACCGACGACGACGGTTTCGTTCAGCATTTCTGAGTCTTCCACCAGGATGACATCCATCTTCGCCGTCGCTTTCAGCACGCGGGTTTCGAAACCGATGGACGAGATCTCGAGGAGAGCGTCTGCAGGGACCGAGAGGGTAAAGTTACCGTCGATGTCGGTAGCCGTACCGTTGGTGGTTCCCTGCTGCAGGATGGAGGCGCCGATGATCGGCTCCTTCATCGCATCCGTGACCGTACCGGTCACCGTGATGTTCTGAGCCAGCAACGCCGAGGCGCCGAGAACGAGTCCCAGAGCCACGGACATTGCCCGCTTGAGCAGGTTGGTTTGTCTCATATGGGTTAATGGTTAGTTGGTAGTTGCTACTTGAAGAGCTTCTGGGCGAAGGTGTTCAGGTACAGGCGCCAGTTGGCCCAGACGTGACCGCCCTCGGAGACGAAGAATTCGTGGTCGAGGCCCTGCTCGGTGAGGGTCTTGTCCAGGGTCTTGGAGCCTTCGAAGAGGAAGTCGGTGTTGCCACAGGCGAGGAAGTAGAGCTTCACGCCGGCTTTCTTGAGGGTAGCGACCTGCTCAGGCGTGGCGGAACCGGCGGCGGACAGGGGGCAGATGTAGTCGAACATCTCCGGATAGAGGTTGGAGGCGGTGATGGTGTGGCCGCCGCCCATGGACAGACCGGCGATGGCGCGGGAAGCGGGCTTCGCGATGGCGCGGAAGTTCTTCTCGATGAACGGGACGATCTCCTCGCAGAGGCTGATCACGTAGCCGTTCATGAGCTTGTTGCGCTCGGCCTCGGGCATCTTGGCCAGGGCTTCGCGGTCATAGCGCATCTGCATCGGCTTCTGCGGGATGCCGAGGGTGCCGGCGGCGGCCTGGTTGCCGTTGCCGTTCGGCATGACGACGATCATCGGCTCGGCAAGACCCTTCTCGATGAGGTTGTCCAGGATCTGGGCGGCGCGGCCCATGGAGGTCCAGGCTTCCTCGTCACCACCGGCGCCATGCAGGAGGTAAAGGACCGGATACTTCTTTTTGGGGTTGTTCTCGTAGCCGTACGGGGTGTACACCGTCAGGCGGCGGTCCATGCCGAGGACGTTGCTGTGATACCAGGGATGGCTCACGGTGCCGTGCTGGGTGGCCTCGTTGTAGTTCTCGGTACGCTTGCCCGGGACGATGAGCATCGGAAGGAAGCGGGTGCCGTCACGCTGGACATAGATGTTCTGCGGGTCGTTCACCGCGACACCGTCCACGACGAAGTTGTAGGTGTAGATCTCCGGCTCCGGGAGCGGGATCTTCACTTCCCAGACGTTGCCGGGGCCGCGGAACATGTCGATGGTGCCGCCGTAGGGGTTCGGCATCCAGGAGCCGCTGAGCTTCACGACGGTGGCGTAGTCGGCCTTCAGGCGGAAGGTGACGCTGTCGTTCTGGATCTCCGGGGAGATCACGGGACGCTGACGGCCGCCGAAGTTGAAGTTGGCCAGTTCCTGCGCGTTCATCGTGCCGGCGATGGCCAGGCAGAGGGCGATGGAGGAAAGGATACGTTTCATGGGTTTTGTGTTTAAAATGGTTTATTGGTTTGTTTAGAATGATTTTCCGACTTTCTGGAGCGTCTTGGGCAGGCAGCCCTTCCAGAACGCCCAGTCGTGGGTGCCGTCCCGCTCGACCCAGTCGCAGGTGATGCCGTTCTTGACCATGTGGTCATACAGTTTCTTGGAATCGGCGTTGTTGACCGTCATGTCCGACGTGCCCACCTCGATGGTGAACGCGGGAAAGACCGACTTGTCCGGCGCGGAGGTGATGTTGTTCTTCGGATCCATGCCCCACCAGGAGGCGGCCGGGCTCATCGCATAGGCGTAGGTGAATTTCTGCGGGAACTTGGTGGCATGCCACAGCGTGCCGAAGCCGCCCATGGACAAGCCGGCGATGGCCCGCTTGCCGTTGCAGTGGAAATCGGCCTCGACCTGGGCCATGAGCTCTTTCTCGAAATAATCCTCGTAGCCGTCCCTGACATAGAACTTGTCCAGGCCGTTGGGCATGATGATCACCATGGGGACTCCCCCGCTCTTCTGGTACTGGTCGGCGAGGTAGGCGGCGTTGCCCTTGTCCAGCCAGCAGCGGTTATGGGTGGCGTTCTGGTTGTTGTCCTCATACCCATGCAGCAGGTACAGGAAAGGATAGGTCTTTTTCTCGTCATAGCCGTTGGGGAGCCAGACGGAATACGTCATGTCCCGGTTCATGGCCTGGCTGTGCACGGAACGGTCCATCGCCACAGACTGCGCTTCCACCTGGCCGGGGTCGATTTCGCCCCAGGGATCGTTGTCCTTGGTCTGGCTAGTGCCGCAGGAAACCATTCCTACCGCAGCCACAAACAGGATGATACGTCTTTTCATTATTTAAGTTCGGATTTTATATTGATAATCAGGGTCTTGGGATAAGCTTCCCACTCCGGGAGCCCTTCGGCGGACGGGACGCCCGTCTTCGCGAAGTTCGTCCAGGCGCGACTCACGCGGTGGCCGAGCTCGACAGCATCGTCTCCCCCGCCCGTGAAGGTTCGGTGCAGGAGGACATTGTCGAAGACGAAGGGGATTTCAATGCAGTGGGTGCTACCCAGGGCGCCGTCCAGGACGGGTGACTCCCACGTGAACTGATACATATACACGGGCGCGCAACCCGCGGACGCGCGATCCTGCGCCTGCCGGAGCGCCAGGGGCTTGAAGATGGGGTCTTCCTGGTCCCGGGTGAACTCGTGATAGACTGTGCCGATAATGACGGGGACGTCCTTCGACAGGGACAGGGCCTCGGCCGTGCCGGGCTGGGCGGGGATGATTTCGCCATCCACCACGGGCACCTGGCCGAACAGGATGGCGTCCAGGAGGTTTGCCGGGAAGGCGCCGTCCTCGCGGGCCTCCTCTCCGACCTTCTTCATGGCCGCATCATAAGCGGCGAACAGCCTATCGTAAGGGACGGTGGCGACTTCCTCGATCCGGGAAGGGGTCAGGCCCAGGTTCGCGACCGTGGCCACGCCGATCCGGCGGGAATACTTGGGAGAAAGGAGATTGGTGATGGAACCGCTCTCAACGATGGCCTTGGAGAACAGTCCCTTCGCGGAAGGCATCGCCATCAGGGTGGACACCTTGCCACCGCCGCCGCTCTGGCCGAAGATGGTCACGTTCGCGGGATCGCCGCCGAAATTGGCGATGTTGTCGCGGACCCACTCCAGTGCCTTGACGATGTCCATCATCCCGAGGTTGCCGCTGTGCGCGTACTTGGCGCCGAAGGCGGAAAGGTCCAGGAAACCGAGGACATTAAGCCGATGGTTCAGGGAAACCACCACCACGCCGTGGTCGCGGGCCAGGTTCGTGCCGTCGTAGCAGATGAGTTCCTGGCCAGAGCCTTCACGAAAGCCCCCCCCGTGCAACCAAACCATTACGGGGCGTTTCTTCCCGTCATGGATGCCGCCGGTCCACACATTGACCCGGAGGCAGTCCTCGTCGTGGAAACCATCATCCCAGTGCATCGTGAAGGCCTGGTCGTCGGACCACCAGCCGGAACGGGCGGGCGCCGGCGCCGTGGGGCCGAACGCCCGGCTGGGACGGACGTCCGTCCACGGGTCGGGATCGACGGCCGGGGCGAAACGCTCCGCCTTGGCGTAAGGAATACCCTTGTAGATGAAAACACCGTCGTCGACATAGCCGGCCACGGGACCGGACACCGTTTTGACAGTCGTCTGCTTGGCAGAAGTTTCCAGGCTGCCGACGCACTCGACAATCCTCCGGGACGGCTGTCCGCAGGAGACGACGAGCGTCGCAGCGAGCAAAAGGGCGGGGTTGGGTTTCAGTGTCATAACAAACGGTTTTCGTCCAATGCAAAGTTCCTAAATAAGCCGCACAATCCTTTTTTGTGCTTTTCAATAGTTTTCGTATCCGTACTTCGTACCCGCGCATTTGTTCAAACTTCTTTCTATTTGTTCAAAAATGACTATCTTTACGGGTAATAACCGACAAAACACCTATGAAATACAAGTTCCTGACCGGTTTGATCCTCCTGGCCGCCCTCCTGGGCTGCCGGCGCAGCGCACCGCCCGTCTCCGAGCCATCAGGGGCCATCGTCGTGGCCGACCGGCTCTCCAACCAGCGGGTGAACGCCTTCGCCGAGGATGCGGACGGTCACATCTGGATCGCCACCTCCCGCGGGCTCAATCGATACAGCGTCCACGAGTATCACCAGTACTTCAGTGCGGATGATACGCTGGGCCTTCCCGACAACCAGGTGAACGACGTCTTTCGCAGTTCGAACGGAACCATCTGGGCCGCGACGAACAGCGGGGTAGCCCGTCTCACGTCCGAAGGACAGTTCAGATACGTGCCCGCCCCCGGCCGGCCGAACGCCAACCACCTTTGGGAAACCCGGGACGGCAAGCTCCTGATGAGCAATTCCGCCTCGCTGTTCCAATACGACGCGGACGAGGACCGTTTCCGGCCGGTCGTCCGCGACTTCAACGCCTTCAGCCATCCATATGCCGTCCAGGAAGGAAACTTCCTGTGGGTAACCGCCAACGGCGGAACGGTCCTGAACTGCTACAATACCGACGATTTCTCCCTCACCGCCTCCTATCCTACTTCCCACATCGTCTATCACTTGTGCGACGCCGGAAACGGGGAACTCTGGATGTCCGGCATGGGCCGGATGAGCATCTTCGACACCCGTACCCGAACCTGGAAAGAACTGCCCGAGGCCATCCGGAACGAATCCCGGCTGATGCAGGGCGATGTCGATATCATCTATAACGTCGACGACCGGTCCATCCTGCTGAACGTCATCGGCAAAGGCATGTTCCACTATTACCGGACGACGGAGCGCGTCCTTTTCCAGGACGACGCCGGTTTCCCCTTCGAACTGCCTGACTCGGAAATCCGCACCATCTTCCGGGACAGCGAGCACAATCTGTGGTTCGGTACGACCGACCAGGGATACACCGTCTCTTACATGTACAGGAACCAGTTCAACAGCAACAAGTTCCTGACATCGGCCTTCGCCGGGAAAACAGTGGTGTCCTTGTGCCTGGACCAGGAGCAGCGGCTCTGGATCGCCACGCTCCGCGACGGCCTGTGGCTGTATGACCTGCGCAGGAAAGACCTCCGGAGCGTGGACATTTCTTCCCTGATTCCGAACACCAGCGTGGGCTACAACCGCTGCTCGAAGGTGTTCTGCGACTCCGGCGGCGACCTGTGGCTGTTCTTCCAGGAAAAATACTGGGTGGTCCGGTGCCGCTATGAAGGAGACCGTTTCCAGGTCCTGGACAATCTTTTCGTGCCGAATGTCAGTGCCATCACGGAGGACGGGCAGGGCCGTATCTGGATCGGCGGCATGAGCGCCAACCTGACCCGGTACGACAAGGCCACCCGGGAATCGGCGTACGTCACCGTCTGGAACGATTCCGAAACGCCCTATGTCACCGACTTGGAAATGACGGCGGAGAGCGGGATCGTGGTCGCCGGCCTCAACCGGATGCTGGTGAGCGTCAACCCGTTCACGGACGAAGTGACGGAACTGGAGATGACCGAGGAAGAAAGGGCCGCCTGCGCCCGCCACACCGCCCTCCGGGCCACCTGCCTCCTCAAGGACAGCGCCGGCGAGTTCTGGGCGGGAACCACGGCGAACGGCCTGCTCCGGCACTCCAAGCGGGGCGCGGTCACCGCGCCGGTGGACGGGGTCCCCTGCCTGGACATCTGCTCGATCGAGGAAGACCGCCAGGGCAACATCTGGGTGTCCACGATGAACGGACTCGGCAAGTTCGACCGCACCGTCGGACAGTTCGTCAATTACTTCAAGGAAGACGGCATCGGCGGAGACCAGTTTTCCGAACGGGCCTCCTGCGTCCTGCCGGACGGGACACTGGTGTTCGGCGGCACCCACGGCCTCACCTGGTTCAACCCGCTGGATGTGCCCCAGAAGCGGTCCGTCCCGCTGGTTTTCGAGGATTTGAAGATCCACAATGTCCTGGTGGAGCCCGGGAAGGGCGCCGCCATCGAGCGGGAACTCCGGGACGACCCGGACATCATCATCCGCGATGACCAGAACGCTTTCAGCATCTCGTTCGCCGCACTGGACTTCAGCGGCCTGGAGCGGACGCACTACTACTACATGATGGAAGGCTACGACCCCGACTGGGTCGATTCCGGCAATGACCACGACGCCTACTATTCGAACCTGCCGGCTGGCCGCTACAAGTTCCGCGTCCGCATCACCAACAACAACCAGAGCATCGTAGAAACCGAGAACTCCCTGAACGTCCGGGTGCTGCCGCCCTGGTACGGAACCTGGTGGGCGATCCTGCTGTTCATTCTCGCCGGTCTGCTTGTGCTGGCGGCCATCTGGCGGCTGTACCGCCGGATCAGCCGCATCCGGAAGGAAGCGGCCCGGCGCATCCACGAGGTGCGCCGCGAGCGCGAACGGGTGGAGAAGGAAAAGGAGCAGGAGAAGCGGCTGTCGAAGATCCAGATGAACTACTTCTCCAACGTGGCGCACGAGTTCCGCACCCCGCTCACGATGATCGCGGGGCCGGTCTCCCAGCTGGCTGAATCGGACGGCGTCAAGGGCCAGGACCGCCAGCTGGTGGGGATCATCCAGCGCAACGCAACCTGGATGCTCTCGCTGGTGAACCAGCTCCTGGACTTCAACCGTATCGGCGACAAGAAACTCAAGCTCCGGGCCGCGCAGGGCGACATCGTCGCCCCGCTCAAGGGCATCGCGGAACTGTTCAAGTTCAACGCCGGCGCCAAGGGCATCGAGTTCCAGACCCACGGCCTCGAGGACTCCTTCCCGATGTGGGCCGATGTGGACAAGGTGCAGAAGATTGTGATGAACCTCCTGTCCAACGCGATGAAGTTCACGCCCACGGGCGGACGCGTCACACTCTCCTTCGACGTCGTCCCGCGGGACGAAGCGGCCGCCGCCTTCCCGCTCAACAAGGCCGATACCGACTCCCAGTACGCCCTTATCACGGTGGCGGACACAGGTCGTGGCATTCCGGAAGGAGAGCAGGAAAAGATTTTCGAGCGGTTCTACCAGGCTGACAACCAAGGCGATACGCACGGATCCGGCATCGGCCTGTATTATGCCCGTGCATTGGCAGGCCTGCATCACGGCTATATCAAGGCGGCGAACCGCGCTGAAGGCGGTGCCATCTTCAGCCTCGTACTTCCCGTGAGCGCCTCCTCCTACACCGAGGACGAGCGCACGGAAATCAAGCCGGTGTACGACATCCCCGCCCCGGTCGCCACGGAAATGCCGGCGGAGACGGCGGACAGCGAGGACCGCCAGCGGATCGCCGTCGTGGACGACGACATCGACATCGCCAACTATGTAAAGGTGCTCCTGAGCCCGTACTACAACGTGTCCGTGTACTTTGACGGTGCCTCCGCCCTGAAGGGCATGGAGGACGAGATTCCCGACCTGGTCATCTCCGACGTCGTGATGCCCGGCATGAGCGGCTACGAGCTGTGCAAGGCCGTCAAGGCGGACCTGCAGCTGAGCCACATCCCCGTGGTGCTGGTCACGGCGAAGGTCGCCGTGGAGAATCAGGTCCAGGGCCTGCGCGAAGGAGCCGACGCCTACGTCACCAAGCCCTTCCAGCCCGCCTACCTGCTGGCTCTCGTGAAGTCCCTGCTGGACAACCGCGCGAAGCTGCACAAGCGGCTGGGCTCCATCACGACGACGGAGGACATCGAACCCGAAGCCCTCTCGCCGCGCGACGCCGCTTTCATGAAGGAGCTGTACGAACTGATGGAGAAGGAACTGGCCAACGTGGACCTGGACATCACCCGCATCACGGAGATGATGAAGATCTCACGCACCAAGTTCTACTACAAGGTGAAAGGCCTGACCGGCGAGAATCCGAGCGTGTTCTTCAAGCGCTACAAGCTCAACCGCGCCGCCGACCTCCTCAAGGAAGGCAAGTACAACATGTCCGAAATCGCCTACATGACCGGCTTCAACACCCTCTCCCACTTCTCCACTTCCTTCAAGAAGCAGTTCGGCGTCCCGCCTTCGGAGTACGGAGGATAGAGGCAAATCTATCAGCGTTCTTTCAACGAAACCACCTTGCCGTCCTTCCAGACAAGGTCTACCGTCGTGCCCTTGCGGGTGCGGAGGCCCTTGATGGAGCCGGCGGGCCAGGCGGAAGGAAGGGCCGGAAGCGGCTGGAGAGTACCGTCCGGGCCGCTGTACAGGAGCATTTCCATCACGCCGGCGCAGCCGCCGAAGTTCCCGTCGATCTGGAAGGGCGAGTGCGCGTCGAAGAGGTTCGGGTAGGTGCCGCCGCCGCGGCGGTAGTCCGGGCCCCGGAAGTTGTCGGGGCTCACGTAGCGGAGCAGGCGCCGGTACATCTTGTAGGCGCTCTCGCCGTCGCGGAGCCGGGCGTACAGGTTCACGCGCCAGCCACAGCTCCAGCCGGTCGTCTCGAATCCCTTGATTTCCAGCGTTTTCAACGCCGCGTCAGCGGTGGGACCGGTCACATACTGATGGCCGGGATACGCGCCGATAAGGTGCGACTGATGGCGGTGCTGGGGTTCCCAGTCGCGCCAGTCGTAATACCATTCCTGCAGGTTTCCGGCGGCGCCGACCTGGTAGGGGCGCAGGCGGGCGAGCGCGGCGGAGGCCTCGGCGACGAAGTCGTCGTCCAAGGCGAGCTCGCGAGCCGCCGCCACGGCGTCCGTGAGGCACTCGCGGATGATGGCGAGGTCCGCCGTCGCGCCGTAAAGCGTGGCGCCTGCGAAGCCGTCGGGGGTGACGTAGATGTTCTCCGGCGAGGTGCCGGGCGAGGTGACGAGCTCGCCGTTCTTTTCCACAAGCCAGTCCATGCAAAACTCCGCCGCGCCCTTCAGGACGGGATAATCCGCTTCCAGCGCGGCCCGGTCACGGGTGTAGAGGTAGTGCTCCCAGAGGTGGGTGGACAGCCAGGCGCCGCCCATCGTCCAGTTCGCCCAGGCCGGGTCGCCCGTGCCCAGGCCCACGGGCGTGGCCATCGCCCAGATGTCGGAGTTGTGGCCGGCGTTCCAGCCGCGCACGGCGCCGTAAAGGCGATTCGCGACGGGTACGCCGTTCTTGCTCAGGTTATGGACAAAGGCCCGCAGGACATTATGCATATCGCCCAGCCCGGCGGCCTCCGCAGGCCAGTAGTTCTCCTCCAGGTTGATGTTGATCGTGTAGTTGCAGCTCCACGGCGGGTCCATGCTCTCGTTCCAGAGGCCCTGCAGGTTCGCCGGGACGCCTTCCGTCCGGGAAGAAGCGATGAGCAGGTATCGGCCGAACTGGTAGTACAGCGCTTCCAGTTCGGGATTCGCCTCGCCAAGGTCCGTGTAGCGCTTCAGCTGGACATCGGTGGGCAGGACGCGGACAGAGTCCGGCGTCGCGCCCAGGTCGATGGACACGCGGTCGAAATAGCCCTTGTAATCGGCCTCGTGGCGGGCCTGGAGCCGCGCAAGACCAGCCTCGCGAGCGCGCTGCAAGTTCGCATCGACCAGGGCCTTGTACGGTTTCCCTTCCTTTACGGGATCCTTGTCAAAGCCGTTGAAACTGGTGGCGTTGACCAGGTACAGCGTCGCTTCCCGGACGCCGTGCAGCACCAGGGCGCCGTCGGCCGCGGAAACGCTTCCACCGGAGACATCGGCATACAAACGCGTGCGGAAATGGATGCCGCGGGCCGGGTCGTACCAGTATTTCTCCGGGCTGAGCTGCTTGAAATTGAAATAGTTCGGATAAGTGTGCCACGCGGCGTAGCCGTCCAGGGTCAGGCCTTCCTCAGACGCCGAAAGCTCGTGCGGCAAGGCCGTGTCCAGGGAAACCCGGGCGCTCAGGGGCTCTTCCGAGACGATATGGACGACAATGACCGAGTCCGGCGCCGAGGCGAAGACCTCGCTCCGGAACAGGGCGCCTTCCCGCAGATACGACGTCGTGGCGACAGCCCGGGACAGGTCCAGCTTCCGCTCGTAGGCCGACACGGCGCAGGTGTCATAGTCGATCCGGAGCGTCCCCAGCGGCATATAGCTCTCGCTGAAATGCCCTTGCAGGCCCCTCTGGAGCCTTTCAGCGGCCGCATAATCCTCGTTGTCCAGGGCCTCGCGGACGGCCTTCAGGGCTTCCGCCCCGTCGCCGGTCAAGCCGAGGGTCACGAGGTCCGGATGCGCCGTCCCCTTGTCCGGTTCGCCGGTCCAGAGGGTGATGTCATTCAGGGACAGATGTTCGTGGACGGGATCGCCATACACCATGGCGCCCAGGCGTCCGTTGCCGACGGGAAGGGCTTCCTCGAAGAAGGATGCCGGACGGTCGTAATGCAGCGTCAAATCACGCTGCGGGGCGCCCGTGCAGGCCGTCAGGACCAGCAGGAGCGGGAGGAGGCGTTTCATCATTCGACGGGCTTGTTCTCCATCGGCCAGCCGGTGATGGTGGAGACGACGGGGATGAGGGCATAGGCTTTCTTCAGGTGACCGTTATAGTTCGGATGCCAGGAGGCGCCGAGGTCGGCCTCGTTGTTGTGGACCTGGGCGGGCAGGCCGGCATAGTAGACGTTCGGAAGCCCGCAGGATTCCACCACGCGGCGGATGTAGTCGTGATGGTCCGGGCTGTGCATCGGGGCGACGCACAGGATGGGATGTCCTTCGCCATAATGCTCCTTGACGGCCTTCAGCAGCCGGATGTATCCCTCCTGGAAAGCGGAGAAAACAGGCTGCCGGCTGGTGGAGAAGTCATTGGTTCCCAGATAGATGACCGTAATATCCGGCTTCTTGCCCTCGAAGCCCCAGGCAGGTTCCTCCGCCAAGTCGAAGGTCTGGAGATACCGCTGCGGCATGTGCCATCCGCGCCCGGCGTCGTCGTAGTTGCGGTCGATGCCCTGGCCGGAATGGGAGATATGGAGGACATCGGCCCCGAAGTAGCGGCCCAGGATGTCGGCGTAGGTCTTCGAAGGGTTCTCGTCGGCCGGACGGAACGGGTCCTCGCGGACGCTGTTCTCAGAGCCGTAGCCACAGGTGTAGGAGTCGCCGACGAACTCGATGAAACGGTCGCGGAGCCCATCGGCCTGGAGGAAGGTCCCCTCGGCCTCGAAGGCGCGGAAGGTCGCCCGCCCCTGCTCGGCCTCCGTCCGCTTCTGGATGACGATCCTGTGCGGCTGCGGCTTGCGCTCCTTCTGCCGGAACAGGACGACGGTGGTGTCCCGGTCGATGACGACGACCTTGTCGGGCTCCGCGGACGGCTCTCGGTCGATCCAGACATTGAAATAATCCTTCCCCGTGTCCCCGGCCTCCAGGGCCAGATAGCCGCCGGTAAAGGCGATGCGGGCGGTGACGGCGCTCCAGTCGAAGGAGACGGCGCCGGTTTCCGAAACAAGGGTGCGTCCGACGAAGGTGATGCGGCTGTCGGCAGCCGGAACCCGCTCGCGGGCGGCGGCCGGAACGGCCGCGGCGGCGAGCAGCAGGGCGATGAGAATCCGTTTCATAGCCGAAAGATAGTTATTTTTCGCGCAGTGTTCAAATTTTGGCGGCTCTTGTTCAAATATCGCCGGGGCGTTGGCAAATCCAGCGTTTCTTTCGTAATTTTACAACAGGAAAACCATAATTCGAACACGATGAAGAGAATCACCCTTCTGTTGACAGCCGCCCTCGCCGCCCTTGCGGCCTCGGCGCAACCTAAACTGAACAAGAACAACATCGACGAAGTCCTGCAGGCGATGACCCTGGAGGAGAAGGCCACCCTGCTGGTCGGCACCGGCTGGGGCAGCATGGTCGGCGGCCTCACGGGCTCCGACGAGGTCCTGGTCTCCGGCGCCGCCGGCACCACCCGGGCCGTCCCGCGCCTGGGCATCCCGCAGACCGTCCTCTCCGACGGCCCTGCCGGCCTCCGCATCAACCCCACCCGTCCCGGCACGGACAAGACGTTCTACTGCACGGGCTTCCCGGTGGGCACCTCCCTGGCATCGACCTGGAACACGCCGCTGGTGGAGGAACTCACCACCGCGATGGGCGAGGAAGTGAAGGAATACGGGGCGGACGTCCTCCTGGCCCCGGGCATGAACCTGCACCGGAACCCCCTCTGCGGCCGTAATTTCGAGTATTTCTCCGAGGATCCCCTCCTGACCGGCAAGATGGCCGCCGCCTACACCCGCGGCATCCAGTCCAACGGCGTGGGCGTTTCCGTCAAGCATTTCGCCGGCAACAGCCAGGAGACGAACCGCATGGCGAATGACGCCCGCATCAATCCGCGCGCCCTCCGCGAGCTCTACCTCAAGGGCTTCGAGATCGCCGTCAAGGAGTCCGATCCCTGGACTATCATGTCCTCCTACAACCGGATCAACGGTCCCTACACGCAGGCGAACCGCGACCTGCTGTATACCATTCTCCGCGAGGAATGGGGCTTCAAGGGCATCGTGATGACCGACTGGACCGGCCCCCGCAAGACCGTCGAGCAGATCGGCGCCATCAACGACCTCCTGGAGCCGGGCATGGACTTCTTCATCGGCGAAATCGTCGCCGGCGTCCAGAACGGCACCCTCAAGATCGAGGATGTGGACATGTGCGTCCGCAACATGCTCAACTACATTGTCAAGACCCCTCGTTTCCAGGGTTACAAGTACTCCGACAAGCCGGACCTGGAAGGCCATGCGAAACTCGTCCGCAAAGCGGCCGCCGAGGGCCTGGTCCTCCTGGAGAACAACGGCGTCCTGCCGCTGAAAGGCGTGAAGAAGGTCGCGCTGTACGGCGTGGGCTCCTATGACTTCATCGCCGGCGGCACCGGCTCCGGCAACGTGAACAAGCAATATGTCCGCAACGTGGCCGAAGGCCTCCGCGTCAACGGTTTCGAGGTCGACGAGGGCATCGAGAACTGGTACAAGCAGTACATCGCCCTGCAGAAGACGGAACTCCAGAACAACGCCTCTCCCACGTCCGTCCTGCTCGGCGAGCCCGTCATCCCCGAGATGAACGTGTCCCGCGGCTTCATCGACAAGACGGTCCCCCAGTCCGACATCGCCATCCTCACGATTTCCCGCAATGCGGGTGAAGGCGGCGACCGCCGGGCCGAAGACGGCGACTGGACGCTGACGGGCGCCGAGCGCAAGCTCCTGCAGGACCTCTGCGACGCCTACCACTATGCCGGCAAGCCGGTGGTCGTGGTGCTGAACATCGGCGGCGTCATCGAGACCGCTTCCTGGAAGAACCTGCCGGATGCCGTGCTGCTCGCCTGGACCCCCGGCCAGGAAGGCGGATACACGGTGGCCGACGTCCTATGCGGCGCTTCCTACCCCTCCGGAAAACTCCCGATGACCTTCCCGGTCACCTACTTCGACATCCCGTCCTCCTACAACTTCCCCTTCGACTATGTGGGCGACGGTTCCATGAACCCGTTCGCCTCGAACGAAGAGGATGAGTCCACGAACGAGCTCCTGGCCATGTTCGGCATGGGCCGTGTGAAAAAGCCCAACGTGGACTTCACCGAATACAAGGAAGGCATCTGGGTGGGGTACCGCTACTTCACCACCGTCGGCAAGAATGTGTCCTATCCGTTCGGCTACGGCCTCTCCTACACGGCCTTCACCTATTCCAAGCCGGCCGTGAAAGTGGCCAAGGACGGCACCGTCACCGCCACCGTCACCGTGACCAACACCGGTTCCTTCGCCGGTAAGGAAGCCGTGCAGCTGTACGTCACCGCTCCGGATGGCGGCCTCGTGAAGCCCGCCTGCGAGCTCCGCGCCTTCGCCAAGACCCGCGAACTGAAGCCCGGCGAGAGCCAGACGCTCACCCTGACCGTGGATCCGTACACCCTCGCTTCCTTCAACGAGGAGACCAGCGCTTGGGAGACCGCCGCGGGCGCCTACACCGCGCACTTCGGCGCTTCCGTCGCCGACATCCGCGCCTCCCTCCCCTTCAAGGTCGCCAAGGCCCAGACCTGGCCCGTGAACCGCGTGATGCTCCCCAAGGAGCCCGTGCAGGAGATCCACGTGAAATAAACCGTCCCGACCAATCCGCTGTAACACAGCGTATTACACAAAACTCCCTGGTGCAAATGTACCAGGGAGTTTCTTATAATGAGTTGTATGTCAATGACTTGAGCGGGACGGGGGGTCAGGCCTCGGAGCGCTTGTTCAGGTTCGTCGTGAGGTACATGATGCCGACCAGCAGGACGAACAGCAGGAGGGTGCCGGAAAGAAGCGCGTAAGTCTGCATCTGAAGCAGGATGTAGCTCAGCACATAGGCCACGGCGACGAGGGCGGTCAGGAGATACGCCGTCTTGTCGCGCAGGATACCGCGGAAGTAGCCGAAGAGGGCGGCGACGGTCATCAGGGCCGCCAGGCCGTAGGCCACCGGGAAGCGCATGAATTCGGAGAACGAAAGCACGAGCGCATAGAATAGCACCAGGGACAGGCCGATGACGAGATACTGGACCAGGTCGATCTTCTTCTTCCCGACCAGTTCCACCGCCAGGCCGGCGATGAACACCAGCAGGATCACGAGGATGCCGTACTTGGCGGAACGCGTGGTCTGCTGGTACTGCGTCACGCCTTGGAGCATGTTCACGCCGAAGGAGGTGTCGTCGGGATCGCCGCGGTTGATCTCGGAGACGGACCAGCGGGCGGTGAAGCCCTCGTCCGTCACTTCCCGTTCGGACGGCAGGAAATCGCCCGTGAAGGAAGGATCCGGGCAGTTGGAGCGCATCTTGACCTCGGTGATGCCGCCGTAAGGGCGGACTTTCAGGGAGGAAGAGCCCTTTACGCGATAGGTAAGCCGGAACGGGAGGACCGTCTCTCCGTCCATGAGGGCCTTGTCCAGGTCGATGGCCTCGGAAAGGGTTCCCTTGCTGTTGTCGGGCATATACTCGTCCAGCTGGCTGGAACCGGAATGGAAGGCGTAGGCCTTTTCACCCAGGGTGATGTCCACGCTGCCGTCGATGCCCCGCAGGTCGGTCATGCCGGTCACGACCAGCTGTTCCGTCAGGTTTTCCCCGGCAAAGTAGGCCGGGATGACGAAATCGCCCGTCACGACGACATCGGCCCCGTAGACCATGATGTCGTAGATGGAGCGGTGGAGCGTCTGGGTCTGCGCGTCGATATCATAGTCGAGCGTCCGGGGATAGACGGTCCCGGTCGCCAGCTTGACCGTCTTTTTCTGGTCCTTGTCCAGCAGTTCGGTCTCGTAGGAGAGCTTCAGGACCGGGCCGGTGAGCGTCTGGGCGCGGCCCCAGCTGGCCGACACTTCTTCCCGGCTGGAATCGGCGGCATCCTGCCGGTCTTCGATCTGGCCCATCACCATCGCCAGCGGAATGAGCATCAGCAGGGCGAGGACGCCCATGAGGGCGATTTTCAGGGGAAGGGAATCTTTCAGTTTCATCAATATTTTCCTTATCTTTGTGGAGATAGCAACCAGCAAAAACAAAGCCATGGCTGACGAAAAGATCATTTTCTCGATGAACGGGGTGGGGAAAGTCCTCCCGCACAACAACAAGGTCATTCTCAAGGACATCTACCTGTCCTTCTTCTACGGGGCGAAAATCGGCATCATCGGCCTCAACGGCTCCGGTAAGTCCACGCTCCTCAAGATCATCGCCGGGGTGGAGAAATCCTTCAAGGGCGAGGTCGTGTGGGCGCCCGGCTACACCGTCGGATACCTCGCGCAGGAGCCGGAGATGGACCCGGACAAGACCGTCATCGAGGTGGTCCAGGAGGGCGTGCAGGAAGTGATGGACGTCCTCGCGGAATACAACGACATCTCGATGAAGTTCATGGAGCCGATGGACAACGACGAGATGAACCGCCTCATCGAGCGCCAGGGCGAGCTCACCGAGCTCATCGAGCACCTGGACGGCTGGGAGATCGACGCGAAGCTGGAACGGGCAATGGACGCCCTCCAGTGCCCGCCTTCGGACGCGAAGGTCCGCACGCTCTCCGGCGGCGAAAGGCGCCGCGTGGCGCTGTGCCGCCTCCTCCTCCAGCAGCCGGACGTCCTCCTGCTGGACGAGCCCACGAACCATCTGGACACCGAGTCCATCCAGTGGCTGGAAGCGCACCTGCAGCAGTACAAGGGCACGGTCATCGCCGTCACGCACGACCGTTACTTCCTGGACAACGTCGCCGGCTGGATCCTGGAGCTGGACCGCGGCGAGGGCATTCCCTGGAAGGGCAACTACTCCTCCTGGCTGGACCAGAAGACGAAGCGCCTCGCGATGGAGGAGAAGCAGGAGTCCAAGCGCCGGAAGACGCTGGAACGCGAGCTGGAATGGGTCCGGATGGCCCCGAAGGCCCGCCAGGCCAAGCAGAAGGCCCGTCTGGGCGCCTATGAGAAACTCGCTTCGGCCGATGTCAAGCAGAAGGAGGCGAACCTCGAGATCTACATCCCCAACGGACCGCACCTGGGCAACAAGGTCATCCGCTTCAACGACGTGTCCAAGGCCTACGACGGCAAGGTGCTGTTCGAGCACCTGACCTTCGAACTCCCGCCGGCCGGCATCGTGGGCGTCATCGGCCCGAACGGCGCCGGCAAGACCACCCTCTTCCGCCTGATCATGGGCATCGAGCAGCCCGACAGCGGCACCATCGAGATCGGCGACACCGTGAAGATCGCGTACGTGGACCAGCAGCACAAGTCCATCGACCCGGACAAGACCGTCTATGAGACCATCGCCGGCAACTCCGAATGGGTCCGGCTCGGCAACCGCGACATCAACGCCCGTTCCTGGGTGTCCCGGTTCAATTTCTCCGGCGCCGACCAGGAAAAGCTGTGCGGCGTCCTCTCGGGCGGCGAGCGAAACCGCCTGCACCTCGCCCTCACCCTGAAGGACGAAGGCAACGTCCTCCTCCTCGACGAACCGACCAACGACGTGGATGTCAACACCATCCGCGCCCTGGAGGAAGGCCTGGACGGCTTCGCGGGCTGCGCCGTCGTGGTGAGCCACGACCGCTGGTTCCTGGACCGTATCGCCACGCACATCCTCGCCTTCGAGGGCGACTCCCAGGTCGTCTTCTTCGACGGCAACTATTCCGAATACGAGGCCAATAAAAAGATGCGCCTGGGCGATGTGGAGCCCAAGCGCTTCAAATACAAGAAGTTGATGGAGTAATCAACGGTCCAGGACGAGGTCCTGCCGGACTTCCCCGCCCTGCAGGCGGACCCAGGTCCGGAACGGACGGGCGCCCTGCGTGAACTGGAAGACGCGCGCGCCGCTCGGCCCCAGGTGGTTATAGGTGGTGTCGCAACCGCTGAAGCGGCCGTAGATGTAGTACATCTGGCCATAGTCCAGGACATAGTCGCAGTCGTGGTCGTGGCCGTTGACGATGGCCTGGATGTCGCCCAACTCCCGCATCTGGGCCAGCAGGCCCGAGTTCAGGCGGGACGGGCAGGGCGGCTCGCCGTTCTCGCCGGCGAGGAGGTTCCCGCCATTCGAAAGCCCTTCCGTGACCTCGCAAAGCGGGATGTGGAAGAAGGCCAGCGACGGGACGGGATGGCCGCCGTTCCCTTCCGTGAGCTTCGCGCTGAGGTTCCGGTACCATTCCAGCTGGGAGAAGCGGATGTAATCGTAACAGTGGATCTCCTCCTCCCCTTTCAGGATGACGGCGTCCATCGAATCGAACAGGTAGAGCGCCCGGTCCACGCCGCCGGGGCCGGAAAGCGTGATGACATCGTTGGAACAGCCGTAGACGCCCTCCTTGGGCGGGAGGTTCACGCAGCCCGGGATCTCCCGGATGATGCGGAACACTTCCTCCCGGGTGGAGCCGAACTGGGAATCGTGGTTTCCGAGGGCGACGGCGAACGGGATGCCCCGGTCCGCGATGGGCTGGAGGATCTCCTGCGCCGAGGGGATGTCCGGATGGCCGAACAGGATGTCGCCCGTATGGATGACGAGGTCGGGACGCTCGGCGTCCAGCATCTCGCGGACATTGCTCAGCGCCCGCTCGCTGCGGGGGTCGCCGGTGATGTAATGGGTGTCGGTAAACTGCAGGACTTTGAAGGTCCCGTCGGCGCCGTACCGGAAGTCCCGGGCGATCGCCAGTCGGGAGCCCTCTTCGCCTGTTTCCGGCCGCCGGCAACCGGCCAGGACCGGCGCCGCAGAAGCGGCCGCCGTCAGGAAAGCGGCATTCTTGAGGAAAGATCTGCGTTTCATGGATACCAGGCTTTTTGTACTTTCAAATATAAGCATTATTCCGTAAATTTGTGGAGGATGAAACGCTTTTTTACGATTGGGCTGTGCCTGGCCATCCTCTCCTGCACGCCGGTCTACGACGTCGTCGTGGCCGGCGGCGGCACGGGAGGAACCGCAGCCGCCATCGAGGCGGCACGCGACGGCGCCCACACCCTCGTCGTGGAGCCGACGCCCTGGCTGGGCGGGATGCTCACGGCGGCCGGGGTGAGCGCCATCGACGGGAACTACCGCCTCCGGGGCGGTCTTTTCGGAGAGTTCACGGACTCGCTCGCGGCCCGCTACGGCGGCTACGAGGCGCTGAAATCGGGCTGGGTGTCCAACATCCTGTTCAATCCGGCCGTCGGCGCGGAAGTCCTGCGGAACATGGCCGACGAGGCCGGCGTTGAAGTCCGGACGGGCCTGACTGTCAAGGAGATGACGCATCGGAAAAAGGGCGGATGGACACTCGCTTTCTCTGACGGCTCCCGGGCGCGGGCCCGGATTCTCATCGACGGGACCGAGCTGGGGGACATCGCGGAAAAGGCCGGCGCCGCGGAACTCAAGGACCGCATCACCGCCCAGGACCTCACCTATGTCGCCATCCTCAAGGAATATGAGGCTCCCGTGCCGATGGAAAAGCCGGAAGGCTACGACATCGACCTGTACCGGAACTCCTGCGACAATCCCCTGGCGGACAACCGGGACGGGTTCAATCCGCAGGGACAGCAGCTCTGGAGCCCGGAAATGATGCTCTCCTACGGCCGGCTGCCGGACGGGCACATCATGCTCAACTGGCCCGTCTGCGCCAACGACTACTTCGCGGAATACCTGGACATGACGCCCGCGGAGCGGGAGGAAGTCGTCCGGAAGGCGAAGCTCCGCACCCTGGGTTTCATCTATTTCCTGCAGCACGAGCTGGGCTATGACCGGATCGGCATCGCCGACGACGTCTTCCCCACGGAGGACGGACTCCCCTTCTTCCCCTACTACCGGGAGGCGCGGCGCATCGCCGGCGTCGACACGATGACCGTCGAAGCCGCGAAGGATCCCTATCGCTTTGATTTATACACCCGGGCCGTCGCCGTGGGCGACTACCCCGTGGACCATCACCATGTCCAGAATCCCCGGCACGAGGAGCTCTCGCACTTGTGGTTCGGGAAAATCCCGTCCTTCAGCGTGCCGCTGGGCGTGGTCGTTCCCGTGGATGTGGACGACCTCCTGGTGGCCGACAAGGCCATCTCGGTCTCCTGGGAAATGAACGGCGGCACCCGGCTTCAGCCGGTCGTGACGGGCCTGGGCCAGGCGGCAGGCGCACTGGCCGCGCTGGCCGTGAAAACCGGCCGCCAAGCGCGGGAAGTGCCCGTTTCCGAGGTGCAGGCCGTCCTGCTGGACCACGGTTGCTACCTCCTTCCTTTCCTGGACCTCAAGCCCTCCGACCCCGGCTTCCGCCAGCTGCAGGAGAAGGGCGTTCGCGGCGAAGTCCGGGGTACCGGCCGCAGCATGGGATGGGCCAACGAAACCTGGGTCAATCTGCCTGAAGATGAATAAGAGAAACCTCGCCATCGACATGTTCCGGGGGCTGACCATGCTCCTGATGGTCTTTGTCAATGAATTCTGGAAAGTGTTCAATGTTCCCCACTGGCTGGAGCATTTCGCCACGATGGAGGACGGCATGGGCCTTTCCGACATCGTTTTCCCTATGTTCCTCTTCGCCATGGGCATGTCCATCCCTTACGCGCTGGAGCGTAGGAGGGAGAAGGGATATTTCACGGAAAGTACGCTCAAGCACATCTTCAGCCGGACATTGGCCCTGCTGGTGATGGGCGCGTTCATCTGCAACCAGGAGTCGCGGGAGATGACCGGGAACCGGGGCCTGTGGGTCCTCCTGATGGTCGTAGGCTTCTTCCTCACCTGGAACCAGTATCCCAAGGACTGGAAGCCTGCCCGGTGGCTCAAACTCTCCGGCGTAATCCTCCTCGTCGCCCTCGCCTTCTGTTTCCGGTCCACGGACGGAGGCCTCTTCCAGGGCCTCTGGTGGGGTATCCTGGGCCAGATTGGCTGGATGTACCTGTTCTGCGCCATGGTCTGGCTGCTGTGCCGGGAACGGACGTGGATCATCCCCATCATCTGGGCAGGCCTCTGCCTGGTGAACCTCACCGTCATCCCCATGCGGGACGGAAGCCAGCTCGTCGGCCCCAACATCCTGGCTGATTTTGCCAATGCACTCCAGCTTGGAAAGTGCTACGGCCCCATCATGGGCCTCGGCGGCGTCATGCTCACCGTAGCGGACTGGAAGCTTTCCGACCGTTCCAGCGGTCAGCGGATCGGCCTGGGGATTGCTGCTGCGGCCGTCCTTGCCGTCCTGGGGATGGCAGCCCATACCGGCTGGATCGTTTCCAAGAACCTCGGGACGCTCCCCTGGTGCCTCTTCGTCTGCGCCATTTCCGTGGCCCTGTACACGCTTCTGCGCTATATGGAAAAAAGGGGCTGGACCGGCTGGTTCAAACCCCTTGTTCCTGCGGGAACCGCCACCCTGACGGTGTATATGATTCCCTATCTGTTTGTCGCCCTGTGGGTCTTTGTCAATCCCACCATCCCCGAGTGGCTGACCGGCTGGGTGGGCGTCGGCAAATGCGCCCTCATGGCGGCAGTCTATATCGCCTGCGCCTGGGGACTCACCAAGGCCGGCATCAAACTTAAAATCTGACGTCCCAGTAATCGAAAGCCCGGATGTGGCAGAGGTCGAAGAGGAAGAATCCGTCGGCTTCGGCCTGGATGGTCTTTTCGATTTCGGACAGGAGGGCGGCCTGGCCGCCTTTTTCGAAGCCCTTCTCGTTGCCGATGTCCGGTCCGGCGTAGAAAGGCACGTCACCGCAGAGCCGTTTCCGGCCCAGGCGGGCATATCCTTCCATGGTCTTTTCCGTGTCGCCATGGACATTGGCCGCCGGACAATAGGTTCCGAGAAGCATGAAGTCCACAAGGTCCGCCAGGCCCGTCGCCTGATAGTCGGGCGTCGCCCAGGCGAAAGTGGGTTCCTCCTTCGCCAGGTCGTACTTCGGGCTCGTCCAGTTCACGCCGCTCCGGTAATACTCCGAGAACCAGGCACCCACATAGATGCCCAGCGGGAGGTCCTTCCGGACGGAATGAACCTTGTCCACGCACCGGGCCACGAAATCGTGGATCACGCGGCAGCGGAAAGTGAGCCACTCCGTCTCCAGCACGTCCGGCGTCTTGTCCAGGAAGATGTGCCCCGGTTCCGTGAATACCGGCCAGCGTTCCGGTTCCCGGCCGATATAGGCCGCGAACTGCTCCCGGGCCGTGTCCGTATAGCCGGCGTCCATCGCATAGTCATCATAGCGGCAGCGGTCCATGACGATGCCGTCCAGTCCCTGGTAGGAGGCCAGTTCGCCCAGCATCGTCAGGAGGAAATCCTGCACCTCGGCATTGGCCGGATCCAGGAAACAGCCCCCGCGGACGGCGAAATTGTCCGCCTGGTTCGCCAGGGTGCCGTCAGGAAGCAGGTCCACGGCGCACCAGGACTTCCGCTCCGGATGGTCGTACACCATGCCCGTAATGAAATTGCTGCCCATCCGCCAGCCTCCGACCATCATGTTCACCCCGGCATGGACCTTGAGGCCCGCCGCATGGCCGGCATCGATGAAGGCCTGGAGATAGTCGAAATCCGCCTTCCGCTGCTTCAGGCCGATTTCCCCGCCGAACCAGGCCGGGACCTTCGTCAGCGCCGGAGCAACGGAACTCTTGAAGAGCACGTCCCCGCAGGTAGGCCGCACGTCCACGACGATGTCCGTGAAACCCATCTGGGCGATACGCTTACAGTCCGTCGCAATGGAATCAGCATCGTCGGCATAACTGGAGAAGTTGGCCGAAGCATCGATCCAGAGGAAGCGGGGCTTTTCTTTCGAAACAGGGGCGCAGGCTCCCAGAAGGAGAGCCAGCACCCCTGCAATCAGAAGTTTGAATCGCATCAGAACGAAATCAGCAACTTGGAGATGCTCTCCAGCGTACTGTTGACCACGTAGCAGACCAGGCCCAGCTCAGGATCGACATGCAGCTTGACGTCGGCGCTGACATAGGCGTTCAGCGTCGCCCAGCCGTAATCCTCGCCGACTGCGTAGCTCTCCACGCCGGCAAGTTCGCTTCCATCGAGGATTGCGAGCACTTCACAGGCCTCGGGATTCGTAACATCGAGCACGTAAACACTGGCATTTCCGCCGTAACCCCAATACAGGCCCTGCGTATAAGCCATGATTCTACGTCCCTGGTAATCAATGATATCGAGGTTGTTCTGGCATTCGTTTCCACCGGCGCCCGCTTCAGAAATCATCTTCCAGTCGTACGGTGTCTGCCAGGCGGGGGTGTAGGCATCTTTCAGGAAATACAGGTTCTGAAGACCGTCATAAGCACGATAGACGATACCCTCATTCAGGCGAGGGCCGACAGACATCACCGCACCGGCCTCAGGGCTCCAGGAATCGTTCGTCCCGTTGATGGGCCCCCGGGTCTGGCCATTGACATTGTAGTAATTGTCCAAGGAAACCTCCAGCTTGTCGATTTCCCAACCGGCCCAGTAACGGGAACCGCCGACGAAACCGGTCACTACGGCGCGGTTGGTGATGTCACCCCGGACACGCCATCCGCCGATCGTGCCATCGAAGTCGGCCGTATGCTCGAACAGTTTCACCGGAGTCTCATTGACGTTCGTCGTGTAATAGACCGTATAGGTCGTACCGGCATTGAACGGATAGTCCGGAGCCACAATGACATTGCCGGCATCATCGCTGCAGATGGAGGTAGGAGTGATGCCCGGCCACTCGATGGCCTTCCAATAAGCGCCGTCAGCCGGATTGAGGACATGGACCTTGCTTCCGTCGGAAACGAGCAGGGCGTCGCCGCCGGCGGTCTTGTAGGCCAGACGGTGATACGGGGCGGCAGGAACGCCGACTTCGCTGAGCAGTTTGGTCCAGAGGACGCTGACGCCGGCAGAGGGAACGAGACCGTCCTGCTTGAACCAGCCCAGGCCGCCATATTCACCGGAGACCGCACCGTTGATCATGCACTCCGCATACAAGTAGTTCTCACGGGGCACATACGTGTCGTTGGCCTCGATCACCAGATGGATCTGATTTTCGGTGTAGGACAGCTTCGCCCAGCCCAGATCCCAGGAATCGACCATGGCACCCTGGTCATTGTCCCAGACGGAGAAGAAGGCTCTCCACTCCAGATTGGTACTGACATCGATGGTGATGTCGGCACCTTCCTGAGGAATCACCGTAGGACCGGTACCGTCATAGAAGCTCCACTGAAGACCAGCCCAGTCACCTGCATAGTCAAAGAAGGGGACAAACGGAGCCTGGGTGATCTTCACCGTCGAAGAAAGTGTTCCGTCCGAGATCGTGATATTGGCTGTACGCGCCTCGATTTCTGTGGTAGGGGCGACTTTGAGGACAACCGTGCTCTCGGTCAATCCCCTGGTGGTGGCATTCTCCACCCAGTCGACCGCTTCAGGAATGATGACCTGATAGTCCACATTGGCACTGACTTTTACCTCCACGGTTCCGCCTTCCGCAGGAACCTCATATTCGGTCTGGGCGATGTTCAGGGCATTGAGCTGCTCCTGGACAATCGAGTACGTGGCCGTCTTGGTGCCGGCCGTGAAGGTCACGGTCGCCGTACGGCTGTCATTGGTGTCGTTCTTGAGGACGGAAGCCTTGACGGTCGCGTCCCCCGCCTCGCCACTGGTGGGAGAAAGGGTCACCCAGGATTCGGAAGCCTTGGCGGTCCAGGGCACCGTGGAGTTGATCGCGATGGAAAGCACGCCGCCTTCCACAGGAACGACCTGCTCGTCGGTCTTGATGGTCACGGCATCCTCCACCTTCGTTTCTTTCTTGCAGGAGACGGCGCAGGCCGCCACCAGCACGGAGACAATCAAAAGGATTCTTTTCATAGTAGGATGAGATTAAAAGTTAAAGTGTTTTCAAATAAGCGTCGATGCTCGTCTGGAAGGCGTTCCAGTAGTCGAACATCCGGATATGGCAGAGGTCGAAGATGAACATCCCGCCGTCGCAGGCGCCGAGCATCGTCGACACGATGTCCGGAAGGAGGGCTTCCTGCTTGCCGTTCTCGAAGCCGGTGGCGTTGCCGATGTCCGGGCCGGCGGCGAAGGGCACCACGCCGCACAGGCGCTTGGCCCCGAGCTTTGCGAACCCTTCCATGGTCCATTCCCCGCTTCCGTGGATGCTGCCGGTTCCGGCGTAGGCGCCCAGGAAGATAAAGTCAAGCAGGTCGGCGAAACCGGTCTTCTGGTAGTTTGCGGGAACCCACTTGTAGGTGGACTCGTTCTTCTTGAGATCGTATTTCTCGCTGGTCCAGTTGACACCGCTCTGGTAGTACTCCGAGAACCAGGCTCCCACGTACACGCCGAAACGGACGTCCTTGTTCACTTCGTGGACCTTGGCAGCCGCCCGGGCGATGAAATCATGGATGACCTTGCAGCGGAAAGTGAGCCAGTTGCGCTGGAGCGTGGACGGATTGGACGAGACATAGGCCTGTCCCTTCGGCATCACCGGCCAGGCGGACGGTTCGTCGCCCAGATAGGTCGTGAAAGCCTCCTTGGCCACATCGGTATAGCCGGCGTCCAGGCTGTAGTCATCGTAGCGGCAACGGTCCAGGACGATGCCGTCAAGTCCCTCATAGGCAGCCAGTTCGCCCAGCATCGTCAGCAGGAACTCCTGTACCTCGGCGTTGGCCGGGTCCAGGAAGCGGGGGCCGGTGTCGGCGTCGTCCATCGTGTTCGTGAGGCCGGCGGCGAGATTGTCCACCGCGCCCCAGGACTTCCGATCCGGATGGTCGTAGAGCATGCCCACGTCGCCGATGGAGGAATGGTAGCCGCCCACCATCGTGTTGATGCCGGCGTTCACGCGCAGGCCGGCCGCGTGGCCCGCTTGGATGAAGGTGGCGAGATAGTCGAAGGTCGCCGTGCGCTCCACCCAGCGGTACCGGCCGTTCACCCACGCGGCGCATTTCAAGCACGGCGGCGCCACGGACGAGCTGAACAGGACGTCGCCGCTCGTGGGACGGACGTCCACGACGAGGTCCGTGAAGCCCATCGCGGCGATGCGCTTGCAGTCCTCGGTGATGTAAGCGGCGTCATTGGCATAGTAAGAGAAATTCGCGGCGGCGTCCACCCAGACATAGCGCGGCTTGCCCTTGATGTCGGGAAGGCCGGGCGTCTCACCGCCGCCTCCCCCGCCGCCGGGCGTCGCCTGATCCCACTCGTCGCGCCATTTGTACCCCGTTTCCTCCGGGGTGCAGGCGGCGAGGAGCAGGAAAGCGCCCAGGATGTACCAAACCTTTCTCATCGCTTTTTCAAGAGAATTACGGAGCCGACGGCGCGCTGGGAGCCGTCCGACACCTTGATGGTTTCCTTTCCTTCCACCAGCAGGCAGCTGGAGCCGCCGCCGTCCAGATTCAGGGCGTCGACGCAGCCCAGGGACTGCAGGACCGCCGCTTCCTCCGCGAAGGTCATGCCCGCGACGCCGTCCGTCATCCCGCGTCCTTCACAGACAAAGAGGATGAGCAGGCCGTCTCTCGTCGCGCCGACGGCCGTCCTGGGATGCCGGGCCTCCGGCATCTTGTCGTCGGCCCCGTCGCCGTAAAACATCTCGGCCTCCCAGGTGTTCTTCACCTGGCCGCCCTTGAGCAGCACGGGGCCGCCGCCGATGGCGGTCTGCGGCGCGAAATCGGCGGCCTTCGCCGGGAAGTTGGCGTCGGGAACCTGCAGCGGGTCCTTCGACCAGGAATTAGCGGCCGGGACGTCGTACAGGTAATGCTTCGCTCCCCCGCTCCAGTAGGTCCATCCCGTGGCGCAGGCGCCGTCTTTCTCGTAGAAGACGCCGCGCGTGGGATAATACACCGTCACCCAGTCTTTCGATGAATAATTGAGGTTCACGCCATAGGTGCGGCCGCCGCTCACGGCGACGCTGGCGTTGTAGCGCTTGCCGCCATCGACGAAGAAATAGCCGCCGTTCACGATGACCGGCGCAGCCGTTTCCTGGTAGTACTGGGCCGGCGTCTTCAGCGGATCCGAAGTCCCCTGGATGGTGGGGTCGTCGATGCTCCGGACATCCCAGGCGACCTTGGAGAGGTCCGCCACGGCGATGTAGGCGATCACTTTGTTTCCGCCGATCGTTTCGGGAGAACGGTAGATGTCCACGCCCTCGGGCAGGGTGGAATAGCCGTCCGTCACATTGGACCATCCCAGGGCCACGATGGCAGGGTGCGGTTCCACGAAGGCGGGCTTTTCCTTGTCCTGCCAGCGCCATTCGGGCATGTCCGTCCCGGCGGTCCCGTTGCAGGAGACCGCCAGGAGGACCGTCAGTATGAGTCCGAAACTTTTCATCGCTTGATGCAATCCAGGCTGAAGCCACCCAGCATCTGGGAGTAATGGTCGTAGTAGTAGATATACAGCATGTAGCCGTCGGCGGAAGGGGCCAGGATCACGTCGCCGCAGGCGCCGTTCCCGTCGTGGCCGCCCGTGTTGTACTGCAGGTTGTACATGAACGGCCTGGAGAACACCAGACCCGGGCTGTTCCAGATGTTGTCGCCCTGGAGCGAGCCGCCCGTGATGTCATAGACATACAGCTGCGGGCCCGGCCACCACTTCGGGAAGTGGTTGGACACGAACAGCGCCAGGTAGCGGGCGTTGTTGAAGCCCTTGGTATCCAGGTTGTTCGGGGACGTGTTGCTGTCCACGTACGTTCCGCCGCCCTGGACATCGTCCGTGCCGTCGCCATAGCCGTTCAGCTGCTTGCCGACGGTGAGGTCCGGCTTGAACCAGGTCAGGAGGTTGTCGGAATAGGCGCAGCTGTACCAGCCGGCGTCGTTCTGCGCCGATGCCGCGGGCACGCAGGTGCTGCCGGAGGCGCCGGCGCCCCACAGGAAGCCGGTGCCGCTGACGTCCTTGAGCTCGTTGGAGACCACTTCCCCGCCCACGATGTGGATGGAGCGGAAGCGGCCGCTCTGCGTGACGCCCGCGAGGCCCGGATAGGTGACCGAGATGGACGCCTCTCCTTCGATGTCGCCGATGACCTTCATCTCCGTGCCCAGCTGGATGTCCTCTTCATTCTTGAAGGAGAGGAGCTCCACCGGGGCTTCCTTCACGGAGGAAGTCTTCCAGATGGTGAACTGCTCACCCGTCTCGGCCAGGTTGCAGATCAGCAGGTGGTCCTTCTCGTCGGAGGCGATGGCGCCGGTCGGGACGGCGCTTCCGATCTTGATCTGGCCGCCGTACGTGCCCACGATCTTGTTGTAATAGCGCGGCGTGGAGCCGTCGCCCACATTGACGATCAGGTCGGAATCGATCACGCCCATGGACACGTTCGCCACGGCCTGGTATCCCGGAAGGCCCATGCCGGAGGACGGATCCAGGTTGAACAGCGTCTCGGCGCTGGTGGCATTCACGCCGTAGTCGATCTTTTCAGGGATATTCTTGATGACCAGGTACTCCGCCTTGGTCACGCCGTCATCGGCCGTCACGGTGAAGGTGAAGCCTTCGTTGTAGTTGTGCGGCTCGCCCGGGTCCGGGGAGATGGTGGCATGGGCCGACAGGGTGACGGTCGCCTCGGCCACGGACAGGTCCTTGGCCGTGATGAGGGACACCTTGCGGGCGGCCTTGTCCACCATGCCGCTCAGCTGCGGCTGCTTGAGCGCGAAGGTGACGATCTCGCACTTGCTGGACTTCACCCGCTTGCCGGTGATGATGATGCCGTGGCTCTCGCCGGTCGCGTCGGTGTAGGAGAAATGGTTCTCCTCCGTCAGGTCCAGCACCGTCAGGGGCGGGTCGATCTTGCAGTTGGGCTGCAGGGAGGCGCGCACCCGGACCTTCGTCATATAGGGTGTGGTGATGTCGTCGGAGGATTCGGGGAAATACCACGGAATGGGAATCTCATACCGCTCCACGGCGGGATCGGAGATCTCCAGCCGGCCCATTTCCTGCCCTTCGAAAGGACCGAAGGCGAAATAGGCCGCCAGGGACGTGATCCCCTGCCGGTCGGCCGTGGGCTCCACGAATTCCGGCTGGTGGCAGGCCGCCATGACAACGGCCGCAATCAGAAAGATGACGCTCTTTTTCATGGCTAGTTCCATTCAGGGTATTGATTGACAAGCGGATTCGAGTTCAGTTCGCCGTCGGGAAGCGGGAACCGGTACATCTTGGCCGGGAAGTTGCGGTCCTTGTCGTCGACGGAGACGTACGTATACTTGTACTGGCCGGCGACGGCGGTGGACTCGATCTTGAGGCCGTGGACCTGGTAGTTGTTCAGGCCGACAGGCCAGTCCTCGGCCGCCTCCTTCCATCGGCGGAGATCCCAGTACCAGTGGTCCTCGAAGGCGAGTTCCACGCGGCGTTCCTGGCGGATCGCCTTCCACAGGGCGTCGCCGGACTTGTTCGTGTACGGGAGCCCGACCCGGGAGCGGATGGCCTTCACGGCCGCATTGGCCCCTTCCGTGTCGCCCTTGCGATAACAGGCTTCCGCCTTGTTCAGCAGCACTTCGCCGTACCGCAGGATGATGAAAGGCTGGATGCTCTGGCTGCGCTCGGCGAGGTTGTGGGTCTCGTCCACGCCCTTGCGGAGGTAGTAGCCGGTGGTCGTGCGGCCTTCGGGCTTGGGTTCCTTGTTCCACTGGCACCAGCCGTCAGTTCCGCCGACGAAGGGTTCGATCGTGCGGCCCTTCCAGGGTGCGCCATTATACAGGATGGTCGCCTTGAACCGCGGCTCCAGCCGCTCGTACGGCGGTTCGGCCAGGGTCTCCCCGTGCCAGGGAGACCAATCGGGGAAACCGCCCGTAGCCAGTTCGTAGCTCTCCACCATCTCCTGGGTGGGCGTGCCGTAGCCGCCGCCCTGCTGGCCGACGAGCTTGTAGTCGCCGCCCGGGGTGTAGTAGAAGTCGAACTCGTGGGTCTCGTTGTCGGCGTAGGAGAAACTGTACTGGAGGATGGTCTCGGTGTTGCCCGCCGTCACCGGGACGGTGAAGGCGTCGCCGTAATCGGGCATCAGGGCGTAGCCCAGGCCCGCGAGCTCGTCGGCCGCCGCGACCACCTTGTCATATTCGCCCGCGTAAAGCATCGCGCGGGTGATGAGGGCGAGGGCGGCGCCCTTGTCCAGGCGGCCCTTCGCCGCGGCCTTCTCCGGCAGGTTCCTGGAGGCGAAGTCCAGGTCGTTCCAGATGAAGTTCCAGCCGTCGGCCTCGGAGGAAAGGGCTTTCTCCACCTTGATCTGCGTCAGGTCCTCGTCATAGAGGATCACTTCCTTGTAGCGCTTCACCAGCTCGAAGTAGAGCCAGCCGCGCATCAGGCGGAGCTCGCCTTCCAGGCGGACCCGGTCCGCTTCCGGCAGGTTCGCGCCCAGCGTCTTCAGGTTGGAGATGGCTTCGTTCGTGCGGCGGACGGCGTCGTACAGGTCGCCCCAGCGCCCCAGGTACACGTTCACGAAACTGCTGGTGAGGTTGGTGCCGCCGTAGGCCACCTGGCTCGGGATGAGGCAGAAGGCGAAATTGACATAGGAGCCGTACTTGAACGCGTCGGTGAACGCCTCCGTCATGCCCACGGCGCTCGGCCATTCGGCGACGATCTCATAGGTGTAGGAATAGATGTCGTTCACGGCGTATTCGGCCGACTCGACATCGGCCCACATCACTTTGTCGGAGATGCTGTCGCGCGGGGTCATATCCAGAAACTTGTTGCAGGAGACGAGCACTCCGCACAGGGAAAGAGCGATAAGGATCTTCTTCATAGGGCTTCCGGATTAAAGGGTGAGGGTGATGCCGCCCAGGATGTTCCGCTGCTGCGGATAGTAGCCGTTGTTCACGCCCGGGGATTCCGGGTCGATGCCTTCCGGCAGGCCGTCCAGGGTGAACAGGTTGTTGCCTTCCACGAAGATGCGGAGGCTCTCCACGCCGAACCGGCGGGTGAAGGTCTGCGGGAGCGTATAGCCCAGCTGGGCCGTCTTGAGACGGACGTATTTGCCGTCCCGCCACCAGAAGCTGGAGCTCAGGCCGTTGTCGCCGCCGTGGCCCGTCGTGCCGAGGGTCAGGCGCGGGAACGTACCGTCCGGGTTGTCCAGGCTGTAGGCGTTCTCGATGAGGAAGAGCGGCGAGTTCGCGCCCTCCTTGAAGGTCTTGGTCCAGATGGTGTCGTCGTCGTTCTCGTTGAAGTAGGTGCCGGTCATCGACACCTGGAAGAGGGCGCCGCCGGTGAACTGGAGGTTCATGTCGAAGCCGTTCCAGCCCAGGTTCACGTTCAGGCCGAAGGTCAGCTCCGGCCGGTTGCTCTTCCCGAAGATGCCGCGGTCCTGCCAGTCGATCTGGCCGTCGCCGTTGAGGTCCTTGTACTTGATGTCGCCGATGTTCGGGCGCGTGCCGTACCAGGCGGAATTGTCGATCTCCTCCTCGCTCCGGTACAGGCCCTCCGCCAGCCAGCCCCAGTGGGAGCCGTAGGTGGTGCCGGTGACCTTCTGCCAGCCGGGGACGTTGGGTTCGTCGTTGTAGCGCAGCCAGCGGGTCTTGGAATAGGTGACCGTCCCGCCCAGCTCGTAGAAGAACGGCTTGCCGCCCAGCATGAAGCGGTTCCGGTGCGTCAGGAGCACGTCGATACCCTTGGCGTCGATGGCGTTCTTGTTCACGTAGGTCGGGAAATACCCGCCCATCGAGTCCGGATGGCCGCCGCCGTTGTACGAGAGGATGTCGTAGGTGTAGTTGTAGAATCCGTCGATCTCGCCGCCCAGGAGGCCGTCCCACAGGGAGAAGTCCAAGCCCACGTTGTAGGAGAGGGTCTTTTCCCAGGTCAGGTCCTTGTTGGGGATGCCCGCGGTATTGTAGGCCGGAACGGCATTCCCTCCGGGATAGATGACCTTGCAGTCCAGGGCGTACTTGCTCAGGAACATGTACGGGCTCACGCCGTCGTTGCCCAGCAGGCCCACGCTGGCGCGGAGTTTCAGGTTGTCCAGGGCCGAGGCGTCACGCAGGAAGGATTCCTTGGACAGGACCCAGCCCACGGAGGCCGACGGGAAGAAGCCCCAGCGGGTCTTCGTCATCCCCGCGAACTTGTAGGAGCCGTCGTAGCGGCCGGTGAATTCCGCCAGGTACTTCTCGTCATAGTTGTACCGGATGCGGCCCACGTAGCCGGCGCTGCGGGAAGCGTTGCTGGAGCCCATCACGGGCGAAGCCGTGGGGGTTCCGTTCCCCAGTTCGGGCAGCAGGGCGAAGGGCACGTTCTTGACGTAGCCGGAGAGGTTGTTCGTCTGGAAATCACGGATTTCCGCGAGGACCAGGGCCTCCACGGCGTGCTTGCCGAACGTGCCGGCGTAATTGAGGCTCGCCTGCCCGGTCATCGTCTGCTGGTAATAGGAGCCCTCCCCCACCTTGTTGCCGTCGGAGGCGCCGTTGACGTCGACCATCGGATCCGACCAGCCCCAGGTGCCGTCCTCGTTCCGGCGGCGGACGACCACGTAGTACGGGGTGTCCAGGTTCTTGTTGTAGGAGTCCAGGTAGTCATAGGAGCCGCTCGCCTTGAGCGACAGGCCTTTCACCCAGGGAATCTCCCAGGTCAGCGAACCGGTGAGCGTGCCGTTGAAACTGCGGGTCTGCTTGTTGCCGGACTCGTAGAGGGCGGCCAGCGGGCTGTTCGCGAACACCTGGTTGGAGGCGATGGCGCCCGTATAATGGCCGTCATACCTTTCCGGCAGGAACGGATACATGCCGATGACCTGGTGCGCGATGGAGAACCAGCCCACCTCGTAGCCGGAATCGCTGTCCGAGCCTCCGGAGAGGAAGCGCGGCGTGCGGCGGCGGCCCACGACGCCGCTCAGGCCGGCGTTGAAGACCAGGTGCCTGGCGATGCGGGACTCGATGTTCGCGCGCACGTTGTACCGGTTGTAATTGTATCCGTCGATGTTGCCCTTCTGGCCCAGGAAACCGCCGGACACGAAGTAGCGGGACTTGTCGTTGCCGCCCTGCACGGTGATGTTGTGCTTGTTCGTGATGCCGGTGCCGAAGACCTTCTTGATGTAGTCCACGTTGTCCCAGCCGTCGGCGGGGTCGCCGTTGAGCATCGCCTCCACGTCCGCGCGGGAGAAATACGGATCGTACTCCTCCTCGGAGGCGATGGCCCCGCTCGCGAGCTGGTCCATCTCCTGCGCCAGGTTGTAGTAGTAGGCGAACTGGGGGCCGTTCATGAAGCGCGGGAAATTCGCGTTCATCGACACGCCCACGGAGCCGTTGTAGGTGATGTGCGCGTCGCCCTTGTCGCCCTTGCGGGTGGTGATGATGATCACGCCGCCGGCGGCCTGCAGGCCGTACACCGCCGCGGAAGCGCCGTCCTTGAGGACCGAGACGCTCTCGATATCGGCCGGGTCGATGTCATTGATGTTGTCCACGGGGAAGCCGTCCACCACATAGGCGACCCCGTACACGGAGCCGCGGATGCGGAGCGAGGCCTGGTCCAGGCCCGGCTCGCCGGATTCCTGGACGGAGGAGACGCCGGACAGCTTGCCGGCGAGCACCTGCGACACGTTCGTGGAAGGCGCCTTCAGCAGTTCGTCGCCCTTGATGGCGGACACGGCCGCCGTCAGGGTCTCCTTCTTGGCCGTACCATAGCCCACGACGACGACATCCTCCAGATAGAGGGTGTCCTCCGTCATCGTGACGTCCAGGCGGGACTGGCCCTGGAAAGGACGCGTCTGGGTGGTCATGCCCAGGCAGGAGAACTCCAGGACGGCGCCGTCGGGAACGGACAGGGACCAGGAACCGTCGGCGCCCGTCATCGTGCCGGTGGACGTGCCCTGGACGAGCACCGTCACGCCGGCCAGCGGCTTGCCGTCGGCATCCTTCACCGTTCCCCGCGCGGTCTTCTGCGCAAAGGCCGTCCCCTGGCCGAGCGCGAGCGCGGCCACGAGGAGGATCAGCAAACGGGATAAGGATCTCATTCGATTCAAGTATTAGGCGTTATTCTTTCTGTCAGCGATGTCCTGCAGGATCGTGCCGATCTGATACAGGCCTCTGGGAACGTGGAAGCAGCCCTTCCACTTGCCGCCCTTCAGCGGCAGCAGCACCTCGCCGCGGCGGTTCAGATAGCCGAACCACTCCGGGTATTCGGGATCGCGGAAGTTCTTCCACAGGTAGTCGTCCAGCTTCAGGAACCACTCGAGGGCCTTCTCGTTGCCGGTGAGCTGGTAACCCTTGATCATGGCGATGGCGCTTTCCAGGTGCACCCACCAGAGCTTCTGGTCCCACTCCAGTTCCTGGGTGGGATACCCCTTGCGGTCCATGAAGTAGAAGATGCCGCCGTACTCCTTGTCCCAGCCGTAGTCAATGACGCGGAGGGCGATCTCCATGCTCTTGTCGATGATGTCCTGCCGATGCAGGCGGATGCCCAGGTTCATCATGAACCAGAGGGCCTCCAGGTCGTGGCCGGGATTGATCCGGCGGCCTTCGAAGCAGTCGACGAGGCTGCCGTCCGGGGCCAGGTTCTCCACCATCACGCCCAGGTCCGGCTGGTAGAAGACGTCGAACACCTCGTGCAGGGCCTCGTCGATGGTCTTGTCCAGCAGGGACTTGTCCTCGATGATGGGCTCGATCTCCAGCGCCATGTTGCAGATGATCATCGGCAGGGCGAAATCCTTCATCGGACGGGTGCCGGGGACGGCCTTCAGCCACTTGCCCTTCGGATTGGAACGCCGGTCCAGGATGCGCTGGAAGGTCTTGCGGGCGACATCGGCATAGTGCCCGTCGCCTGTGGCGACGGCCAGCTGGGCGAAGGCCATGCAGGCGAAAGTGTTGGAGAAGATGTTGTAGGGGGCGATGATGGGCTTTCCCTCGCGCGTGAGCGAGAAATAGAAGTCGTAATTCCCGTCGTGGCCGTACTTTTCCAGGAAGCGGGCGCCCTGCTCCGCGCAGGCGAGCCACGCCGGATTCTTCTCCACCTGGTTGTACAGCATCGCGAACAGCCAGATCTCGCGGCCCTGCAGCCACACGAACTTGTCGGTGTCGAAAACGGAACCATCCCGGTTCAGACAGGTGAAATACCCGCCGTACTCCTTGTCCTGGGATTTATCCAGCCAGAAAGGCAACACGCTGTCGTACAGTTCTTTCCGATAGCGGGCGGCCATAGCTCCAAAGTCAATTGCTTTCATAGGACAATCGTTAATAGTCATGATGACCCCAATGGGTTGGGACAAATTTAATAAACCGAGATTAATAATCAAAGGTTTTTAACGTTTTATTAAAAACTTCAAAGCTAATTTTAACAGAACGGCAAGATACCCCTTGGATAAACAGCGGAATATGCTTATCTTTGCCTTGATTGCAGACAAATATGGAAGCTTTTCTGGACAGCCTTCTGAAAAGCCGCTACGCGGCGGAGAAGAAAACCATCCTCGCCCTCTGCGAAAAGGGAGAGACCTTCAGCCTGGCGGACCTGGCCCGCGAGCTGGGAACCAGCATTCCCAAGATCACCCGCATCGTCGGCGAACTGGAGCAGGCGGGCGTCCTCTCCGACTGGGGCAAGCAGGAATCGGCCGCCGGGCGCCGCCCGAGCCTGTACGGGCTCAACCCCGGCGCCGGTGTCTTCGTGGGCGTCGAGGTGGGCCAGAAGGAGATCGCGCTGGCCGTCACGGATTTCACCGGCCGGATCATCCAGTTCCAGGACGGGATCGCCTACGCCCTGACAGGCACGGAAGAATCCGTCCTGGGCCTGTGCGCCTGCGTGAAGAAGCAGCTGCGGAAATATCACCTGGATCCGGCGCCGGTCCGCGGTGTCGGGGTGAACCTCACCGGCCGCGTCAATCACCGGACCGGCTACAGCTACAGCTATTACATCAGCGAGGAAAAACCCATCCGGGATATCCTGGAGGAGGGTTTCGGCTGGCCGGTCTTCATCGAGAACGACTCCCGGGGCATGGCCTTCGGCGAGTATATGAGCGGCATCGCCGGCGACGCCCGGACAGTCCTCTTCCTGAACGTGGGCTGGGGACTGGGCATGGGAATGGTCCTGGACGGGAAACTGTTCGCGGGAAAATCCGGCTTCTCCGGCGAGATCGGCCATTTCCCCCTGCTGGACAACCACCAGATCTGCCGCTGCGGCAAGGTGGGCTGCCTCGAGACCGGCGCCTCGGGCCTGGCCCTGCACCGGCTCATCGGGGAGCAGCTCGCGAAAGGCCATCCGTCCATCCTGTCGGCTTCCTACGCCGAGGGCCGGGAAATCACCCTGAACGACATCCTGGACGCCGTGGAGAAGGAGGACGTGACCGCCATCGAATGCGTGGAGCAGGTGGGAAGCACGCTGGGCCGCGCCGTCGCCGGCCTGATCAACCTGTTCAACCCGGACGTGGTGGTCATCGGCGGCCGCCTCTGCGTGACGGAGCGGTACCTGATGCCGCCGCTGCTGGGCGCCGTCAGCCGCCTGTCCCTCAACCTGGTGAGCAACGACACCGTCATCAAGGTGTCCCGCCTCGGGAACAAGGCCGGGGCCGTGGGCGCCAGCCTCCTCGCCAAACACAGACTCTTAAACCGATAAATATGGAAAACCGACGAGAATTTCTCAAGAAAGGGGCGCTGGCGGCCGCCGCGGCGCCGCTGCTGGCCACGGCTTGCAAAAGCGGGCCCCAGGGCGACAAGTACGGCATCGACCCGGACCCGTCCGTCGAGAGCCAGCTGATCGTGCCCAAGGGGGCGGGCCTGCCCATCACCGGCACGTTCCTGGACGAGATCTCCCACGACATCCCCCACCAGAACTGGGGCGAGCGGGAGTGGGACCGCGATTTCCGGTACATGAAGGCCATCGGCATCGACACGGTCATCGACATCCGCTGCGGCTACCGGAAGTTCATCACCTACCCCTCCCCCTACCTGCTCAAGAAGGGCTGCTACATGCCCTCCGTGGACCTTATCGACATGTTCTGCCGCCTGGCGGAGAAACACGGGATGAAGTTCATGCTGGGCCTGTACGACTCCGGCAAGTACTGGGACACCGGCGACATGTCCTACGAGGTGGAGTCCAACAAGTTCGTCATCGACGAGGTGTGGGAGCGGTACGGAAGCAAGTACAAGAGCTTCGGCGGCTGGTACATCTCCGGCGAGATCTCCCGCGCCACGAAGGGCGCCATCGAGTCCTTCCGGACGATGGGCCGCCAGTGCAAGGAGATTTCCGGCGGCCTGCCCACCTTCATCTCCCCGTGGATCGACGGCAAGAAGGCGGTCGACGCCGCCAGCGGCCAGCTCACCAAGGAGCAGGCCGTCTCCGTGGAGCAGCACGAGAAGGAATGGAACGAGATCTTCGACGGCATCCACGAGTATGTCGACGCCTGCGCCTTCCAGGACGGGCACATCGACTACGACGAGCTGGACGCCTTCTTCAGCGTGAACAAGAAGCTCGCGGACCGCTACGGGATGCAGTGCTGGACCAACGCCGAGACCTTCGACCGGGACATGCCCATCCACTTCTTCCCGCTTAAGTTCGACAAGCTCCGCCTCAAGCTGGAGGCGGCGAAGCGCTGCGGCTACGACAAGGCCATCACCTTCGAGTTCTCCCATTTCATGAGCCCCCAGTCGGCCTACCTCCAGGCCGGCCATCTGTACGACCGATATAAAGAGTACTTCGGACTATGACGAACAAGGAAAGAAGCCTGGGATACATCGTCTTCCTGTCCTTCGTGGCGGCGATCGGCGGTATCCTGTTCGGTTATGACACGGCCGTGATCTCCGGCACGACGGAGATCGTCAAGGCCCAGTTCGGCCTGTCCACGGGCCTGGAAGGCTGGTTCGTGGGCTGCGCCCTCATCGGGTCGATCATCGGCGTGATGGTCGCGGGCATGCTCAGCGACTTCCTCGGCCGCAAGAAGACGATGTTCATCGCGGCCCTGATGTTCTCCGTCTCGGCCATCGGCTGCGCCGTGTGCGGGAACTTCTCCCAGCTCGTGGTGTACCGGATGATCGGCGGCTTCGGAATCGGCGTCGTGTCCATCGTCTCCCCGATCTATATCTCCGAGGTGGCTCCCGCCGAGAAGCGCGGGACGCTCGTGTCCCTGTACCAGCTCTTCATCACCATCGGCTTCCTGCTGGCCTACCTGATGAACTACCTCATCCTGCGCGGGGCGGCGACGGACGCCACGGGAACGGAGCTCGGCGCCCGGATGTTCAACCAGGAGTACTGGCGGGGCATGTTCGGCTGCGAGGCGATTCCGGACCTGCTGTTCCTCGTGCTCATCTTCTTCATCCCGGAGAGCCCGCGCTGGCTCGCCATCCGCGGCCAGCGGCAGGACAAGAGCGAGGAGTGGAAGGCCCTCCGCGAGCCCGGCATCCTGAAGGCCGTGCTCGTGGGCAGCGCCATCGCCATCCTGGGCCAGTTCATGGGCGTGAACGCCGTCCTGTACTACGGGCCCAAGATCTTCCAGGACGCCGGCCTGAGCGGGGAAGGGTCCATGTTCTCGACCGTCCTCGTGGGCGTGGTGAACATGCTCACCACGGTCATCGCCCTCCTGATCATCGACAAGGTCGGGCGCAAGCAGCTCGTGTGGTGGGGCGTCGGCGGGATGATCTTCTGCCTCCTTTGCATCGGCACCTGGTTCGCCGTGGGCACGCTGCCCACGTGGTTCCTGCTGACCTTCTTCCTGCTCTATGTCTTCTGCACGGCCATCTCCATCAGCGCCGTGGTGTTCGTCCTCCTGTCCGAGATGTACCCGAACCGCGTCCGCGGCCTGGCGATGTCCATCGCCGGCCTCGCCCTGTGGGTGGGCACCTACCTCATCGGCCAGCTGACGCCGTGGATGCTGGAGAACCTCACGCCCGCGGGCACGTTCTTCCTCTTCGCCTTCTGCTGCCTCCCGTACCTGTTCATCATGTGGAAGTACATCCCGGAAACCACCGGCAAGACGCTGGAGGAAATCGAGGCCTACTGGAAGAAGTAACTGATTTTCTGCCAAAGCTATAGGGATTTTCGTTTTTTCTGCCGATATTTATGGTCGGAATCACAAAAAGTCCCTGCCTTATGAAAACCACGCACTTCCTCTTCGCCGCGGCCGCAGCCCTGCTGCTGGCGCTCAGCGCCGCCGCGCAGCCCAAAGAGACCTTCTGCAATCCGCTGGACATCGTCATCGGCCAGGAAAGGGCCTACCGGGGCGGCGAGCCCGTCGTCCTGATCTTCCAGGACGACTACTTCCTGTTCGTCTCGCACCGCAAGGGCTACTGGTACTCCCCCGACTTCAAGAACTGGACGTATGTGGACGCCCCGAACTATCCGGGCGGCGTGGTCTCCGTCGTGGAGATGGACGGCGCCCTTTACGGCTGCTCGATGAACAACAAGCGCGTGTTCAAGGCCGTGGACCCGCGCAAGGGCGAATGGATCCAGGTCGGCACCCTGGACAGCGACCGCTACGGCGACGCGAACATGTTCTATGACAACGGACACCTGTACCTGTACTACGGCTGGTCCCAGATCATGCCGTTCAAGGTCGTGGAACTGGACAAGACCACCTTCAAGGAGATCGACGGGCCCAAGGTCCTGTTCTTCGGGGACCACCGCCGGCACGGCTTCGAGAGCCGCCGGAACGAGGACGTGATCTATTCCATCTTCAACGGCCGGCGCGACTACTTCGAGGAGGAATACCCCTGGATCGAGGGTCCCTGGATGACCAAGCACAACGGGAAGTACTACCTCCAGTACGCCGCCATCGGCCTGGAGTTCCTGTCCTACTCGCATGGCGTGTACGTGGGCGACTCGCCGATGGGCCCGTTCACCTATTCCGAGCACAACCCGCTGACCTTCAAGACCACCGGCTTCGCGGTGGGCGCCGGGCACGGCAGCACCTTCCACGACAAGAACGGCCAGCTGTGGACCATCTGCATGATCCCGGGCAACTACGGCGGCGGACGCGGCTCCGAGCTCGCGATCTACCCGACGGCCGTGGACAAGGACGGCGTGATGCATTCCGAAACCGCCCTCGGCGACTGGCCGCAGTACTGGCCGGGCTCCCGGAAGGTCCCCGTGGGCGACAACTGGACCGGCTGGAAGCTCCTGTCGCACAAAAAGAAGGTGGAAGTCTCCTCGACCTTCGAGAACTATGCCCCCTCCAAGGGCGTGGACGAGGACTTCATGACCTGCTGGGCCGCGGAAACCGGCGATCCGGGCGAATACTTCTGCGTGGACCTCGGCCAGGTGGCGGACCTCCGCGCCATCCAGGTCAATTTCGACCACATCGGCGCCGCGGCGCCCCAGGGACGCGGTTTCGGCGCCCCGCAGGCCCCGCCGGCCCACTACCAGTGCTACACCGTCGAGGTTTCCGCCGACAAGGCCACCTGGACCAAGGTCGCGGACAAGCCGGACAACAAGCAGGAATTCCGCCACGTCTACATCGAGCTTCCGAAGCCGGTGAACGCCCGCTACGTCAAGGTCACGAACCTGGGCACGTATGACGGCGCCAAGTTCTGCGTCAAGGACCTCCGCGTGTTCGGCAATCCGGACGTGGGCAAGTCCACGGTCGTGAAGGACGTCAAGGTGGTCCGGAACCCCGAAGACCGCCGTGAAGCCACCCTCCTGTGGGATCCGGTCCCGGGCGCGGACGGCTACGTCATCCGCTACGGCATCGAGAAGAAGAAGCTCTACAACAGCTACATCGTGTACGACGCCAACTTCTTCAAACTGCACAGCCTCAACGTGGATCCCGAGTATTTCTTCCAGGTGGAATTCTTCGACTGCGGGCTGGACTACTACCGCGAGAAGACCGAGGCCGTGAACGGCATGGGCGCCGAGGTGGAGATCAACAAGCGCGGCAACGGCAACTTCGGCTACGGCGGCAACGCGATGAGCAAGCGCGTGATGCTCAAGGAAGGCGTCGACGAGTACGTGTTCGAGGGCATCGACCCGGGCCACTGGGTGATCAACCACACCTTCGGTCCCGTCCTCTGGGACGGCGACCTCACGGAGGCGGACCTCATCGGCGAGGGCGAACCCGGCATCGAGGCGAAGCTCACCGAGCTCGGCCACGGCACCACCGTCACCGGCGAACTCCGGATGAAGGTCGTCCGCGGCAAGGACGCCGGCAAGGTGGTCGTGACGATCGTCCACTACTAGCCGTCGCGGGCATAAAAACGAAACGAGACCGTCCGGATGGGCGGTCTCGTTATGTTGTAAGGTGTAGTTGAAGGCTTACTGCTCTTCCTTGAGGCGGAGCTGCTGCACGTAGACGGCCTTCTGATGAGCAATGCGATTCTTCACGGAAGGCTTCTCGAAGTTCTTGCGGGCGCGGAGCTCGCGAACGGTACCGGTCTTCTCGAATTTGCGCTTGAATTTCTTCAGGGCTCTCTCGATGTTTTCTCCTTCCTTAATCGGGACAATGATCATGCTTTTACACCTCCTTTTTTCATTGGGACTGCAAAGGTAGCAATAATTTGCTAATCTGCAAGCATCCCGATGAATTTTTCCATTCCCTTCGTGGCGACGTCCTGGATCATGATGATGCGGGGGTCGTGGACGGGGACGTCCTTGGGGTCGATGATGTAGATGGGGATGTCCGGCCGGGCGTAGCGGTACAGGCCGGCGGCGGGATACACCTGCAGGGAGGTGCCCACGATCAGGAGGATGTCCGCCCGGGACACGAGGTCGATGGCCTTCTCGATGTTCGGGACCGCCTCGCCGAAGAAGACGATGTGCGGGCGCAGCTGCGACCCGTTCGGGGCCGTATCGCCCAGGCAGACCTTGTCATAGCCGATATCGATGACCTGGTCCGTCCGGTAGTCGCGGTCGTAATGGCCGTTCTCGGGTCGGACTTTGGTCAGTTCCCCGTGCAGGTGGAGCACCCGCGTGGAGCCGGCCCGCTCGTGGAGGTTGTCCACGTTCTGGGTGACGACGTCCACGTCATAGTCCTTCTCCAGGCCCGCGATGGCGAGGTGCGCCGCGTTGGGTTTCGCATCCTTCAGCTGCTCCCGGCGCTGGTTGTAGAAGTCCAGCACCAGCTTCCGGTTCCGGTACCACCCCTCGATGGAGGCGACGTCTTGCACGTCATACTGCTCCCACAGTCCGCCGGTGTCGCGGAAGGTGGCGAATCCGCTCTCGGCGCTGACGCCGGCGCCGGTCAGGACGACGATCTTCTTTTTCATCATTCGGGAAGTTCAAAGTAATACTTCTTGATCCAGTACTCGAACAGCGGGTCCAGGAATTCGGGCTGGTCCTCGGCGCCGAAGGTGAGGATTTCCTTCTTCATCAGGGCGTCCTTCACGCGCTTGACGTTCGCGGAGGAGTTGAGTCCGTACTTGCGGATGACCTCGGAGGCGCTGAAGCGGGTATTCCCCTCGGCCGTGGCGCGGAGGAGGTTCACCTGGTGCGTCGTGAGGCCGCACACCATCGCCCGGAAGCGGGGTTCATGGACGGAAAGGAGGCTGCCGAGCGCGTCGACCAGCACCGGTTCCATGATGTAGCCCTTGGACATGGAGTCGCAGATGGAGGCGAAGTTGTTGATGTACCAGAGGTTGTTCTTGAACAGGCGACAGGCGCCGATGAGGAGTTCCTTGTCCAGCACCTTGCCGCCGGACAGGAAGCCGCGCACCACGTGGTCCGCGATCTCGCGCTCGTCCACGGAGGAGAGCCGCACGCGGGTGACGTGGCGGTGGAACAGGCGGCTGGTCTCGAAGATCTGCTTCATCGCGTTCACCATGGACCCGCAGAAGATGAAGGAGAAGCCCTTGAGGCCCTGGTCGGCCGCTTCCTTGATGATGGCGTCCAGGGGACGGAGGATCCGGTCGCCGTCCTCGGTCTCGAGCACGTTCTGGAACTCGTCGATCACCAGCAGCATCGGCGTGCCGCGGTCCGCGGCGAGGCGGAACGGCAGCCGCAGGACGGCCTTCACGTCCTCCTCGTCCAGGTCCCAGCTGCGGGAGAGGATCTGGTCGGAATCGGAGAAGGCTTCGGGGTCGAAGATGAAGTGGGTGCCGCCCAGGTAGTCCTGGACGAGGCGGGCGTACTCCGTCGGGGCCGAGGCCACCATCCGGATGACGGTGGAGCCGTAGCGGGCGAGGAACTCGTCCACGGTGCGGATGTTCAGGACGGAGAACTGGCCCACGGTGAAAGCCCGCTGGCCGTAGCGCATGGAATACATCGCCTGCTGGATGAGGGAGGTTTTCCCGGCCTTGGGAGGCTCGTAGAGGACCACGTGCTCATGCTGGGCGATCAGGTTCGAAAGGACCGTGCATTCGGCTTTCCGGCCGATGAAATTCTTGCCGGTAACGAATTTGTCATACGGGAATGGGGTGTCCATAGGCCTGCAGGTAACTATCTTGTTACAAATATAGGAAATCTTATGGGAAAACGGGAGCGGAAAACAAGAAAAAATTGTTTTTCGCACGAGAATGTTTAAATTTGTGAAAGAAACCATTTTCCTTATGCGTAAGTTCCTGATATTGATTGCCTTTGTCTGCTGCTCCGCGGCCCTGTACGGCCAGGTGGACACCGTCCGGCTGGGCTATTCGGTGCAAGGAAACGTCGTGGACGCGGTGACCGGACGCCCGATGGAGTCCGTGCACGTCTCCGTGCCCGGCCGCCATTACGCCACCGTCACCAACGCGGACGGCGATTTCACCATCAAATCGGACCGGCCCGTCCCGGAGGTCGTCTTCTCGTACCTCGGCTACCGGACGCTCCGGCAGAAGCCGTCCGGAGGCCCGCTCCGCGTCCGCCTCACACCGGAATCCATGCCCCTCGCGGAAGCGTCCATCATCACCGGCGACCCGCGGGAAATCGTTCAGGAAGCCATCTACCGGATCCAGGACAACTACAGCCGGAACCCGGAGCTGCTGGAATGCTTCTACCGGGAAACCGTCCGCAAGCGGAACCGATACATCTACGTCTCCGAAGCGGTCTCCCGGCTTTACAAGACGGGCTATGACGGCACGGTCTACCGCGACCGCGCCGCCCTCGAGAAAAGCCGCGTCCTGCTGAGCCAGCGCCGGACCGACACCCTGAGCGTGAAGATGCAGGGCGGCCCCACGCAGGCCGTCACTTTCGACGTGGTGAAGAATCCCGAAATCCTGTTCGACAAGGACGAGCTGGCCCTGTACGAGTTCGAGATGGGCATGCCCACCTACATCGGCGACCGCCTCCAGTTCGTCATCCATTTCCATCCCGGCTCCAAGCCGGTGGACTGGGCGCTCTACAACGGGACGCTGTACATCGACCGCGAGCTTCTCTCCTTCACCCGCATCGAGATGTCCCTGGACATGACCGACCAGGCCAAGGCCACCCGGATGATGGTCGTCCGGAAGCCCGTCTCGCTCCGCCTGGCCCCGCGGGAACTGTCCATCGTCATCAGCTACCGGCTCAAGGAAGGCCAGAGCCGCCTGGAGTATTTCCGGTCCACGATGCGCTTCAACTGCGACTGGAAGAAGCGCCTGTTCGCCACCTCCTACGCCGTGGTCAACGAACTCGTCGTCACGGACGTCCGCGAGCCCGCCGTGCCGATCCCGCGCGCCGAGGCGTTCCGTACCGTGGACATCCTCAGCGACAAGGCCGCCGAGTTCCAGGATCCCGACTTCTGGAAGGATTACAACATCATCGAACCCACCGAAAGCCTGGAGCACGCCATCGGCCGGCTCCGGAGAGGGCGATAATTCGCCCCACATAGGGGAATTTCATCACATTTTCCCCGCTTTCACCACCTTTATTTGCCGCCCTCTTCCGGGGGCGGTACTTTTGTTTCCGTAACAATCGCGAACACGATGGAACGGACTTTCACTCTTTCTATTCCCGCCCGGATGCGGATCGACAATGCGGCGAACATCTACCCCGCTTCGCTGAGCAGGAACTACGCCTCCCTGTACCGGATGAGCGTCACGCTCACCGAGCCCGTGGATCCCACCCTCCTCCAGCAGGCGCTGGAGACGGTGTCCGAACGGATTCCCACGTTCCGGTGCGGACTCCGTTCCGGCACGTTCTGGTGGCACCTCCGCCGGATGGACAAGGACCCCGAGGTCATGCCCGCCGCGCCGCTCAGCCGGTTCCATTTCCGCGACAACGGCGGTTTCCTGTACAAGGTGAGCGCCGAGGGCTGCCGCATCGTCCTGGACGTCTTCCATGCCCTGGCCGACGGCACCGGTTCCGAGACCTTCCTGCTTACGCTCGCAGGTGAATACCTGCGCCTGAAATACGGCCTGTCCATCTCCTATTCCGGCCTCGTGCTGAACCCCGCCGAAGCGCCGGACGCCGCGGAGGTGGAGGACAGTTTCAAGACCGTTTTCTCCGGCCGCAAGGGCGAACTGGAAAAGAACGTCCCCGCCTATCACATCCAGGGCCGCAGGCTGCCCGGAGCGGGTCTCCGCGACATCCGGGCGGTCATGCCGATGGAGCGGGTGAAGGCGGTGTGCCGCCGGATGGACTGCAGCGTGACGGACCTCCTCACGGGCCTGATGCTGGACGCGCTCCAGAAGCTGTACCGGGCCGACGACGACCCGAAAAAGCGCAGCGTCGTGAAGGTCAGCGTCCCGGTGAACCTGCGGCCGCGCTACGGCAGCCGCACCGTGCGGAACTTCTCCTCGTACGTGAACCTCGGGATGGACATCCAGAGCGGCTATCTGCCGCTGGAGCAGCTGATCCGGCTCGTGAAGATGCAGAAAGAGGCGATGCTGCGCCCGGAGAACCTGGAGCCGAAGATCGCCGCCAACGTGGAGCTGGAAGAAAGCTTCGCCGTCCGCTGCCTGCCGCTCGTGGTGAAAAAGCCCGTCATCGACCTCATCAACAAGCTCCACGGCGACAAATACTGCTCGCAGACCCTGTCCAACCTGGGCCAGGTACGCGTGCCGGACGAGATGCGCCCGTACGTGACCGAGTTCGACTTCATCCTGGGCCGCCAGCGCGGCAACAGCGGCGCCGTGACCTGCACAGGCTTCGGGGACAAGCTGTTCCTGCACCTGTCCCGGAACATCTACGGGGCGGAATTCGAGCAGTTCTTCCTGGACCGGGCGGGCTCTCTCGGCCTCCTCGCCGGGGTTTCCCACCATATTCTCGCTTAACTGGCGCCTCCTGCCGAAGATAGTGAAACAATTTTCACTATCTTTGTTCGTATGAAAGCGCTCCGCATCATCCGGAATATCGTGCTGGCCCTCCTGGGCCTGGCGCTGCTCCTGCTGGTGGCCCTGCAGATCGTCCTGCGGCCCAAGGTGCTCACCCCCCTCGTGAACCGGTTCGCGGAGCAGTACGTGGAGGGCGGCGAGCTCCGGTTCTCGCGGGTCCGCGCTTCGGTGCTCAAGGATTTCCCCTTCCTGAATTTCCGGCTGGACAGCCTGGCGATCGTGTATCCGCACGAGCGGTACGCCTGGTACGACTCCACCTTCGTGGAGACGGGGCGGTTCCCGCTCCTGCAGGCGGGCCGGGCGCCGGGGATGGATACGCTCGCGTCGTTCCGGTCGCTGGAAGCGTCGCTCAACCTCGTCAATTTCCTCAAGAAGACCAGCTACGACATCCGCCGGGTGGAACTGGACCACCCCCGCATCTTCGCCCACCTCTACGACAGCACGGCCGCGAACTGGCAGATCCTCCGGCTCGGCGACCCGAACGACACGACCGCCTCCGCTCCCCTGCCGCCCATCCGCCTGCACAAGGTCCGCCTGACCGGCCGGCCGTACATCGTGTACACGGACCAGCAGGACACCCTCCTGGCGATGCTGCGGATGAAACAGCTGCAACTGGACGGGAAAGTGGACACGTACCGTCTCCCGGACGCCCGGGTACGGTTCGCCGCGGACAGCCTGTTCGTGAACGGGCGCCTGCCCATGGACACCCTGGCCCTGGGCCTCGACCGCCTGGAGGCGGAAGGCAAGGACCGCCGCGTCTCGCTGGCGGCGGACGCCAAGGCCTTCCTCTCCCGGCGCGCCTCCGGCCGGATGCGGGTTCCGGTGCACCTGGAGGCCGATGCGGTCTTCCCGGAGCGGCCGGACGGCGCCCTAGAGGCGCAGGTGGGGCGCCTCGCCCTGAAGGTCGCGACCATCGACCTGAAAGGCACAGGCCATGCGGTCTTCCACCCCGACAGCACGGAAATCAAGGCCGACGCCACCATTGAAAAATGCCCCCTGGGCGACCTCCTGAAGGAATACAAGGTCAATTTCCCCGCCCTGGGGAAAGTGAAGACTGACGCGGTGCTGGACCTGGACGCCCATTGCGACGGCGTCCTGGCGAAGGGCCGGCTCCCCCGCATCAACGCCCGCCTGCAGATCCCGGACGCCTACGTCGATTACGAAGGGGTCGGCCGCCGGGGCCAGGTGTCGCTGGATGTCAATGCCAACACCGACGAGGAGCTGAAGCTGGACCTGGAACTGAACCGCGTGCTCCTGGACATCGTGGGCGCCCGTATCGACGTAAAGGGAACGGCGGCGGACGTGACCGGCGAGGATCCTTTCTTCGCCATCAACGGCAAGATCCGCGCCCGGGTGGACTCCCTCACCAAGGCCTTCACGGCCGAGCGGGGCATCACCGGAACCGGGTCCATCACGGCCTCCCTGAACGGGCAGGCGCGGCTGTCGCAGCTGAACCTTGCCAAGATCGGCAACGCCGACATCAAGGGAAGCGCGGTCGTCCGCGACCTGTCGGTGGACGACACGAAAGACAAGCTCAAGGCCTGGGTCCGGAAGGCGGACCTCACGCTGGAGACGAAAGGCAACCGCATCGACGACAACATGCGCCGGGGCGCCCGCGTCCTGGCCCTGACCGCCCTCCTGGACACCCTGGACGCCACCTACAAGGGCGGGACCTATGTCCGCGGCAAGGACATCGACATCCAGGCGCAGAACTCCGCGGCCATTCTCCGCGGCGGCAAGGAGCTGACCCCGCTGATGGGCGTCCTCAAGGCCGCGAACCTGTCGATGCGGGACGAGGAAGGCACGGCCATCGGCCTCCGCGACAACATGGAGACCTTCCGCGTCACGCCTTCCACCAAGGATTTCCGCTCCCCGAAACTGAACCTGACGAGCCAGAGCGTAGGGGTGCGGCTCCGCACCGGCGCCGACGGCGTCCTGCTGCGGAATTTCAAGTTCGACATCACCGCGAACAAGCATCTGCTGGCGGAAAGCACGACCACGCGGCTGAACCGTTTCCTGGACTCCCTGCAGCGGGTCTGGCCGGGCGTCCCCCGGGACTCCCTGATGGCGAAATACCGCCGGAGCCACCCCCGGCGCACCTTCCCCGCCTGGATGCAGTCCGATTTCCGGAACCGGGACATCCACGTGAACCTGTCCGACGCCGTCCGGCAGTACTACCGCAACTGGGACTTCACCGGCAACGTGGCGCTGGAACGGGCGCGCCTGCTCGTGCCCGCCTTCCCGCTGCAGACGCAGGTGCATGACCTGCGCGGCGCGGTGACCAACGACCGGGTGGACCTGAAGAACATCACCGTCGAGGCCGGCGAATCCAACCTCTCCGCCCAGGGCACCCTCAGCAATCTGCGCCGCTCCCTGCTGATGCGCGGCACGATGGAACTGGACGCCACGGTCACCTCCGACCACCTGGACGCGAACGAGCTGATGCGGGCGTACGACTATTATGCCAACTATGACCCCCAGCCGTCGATGGAGCGCGCCAGCGACGAGGCGATCGAGCGGGCGATCGAGCGGGTCGAGCTCCCGGGCAGCGCGTCTTCCCGCCTCCTGGTGGTCCCGGGCAACCTGAACGCGCGGGTGAGCATGGAGGCCAGCGATGTCCGGTACGACAGCCTGGAAGTCTCCTGGGCGGCCGCCGACCTGGAAATGAAGCAGCGCACCCTCCAAATCACGAACGCCCTCGCCGCCACGAACATGGGCGAAATCCATTTCGAGGGCTTCTACGCCACCCGGAGCAAGCGCGACATCAAGACCGGGTTCGACCTCAACCTCGTGGACGTCACCGCGGAGAAGGTCATCACCCTGTTCCCGGCGATCGACACGCTGGTGCCGATGCTTCGCTCTTTCGCGGGCGACCTGAACTGCGAGCTCGCCGCCACCGCGGAGATGGACACGACGATGCGGCTGCTGCTCCCGTCCATCGACGGCGTCCTCCGGATCTCCGGCAGGGAGCTGTCCATCGACGGCGACACCCCGGAGTTCAAGCGGATCGCCAAGATGCTGGCATTCCGGAACAAGAACGGGGCCTATGTCGATGAGATGGGCGTCACGGGCATGGTCCGGGACAACGTGATGGAGGTCTTCCCCTTTGTGATGGGCATTGACCGGTACACCCTGGCCGCAAGCGGCCTGCAGCACCTGGACGAGTCGTTCAGCTACCACCTGTCGGCCATCAAGTCGCCGCTGCTGGTGAAGTTCGGCATCAACATCTGGGGCGACGACTTCGACCACATCAAGTATGGGCTGAGCCGGGCGAAGTACCGGAACATCCCCGTGCCCGACTTCAGCCGCCAGCTGGACACCGTCCAGAACAGCCTTCTGGCCTCCATCCACAACGTCTTCGAAGTGGGCGTGGACCAGGTCATCGCCGAGAACAGGGAGCAGCACTACATCCAGGACCGGATGTCGGAGACGGGCTACTCCCCCGCCGCCGACACCCTGGCGGCCCCGGCCGCCGTCCAGGACTCCGTCGCCCTGATGACCCGCCGCTTCGAAGCCGCCTCCGCCGAGACGGACAAGGAAGCCCTGAAGGAGGAGGTGCTGGAGGTCATTTCGGGCGAAGCCGCAGGCGAAGTCGAGAAATCTCCTGCCAAAAAAGAAGAAGATGAATAGTTTCGAGTATATCGAGGTGTCCGTCCGCCTGGAGCCCTTCTCCGAAGAGACGGCCGAGATGCTGATGGCGGACCTCGCCGAGCTGCCGTACGACTCGTTCCTGACGGAGGAGCCGGTCCTGAAGGCCTACATCCCCCTGTCGGAATACCGCCCGGGCGACCTGAAGGTCGTCCTGAGCGGCTACCCCGACGTGGCCGGCTTCGAGGCCGTCCCCATCCAGGGCCAGAACTGGAACAAGGAGTGGGAGAGCCGCTTCGAGCCCATCGTCGTGGACGGGAAGGTCACCATCAAGGCCTCCTTCAACGAGAACGTCCCGCGGACGCGGTTCAACATCTGGATCGACCCGGAAATGGCCTTCGGCACCGGCTCGCACAACACGACCTATATGATGATGCAACGGATGCTGGGGATCGAGGACCTGATCAAGGGGCACGTGGTCCTGGACATGGGCTGCGGCACCGCTATCCTGGGCATCCTCGCCGCCAAGATGGGCGCGCGGAAGGTCTTCGCGGTCGACATCGACGCGGTCGCCGCCCGCTCCGCCTGGGGCAACGCCCGCTGGAACCGCGTCTCCCGCCGCGTCGAAACCGCCTGCGGCGACGCCTCCCTCCTCCAGATGGGCTCGTATGATGTCATTTTGGCGAACATCCACCGGAACATCCTGCTGGAGGACATGCCCACGTACGTGCGCTCCCTGCGGCACGGCGGCCGGCTCCTGATGTCCGGCTTTTACGAGGCCGACATCCCCGCCCTGCAGGACCGCGCCGCCTCCCTCGGCCTCACCTTTGTCGGCCAAACCCTCCGCGACGAATGGGCCTGCGTGGAGTTCGCGAAAAATTGATTACCTTTGCATTCCTTTCCATGCGGGTGTGTTGGAATTGGTAGACAACCCAGACTTAGGATCTGGTGGCGCAAGCCGTGGGGGTTCGAGTCCCCCCACCCGTACGAAACCCTGCCCGGCCTTTGCAGCCGGGCGGTTTCGTACACGGGCGGGGGGACTCCGTCTGTTCACCGTTACCCCCTCCCTAAATCCCTCCCCTCGGGGGAGGGACTCGGCGGCAGAAGCCGCCGTTCGCCTGATGGCGAAGTCGCTTCGCTCCGAAGATACTTCGATTCAAGGTTCGTGCAGTGCGAGGGCCGTGTTTTCCCGTTTCTCTCACAGGTTCGGAACCGAGCACCTTGCAACACCTTATCTATCAATTAATTACAAAACAACAGGTGCCAAGCCTCCGGTTTTTCCAAGGGGCCTGGAACCATACTATCTCTATTGTGCTGATAATCAGAAAGATACAGGAAGAGTGGCTCCAACCCTCTGGTAAACCTATTTCAGGACTAGTCATTCTGTGAGTATTCCGATGCAAAACCCCGGCAATCATCCAAGATTGTCGGGGTTTGTGTCATGCCGATGAAGTCGGGACGCCTAGTCAACCTTTACTGTTCTCGTGGTCACCGTCTCTCCATTCCAAGTCCAAGATGACGACAGGTATACCATCATGTTATAGTTACTCACATCACCTTTGATAAAGACGGTGAAGACTCCGTCTTTCCCGGGATTCCCCTCATAGGTCAACAACTGCCAGCGAATGGAGTTAGGGAGGATGCCCAGACTGGTCAACAGATTGTTCCGGCATTTCAGCTCATAGAGTTCCGAAGTATTTTCGATAACCAGTTCCTCCAGCAGGTTATCCTGGCACGTCACATCCCAGGGAGCGCTTTCCGCCGTGATGGTGAGCCGGCTGAGGCGGTTATCGCTGCAATCGACATCCCTGATGACCGGGGAATTGACGGTCAATTCTCCTTCGATCCGGCAGGAAGAACAGAGCAGATACATCAACTGTGACTGTCTCTCAGGTAGAATCAAGCTATGCAGATCCGGGTTTGAATAGCAGTCCAACCAACCGGGGTCAATATGGGAGACATCCAATTCCTTCAAGTGACAACGGTCGCAATTGATCGTCCACAGGGCGGCAGCGTTGGAGAGATCGATTCTTTCGATCTCGCTCTCTCCGCAGGTGAGAATCTCCAGGCTCGGCCCCACGACCAGTTCCTTCAAAGGAGTGCATGCAGCACAGAAAGTGGTGAGCCGGGATGAGGAAATGTCGATGGAACGGATCGGATTCCCGGAAATATCCAGTTCCTCCAGGCTCCGGAAGGCATCCGGATCAAATTCAGAGAACTCATTGTAACGACAGACGAGTTTCTTCAACGACGGGAAGAGGGCCGGATCCAGTTCCTTCAACTGGTTGGTGTTACAGATCAGCACTTGCAGACTGGGCATCGGGGTCGTAAAAACGGAAAGATCACAATTCGAGCAATTCAGTTCCTCCAGCCGCTCGAAGAAAGCCAGGTCCGCCATGAAGTCGAAGGTCTGTCCGGACAAATCCAACTTCTTGATATTCAAAACATCCGAATAGTACACCTTTCCAACGTCCCTATCCAAAGCCTGATGAACCAGATGCCGACTCATGATGAACTCCCAGAAGGCCGGGGAGAACAAGTCCGACATCTCCCGATTCAGTTTTCCATGCTGGCTGATAGGAACTGTGTGATAGAGATTCTCTTCCAACACAAACACCACCGATCCCTTCCGGTCATACCCCTGCGACTCATCGACAACGACCGTCAGTTGCACAGGACCACTCTCCCCTTCCGTCCGGTCAAAATGAATCCACCCGTTCCCTGCACCAACCCCATAGTTTGCAACCACTTTCCAAGGGGCATTGCTGTCGACCTCAATGGAGATAATACCTCCCGTATAGTCCGTCTCGATACTGTCGATATCTGTCCTCATGGTCGGGTCCTTCTTGCAGGACAAGATAACCAAGACGACAAACAGACAACCCAGCATCCGTCGGAATGCGTTTCCAGGGGAACAAATGATGAAAGGATGCCTGCTCATAGATAACTCAACTATTGCAAAGATAATGATTTTCCGAAATAAGACCTCCTTTCCCTTGAGGGATAAAGAGATAGCTTGGTGAATTAACTGTATCGTGCCAGGGAATGCGAGTTCAAAAAATCTTAGAGTCCGGCATCTTTAGTTAATCCATTATCTGCCTGAATACCAAATAGATACACCTCCCGAAAATCATCAAAATTGGTTAGATATAAGTTAACGACCCCGTACACGCGAATAGCCCGGCCTTGACGGCCGGGTTTTCGCGTTCGGGTATGGGGGGACTCCGTCTGTTCACCGTTACCCCTCCCCTAAATCCCCTCCCTCGGGGAGGGGACTCGGCGGCAGAAGCCGCCGTTCGCCTGCAGGCTCAGTCGCTGCGCTCCGAAGATGCTTCGATTCAGTGTTCGTGCTATGCCAAGGCTGTGTTATTCGTGCTTTTCACTGGGGTCTGCAGATAATGGCTTTATAATTCATTGATTGACTGTATATTACAATTATTCAATCCTCAGACCCATCTTTTTTCTGGCAGGTCTGCGGATATGCATTTTTGAATCGTTTGGTTATCAGTTAGTTACAATTCGACCATCCGCAAACCTCTGGTAAACCTATTTCAGGACAAGGGCGGAACGGTATTTGAAGCAATTGGAGTGTTTCATTCTCATTTAGCATGATTCGTCGTGTCATAACAGCGGTTTTGCTCTTTCCTTTGGTCAACGTCATTTGTCATGGGCAAGTAAATGACAGTATCCCACCGCCGCCACCAATACCCCAAATCGACACTAACAACATCTTTAATCGAACTTCCTTCGGCGGCTGGGGGAAAGCTCCTCAAGGTTGGAAAAGACAACAACGGATATTAAGGGAGTCTACTGATTCGGATTTGGATTCCCTGGCCCGTTATGCAACTTACCCTGCCGAGCGTGTATTTGCGTTCTATTCTTTGGCCGAAAAGAAGAGCGAACGCTGTTACAGCATCCTTTTGGACAGGTTGACTGATAAGGATTTGTTTTGGTACTGGTGGGTTGATCAGGGATGGCAAGAGACTGTCGGAGATTTCATGCTTAGTACTATTTGGCAGTACGATGGACTCTATACCACCGAGCAGATTCACACCATTGACAGTCTTACCGTTTTCGGGTCCGGCATGGAGCATCTGGACAAGTATCGTTCTGCTTTGCGGCTATCTGGAACCGAAGGCCTCTATGATCGGGTTCGGGAGTTCTATCTCAATGGCGAATCGCAGGATCTGGAAATCCTGGCGACCTATCGGAAGCCAGAAGATATCCCGCTTATACTTGAAGCACTCCGGGAGTATGATTTCTATGATCCCTGGTCAAACAAAAGGAGCAGGACTATAGAAGGACTTGACGCTGTCTTGAAATGGCCGGACGACATTTTCATTCCAGTGCTCGAAGAGATACGGGATTATGAACTCATGCGTGGGTCTCCCAACCATTATCGAGTCGAAAGGCTTTTCAAGATTGCGATGACCTACAATAACGAATGGTCCTACGATTTCATCAAATATTGTTTCAAGGATAAAGAAATCAAGGGCTTCTATGTTTTTCCAACCAGCTTGTATGAGGCCTATTATGATGACGAAAAGGAAGCAAACGCACGCTTTCTCCCCCTGGTGCAAAAATACGGCGAAAAGCCGGACAATTGGGACGCCATGCACGAAATAGAATAGTAACCAACTGGATACCAACTAGATAAATCCCCAACAAGTCATCCCAAAAAGTTAGATATAAGTTAACGACCCCGTACACGCGAAACATCCCGGCCTTGACGGCCGGGTTTTCGCGTTCGAGTATGGGGGGACTCCGTCTGTTCACATTACCCCCTCCTTCAGTGCTCGTACAGGTCCATCATCTGGACCCTTACAAGCATTTTCGGCCATTTGCACCGGTCCACGATTTGGACAAGCACATTAAGACGCGAAAAGAGTCTGCCTTTTTATCCAGTTGACTCTTGACATGACACAAAGGATACTTTGTAAAATCAGAATTGGTTATTTACGATTTAAATCATACCTTTGAACTGATGGAAAACGAAGAAGTCGTATTCAAACACGAGAAGTTCACCTGGTATTCGCTGTGTCTGGCGACTATCGGATGTCTTGTCGTCGGCCTGGTCTCGAATTCTGTCAAAGTCCTGTTGTTCGGCCTCCCCCTGCTTCTATACTTATGTATCCTGGAATACAAGCAATTAAATAGACGTCTCATCCTGAATAAAGATGGGTTTACCGATGAAAATGGATCTTTCTATGCCTGGAAGAGTATCGATCACTGCTATATCAAGGATGACTATCATCGGTATCTCGTCATCATCTTCAAAGATAAAGATGAACCTAACATCAGTGCTTCGCTAAACAACTATTTCTTTAAGAATCGAGAACTGGAGGATGCCGTTAACCGACTTGCCGGAAAGAGTCTTATTCGCTATACATATGAGGACAAGAAGGCGGAGAAAGAAGACAATAAAGCGGCCATACGACTACTACTCAAGTTCTTCCTCATCGTCATCGGTGTCCTGTTACTGATTGCATTGTTCTCCTTCTACTATTCTAGAATTGATAGATAGCGGTATTACATATCCGTCCGATGCGACTTTCCGACTGAATACCTACCCTATAGACCTCAAATAAGTCATCCAAAAAAGTTAGATATAAGTTAACGACCCCGTACGAGGCTATTAACTAATTGATTTTCAGATATTTAGATTTCTGAGAAAAGTCGATTTCTGTGAGAATTCCGAAGCAAAACCCCGGCAATCATCCAAGACTGTCGGGGTTTGTGTTATGCCGATAAATCGAATTTGCAGAATCAATCAGCAACAAGTCCTTGTCTGCCGTAACTGCTCTTTTCGCGCGGAGGGAATAATTTCTTCGTGGAAGAAGTAGTTGACCACCACGGGCGGTTCCCCGTGTTTGGCACGCCGGCTGTCATCATTACGGACATAAGGCAGGCCTTCCTCAGCGCAGAAGCTGCGCATCCGGGCATCCAGATCGCTCCAGAAAGTGCGGTCTTTTCGGGTGTAGATGTCGCGGTACAGGCCATCCAGTTCGGGATGGTTCAGGTGAATCCAGTCCAGGATGCGTCCCTTGTAATCTCCTCGCAGATTGAGGTTTTCAAGCCAGACAAGGTTGCAATAGTCCTTGGCTCGCAGAATAATCTCTTCCACATCCGTGATGCCCGGGAAAATGGGCGATATGAAGCAGGTCGTCTGCACCCCGGCATCATAGAATTGTCGCATCGCCTCCAGACGTCGTTCGATGCTGACGCCCCGGTCCATCTCTTTTCTGAAATCTTCTTCCAGCGTATTGATGCTCCAGCTCACGCGGGCATTCGGGAAAGTCTTGATGAGGTCCAGGTCCCGAAGAACAAGGTCGCTCTTCGTTGATATGCTTACGCTGATGCCACTACCCTGGAGTTGTTCAAGAAGTGCACGGGTTCTTTTGTACTTGGCCTCACAGGGCTGGTAACAATCAGTCACAGAACCAAAGAAAGCCTCCTTCCCTGCATACTTTTTGGCGTTCTTGATCTCCGGCCACATCTTCACATCGACAAAAGATCCCCAAGGCTCCGGATGATTGGTAAAACGCTTCATGAACGAGGCATAGCAGTATTTACATGCGTGCGTGCATCCCACATAGGGGTTGACCGAGAAGTCGGCAACCGGCAGGTTGGACTTCGTCATCACGGCCTTGACTTCGATTTCTTGGATTGCCATGAAATCACGATTTATCAGTGGATATTGGAGACGATCAGCCAGAGGCTGACGGCGATCATCACGCCTGCGACGATCTTCTGATAGCGTTTCCGGTTGACATTACGGATACAGCGCATGGCGATGAAATTCCCGAGCATCATGGCGGCACCGATCGGCTCAGTTTGCCATAGACCATCGCTTTGACAATGTGCATCACCGAGGCGGCAGTGGCTTCGCTTGCGATATAGCTTACCGGAGCAAGGTCCAGAGAAAGGAATACGGCACTGCTGAGCGGCCCGGAAATGCCCAGAAGGCCATTGATGAGCCCGGTCACGCCGCCACCGACAATCATGGTGCCCGGTTTGTGCGGAAGGGTCATCTTTCCCCGCAGTTTCAGGATGGCGAACACGATGAGAAAGACACAAAGGACAATGGTCATCGGCCCTTTCGGGAACTTGGCGCATCGGCCCTTTCGGGAACTTGGCGAAACCCAACGCGCCCAGCGCCGTGAAAGGCACTGCCAGCAGCAGGAACTGCCCGGCAGCCTTCCAGTTGATCTGTTTCCAACCCATCCCGACCCGTGAAAGATTGCTCACCAACTGAGCGATCGTGCTCACCGGAACAGCAACCTCGACTCCATAGAAGTAGGTGATGACAGGCAGCAATACCATGCCGCCTCCGAATCCGACCGATCCGGAGAGGAGACCTGCGACCAGGCCGACCAGAATGAGGATTACATAAGTCATCGGAAAATCCAGTATCCCAAGGAAACCAGGGAAATACCCGCCACGACACTGATTCCGACGTAGCCGGCAAAACTCCAGAAATTGCCTCCCTGCAAGAGCATCAAAGCCTCCTTTGAGAAGGTTGAAAAGGTCGTAAATCCGCCACAGAGGCCGACCGTCAGGAAGATGGCCCAACTGCTGCCCTCGGTACCGTTCTTACCGAAGACGCCCCAGAGAAGGCCGATCAGGAAGCAACCCACGAGATTCACAGCCAATGTGGCCCAAGGGAATCCTTTGTTGAGCCCTTTCATGGCCCATGATACCAGATAACGTCCCGCGCCGCCCAAGAAACTGCCGGCACCCACCGCCAATATGGTTTTCAACAAATCCATAGATACCATTCTATTTGCCAATCACCTTCAGGAAGCGCTTATCGTTCATCTGCTCATTCGTGACGTATTTGCCGTCACAGAAAAAAGCATAGGTAGTGATGGGCGTCGGAGCGTTCTGCGCCTCTTCTTTGCTTTGCAGATGGATGGCTTTGAACGGCACGCCATGCTCCTTCGCCACGGCTTCAAGGACTGGAACGTACTTGCCATTAAAGGGACATTGACTTGTATAATACAAGACATAACCCGGTTCGCCGGTATGTGGGTGCTTCGCACAATCCTTGAATTTGGGGGCGATGGCGCCGGCAGAGAACGGCATATACCATAGCTGGATTCCGTTATCGGCCTCGTCGCAAACCTTAAAACCCTTATACGCCAAGTATTTCGGATCTGAAAGGAAAGGTCTCTTCTTGGCCGAGGAAAGGATGCAGAGCCCAACCTTTCCCTTATCCTCGCTGTCCTTGATACATTCCTCCAGGAGGTCGTTGGAATAACCATGTCCCTTGAAGGAGCCAGATACCCATAGACAGTCAATGTACATATAGTTGTCGGCCACGATGGGGTTCCATGCATTTTCGGCAGGGATATACTCGATGAAACACTTCCCTCGCTCGACGCTCTTCAAGAAAACCAGGCCGTCGTCAAAACGGTCTGCCAGCCAGGCTTTCTTGGTCGATACCTGGACGTCCTTATTGTTTGAGATGGCGCAGCAGATATGCTCCTGTTCCAGATTGTCTTTTGTAACCCTGATATATTCCATGATTCTGCCCATTTACTTATGAATATACATCCTGGACATTTCCGGCTCGCCGTCACCTTGCACCAGGCACAGGAACTCCCATCCGTATCGCTCGTAAAAACCGGTATGGTTCGTCACCAGATAGAGCGGAGTGATTCCCTTCGACCTCATATCCTCAACAACCATGTCCAACAACTCACCGGCAATACCCTGACAGCGGTATTCTACTTCGGTATAAACGGCACAAACATTGGGCGACAAGTCCTTTCTGTCGTGGAAGTCGTTCTCGATAACACCCATACCCCCGATGATGCGGGAGCCGTCAAGACAGAGATACCAGCCATATTCCGTTTCGTGGTTCAGATATGCCTCCATACATTCGAGATATGCTTCTTTGGGCACATTCCATTTGCCATGAAACCATGTTGCCGCAGCATCCTTCAGGTCCGGTCTATCCCGTAAGGTCACATATTGATATCGTTTCTCTCTCTTGTAATAAATGCCCACTTCCAGATTCTTCTTCGCCTGAGGATTGTTCTGCCAGAAGACACCCACCTTCGAGCAAGTATCCTTCTCTGTGCAGTCGCCGCAAGTCTCAAATCCCTTGGCCAATGCGCATTTGCGAATCTCACAAAACGAGCTGCAGAAGACGGTTTTGGCTCCGTCCATGCGGCAACCATCGCAGTTGATCTGCTCCGGCAAGATGGGCGCATGATTCAACTCGGACCAAAATCGGGCCGTCTTCTCCCGAAGAACCCGGTCGTTATCCTTCGTGGCAATGTAGGCATCGCACTTCTCGCAATCCAGCCCACAGATGGCAATCGACTGTCTCATCACTTGATTCCGCTGCAATATCTAAGCAAACATACGGATTCTACGGCATATTATCAAATCCGGCGATAGACTGTGTGCTCAAAATATCTTAGCGTCCGGCTTCGTTAGATAGGGACTATCGCGAAACAGTCGAAACTTTATAACAAATTGATTGCTAATGTGTTAGAAATTTCTTATCTTTGATATAGGGTAAAAGAATTCCCCCGAA